>NZ_CP082326.1:3129700-3859400 GCF_019884785.1 Crassaminicella profunda
TAGATTTTCTTTAGGAATTCTACAGTTTTCAAAGATAAGCTCAGTAGTAGCAGAACCTCTGATACCCATTTTGTCTTCTTTTTTACCAATACTGAATCCTTCATGTTCTTTTTCAACGATGAATGCACTGATTCCTCTAGTTCCTTTTGATTGATCAGTCATTGCCATAACAACATAAATCTCAGCAGCTCCACCATTTGTAATGAAGATTTTTGAACCATTAAGGATCCACTCATCACCATCAAGTACTGCAGTTGTTTGTTGTCCAGCTGCATCTGTTCCTGCGTTTGGCTCAGTTAAACCAAATGCACCAATTTTTTCTCCTTTTGCTAGTGGTACTAAATATTTTTGTTTTTGTTCTTCAGTACCATATTTCATAATTGGCCATGCACATAATGAACTGTGTGCTGAACAAATAACACCTGTTGTAGCACAAGCTCTTGAAAGCTCTTCTACAGTAATTGCATATGCAACTTCGTCAGCTCCTGCTCCACCATATTGCTTTGGAACAAAAGTACCTAACATTTTGTATCTAGCCATTTTTTCAACAGTTTCCCATGGAAATCTTTCTGTCTCATCTACTTCTGCTGCTAAAGGTTGTACTTCTGTTTCAGCGAAACTTCTAACCATCTTTCTAACCATTTCTTGTTCTTTGGTCAATTTGAATTGCACATTAATTCCCTCCTCTTTATATTTAAAAAATTGATATTTTTTTCACAGCACCTCTATTATATTAGCACAAACCATGCCAAAATTACAATATGATTTATATATTTTTTTTTTTGATTTATTTTCTTGCAATCTAATATGCTTTTCACTGCATAAACTGCTAAACACTTGTATTTTACTATATTTCATCGCAAATAGTCTTATTTTCAAAATATTTTTTACATAGATAATCTTTTGAATTTTTTTCAATATTTTGTTATTAACCTTATAACTGTCCTATATTTTGGTAAAGTTATAACAAAACAAAAGAAGCAGATGTACGATATTTCGTACACCTACTTCTTCAATTTTACTGGCTTTCTTCACTGAAATTGTTAATTTCATATCAAATTGTACGATTTTATACACACTTCACGTTTCTTTGTGCGGTTTTTCGTACATATTTGACATAATGTTTTTTTATTTTACATGTTTTCATCATCATCATTGTGTTTTAATAAGAAAGATAATGTATATAAACTTTCACTTAGATGTACATTTTCTAGCATGATATGTTCTGGAACATCTAAATCTGTAGGTGCAAAATTCCAGATTCCCTTTATATTACTTTTGATTAATAGATCAGCTACCCCTTGTGCATGCTCTTTGTTTGTACAGATAATTCCAATATGTATATTATTTTCTTTTATATACGCTTGTATATTATCTGCATCCATAATTTCAATATCTCTTATTTTTAAACCAATTAATCTAGGATTAACATCAAACATGGCCTTAGGGACAAATCCAGATTTTTCAAAATTCGTATAATTTGCTATTGCCTGACCCAAATTTCCTGCGCCTACAATAATGGTATTATACGTATTATCTAATCCTAATATTTTACCTATTTCCTCATAAAGGCCTGCCACATTATAGCCATATCCCTGCTGTCCAAAGCCTCCAAAATTGTTTAAATCTTGTCTTATTTGAGACGCAGTAAAGCCAATAATTTTACTTAATTCTCTAGAAGAAATTCTATTAATTCCTTTATCTAATAATTCTTCTAGATATCTTCTGTATTTAGGTAATCTTCTAATTACAGCCATTGATATTTTCACATTTTCTCTTTGCATTTCAATCTTCCTCTATTTTATTAATTGTTTTTTTTTAACAAATTATATCACTGCACTATCCATATGTCAATCTACACAAGAGAACATCCGTACTATTTATACCCTATTAAAAAGGTTTTTAAGCACCCTTTTCATTTTATCTTTCCCCTTTTTTTGATACAATATAATATAAATATACTTAGCAAGGAGGATCATAATGATCATTTTATCGTGTAATCGTATCTATAAATCTTTTGTAGTTGATCCCATATTAGAAAATATATCTTTTAGCATAAATGCTGGAGAAAAAATAGGTCTGGTAGGTGCAAATGGTGCTGGAAAATCTACCTTATTTAAAATCATAACAGGAGAACATCCCTTTGACAGGGGAGAACTTTATTTATCTAAGAATATTACTATTGGATATTTAGAACAAAGTGCTGTTTTATCCTCTTCTAATACAGTTTTTAATGAAGTCCTTCAAGTATTTGATGATTTAATTAAAATGGAAGAAACATTAAGATCATTAGAAAAAGAAATATCAAAGCAAAGTATGAACCCATCAAAAGACTTTGATAAACTAATGGAAACTTATGCCCATACCACTGAAGAATTTCAAAATAAAAATGGTTATGGCTATAGAAGTGAACTCCGAGGAGTCTTAAAAGGATTAGGCTTTTCAGAAGAAGAATTTGATCAACCTATTGTACAACTTAGCGGTGGCCAAAAAACACGAGTAAGTTTAGCAAAGCTTCTCCTTAGGAAACCTGATATTTTGCTACTGGATGAGCCTACAAATCATTTGGATATGGATGCTGTAGAATGGCTGGAATCCTTCTTAAAATCCTATCATGGGACAATCCTTCTTATATCCCATGACCGATACTTTTTAGACCAAGTTGTAGATAAAATTTACGAAATCGAAAATAAAAAACTTATCCAATATAATGGGAACTATTCTACTTATGTAGAAAAGAAAAAAGTACTATATGAGCAGCAGTTAAAAGAATATCTACAGCAGCAAAAGGAAATACAAAAGCAAGAAGAACTCATTCGAAAATTTAAACAGCATGGCACTGAAAAACTAGCAAAAAGAGCAAAAAGTAGAGAAAAAAGATTAGAGCATGTATCTCTTCTTGAAAAACCTATGCTCTTTAATGAAAGAACTAAAATTAGGTTCGAAACACAGCTAAAAAGTGGAGAAGATATTTTAACCATTGAAGATTTATCAAAAAGCTTTGGAGACACTAAGTTATTCGAAAATGTAGGATTTAATATTTATAGAGGTGAGCGTGTAGGTCTTATTGGTCCTAATGGTATTGGTAAATCTACTTTATTAAAAATTTTACTGAAAAAAATTCCTTATGATTCAGGAACTATCCATTTAGGACACAATGTTCATATCGGTTATTATGATCAAGAACAATCTGATTTGAATACTGCTAATACAATCATTGATGAAATATGGGAAGAAAAAATTCATTTTACCCAAACAGAAGTCCGAACGCTCCTTGGCTCTTTCTTATTTAGTGGTGAAGATGTATTTAAAACAATCTCTACCCTAAGCGGCGGAGAAAAAAGCCGTGTAGCACTACTTAAGCTTATGCTTTCAAAAGCAAATTTTTTACTCATAGATGAACCAACAAACCACTTAGATATTGCTTCAAAAGAAGCTTTAGAAGAAGCTCTAACCAATTATGATGGTACTTTGTTAGTCATTTCTCATGACCGCTATTTTTTAAATAAGGTTACAACAAAAATATTAGATCTTTCAAAGAACGGAGCTACTGAATATCTAGGAAACTATAAATATTATCAAGAAAAAAAGAAACAGTTAGAAGAATGCACCATCCCTACAACAGAAATTAAAAAGACAAAAACCCAATTAAAAGATGAAAGAAAAAGAGAAAAGGAAATACAAAAAGAGGAACGTAGGATCAAAAAAGAACAACAAAATTTAGAAGAAACTATTCTTTCTATTGAAGAAAACATAAAAAATCTTGAACAAGAAATGTGTAAAGAAGAAATTTATTCAGATCCTAAGAAAAGTAAAGAAATTCATGAAAAAACTACTAGTTTAAAAATAGAACTGGATAATCTTTACGAAAAATGGGAAGAATATTTGCAGTAATGTCAAAAATACTTATTCTTTTGCTTTTTTTATGATAAACTAAAAAAAAGACAAAAAAAGTATTGAAAAGTGTATTTGTTATAGTATTTTCTATTCATATGTGGTAAAATAATCACGTTAAAAAACCATTCTAATGGTTAAAAGAAATATTTCAATTAGGGAGGTCTCCATATTATGGTATTTGAAAAAATAAAAGAGATTATTATTGATCAACTAGGATTAGATGAGGATGTAGAAATTAAAATGGAATCTTCATTAATGGGAGATTTAGAAGCAGATTCATTAGATGCTGTTGAAATCATTATGGCTATCGAAGATGAGTTTGATGTTGAAGTTCCTGATGAAGATGCAGAAGGTTTCAAAAACATTGGCGATATCGTTAATTATGTACAAGAGAAAAAGTAGTTTGGATTATCCAAACTGCTTTTTTTATGTATTTTTTACGCATATTTCAGATGTTGATAACATAGATTATAGAGTATACATATACCCATTTATATTCACAACTTTTCAACACATTTCACTGAGTTATCCACATTTTTGTAAAAACGCCCACTCTTTAAAGAACTTTTAAGAAGTTTTCCACATTATCCACATCATTATCCACAAAATGTTCTGAATAATTCCATTAAAAACAATTTCTTTAAAATTAAATAAATAAAAATAAAGAAGAGCATCCTTTTTTTAGGTTCTCTTCTTTATTTTTATTCATTATTTATATCAAGCATTCATCTATTTTTTATCTTCTTTCTCCCAACTTCAAATTCGGAATCCCATTTAAATACAAATCTGAAGTAAATCCATTGATATAATTATAATATGCTGCACAACCGATCATAGCTGCATTATCTGTACATAAGGTTTTAGATGGATATTTTAAAATAAAGCCTTCTTTTTTAGTTTCTTTTTCAAGGGCCTCCCTAAGTCCACTATTAGCAGCTACCCCTCCTGCTAAAACAATTGTATCTAGCTTTTTAAGCTTTGCAGCCTTTATAGCTTTATGCACCAATACCTCTATAACAGCTGCTTGAAAAGAAGCTGCCACATCTTCTACTTTTATTTCTAAACCCTTTTGTTTTTGGGAATTGAGATAATTTAGCACTGCTGATTTTAATCCACTAAAACTAAAATCAAAGCTATCTGGTTCTAAGTAACTTCTAGGGAATTTGATAGAATTTTCATCTCCTATCTTTGCTAATTGATCAATAACAGGACCCCCAGGATATGCAAGGCCCATAGCTCTTGCAACCTTATCAAAGGCTTCTCCTACTGCATCATCTCGTGTTCTTCCTAAAATATCATACTCTCCATAATCCTTTACATGTACAAGATGGGTATGTCCACCAGATACGATCAAACATAGAAAGGGAGGAGTAAGATTTTTATCTTCTATATAATTTGCACAAATATGTCCTTCAATGTGATTAACACCAACTAATGGAATATCTAAAGCATATGCCATAGCTTTTGCTGTAGATAATCCAACTAAAAGAGCTCCTACAAGCCCTGGCCCATAAGTAACACCAATATAATCCATATCTTTTAAGGTGACACCCGCCTTCTTTAGGGCCTCCTCTATAACAATATCTATATTTTCAACATGCTTTCTAGATGCAACTTCAGGAACAACTCCTCCAAACTTTTTATGCACATCTATTTGAGAAGAAATAATATTAGATAAAACCGCTCTGCCATTTTTCAAAACTGCAGCAGATGTTTCATCACAACTACTCTCTATAGCAAGGGTTAAAAAATATTCACCATTTTTAGGGGATAATTTATTACTCACACTATACACCTTCCTTATCTTTTGTTCATCCTCTATATTATATCCAAACCCATACCAAATAGCAAAATTTACTTATATCTTAGAATAATTCTCCTAACTCTTCCTCATCATCTTTTTTTTCCTCATCAAGGCTTTGAATTTTCGCTTTATTCATAACCATCTGCTCCTTCATTTTTTTAACCTCTTTGTCTTTTGTCAAGTTTAATATTTTATAATTTCCCATAGATAATGCAGCAATAAATATACTATTTACAAAAATTAAAAATACTAGTTCTATAATAGAATTGTGAAAAACAATTGAACTTGCAGTCCAAAGTCTATAATGATGTACAGAAACTACAAGGGTGGATGATAATAGTGTAATTACCTTTGGAATTCTTTGATTAACATTTTCATTCAAAAATACTTCTTTTATCACCTGAGTAATCAAGTTTACTGCTAATACCATTGCTGTGACAGACGAAAGAAATTCCATATTAAACAAGGTCAAAGCTTTCCCAACTTCCTCTATTCCCATTCAAATTCCCTCCTTTTTTCAATTTTTATTCATTCTTTTCCCTAATTCTTTATATGCATATAGTTCATCCATTGTTCAGCATAGTTCTTTCTATTTGTGAAATACTAATAAATAAAGAACCATGAAAAGGAGTTGAAAATTTTGAGTAAAAATAAACACAAGAAACATAAAAAAAGAGAGGAAAATAAGGATTTAGATCATTCATTTAATGATGAAAGCTTTTTAGAACGGTTAAGCCAAGAAAATATTATGCCTGATGGTATGATCTCTGAAATAGATGAAACAGATTTAATTAATTTGCTCTTAGCAGAAAAATCTGCAATTAAGCCCTTTATCTCTAAAGTAGATCCAAAGGATTTAGCACCATAAAAAAAGTTCAACAATCTAAATATTTAGGTTGTTGAACTTTTTTCTTTAACTAGGAGACAGCCATTTTTCTCCAGAAACTTTTATCCCTATGGCTCCTAATGGAGCCGTAACAATGATAGCAAGAACTGCAATGGCTAGTATTAGTTCGCCAGAGGGAACCCCTGCCTCTAGTGGCACAGCCCCGATAGCTGCTTGTACAGTAGCTTTAGGTACATAAGCAATCATGCAAAAAACTCTTTCTTTCCAGTCTAAATCTGTGCCTAGGGTAGATATAATCACACCAATGCTTCTTGCAATTAAGCCTATAACAATCACTATAAGTCCTAACAGTCCTGAATGAAAAGCAACATCGATATTTACTTGTGCCCCTACTAAAGCAAACAACATAAGTTCTGCAAAAACCCATATTTTATTGAACTTTTGAGATAATGCATCTGAAATTTTAGTAGACTTTTCACGAATATAAAATCCGGCCATCATAACGCCTAATAAACTAGCAATAGGAATGATTCCTTTTAAATAATCTTCAATAGTAGTAAGTATAATAGCTGCTGCTAATAATATAAGGGCCTTTTTTGTATCCCTTATATGATATTTTCTAAAAAGAGCTACCATCAAAACACCTACTATTAAACCCATCAAAATTCCTAAAAGAATAGATATGGGAATTCCTGCAATCTGCATAGAAATATTTACACTTTTCCCTGTATATAACCCTAAAAATGTTGAAAATATTGTAATTGCAAAAACATCATCAATAGAAGCACCAGCAAGGATCAATGTTGGAATTCCTTTATTTTCACCATAATTTTTATCAATAAATGAAAGCATAAGAGGCACTACAACTGCAGGAGATACAGCAGCTATAATAAATCCTAACATTCCTGCCTCTATTCTAGATATTCCAAACAAAAAGCTTCCCAACAACATAATGGTAAACCCTTCAAAAAGTCCTGGAATACAACTCATTTTTACAGCTGGAACGCCTACCTTCTTCAAAGTATCTCTTTTAATGCCAAGACCTGCTCTGATTAATATGATAATCAATGCAATTTTTCGTAAATCTCCTGAAATGTCTAAAATATCAGCACTAATAATATTGAGCCCATAGGGTCCAATAATGATTCCTAGGAGAAGCATTCCTAAAAATCCCGGTAGCTTTACCCAATCAAATATTTTTTTCAATGCAATCCCTAAAAGAATAATAATTGCTAAACTAAAACCCATGTTTGTCACCCTTTCTTTTTTATAAAATCAAAAAGCTCCTACTTAGATGAAAGATCTAAGTAGGAGCCATTAATTGCAATTAGCAATATTCGAGGTGAGCTCCATCACCTATCCACATTATACTATAATTTGTAATCATGTCAATCTTTTTGTCGTAAAATATAAGATTTAGTTTAACCTTCATCTGTAATTCTTATAAGGATTTCATCTACTAGATTGATATCACATTTTCCTTGTTTGGTAAAATGTTTACAATTTTCACAGGTACGATTTCCCCCTGTAGAAGAAGTGAACGCACCTTCGTTTGTATTTCGAAACTGGCTACAATTAGATGCTACTGCTTGCAATTGCTCTCTACTTGCCATAGTATCCCTCCTATTTTAATTGGCCATTTTCATAATCCTCTTTAATATTATTCCTCCTAAAAGAGATTTTTATTATGCTTTTACAAATAATTAATCCAGAGGATTTCTCCTCTGGATTTTATTCATCTAATGGCTCAATAGTCTTAGGTTTTTGAATAGCTTCTTTTATATTTAATAAATAACTTCCTATCCCAAAGAAAATGGCTACAAAGGATACAAACTTACCTAAATAAGGAATAAAGCCTACTAAAAGAAGGAGTAAAATTCCCAAAACCATAGGTAAATAAGGTTTTTCCTCATTTTTTAAGATTTTTTCTCCAATCCAAAGAGCAGCAGGAATCTTTGACAAATAAATAAGTACACCATATATCACAAAAGAAATCAGCCCTAAAGGAATTCCTATTACAGTAATCATCATTAATAGAGATACAATAGGTACAGCAACGAGGACTACAATCCCAATGCCTAATGCATACCAAGGCTTTTTACTGATTGTGGCAGAAGTTTTTTTCATAAAGCTGCTAAAAATAAGCGTTAATATAAAACTTACGATTAAATACGATATAATTTTAATAGATTTACCAACAACATTTAATGCCCCAATTCCTTTTTCTACTTTTTTTGTATCTATGTTATTGTCTTTAAATTTATATGAAATCTCGCCACTTACAATACCTTCTGGAATGTCTATTTCTTCCGGAGATTCATAGGTTAAATTTCCATCAATTTTTGCATTAGGTCCAAGAGTAAGTTTTTCTGTATCAATATTTACATCACCCTTAATATCCCCATTAATGGTGATATCATCCGCAATCCCTCTAAAATCGCCTCCAATAATTCCATTAATATCTATTTTTTCCGAAAATGCATTGATATTTCCATCGACTGCTCCAGAATTTTCTAATATTACTACTTGAGAAAGAGCAGTAACATTCTTTCCTATTTCTCCTATAATGCTTAAGTTCACAGTACCGATCCTAAGGTTTCCATCTATACTTCCACCAATCTGACTTTCTCCTGATCCTACTATAATATCTCCCAAGACACGTCCTATATTTTCAAATTTTGTAGCAGCTGCAAAAACGTCTCCTTTTACAGTTCCCACATTTTTTATTGTATCTCCTGCTGTAAAAAAATCTCCCTTTACAACTTCATCTTCTTTAATAACAACATTTTCATTCTTATTTTCTGCAAAAACAGCTATAGGTAACGATAATATAATGATAAAAGCAATGATTCCACTAAAAATTCTTTTCATCTTCATTCCTCCTCCTTGTATACTATTTAGTTTTTACTCAAAATATGAAAATATTATAGCTAAAGAATGAATATAAAAACTGCTCAAAATGAGCAGTTTTTCAACAATTCCACTAAATCAATTCTATAACTTTTTATTTCATCATTGCAGATGCTAAACTAAATAAAATGGCTACTGCCCAACAACCAAATACAATAAAACTAGATTTTTTCCTACTAATTTTATGGACATAAGCAATCCCAATACTCCCTACAACTAAATACCAAATAGAAAAAATATCTAAACTGCTCGTGAATGTATAAAGAGGCGTTCCAAATTGTTCATCTCCTAAGAATACTGCTGGAGATGTAAGGACAAAAGCATTTTGAGTGATCAAGGATATAATGGTTCGAATCCCTTCTCCGAATAACATAATCAAATAGGCATAGCCCACCGCTGATAAACTAGCTTTAAAGGTTCCTACTCCTTTTGTTATTTTAGCAATAACATGAACCACTACACTTTTTATAAACCAGCCAATAAATGGGCCTATCATAGCACCTACAACAGCTCCCCAAGTTGAAAATTTAATAACTTGTTCAGGTATATCTTCAATAGACATGCCCTTTTGTACAAGTTCCCTCATCATTGCATTCTTTGTAAATTCTATAATCAAATCCTTCTTGATCAATGCAAAAATTGAAAATCCAAATAAAATCATCAATATAGGAAATAACACTTTAGGCTTTTCTGCTAAATATTCCATGGTTTTTGAAGGTTGTATAAAGAGATATTTTACTCGCTCCCACCAAGATAATTCTATACTTATTTCTTCATTTTCATTCATATCTACTTTATTTTCTAAATCCATTCTATTCTCCCCCTTTGACGATTATTCATACCTTAATGCTTCAATAGGATCTAATTTTGAAGCCTTGTTTGCAGGATAAATTCCAAAGAAAATTCCAACGCCTGCTGAGAAAACCCATGCAATAGCAATAGTACTAATAGATACACTAGGAGGAATTTTAATAAAGCTTGCAATGATGAATGAAACTCCTATCCCTATAATAGTACCAATAATTCCTCCTATTCCTGATACGATAACAGATTCAACAAGAAATTGTAATAATATATCTTTTCTTTTAGCTCCTATAGCTTTTCTTATACCAATCTCTCTTGTTCTTTCCGTAACAGAAACAAGCATAATATTCATAACACCGATCCCACCAACAAGTAAAGATATTGCAGCAATAGCACTAATTACCGCTGTTACAACTTCTGTAACCTTATTAAGAGATTGCATTTCTCCCTCTGCCGTATAGCTTCTATACTTATTTTCTCCAGCATTTCCGTGTCTTCTTTCTAGTAGCTTAACCATCTGATCAATAGTTGATTGTACATTTACCCCTTTTTTCATAGACACCTGTATACCCCACAAATGATCTCCCATTCCCATTATCTTTTCTAGTGTTGTAACAGGAACAAAAATATTAGGGGTTTGTTCCCCACCTCCTAAGTTTTGAAGGGTACTCTTTGGCTTTTCATATAAACCAGCAATTACAAAGGATGCTTTTGTATATCCCATATCTACCATGATATTTTCTCCTAAAACATTGGTTCTTCCAAAAACATCCATAGCCGTTTCCTTATCAATAAGTGCAATAGATCTTTTTGCTTTTACATCACTCTCTGATAAGTATCTACCTTTTAATATATTCACTTTATCAATTTTGTCGTAATTTTCATTAGCACCAATTAAAGATACACCAATCATATCACTTTTCGATTTAATTTTACCACTTTCTTCTAAATCTTGAATCATTGCATCTAACTTATCTCCAAAAGTCTTCTTTAATGCCTCTATATCACTATGGGTGAAATAATCTTTTTGTGTGAGGGTTTCTCTCCAATTGGTTCGAATAAATGCCCTACTTGCACCAAATTGTTCAAATTCCTGATCAATTGCAGCTTGACTCCCCTGTCCTAGTGCAACTACTGCAATGACAGAAGAAATCCCTATAATAATCCCAAGCATAGTAAGAAGAGACCTCATCTTGTTTACCCAAATAGCACTGATAGCTACCTTTATGCTTTCTAAAACATTCATGAAAACACCTCTATTCTCCTGCTGCCTTAGCACTTAATAATATCTGATTTTCTACTAATTTATCCTCTATAATTTCACCATCTCTAAAGGTTACGATTCTTTTCGTATGCTCAGCAATTTCTGGTTCATGGGTTACCATTACAATAGTTACGCCTTCATCATTTAGCTGCTGGAAGATTCCCATGATCTCATCCCCTGATTTTGTATCTAAGTTTCCGGTAGGCTCATCTGCTAAAAGGATTGAAGGATTATTAACAAGAGCTCTTGCAATCGCAACCCTTTGCCTTTGCCCTCCTGAAAGCTCATTTGATTTATGATCCATTCGTTCTCCTAAGCCTACTCTCTTCAGTGCATCTATAGCTCTTTTTCTTCTTTCGAGAGGTGCTATCCCTGCATAAATCATAGGTAGTTCCACATTTTTAAGGGCTGAAATACGAGGAAGAAGGTTGAATGATTGGAATACAAATCCTATTTTTTTATTTCGAATAACGGCTAATTGTCCATCACTTACTTCTTCAATCTTCTCTCCATCTAACTCATATTTTCCACCACTTGGTTTATCTAAACATCCTAAAATATTCATCATGGTAGATTTTCCTGAACCTGATGGTCCCATGATAGATACAAATTCTTCAGGCTTTACACAAAGATTGATTCCTTTTAAGGCTTCTACAGCTATATTTCCATTTTTATAAACTTTTTTTAGGGCTTCTATTTTTATCATATTACATCACCTGGTTCTCATTGACCGAATCCCCATCTTTAATATTTTCTGTAGGATTCATGATCACTTTATCTTTTTCTTTTAACCCTTTTCCTATTACTTCAACTTCTAGATCACTTTCTATACCCATTTCAATTTTTTGTTCTTTCACTTTACCGTTCTTCACAACAAAAATAACTTGGTCTCCATTTTTCTTTGTAAATATGGTTTCATAAGGTAATACATAAACATCTTTTTTACTTTCTGTTAATATATCCATTTTCGCTGAAAACCCTGGCTTTAAATACTCATCTATATCTTCTATAGCTACTTTAATCTCTACAACATTTTCTTTTCCTCTTCCTGTTTCAACGGTTTTGGCAAAGGGACCAACATATTTTACCTTTCCTTTATATTCTTTTCCCTCAAAGGCATCTCCTGAAATTTTAACACAATCTCCTAGTTTCATTTTACTTGCATCATATTCATTGATCTCTGTTACAATTTCTAAGTGGTCTACATCTTGAATATACATGAGTACAACATGATTTTCTATAATACCACTTTCTGAAATTTTCATATCTACAATGGTTCCTGTAATAGGACTCTTAATAGAGTACTTTTCCAAATCATCCTTTGCTTTTTCTAGTTGAAGCTGGGTAAGTTTGATTTGTTTTTTTTGTTTAGCAATTTCCCCTGTATTTTCTCCATCCCCTAATTTTTTCTCAGCTGAAACATATTGATTATGCATTTCATCTAAAGTATTTTTAGAATCATCTAATTCACTTTTGCTTAGGGCATTAGCTTCATATAGCTTTTTATTTCTTTCATATGTATCTAATGCATCTTTATACTTAATTTCTGCATTGCTTAAGTCAATTTCTAAATCTGTTTTTAATTGTGCCAAAGTATTTTCTTCTATTTCCAATCTTCCCTTTGCTTCCTTGATTTTATAGTCGATATTTGTTTTTTCTAACTCCATAAGCACTTGACCTTTTTCAACTTTTTGTCCCTTTTCAACAAGCATTTTTTCAATCTTTTCTTCCACATCAGAAACAATCTCTCTTTTATCCATAGACAAAATCTGACCAGTTGCCTGAATATGGGACTCAATATCTTGTTTATTGATTTCTACAGTTTGAACACTCATTCCAGGATTTTTTTCTTTTTTACTAGCCTTAACCGTTCCAAATCCTATAAAAGCAATCACTACAATAGCAGTTACTATAATAAGTAGCTTCTTTTTCTTGCCCTTTAACATACTAAAACTCCTTTCCCATACATATAGGGCATACTCATGTATGCCCTATCCATATTTTCTATTCCTTATTATACCAGAATCAATCTATTTCTTTTCTTACAATTTCCTTACAATTTCCCTAAATTCATCCTAAATTATCATTTTAATTTTTTTCATTTCTCCACATAATCATTGCATCTTCTCCATTATCTTGATAATACTTAGGACGAATACCACAAGGGTTGAATCCATATTTTTCATATAACTTTTGCGCTATTTTATTAGACACTCTAACTTCCAAAGTCATTGCATGAATCTTCTCTTCTTCTGCAATTTTTAATAATCCTTCAAGGATATAATTACCATACCCCTTTCCTCTTACATCTGGATGGACAGCAATATTTGTAATATGTCCTTCATCTAATATTTTCCAGAATCCCCCATAACCAAAAACCTTGCCATCAATTTCTAATACTACATATCTAGCTTTTTCATTATGTTCTATTTCAGCCACAAATGCATCTACAGTCCAAGGAACTTGAAAACTTTTTTGTTCTACTTCAAAGACATCTTCAATATCCTCTAATGTCATTATTCTAACTTTCACTCTTCCCACACCTTCTCATTTTCTCTTCATATTGTCTTTCTGCTTCTGACTTTCTCAAGTAGGTTGGAACTAGTTCATAGTAATTCTCTATTTCTCCATTTTGAGCCCTTTCCATAGCAAGTTCTGCAACAGAGGAAGCCCTTTGCATTTTTACACTATTCGGTGGGAATATTGCTCGGTCTCCCAATTTTTCTATTAGATATTCTTGATTAGCCCCTATGCCATCTCCTAAGAATATAACCTTCTCAGGTCTTTCTAGTAATTTTTCTACTAATTCTTCTACACTTACAGCCATAGGTTCTTCTATACTATTTAAACATTCATCATCCCACTTATACACAGCTGTATACACTTGACTTCTTCTAGCATCTAAAATCGGACAGATGATCCCTTCAGAAAAAGGCATATTGAATGCTAATGCATCTAATGTAGAAATCCCTACAACAGGAATATCT
Source organism: Crassaminicella profunda (assembly GCF_019884785.1). Classification (GTDB taxonomy): domain Bacteria; phylum Bacillota; class Clostridia; order Peptostreptococcales; family Thermotaleaceae; genus Crassaminicella; species Crassaminicella profunda. The sequence goes on from NZ_CP082326.1 coordinate 3,144,214, forward strand.
ACAGCATGGGCAAGTCCTTTTGCTGTGGCAACACCAATTCTAAGGCCTGTGAAAGAACCAGGTCCTTTTGCTACGGCAACAAGATCTATATCTTCCATAGTCAATTCACAACTCTTTAATAAAGCTTCAATCATAGGCATCAACTTTTGTGAATGTGTTCTTTTGTGATTAATAATATATTCTCCAATTAATTGACCCTCATCCATCACTGCCACTGTAGCAACAATAGATGATGTATCTAAAGCTAAAATCTTCATATTCTCTTCAACTCCTCTATAACTTCATGAAAATGTTGGCCATTCCCAGTCATTTCTATTTCCCTTGTATTTTCATCTATTCTTTTTATATGCATCCATAAGTGTTCCTTTGGAATCAAATCTTCTATCTGTGATGCCCATTCGATTAAGCATACTCCTTCTCCATAAAAATATTCTTCATATCCTAAATCTTCCATTTCCTCTATCTCTCCAATACGATATACATCAAAATGATATAAAGGAATATGCCCCATATACTCATGAATAATTGTAAAGGTAGGACTTGTGACACACTCATCAACCCCTAATCCCTTTGCAATAGCCTTTGAAATAGTGGTTTTCCCTGCTCCTAAATCCCCTGTCAGACATACTACATCACCACGCTTCAATAATGTTCCTAATTTATACCCTAACTCATAAGTTTTCTGTTCATTATTACTAATTATCTTCATTTTTTACACCTCTACCTTAATGGTCTCCAAAATCATACAATCATTATATATTTTCTCAAAAAATGGTGCAAGGGAATTCATACAATAAAAAAAGAATTCTTATGATAAGAATTCTTTTTAACAGCATATTATCTCATTTTCAAAATAGGAGAAAGCTTTTTATAAAGAAAACCTGTTAAAATAGTTACCATGATTCCTTTTATTAAGTTAAAAGGAACAACACCATATAATACTAAGGTTTTCATATCTACAATAGAAGCATTAGCAGCAGAACTCCAAGCAATAATTTGCTCTAGGGGCATAACCTTTGCATAGAAAGGAAGCAACATATAATAATTTGCAAGAGCCCCTACAATGCCCATTGAAACAATCCCTATGACAATTCCAGTCATGGCTCCTTTTTTTGTTCTATATTTTTGATAAGAAATACTAGCTGGAATAATCAAGGCAATTCCTATTAAAAAGTTTGCAAACTCTCCTACGCCACCTGTTGTTGTCTTTGTAATAAAATGTAAAAAATTCTTGATCAACTCAATCATAATTCCTGCAGCTGGTCCTAAAGCTAATCCTCCAATTAATGCTGGTAAATCACTAAAATCGATTTGCAAAAATCCTGGAAGAAAAAATATTGGGAGTTCTATAAACATAATCAAAAAAGCTAATACAGATAATATGGCTACCTTTGTAAGTCCATTTACTGTTCCTATAGATTTAAACCCTAAAGATTTCTTTCCAATTGCTGTAGTTTTATTCATTAGATCTATTCCTCCTTTATTTTTCAGCAGCCCTCATATGCTTTAGGAAGATGTACAAAAATAAAGCGCCCAAAAGAATTTCCTTCAGGCGCAGTACATACCAAAAAAAGCTTTTATCTTCTTCCATCCAGACTATACTGTCGGTACTGGAATTTCACCAGTTCAGCAATCCTAATTGCTCGCGGACTTTACCGCCGGTCGGGAATTACACCCTGCCCCGAAGACTACTCTATTAAATTATAATGACATTATATCTTAGTTTTATGATCTTTGCAAGTTTATCCTGCAATCTTTTCAAGCCAAGTAAATTCGTTGCGTAGAGATATATCTTTCTTATGTCCTATGTATACAATAAATCCTAATATGATTTCATGAGGCAGTAAATACAACAATCTTAGCCAATCACTACACCATAAATATACCAAATTCATATCTGTAAAAATCAGTAATGATCCTTCCACCATCATAACAATAATAAAAGGTATGATGACAGAAAATATAGCAACACCCCATTTTACTCTCATAAAAAAATATGTATAGATTGTAAATGTTAGTATGATAGTAAATGTATGCACGCCAAAGCCCATATATTTCCTTATAAAATATACACTAACACCTTGTAATATTCCTACAATAACAACCTTTCTAAAGGAAGGCTTATTTCCCATTAAGATTAATCCTGCCCATGACATCAAAACTGCTTCTGGAATAGAACCTAATATCATCACTTTTATAGGCATTATATCCATTCACATTTCCCCTTTACCTATCTCTATTTTCTTTTATAAACTACTTTTCCATCAATCATTGTATAATCAACATGAGAATCTAACTTAAACGGATGTCCATCCCATATGATGATATCTGCATCCTTTCCTTCTTGAATACTTCCTACCAGGTCATCAATTCCTAAGATTTCTGCTGGATTAATTGTAATGGCCTTTAACGCTTCTTCTTCATCCATTCCAGCCTTTACTGCTAAAGCTGCGCACATAGGAAGATATTGAAGAGGGATGACAGGATGATCTGTCATAATAGCAATTTTTACTCCTTTTTTACTAAGTGCTCCTGCTGTCTTAAAGGTAAGATTTTTTAGTTCAAATTTTGATCTATCTCCAAAGCTTGGTCCTACGATTGCAGATAAACCTTCTTCTTTGATAGCATCTGCAATTAAATGTCCTTCTGTACAATGATCTAAAGTAATTTTTACACCAAACTCCTTAGCTATACGAATAGATGTAAATATATCATCAGCTCTATGGGCATGAGCCTTTAGAGGCATCTCCCCTTTTATAACAGGAAGAAGTGCTTCCATTTTCATATCAAATGCAGGCTTTTTTGATGAATCTTCTTTTGCTTTTTCTAGCTTTTGAGCATATTCTTTTGCTTTAAATAGGATTTCTCTAAGAATTGCCGCTGTTGCCATTCTTGTACTTGGAGCTTGTTTTCTATCATGATAAACACGCTTTGGATTTTCTCCAAAAGCACATTTCATAGCAATTGGGTCCTTAATTATCATATCATCAATACGATCTCCATATGTTTTTATTGCTGCAAATTGACCTCCTAATACATTTGCACTTCCAGGTCCTGTTGCAACAGAAGTAACTCCGCCTTCATATGCCTCCTTAAATGTTCTATCCATTGGATTAATGGCATCAATAGCTCTTAGATGAGGGGTTATGGGATCGGTCATTTCATTTCCATCTGCTCCCTCAAATCCTATTGCATCCTCCCACATACCTAAATGGCAATGGGCATCTATAATTCCTGGCATAATAATTTTACCACTGGCATCTATAATACTTGCATCCAAAGGAGCTACAATATGTTCTCCTATTTCCTTAATCTTTCCATTTTCAATAAGGATACTTCCCTTTTCATAGCACTTTCCTTCCATAGTCAATATGCGTCCATCTTTTATTAAAATCATATTGATTCCTCCATTTATTTATTCATAAAAACATTTTTTTATTTTAATTAAGAAAACAATCTTTTAACATAGATATATTCAACATATTTTCCATAAATCCTCCAATTTATTAGAGGATTCTTCCTTTATTTCATAGAACATTATAAATAGTAACAAATTGGGGGGGTTCTATGAAAAAACGCAGTAAATTTCTTATGATTTTTCTTATAGTATCTTTTCTTCTCATATACTTTATAAAAATCCCTGTATTGCTCTTAGAAGATATAAAAAGTTCTAATATTATTTTTATACATAAAATTTCTCCTAATGACCAATTTACTATGCATTGGATGCATTCTGTAGAATTAGAACCTTGGGAAGAAACATTCTATATTGATGATGATTATAACATCCTATTAGACTATACAAGATTTAAAGCTTTTGGTGCAGGGGTTCCGGATATGGCAGGGAAAAAGACAGTGATCAAAAACGGCTGGATTTACTTTTTAGAAATCAACAAACCTATGCCAAATCTTACTTATGGCATATCAAATTTTGCAAAGCATACCTTTTATTTTAAAAATCAAACATTAAAACTTTATGAAATGGTTCCAAATGATGATCCTGTTAGGGTTTATACAAAAAAGATTTCTGTTTTTTCTTACATATATAAAAAATTAACACTATAAATTTAATTTTTTGTATAGAACAACATATTTATTTTTTATAAGATGTTTACTTATATAAGTAAACATCTTAATATATTAATATTAAATAGAACCGCTAACTAAACCCTATTCATTTCTGTTTACCAAGAAATTTGACATAAAAAAGACTGTTTCATAAAGAAACAGCCTATTTTTATGCCGTAATCAAATCTCCTTTTTTACCACTCATCTTTTGAATAAAGAAAATTGCTAAAAACAATACAAGTCCAACAATATCTGTTTTTGCCCCTGGCATCATGAGTAAAATAGCAGCAGCAAACATAACGATTCGATAAATTGCATTTACTTTTGTAAACAAATGACCTTCGACTGATACGCCTAAGGCAACAACCCCAACAATAGCTGTAATCACTGCAATAATTATCCCAATAGGTGTTGTATCAATTAGCAACAATGCTGGAGAATATACAAAAATGTATGGAACAATAAACCCTGCTAATGCCAGCTTGACCGCCTGAAAACCTGTTCTTGCTGGATTTCCTCCTGCAATACCTGCTCCTGCAAATGCTGCTAATGCAACAGGTGGTGTTAAGTTTGCAAGCATTCCAAAATAGAACACAAACATATGGGATACATGATGGGGTACACCCATCTTCGCAAGGGCTGGTGCTGCCATAGTTGCTGTAATAATATACGCTGGAATAGATGGAAGACCCATTCCTAAAACAATACATGCAATCATTGTAAGAACCAATGTAATAAATAGATTTCCTTTTCCTAAGAAAAGAATGGCACCTGCAAGCTTTAATCCAAATCCGGTTAGTGTTGCAACCCCGATAATAAGTCCTACAATGGCACAAGACATGGCAACCCCTAAAGCTGTACGAGCTCCATCTTCTAATGCATCTATAATATCTTTAAAGCTCATTCTTGTTTCTTTTCTTAATGCACTTGCAAAAATCGTTGCAATAATAGAATAAAAAGCTGCATAAATTGGTGTTTTTCCTGAAATCAATAGATATAGTAAAATGATTAATGGAATCAATAAGTGTCCTCTTTGTTTTAAAACCTCAGAAACCTTTGGTAATTGTTCCTTAGGAATTCCTGTTAAACCATTTTTGGAAGCTCTTAAGTGAATCATCACAATTACACCAAGATAGTAAAGAAGCGCTGGAATAGCGGCTGCTGCTGCAATATGAATATATTTTATCCCTAAATACTCTGCCATAATGAATGCTGCAGCTCCCATAACAGGTGGTAAAATCTGTCCTCCACAGGATGCCGTTGCTTCTACAGCTCCAGCAAATTCTGGTTCATATCCAATCTTTTTCATTAGTGGAATAGTAAATGCTCCTGTTGTTACAACATTTGCAACGGCACTACCATTGATTGAACCCAGCAAACCACTAGAAATAACTGCCACCTTTGCAGGACCACCTTTTCCTTGCCCTGCAATAGCCATTGCCAAATCATTAAAAAACTGACCCATGCCTGATTTAGATAAAAATGCACCAAATAATACAAACAAGAAAATATAGGTTGAAGATACACCAATAGCAATACCAAAAATTCCTTCAGTAGTTAAATACATATATTCAGCAATATCTTTTATGCCATATCCTCTATGGGCAATAATATCTGGTAAATAAGGTCCTACATAAGCATAAATTAAAAATAATACCGCAAGTATTGCAATCTCATTTCCAGTAATTCTTCTTCCTGCTTCTAATACCAGTAAAATTGCCATAATTCCAAATACCATATCTGTATCGTTAGGTATTCCTGCACGAAGTACCAATGCATTATAATTGATCACAATATACAACCCTAAGCCTATTGAAAGTGCTGCAAAAACCCAATCTAAAACAGCTGCTTTCTTCTTAGATGATTTTTTAGAAAATGGATACAAAATAAATACCAAAGCCATAACAGCTGTAGTATGAACTGCCCTGTGCATTAATGTAACCAGTGGTCCTGTGGCTGCAGTATAAAGATGAAACAATGACAAACCAAGACACATAATAAACACAATCATTCCTGGAATACTATTTTTGTCAAATTTTCTAAATCTAGATTCTGTATCATATTTTTCAAGTATGGCTTCATGACCTAATGCTTGTTCTTGCTCCTTTGACATCTTATCACCCTCTTTATTTTTTATAATTTAACTATAAATCAACAAATTCAATATTTAATGATGAAAGATAAAAATTTTTTTCAAAAGTTATGAAGTAGAAACACATCTTTTTTTATTTTCATTTTGGCTATAATGATCTATTTATTTTCTATAATCAATAAAAAAAGATTGTATAAAGAAAGGGCATTTTAAATGCCCTGTCTATTATTTTCCTTGCTCTTTATAATATTTTTCTGCTCCTGGATGTAATGGAATAGGCATTCCTTGTTCTACTGTATCTAAACTAATTCTCTTAGCTGCAGAATGTGCTTGATGCAATGCATCTAAATTATCAAATATTGTTTTTGTAATTTCATATACTACATCATCACTTAGCTCTGCTCTTGTTACAAGTAATGTTGTAACTGCTGCCGTTTCAACATCTTCTTTATTATCATAAGTTTCTGCTGGAATCATTTCTGAAGAATAGAATGGAAAATCTGCTGCTAATTTTTCTACCACATCTTTTCTAATAGGTACAATTTTCACATCATGTGTTGTACAAATATCCATAATTGTTGAGTTTGGAAGTCCTGAAGTTAAGAATGCTGCATCTACTGCCCCATTTTTTAATTGCTCAATACTTTCAGAATAAGATAAGAAATCTTCATCAATATCCTCATAAGTAATACCATGGGCTCCTAAAATTTGGCGAGCATTTACTTCTGTACCACTTCCTGGAGCTCCTACACCTACTCTTTTTCCTTTTAAATCTGAAATCTCATTAATTCCATTTTCTTCTAGTGTTACAACTTGCACAAAGTTTGGATAAAGAGCAGCGATTCCTCTTAAGTTTTCAACTTTTCCTTTATCCTTGAACACTTCTGTTCCTGTATAAGCATAGTTGATTACATCATTCATAGCAAAAGCAAGTTCAGCCTTTTGCTCTCCAAGTAATGTTGCATTTACTGCAGATGCTCCTGTAGATTGTACAGATGCATTTACATTGTCAAGCTTTTCATTTAAAAGGTTAGAAATTGCTCCACCAATTGCAAAATATGGTCCAGAACTACCCCCTGTAGCAATTGTTACAAACGTTTTCTTAGACGATGAAGCTTGATCTTCAGATGCAGGTTCATCCCCTGATTTTGAACATCCTACAGCAAAAACACTTAGTACTAACATACATACTAAAAGCATAGATAGTTTTCTCTTCATTTGATTTGTCCCCCTTGCTTTTTAATTTAATAAAATTATATATTATTTTTAGAATTATTAAAATTTATTTACATTTTGTTGCACTATTTTAAAATAACCTACATTTATTTTCAATAAAAAGCAAGAAGTGAGTTTCCCCACTTCATATGCCTAGTATTTTCTTAAATTTTTTTAAATAATTTCTACTAACAGGTATTTCTGATTCTTCCTTTCCCTTGATCTTTATCTTATACGTATAATTGAACCAAGGAATAATTTCATCGATACAATCAATATTTACAATATAACTTTTATGGGTTCTGATAAATCTTTTCTTTTTAAATCTTTCTTCTAACTCTTTCAACGAAAAATTGCAACGATACTCTTCTCCTCTTGCATGAACAATCATATCTTGATGTCTTGACTCAATATATTGAATTTCTTGTATATCCATCAAAATAAATCGATTATTCTGAGATACACATAATTTATTGATCTCTACCTCTTCATTCTCTATAGCATCCTTATCATCCGTATTGATTTGTTTTTTTATTCGATCAATAGATGCCTTGATTCTTTCTTGTGAAAAGGGCTTTAATATATAATCACATACATTGATTTCAAACCCTTGAATAGCATATTCATTATAAGCTGTAGCTAAAATAACAAAAGGGGGATTATTTTGATCTAATATTTTTCGAGCCAATAAAAGGCCATTCATATGCTGCAGCTGAATATCTAAAAATACAATATCAGGAGATAATTTTTTTATTAGTTCCATGACCTCTTCTCCATCTCCTGTTTCTCCAACAATCTCTATATCCTTATATTTTTTCAAAAAATATTTTAACTCATCTCGAATATATTTCTCATCATCTACGATAAAAACCTTAAGCACTTTGATCACACTCCCCAATGTGTTCTATAATAGGAATCCTTAAAAGAATAGAAGTTCCTTTTCCTACTTTACTATCTATCTGTAACCCATATTTTTCTCCAAACATTCCCATCAACCTTTGATTGACATTATTAATTCCCAAAGAATCCCTATGCACATTCTCCTCACTCATGATATGTGAAAGTTTTTCTTCTTCTATACCTACCCCATCATCTTCAATGTAGATGATTACTTCATCTTTTTGCTTTATGCCAATGACACTTACCTTTCCACCATTTTTTTTGGGCAATAATCCATGCTTTATAGCATTCTCTACAAGAGGTTGTAGCGTTAAAGGAGGAAGAATACAATTTAAATTTTCTTCTATATCATAAATAACTTCCAATTTATCTTCAAATCTAGCTTTCTCAATTTCTACGTAAGATTTTACATGATTTAGTTCGACTTCTAAATCTATTAGCTCTTTATTCATATTTAAATTTTTTCTAAAAACATTGCTAAGGTGGGTAATTAAACTCCTAGCTTTTTCAGGATTGATTCTACAAAGTGAACCAATTACTGTTAAGGAATTAAATAAAAAATGAGGATTAATCTGAGCCTGTAATGCCTTAAGTTCTGCTGTTGCTAAAAGCTTTGAATGATGTTCAAGCTTTCCTAAAGTCAATTGAGTAGAAAAAAGCTTTGCAAGTCCATTGGCTAGCTCCACATCAATAGATGTAATGGCATTGGATACCCCTTTATAAAGTTTAAAAGTTCCAATCACTTTATCATCTTCTTTTAATGGAAAAATAACCACTGATTCAAGGGGACAATTATGATTCCTATATTCACATGATTTTTCTGTACAATGTCCTAGCATAATAGGTTTTGCTGTTATTAACACTTGATTTGTAATCTCTGTTACAATGGGTTTCCCTACTTCATGCCGATCCGTTCCAGCCCCAGCATGGGCTACAATTCTTTCTGTATTTGTAAAACTGACTGCATTATATTCTGTCATATCACAAACCTTTTCTGCTACCTTTTGGATTTCTTTACTATTTAATCCCTTTTTAATAAAAGGTAAAGTCTTATCCGCAATCTTAAGGGTCAGCTGTGCCTGCTGAGCTCCCATTTTTTCTTCTTCACTAAATATATTATCAATAATAACAAATAAAAGAGCAAGCCCTAATGAATTAATCACAACCATAGGAATCCAAATAGCTTTTACTAACATAACTGCATCTTCAAAGGGTCTTGAAAAAATAAGCACAGAAATCTTTCTCATACTTTCAGCAATGGCTCCTGTAAGAGCTGCATACATCCACTTTTTCTTCTTGTTTTGGATAAATTTCCCCATAAAGCCTGCCATGAGGCCTTCAAATACAGTAGATAAAGCACAAGCAGTTGTGGTAAAGCTACCAGCAAGAATCATTCCTCGATGGGTTCCTGCTATAAGTCCTGCCAAAAGACCTACGAATGGACCTCCTAAAAGCCCTCCTGTTGCAACCCCAATAATCCTTGTATTTACCAATGCCCCTTCAAATTCTATGCTAAAATAAGTCCCTACAATTCCAAATACACCAAAAACAAAAGATAAAAGCAGCTTATCAGATAATTTCACTGGCTTTTTTGCAATTAAATTTCGAAAAGATTTTAATCTTGATAAGATGAACGCGAAAACAAACAGATTTCCATATTTATTTGCAAGTCCTAATATAATATTTAAAATCATCAAGATCACTCCCATGTAAAAATTTTAGAATCATAGTACTTCCATTATACTGTAAATATTTATTTTATTACAAATCTTTTGTCGTTCGATAAATTTTAAAAACATTCTCAATATTCTCTTTTCATATGCGTTGATTTATAATATTATATAAATATACCAAATAATTTTTAAACATTAAAATTTTTGTTGAATTTTCTATCATTCAATTTTTATTCTTCCTATCATAAAACATTTTCAACAGGTCTACTCATTGCCCCTAGAGAAGACACACATGAATAGGATTTAGAATAAAGACAAAATATATTGATAAGTTTTAATGAATAAAACATTTATTGAATATATTATACAAGGAGCTAAAAAAAATTGAGAGATTTTAAGAATAAGCAAGTATTAAAAAAATTCAATTTATAAAGGGAGGAATAAATCCATGAACAATAACGATTTATTTAGAAAAGAAGTCCATTCCTTAAAACGATATGTCCCTGGAAAGCCTATTGAAGAAGTAAAAAAGGAATTAGGTTTAGATGAAATCATCAAACTTGCTTCTAATGAAAATCCTTTAGGCCCCTCTAAAAAAGCAGTAGAAGCTATTAAAGATGCAGCTGAAAATATTCATATCTATCCTGATTCATTAGCAACAGCCTTACGAGAAGATTTAGCTAAAAAATATAATCTTCATCCTGGTGAAATCCTTGTTAGCAACGGAGGCGAAGAAATCATTAAACTCATTGGGCATACCTTTATCAATCCAGGTGATGAAGCAATTATGGCAACCCCTACCTTCGGACTCTATGCAACAAGTGTTTTGCATATGGGCGGAGTCCCCATCCAAATTCCACTAAAAAATTACAAACATGATTTTAAAGCTTTTATAGAAAAAGTAAATGATCGTACAAAACTAATCTTTGTTTGCAATCCAAACAATCCTGTAGGAAATATTATGACACAAGATGAAATCAACGATCTACTAGAAAATATACCTGACCATGTAGTAGTTGTATTAGATGAAGCCTATTATGAATATGCCATAAAAAACCCTGAATATCCTAACAGCCTAGAAATACTCAAAAAAAGACCTAATACCCTGATCATTCGAACATTCTCAAAGGTAGCAGGACTTGCTGGAGTTCGAACAGGATATACTTTAACCTCTAGCAAAATCATCAATGAAATGACAAAAGTTAAAAATGTCTTTAATGTAAATAGACTTGCCCAAGCAGCAGCTGGCGCGTCCTTACAAGATGAAGAACATATCCATAATACTGTATCTCTTAATTATCAGTCATTAGGGCTAATGGAAAAATATTTTGAAGAAAATCATTTAGAATATATAAAATCTAATGCCAATTTTATATTTGTAAATCTAGGTATAGATTCAAAAGAAGCATTTCAAAAACTAATGGAAAAGGGCTTCATCATTAGACCAGGATATCTATGGAATATGAATTCTTGGATTAGAATAAGCACGGGTACGCTAGAACAAACAGAAAAATTCTTACATAAGCTTGACGAGGTACTAAACGAAAAATAATTTTTAATTTTTATAAACACAAAAAAATGACCACCTATTTTTAAGGGCCATTTCTTATTTTAGATTGATGTGACATCCACCATCTTTTCATGTTGGACAGCACATCAATCTTTTTTTATATCTTTTTTGAATAAACATTTTTTATTCTTTATTTAATTTCTCTATTATTTTTATCAATTCTTCCATACTATCTACTACATAATCAGGATCATGCTTTAAATACATTTCCTTAGGAAGTGCACTCCAACTTACTGCTACAGAAATAGCGCCTGCATTTTTGGCACAAAGTACGTCAAAAGGACTATCTCCTACCATCATAGCTTCTTTGGGATAACTATTTAATTTTTCCAATGCCATAAGTATTGGCGTAGGATCTGGCTTATGTTTATCTGTATTATTGGCACCAACAATGCACTCAAAATACTTTTCTAAATCAAATAACTTCAATCCTCGTCTTGCTGATTCATTAAGCCTTGAGGTTACAACCCCTAGTTTATATCCTTTCTTATAAAGCTGCTCTACAGCTTTCTTTACACCTGTATGAATAGTAATAAACTTTTCAAAATTTACTCCTTGAAACGCTCTATAAGTTTCTAAGGCTTCATTACTACACTCAGGACATTCTCTATCTAATGTTATTTTTAAAATTTCTCCAAAGGACCGGATAATCTTTTCTCTTGGATATTCTTTTTTCAAATGAGTTTTATAAGTATGCTGAAAAGACTGAATAATTAACTCATTTGTATCTAATAGTGTTCCATCTAAATCAAATAAAATTGTTTTTATACTCACATGAATCTCCTTTCTATACCTGCTTCATACTCAAAGAAATTTTGCCTCTTTCCATATCTAGTCTAATAATTTTCACCTTCACTTCATCACCTACAGAAACAACATCCATTGAATTTTTTACAAATTTGTTACTTAATTCAGAAATATGTACCAATCCATCTTGTTTCACACCAATATCTACAAAAGCTCCAAAATCAACAACATTTCTCACTGTCCCTGTCATAATCATGTCTAATTTTAAATCTTCCATTTTTAATACGTCACTTCTAAATACTGGTTTAGGCATTTCTTCCCTTGGATCTCTACCAGGTTTTTTGATTTCTGATATAATATCTTTTAAAGTGGGTACTCCTACTTCTAATTCTTGGGCCAATTCAGCAATATCTTCTCCAATATCTTTTATTTTTTCATCAATATTTCTTAACTTCCCCTCTTTAATATCATCCATGGTATAACCTAATTTTTCTATTAATTTCATGGTTATAGCATAAGACTCTGGATGAACAGATGTATTGTCTAAAGGATAATTTCCATCAAAAATTCGTAGGAAACCTGCACATTGTTCATAGGCTTTGTCTCCTAATCGCTTCACTTTTTTCAGTTGTTTTCTATTAGAAAACTTTCCATTCTCTTCTCTGTATTTTACAATATTCTTTGCTATAGATAGAGAAATCCCAGATATATAATTGAGTAATGAAGGAGAAGCTGTATTCAAATCAACTCCCACGCTATTTACACAATCTTCCACTACATTTTCTAAACTTTTTCCTAATTTACTTTGGTTTAAATCATGTTGATATTGTCCTACCCCTATACTTTTAGGATCAATTTTTACAAGCTCTGCTAATGGGTCCTGCAACCTTCGACCAATTGAAATAGCTCCTCTAATAGATACATCTACATCAGGATATTCCTCTGTTGCAAGCTTTGATGCAGAATAAACAGATGCACCTGCTTCACTAACAATTGTATAGTATACCTCTTTTTCTATTTCCTTTAGCATTTCTGCTACAATAACTTCTGTTTCTCTTGAAGCTGTACCATTTCCAATAGGAATCATATCAATATCATATTTCTCAATTAATGTTTTCATCACCTTTTTGGACTCTTCAATCTTGTTATGAGGCTCATTCGGATAAATGGTTGTATAATCTAATAATTTACCCGTTTCATCTAATATAGCAAGCTTACATCCGGTTCGAAAACTAGGGTCAATAGCTAATAACCTTACATCCTTAACAGGAGGAATTAATAATAAGGGCTTTGTATTTTTGGCAAATACCTTAATGGCTTCTTCTTCCGCTCTCTCTGTTAGACTATTCCTAACTTCTCTTTCAATAGATGGCCCAATTAATCTTTTATAAGCATCTTCTATAGCTTCTACTAAAATTTCAACAGTAATAGCTTTTGGATTGTTAACTATTTTATTTTGTAGATAATTTAATACTTCCTCATCAGGGCTTACTAATTTCACTTTCAATTTTTTTTCTTTTTCTCCCCTATTAATAGCCAAAATTCTATGGTTAGCAATTCTATTTACTGATTCTGAAAAATCATAATACATTTCATAAACGGTTTTCTCTTCTTCATCTGCAGCCTTAGATTGAATCATTCCTTTTCTAAAATTTAAATCTCTAATTTTCTCTCTATATTCAGCAACATCAGATATGATCTCAGCAATAATATCCTTTGCGCCATTTATTGCATCTTCTACTGTATTTACTTCTAACTCCTCATTCATAAAAGGTTCTACCAGTGCTTCTATTGTACCTTTTATTTCTTCCTGTTTTAATATAATTTGTGCTAAAGGTTCGAGTCCCTTTTCTTTTGCCTTAGTAGCCCTTGTCCTTCTTTTTTGTTTAAAGGGTCTATATAAATCTTCTAGTTTTTGAAGAACACTTGCTTTAAGAATTTCTTCTTTTAATTCATCTGTTAATTTTCCCTGCTCATCTATTAACCTAATCACTTCTTCTTTTCTTCCTTCTAAATTTCTTAAATAGGTAAGCCGATCATAAATTTCTCTTAAAACTTCATCACTTAATCCACCTGTTGCTTCTTTTCTATATCGTGCAATAAAGGGTATGGTATTTCCTTCATCTATCAGTTTTAGCGTTTCTTGTACCTGATAGTTTTTAATATTAAATTCCTTTACTAACTGATTTACTATTTTCATTTTATTCCTCCAAATAACATTCTTTTTTCATTGACAACTTTCATCAGGACATTTTCCATATTCCCGTCGAATATTTCCCGGGAAAAAATGATTTTTGCCAAGTTTTTTGTAATATTTACTATTTTATTATATAGCTGCAAAAACATATCCGCAAGGGAAAAGAAAAGACGTGAATATACTTCACGTCCATGATCATCTATTTATACTTTTTTTAGATATTCATTCATAAATAGATCAATTTCCCCATCCATAACAGCTTGAACATTTCCTACTTCTGCATTGGTTCTATGATCTTTTACCATATTATAGGGATGAAACACATAAGATCTGATTTGACTTCCCCATGCAATCTGACTATAGTCACCCTTTAAATCCTCAATTTTATCCTTATGTTCTCTTTCTCTCAATTCTATGAGCTTACTCATGAGCATTTTCATAGCTGTTTCTTTATTACTGTGCTGAGAACGTTCATTCTGACATTGTACAACAATCCCTGTAGGAATATGGGTGATTCGAATAGCTGAATCTGTCTTATTCACATGCTGTCCTCCTGCACCACTGGCGCGATAGGTATCAATTCTTAGATCATTTGGGTTAATATCCACCTCTATATCTTCATCTAGTTCTGGCATTACATCAAGGGACGCAAAGGAAGTATGCCTTTTTCCAGATGGATCAAAGGGTGAAATTCTTACAATACGATGCACACCCTTTTCACTCTTTAAATATCCGTAGGCATTTTCTCCTTCAATCAATAAGGTTACATTTTTTATGCCCGCTTCTGTATCTGGCAAGATATCTAATGTTTTTACCCCATATCCTTTTTTCTCAGCCCACCTAGTATACATCCTAAGAAGCATTTCAGCCCAGTCCTGAGCATCTAATCCCCCGGCTCCTGAATGAATAGAAATAATAGCACTATTTCTATCATATTCTCCAGATAATAAGGTTTCTATTCTTAAATCATCTATGGATTCCTTTAGATTTTCAAATTCTTTTGCAATTTCCTTTTCTACAGACAAATCAGACTCTTCAATGGCCATATCAATCAGAATAATTAATTCTTCGTATTTTTCATGAGTATCCTCAAAGTTTTTCAACTTATCCTTTAGCCCCTTGGCCTTTTGAAGAACTTTCTGTGCCTCCTGAGGATCATCCCAAAAGCTAGGCTCCATTGCTTTTTGTTCTAATTCCGCTACTTCAAATTTTAAGTGAGTGATGTCAAAGAGAAACCCTCAAATCGTCTAAAGGCTCTTCTAGTAAACCTAGTTCATGCTTCAGCTGCTCTAGTTGTATCATTAAACCCCTTCTTTCCAATAACTTTTATTTTAATTCATTATTTACGTTTAGTATTACCTATTGTTTTCCACAACATTTTTTATATTTTTTCCCACTTCCACAAGGACAAGGGTCATTTCTTCCAACTTTATTTTCCTTTGTAACTGGTTTTTTCTCTATAGGAGAGTCCGTTCCACTAGTTCCTGTAACTTTTACAACTTGCTTTCTTTCTGTTTCTGTTTGTACCGTTACATTAAACAAATGTCTTAAAGTATCCTCCCCAATACTAGCTGTCATGGCTTCAAACATATCAAATCCTTCTACTTGATAAGCTCTTACAGGATCTTCTTGTCCATACGCACGAAGGCCAATCCCCTGTCTTAATTGATCCATTGCATCAATATGATCCATCCATTTTGTATCTACAATTCGAAGAAGAATTACTCTTTCTAATTCTCTCATTCTTTCTTCTCCAACTTCCTCTTCCTTTTGCTGATATAAATCATCTGCAATTTTCATAATTCTGCTCTTTAAATCTTCTTTTGTCATTTCCTCTAAATCATCAAAAACAAGACTTCCCTTTGGAAGGAATATGGTTTTAAGAGAATCTTCCATTCCTTTTAAATCCCATTCTTCAGGGAATTTTGCTTCTGCCGTATAAGTTTCAATGACACTATCTAACATACTTGAAAGCATGCCTATAATATGCTCTCTTAAATTTTCCCCTTCAAGTACTCTTTTTCTTTCTTTGTACATAACTTCTCTTTGCTTATTCATCACATCATCATATTGAAGAACATGCTTTCTTATGGAGAAGTTTCTACCTTCTACTCTCTTTTGTGCAGTTTCTATAGATTTTGAAAGAATATTTGCTTCAATTGGTTGATCATCTTCCATTCCCAATTTTTCTACAACCCCTTGTATTCTTTCACTACCAAATAATCTCATCAAATCATCTTCTAAAGATATAAAGAACTGAGAAGATCCATGATCTCCTTGACGTCCTGAACGACCTCTTAACTGATTGTCAATCCTTCTTGATTCATGTCTTTCCGTACCAAGAATAGCAAGACCTCCAGCTTTTGCTACTTTCTCACGTTCCACATCTGTTGTCTTTTTAATTTCATTATGAAGGTCATTGTATACCTTTCTTGCTTCAATAATTTCTTCATCCTCTGTAGGGGCAAAGCTTGTAACCATAGAAAGAGCATAATCACTATAGCCTCTCTTTTTCATTTCCTTCTTTGCCATAAACTCTGCATTTCCACCTAAAACAATATCTGTACCACGACCAGCCATATTTGTAGCTATGGTTGCAGCACCTAATCTTCCAGCTTGTGATACAATCTCTGCTTCTCTTTCATGATGCTTTGCGTTTAGTACCTCATGAGGAACACCTTGTCTTTTTAGCATCTTACTTAAAAGTTCTGAGTTTTCTATAGATATGGTACCTACAAGAACAGGTTGCCCAATTTTATGTTTTTCAACGATCTGATCAATAACCGCTTTGAATTTTCCTTCTTCTGTTTTATAAATTGAATCAGGTAAATCTTTTCTCTGAATAGGCTTATTGGTTGGAATCACAACAACATCCATATTGTAAATATGTCTAAATTCATCTTCCTCTGTCTTTGCAGTACCAGTCATACCAGATAGCTTATTATACATTCTAAAATAGTTTTGTAATGTTACAGTAGCCAAAGTCTTTGATTCTCTTTGTACCTCTAGTCCTTCCTTTGCTTCTATTGCCTGATGCAATCCATCACTATATCTTCTACCAAACATCAATCTTCCTGTGAATTCATCAACAATAACAATTTCTCCATCCTTTACAACATAATCCTTATCTAGCCTCATCATTGTATGAGCTCTTAAGGCCTGATTGATATGATGAGAGATTTCCATATTCTCAGGGTCTGCTAAATTTTCAAGACCAAAGAATTTCTCAGCCTTTTCAACGCCACCACCTGGTTCATCTGTAATGACTACTGTATTAGCTTTTTCATCGATTACATAATCTACTTCTTTTTTCAATGTTTTTACAAATCCATCTACAATCTGATAAAGCTTTGTTGATTTTTGACCTGCTCCAGAAATAATCAAAGGAGTTCTAGCTTCATCCACTAAAATACTATCTACTTCATCCACGATAGCATAATTTAAGGGTCTTTGTACCATTTCCTCTTTGTAAATCACCATATTGTCTCTTAAGTAGTCAAATCCAAATTCATTATTTGTTCCATAAGTAATATCTGCATTGTATGCTGCTCTTCTCTCTTCATTACTGATCCCATGAACAATGCATCCTACAGATAATCCTAAGAAATGGTAAATCTTGCTCATCCATTCCATATCACGTTTTGCCAAATAATCATTTACCGTTACAACATGCACCCCTTTACCTTCTAATGCATTTAAATAAACAGGAGCTGTTGCTACAAGTGTTTTACCTTCTCCAGTCTTCATCTCTGCAATTCTTCCTTGATGAAGAACCACTCCACCTAAAAGCTGTACTGGAAAGTGTCTCATTCCTAGTGTTCTCCATGCAGCTTCTCTTACTACTGCAAAAGCTTCAGGAAGTAATTCATCCAACGTTTTTCCTTTTTGGATTTGCTCTTTAAATTCATTTGTTTTATTTTTTAAATCTTCGTCACTTAATCCTTTTATGCTTTCTTCAAAAGATTCTATTTGATCAACGATTTTAAAAAGTTTCTTTACCTCTCTATCATTAAAACTACCGAATATCTTCTCTAAAAGCTTCATTGTTATCATCCTCTCCAGCTAAACGAATAGTACTCTAATTTTCATTTTAACATAATAAAATAAAGGTGCAAATTAAATAACTATTACAAAAAAGGAAGAACCCTTGTCCTTCCTTATTGTTTCCCTTTATATTGAAATTCTATCATTGTTGTAGGTCTTTGTCCAAATCTACTTCTAAGCATTTCCCCTTGCATAAATAAAATCATTCCTAAACTAACCAATAAATCTCCTATACTTAGTTCATTCGATAAAGGATAAGTTTTTGAAATAACAATATGAAAATTTAAACCAGATAAAAATCCAGGCAATTTTGCGCTATTTATAAAGATGATGATCAGGTTTAATATTACCCCTATGAGCATTGCCCAAAAACCTTTTTTATCTATATTCAATACCAAAGTAACTGCTAATAAAACTAATGAAAAACCATAGAAATACGTTCCATATTCAGTTAGTAATGGAATTTGATTAGAAAAGCTAAGAACTGCTTGTATCATCAATGAAATAATGACTAAAGGCCATAACCTTATATGCAAAAATCTCAAATTTTGTACTTTTCCACCTCTTATTTTCCCCAACACAAATCCCATAATTGTTCCTGCTATTACCAATTTGCATCACTCCCCAGAAGCCCGTTTTTATTACAATTCGACTCGTAACTACACATTCCTTTATTTTTTATTTTTTCCATCTATAGATATAGTAATGCAAAATAGAAATTTTTACAAATACTTATTTTTCTTTATATTTTGATTCCAATAGAAAAGGCAGCTGTCGCTGCCATTTTTTTAATATGTTGGTTCAATCAAACCATAATTTCCATCTTTTCTTTTGTACACTACATTCACATCATCTGTATCACTATTCGTAAATACAAAGAAGCTATGTCCTAAAAGTTCCATTTGTAGTACTGCTTCTTCAGCATCCATAGGCTTTACGGGGAATCTCTTGGTTTTTACAATTTGTGATTCTTCCCTAAAACCACCTTCTATAATTGGAATATTTTCAAATCGAATGGTATCATGACCCTTATTTCTTTTCTCAAGCCTTGTTCTATATTTTCGAATCTGTTTATTTAATTTATCAATTGCTTTATCTACTGATGAATACATATCCTCAGTAGCTTCTTCTGCTCTAAGAATGGTTCCATTGATTGGGATTGTAATTTCAATAATTTGCCTACTTTTTTCTACACTTAATGTTGCTTGAGCCTCTGTATCCTCCTTGAAGTATTTTCCAAATCTCTCCATTTTGCTTTCTACCATGTCCTTTAATGCATCTGTAACCTCTAAATTTTTTCCACTTACTTTCACTATCATATACTTCAGCTCCTTCCAGCAAATATAATCAATTGAGTTAAAAGTATTAACTCAAAATAATAATCAGAATTATACCATTAGATTATTATATTATTATTCCATATAGCTTAGTATTTTTCCTCCATTTTTTTTAATTATCTATTTTTAGTTTGGACAAGTTTCATATTTATATTTTACCCACTTAAAATTCTCTCAAACAAATATTCAAAATTTTTTCTTATAAAACTTTTCAACAGTATCCACGCTTTTATCCACAGAATTTTCTAAAAATTTTATCATTCCTATACATTCTTCTCAAAAAAATAGCTATTACTGCTATACATTGTATGCAATATTATTCATTTATATAGCTTGTCCACATGTTGATTTTTTGTTAAAACTCACCTTGTGGACAATGTGGATAACTCTGTTGATAACTCATTTTTCAATATTTCTATTTGTGGAGAAACTTGTGTATTTTTAGTGGACAAGTATTTTTATGACGGTTCGTGGAATAAATTGTAATACATTTATACATGATTCAGTACTATTTCTACATTTTTCTCTTTCTTTTTTTCATCCTCAAACAACAGTTTATTTTTACAACTTATTATTATATGTAGTTTTGTATCAAAATATTTCCAAGTTTTTTGTATTTTTTTATACAACAAAAATAAATCTTAGTGAACTCGCTTTGCTAACGCAAAAGGTCAAAACTTCAGGTGAAAATGCTACTCCACCTGAAGTAAAAAATTTCAATTAAAACTTTTTCTTATGATTTCTATAACTAAATAACTAAACTGACAGACACCTCTAATTATCCTTTAGCTTTTCCCAAAAAAGCTTCTTGAATAGTAGGATCTTTTATTAATGCCTTCGCATCGCCTTTTTTCACAATGGTTCCTTGTTCTAGTACATATGCCTTATCTGCAATAGATAATGCCTTATATGCATTTTGTTCAACTAAAAGGATGGTTTTATTCATCTTTTTAATATCTTCTATAATTTCAAAAATAGTTTTTACTAAAAGAGGTGCAAGTCCTAATGAAGGCTCATCTAATAAAATTAAATCTGGATTACTCATAAGCCCTCTGCCCATTGCGAGCATCTGTTGTTCTCCACCACTTAGTGTTCCAGCTATTTGAGTTAATCTTTCCTTTAGTCTTGGAAACAATTCATACACCTTTTCTAAATCTTCTTTTATATTTTCATGATCATTTCTTAAATAAGTCCCCATCATTAAATTTTCTTTTACCGTAAGATTTGCAAAAATAAGTCTTCCTTCTGGAACTTGACAAATTCCAAGTTGTACGATCTTATTAGGGAGTTTGGGAATTTCTTTTCCTTTATATTTAATCACACCCATCTTTGGCTTGACAATTCCAGATATTGCATTAAGAAGAGTAGATTTACCCGCTCCATTTGAACCTATTATAGATACGATTTGACCCATCTGAACTTCTATATCCACTCCTTTTAATGCATGGATTCCTCCATAATATACATTTAGGTTCTCAACCTTTAGCAAACCACTTCCTCCTCCCCTAAGTAAGCCTCTTTAACCTTAGGATTTGATTGAATCTCTGCTGCTGTTCCGTCCCCTAACTTTCTTCCAAAATTGATAACAGAAATATGATCACATATACCCATGATTAAATCCATATGATGTTCTATGACTAAAATAGTCAACTTAAAGCGATCCCTAATTTCTTTTATCAGCTCCATCAATCTTATGGTTTCATCAGGATTCATCCCTGCTGCTGGCTCATCTAATAGGAGTAGCTTTGGTTTTAAGGCTAAAGCTCTTGCTATTTCAAGCCTTCTTTGAAGCCCATAGGGTAAATTCCCTGCGATGACATTTCTTCGATCAGAAAGCTCTAATATATCCATTAGTTCATGGGCTTGTTTTGATAACTCTTTTTCTCCTTTTTTAAAAGACTTACTTCTTAATATGGCTCCTAACAAGCTATAATCTGCATGGAAATGACAGGCCGTTAAGATATTGTCATAAGTAGATAAATTTTTAAAAAGCCTTATATTTTGAAAAGTTCTTGTAATACCTATATTGGCAACTTGATAAGGCTCTAAGTTTTCTATATTTTTACCATTGAATAAAATTTCTCCTTCACTTAATTGATAAATTCCTGTAATAAGGTTAAAAACTGTTGTTTTTCCAGCACCATTGGGTCCTATAAGTCCATAGATGGCATCCTTTTCAATACTAAAGCTTAAATCTCCAACGGCAGTAAGTCCCCCAAATCTTTTTGTCACATTTTTGAGTTCTAAAAGATTCATTTATATTTCCCCCTCGTTATAGGATTTATTTTTATTAAAAATGCGAGAGAAAAATTTTTTGATATTGCTTATAGTGATTTCTTTCCCACCCATAAGTCCTTTTGGTCTAGAAATCATAATAAAGATTACAGTAGCACCATAAACAACCAATCTCCATTTAGCAAAGGTTCTTAAAAGCTCTGGAAGAGCTGTCAATAAAACTGCACCAATTACACTTCCTGAAATACTTCCTAAGCCTCCAAATATAACGATAATGGTAAGTTCTGTAGATTTAATAAGCTGAAACATCTTCGGTTGTAAAAATCCTGTATAATGGCCTAAAAATCCTCCAGCGATTCCTGCATACGCCGCACTTATAGCAAGAGCTATCATTTTATATTTAAAAACATTGATCCCTATAATCTGAGATGCTAACTCTTCTTCTCTTACAGCCATCATATTTCTACCATGCCTTGATTTAATTAAATTGATTAAAATAACAATGGCTATGATATTGATCACTACAACATTTATAAGGGTTGTGTCTAGTGGTATCCCAGGCCAGCCTCTCGCTCCACCAAAATACTGAACATTATCTAAAATAAGTCTTATGGCTTCCCCAAAACCTAAAGTAGCTATACAAAAATAATCTCCTTTTAAATTCAGTGTAAGCTTTCCAATGATCAAACTTACCATTGCTGCTGCAAGTCCACCAATCAGCAACGCAGGAATAAAAGGCATCCCAAATTTCACCGTCATTGTCGCTGTAAAATAAGCACCAATTGCCATAAAGCCTGCATGACCAAAGGAAAATAATCCCGTAAAACCTGTAAGAAGAGAAAGACCCAGTACTGCTAAAAGATTAATCCCTGATAAAATTAATATTCCTTTCACATAAAACCAATCCACCTAAAATCCCCCCTTATGCCTTATCTTCAGTGATTTTACCCATAATCCCCATAGGTCTTACGACTAAAATAAAGATCAATAATCCAAACGCTATCAAATCTCTATATTGTGAAGATAAATAACCTGATGTAAAGGTTTCTATAATTCCTAATAAAATAGAACCGATCACCGCTCCAGTTAAACTGCCTAAGCCACCAAAAACAGCTGCAATAAAGGATTTTATTGTAATAGCTCCTATTTGTGGGTATACCGTATATTTCATACCAAATAATATGCCAGCAATCCCTGCTAGAATCCCACCTAGAGCGAATACAATAAAAATGATTCTATCTGTATTCACACCCATTAATGCACTAGCTTTTGCATTATAAGATGTAGCCCTAATTGCCATACCTGTTTTCGTTCCTTCTATAACGTAAATCAATAGACCCAGACTAATAGCAGATATAATAAACATGGTAATATCTAATCTTCCTATAGCTATTTTCCCTAATGTAATTGGCGTTCGAGAGAATACTTCAGGATAAGTTCTAAAGGTAGGCCCTATAGTAGCTATAACAATATTCTCTAAAAATATAGAAGCTCCCATGGCTGAAATAATAAAATATAAAAAGGGTGCATTTCTTTTTCTAAGGGGACTATAAGCCACTTTTTCTAAAGAAACAGCTATTAGTCCTGCTCCTAATGCAGCTAATATAAACGAAGGAATAAAGGGAAGTTGAAAGGCTGTCATACAAAAAAAACCTATGTATGCACCAATCATAATGACACCCCCATGGGCAAAATTACTAAAATTCATAATACTATATACAAGGGAATAACCTACTGCCATGAGTGCATAAACACTTCCTATAGATAAACCATTAATCAATTGTTGAAAAAAAGCAGACATAAATTTTCTCCTTCCTTTTTAAATAAGAGAGGGTAAAAACCCTCTCTATTATCCTCTACTCAGCAGAATATTTTTGCTGGAATACATATTTTCCATCTACTATTTTGATAATGGCTGCATCTTTACCTTCTGGATTATGTGTATCTTTACCAATGTTAATCTTTCCGGTTATTCCAACCATTTGTGCATTTTCTAATGCATCTCTTACCTTAACCGTATCCACACTATCTGCTTTCTTTACTGCATGTTCTAAAAGTTTAAATGCATCATGAACAAGATATCCATTTAATTCAACTGGTAAATCATATTTTTCTTTATACATATTCTTAAACTCTTGTACATCAGGGTCTTCAAAATCTAAGTGATTGACAAAATAACAGCCTTCTATTGATTTTTGTGCCATTTGAAGGAGTTGTTCTGAAGGCCACCCATCTCCTCCCATAAGTACTGCATCAATTCCTAAATCTCTTGCTTGGTTGGCACTCAATGCAACTTCTTTATAAAAATATGGCATAAATATAATCTCAGGTTCAGCTTCTTTTATTTTACTAAGTTGCGGTCTAAAATCTACATCACCAAATTTAAATCCTTCTTTAGCAACAATTTCTCCACCTTTTTCTTTGAATT
The DNA here is from genome assembly GCF_019884785.1 of Crassaminicella profunda. Taxonomy (GTDB): domain Bacteria; phylum Bacillota; class Clostridia; order Peptostreptococcales; family Thermotaleaceae; genus Crassaminicella; species Crassaminicella profunda. The sequence continues at coordinate 3,168,720 of NZ_CP082326.1, forward strand.
TTTCTTCAAAAAACTGTGTTAAACCTTGAGAATATTCATCTGCAACATCATATAATATAGCTGCTTTTTTAAACCCTAATACATCAGCTGCATATCCAGCAGCAACAGCTCCTTGATAAGGATCTATAAAACAAACTCTAAAATTATAAGGTTTTACATTCCCATTATCATCAACAGTTACTTTTGGATTAGTTGCAACAGTAGCTATATCAGAAACATTCATTTCTTCAAGTACTGCTGAAATAGATATAGCCTGCCCACTTGCATTTGGCCCAAGTACTGCAATAACTTTATCTTGTGCAGTAAGTCTTCTTACAGCATTCACTGCTTCCATAGAATCTCCACGAGTATCATAGCCAATGGCTTCTAATTTTTTTCCTAACCAACCACCATTTTTATTTGCTTCTTCTACAAGCATTTTTACCGTATTAAACTCACAATTTCCCCAAACAGCTTGGTCTCCAGTCAGTGAACCAATCCAGCCAATTTTTACAACCTCTTCCCCTTTTTCTGCTGTTTCTTCTTGATTTACATCCTCTTGGTTCGTTTCTGTTTTCTCTGGTGCACATCCAATTAAAGCCAATGATACAATCAATAATACGGACAATAATATAAGACCTAATCTTTTTTTCAAATTTTCCCCTCCTCTTTGAATTTGATAGAATATTCATATTTATCAAACAATTTTCTTTACAGCTTATTCTTTTTTTGTGATTTTTATTCCTATATTCATAAAATATTGTTCAAAAAAAATAAACCCTTGATACTTTTCATCAAGGATTTTACCTCATCAATAACTAAACTGACAGGCACAAAAAAATCCCTGATATTTTTATCAAGGATTATCTACATAGTTAGCTGACCTGATCTTTGACCCCACACTCGCCTGCTGGAAGGTTGGCTCTGGGGTTACCATCACTACTACCTCTCTCAGAATATCTCTGGCAGGTCTTACTTCTAAGCCGCACCATGATCAGTATTCTCATTTTTAAGATTACCTTACGTGGATCCCTTTGCCTGCGACTGGCATGGACTTTCAACCACAGACCTAAGCTATGCATATAGTATTATACATGGTTTTAATGATTTTAGCAATAACTAAAATATTGCAATTTTCTTATTTATGATCAATAAACACACCTTGCACCCCTGCATATTTCTTCATATAGCTTGATGCGATTTTAGAGGTTTGCTTTTTAGTTTTTAATTTTTTCATATCTTGTTTCACTTTATCAAAATCTATATTCAACTGAATAGTATTATTTTCATCTAATTTTTGCATATTTTTTATTAATAGCATAATATTACCAATATGCAGCTTTAACTCTTTTAAAGAAGGATATTTTTCTATTTTTATATCTTCTATAGATGCAATATTCAAAGCTTTTTTTAATCCATTGTAATGATTTAAAAAGCTTATATCTATCTCATTAATATGCTCCATGATCAATTGCTTTTGCTCAATGACCACTGTCAAGTTTTCTAAATCTCCATTTTTGATAAAGCCCTCTTGCTTCTTCGTTAAAACTAATAATTCTTTTAAACTTTTTTCCTTTTTTTTAGAAATATTGATTAACTCGTCAATCATTTGTTTAATTTCCATATGTTAACCTCATTATTTCTTTTTAGCAAGCTCCATAGCTTGCTTCCAAGTATCTCTTAACTCTGTAAATAAAGGTAGTATTTCCTCTAAAATAGCTTTATCCTTTTTCATATTTGCTTGTGTTAATTTTTCTAATAAAAAATCATAAATAGGTCTTAATCCCTTTGAAATTTCATAGTCCATATTCAAGGTTGAATTCAATTCAATTATAATATCACTAGCTCTCCTAATTGTCTCATGGGTTTTTTGTACATTTTTTTGTTCCATAAATAAAAGAGCTTGATTCACAAATTTAATAGCTCCATCATATAACATCAAAGTAAGCTCTTGTGGAGATGCCATCATTACTTTATTTTGTTTATATTGATTCAATCCACTGTAAGGATTACGCATTGCCATATGTATTCACTCCTTTTATCTTGACTACATTTTGCTTAACTGCCCTGCTAACCATGAACTTTGCTGATTCATTTTATTCATAGCCGTCTCCATAGCTGTATATTTTTTCCAATAAGATTGTTCTAATCTAGCCAATCGACTTTCTTCATCTTTAATTTTCTTACCATAATCTAAAAAGTCTTCATCTAATAAACTGATAGATCCTTTACGACCATTTCCTCCTGTGACAAAATCTATTAACATATCACTTTTTACATTTCGATACAATTCTTTATCGTCTCCAGGCCCTGCCTTATCAATAATTTTTTTCATTCCATCGGTCATATCATCATACAAACGATTAATAAGACCTGTATTACTTCTAACCTTTTTATCATAGGCTATTGTATATTCTCTTTTTTCAGAAGCTGTAAAATTCGCATAATCATCATAAGTTTTTCCTGTACTTGTTTTCCAATTTTCTCTTAGTTCGGTCTCCAATGTTACTTTATCTTCATTAGAAGGACTTTTAAATAAAAGGTTTAATGTCCCCTCTACATCATCCATAATAGCATCTTTTAATTTTTTCTCATTAATTACTAGTTTTCCTTTAGATTTCCACTTATCTGTAGTAATACCAATAGTAGTTAATTGATTATATTTACTTGTTACACCTTCTACATCTTCATACAATCCTGTTCTTGCATCTGTCAAAATTTCACTAATAAATTGGTCATTTCGAAGCAAACCACTTTTAGCCCTCTGCTCCCACAGCTTAATGTCGTCTTCTTTCATAGATTTTTTTTGTTCTGTTGTTAAAGGAGTATAATCTCTATATCTTTTCTCAGATACTTTTTTATTCATCTTATCTATCATTTCATTGTACTTATCCACAAAACCTTTGATTTTTTCATAGACCTTGTCTACATCTGTATCTACTTTTATAGTAATATCCTTATCAGTAGAAGTATCCTTTAAATTGAGTTCAATCCCATTTAAATTGATAGTATTTGAAGAATATTCTAGGTTTTCAGCTCCATCAAAATTTATGCTTGCATCTGTTCCAGTTCTTCCTCCTAGAAGTGTAGGCATTTTGAATATATTTTTTCCTGTGAATAATCCTTGCGCATCATTTTCAACAGTAATAAGTTTATTCTCTGTAGTGATATCCTTTGTATCAAATACAAGTTTTCCATCACTAAAACTAACAACTGTTTTACCAATTGGAAGAATACTTGGATCTGGAGGATTTTTTCTGAATTCCTCATTTATCTTATTCACTAATTCTTGTATAGTATTTTCCTTATTAACAGTGATATCTTTTGATGTTCCACCAATATTAAGATTTAATATTCCATCTGTTGATACACCTAAATCTGCTAATGTTGTAGCATCTGTTACTCCTGCTTTTACTACATCTACACTTTCAGCTGTACTTCCTAATGAAGGCATCATATTAAATTTATTGTTGGCACCTGTTAAAATACCATTCTCATCTTCTATAATCTTTATCTGTGCTTTGCTTCCTGTTTTTTTCGTAGACAAAAACAGTCTTCCTGCAGTTTCATCAAAGTTTGCTTGAATACCTAAAGCTGTTTCACTCGTTTTAGGATCTCCATCATCTGTTGTTGCATAGTTAATTTCTTTTATGAGATCTTTTATCTTAGTATCTTTAGTATAATCTACACTTACAGTATCCGTACTTCCATCTTCTTTTATAATTTGAAATTTAATAGTTTGTGTACCTTCTACATCCATCCCTAAATCCAATAGTGTATTTTCATTAGTTGCATTATTTTCTCCCACTTTTACAGCATTCGTACTTACTGCACTAACCCCTTCTGCTAAATTATTTACCTTTATTTTATGTACCCCTGTCATTCCTATTGCACTTGCTTTTGCAGTAAGAACGTCTTCATCAGAAGAAGATACTTTTTTTACCCAATTTAAATTAGAAATGCTATTTCCAATAAGCATCCCATTAGACAAGGATTTTGAAAGTTCTAAGTCCTTCTTTGTATCTAAAATAAAATTTGCAAAATCTTTATTCACTTCATTGTATTGTTCTTGCTTCCATAATGTAGTTTGTTGTTTTTGAAAGAGTTTATCCACTTTTACTCTTTCCGCTTTCATCAAACCACTTACTATACTTTCCGTATCCATCCCAGAAGCAAGTCCCGTAATTCTAGTTGTATCCATAGCTTCACTCCCTTAGCCCTATCTTCTCTCTATTAATAAATATCTTAACTTATGCTTTTTTATCTACAAATAACCCAGCTCTCTCAATCATTGCTTGAATCATATCTACTATTTTTTCTGATGGAATTTCCCTTATGACTTCTTTTGTCTCTTTATCAACGATCTTGGCCATAATCTGCTTTGTTTTTTCATGAATGGAAATTTCCAAAGTTGTATTATCCATATTTAAACCTTTACAAGATTTTTCAATAGCTTCTTTCAGCTCATCCTTCCCAGAATAATTTTTATCACTATTCTGCTTCTGAGCCATATCTACAACATTTTCTCCTTCTTCTGTTCTTTTTATTGACTCACTCCCTTGATTCATGTACGAATATTGATTATTCAAGCTAGAGCTACTATTTATTTCCATAAACATACACCATCCTATCTTATTTTTATATGTATTTTATCGGTATAAACCTTTGTAAACTTTATATTCAAACAATTTTTTTATCTTCTCTCTATCCTCGTCCCCATTGATTCTCATGATTCATTACATAATCATTTAGTTGTCCCTTTCCATACGTAGCTCCTGTCATAATTTGAGGTCGACTAGACTTCTCCCTCTTTTCAAATTCATGCTGTTCAAGTTGTTTCCACCCATCATATAGGGGCATCAACACATGAATAGCTTCTTGTAATTTTTTCTTTTCTCTATTCAATTGTCCTAAGGTAATCAAATGATTCACATATATATAAAGACTTCTTAAATTTTTAGAAATTTCAGAATCCCCTTTAAGGGTGATTACTAGCTCTGCCAATATATTTTTTCCTTTTTCTATAGCCTTTTCAAAAGATGCTTTATTCTGATTATCAATACATACAATAGCTTCTTTTATTTCATCCATCAATCCTTCATAAAGAATGGCTACCAACCCTGCATCATTGGCAGTAGCGATTCTGCTTGCTAAATATTTTTTATCCATTCTTTATCCTCCTATTGTAATAACTGAAGTATAGACTGAGGTCTTTGATTAGCTTGTGCGAGCATGGCTGTTCCTGACTGCTGTAATATATTTAATTTTGTGTATTCAGACATAGCCAAAGCCATATCCACATCTTGAATTCTAGAAAGAGCTGCTGTTAAATTTTCACTAGCATTATCAATATTACTAATGGTATGTTCTAAACGATTTTGATAAGCACCTAATCTTGCACGAAGTTCTGAAACCTTTTCAATAGCTTTTTGATATCTTTCAATAGCTATATTTGCCCCTTCTTTACTAGTTACATCTAAGGCAGCCTCTATAGGTGTATTATTAGATCCATTGGTTACATTCAATATTTTACAAAACCCTTTTTCTCCTGGTTTTCCTGAAAGACCTAATTCTTCAGCACGTATATCCCCAATGGATACAGCAAATTCTTGATGCTCATTGGCACCAATTTGAAGACTCACCTTATAATCTTCATAAAATCCATCTTCTATCAGAATATCATTTCCTTCTTTTCCACCTTCTTTTGCTTCTATAATCAATGATGTGCTACGAGAAAGATCAAAAGTTTTCGGAACTGAAAGAGCTTCTCCTGATGCTGTTCCTTTTTCTTCAAGAGTTAGAATATTTCCATTGATTCCAGTTCTTGTAGCAGTATATTTGTCTTTTAAAGATGAGTTATTAATAGCTTCTACTAAGCTATCTATCTGGGTACTTACATCTGTACCTATATCAAACTCTCCTTTTAATGGATCTGCCACCTCAGGAGGTGTTACTTTTACAGCTTTAAAAGTAATATCGCCTATACTAACAGCTTCCCCTTCTGTAAAAGGTTTATTGAATTGATAATTATAAACAGCAAGCTTTTCAGTTTTAGTATCTTTTCCACCTGCCAAGGTCTTATCAATATCAGTTGTTACTTCTGACCCCTCAACTTCTCCATCCCAAATAGTTCCTGTCTCAAAGGTCCACTTACTAAAATCACTTCCATCTACAGGCGTAAGGAGTTTATTTTTTATTTCACTAATATTGTTTTTACTCCCAGTTGCATTTGCCAAATATATTTTTAAATCTCCACCTACTCCATTAACTGACAAAGCATCATTTGTTCCTTGTGCTACAATAATCTTTTTATTATTTGTTCCTGTTGGATCTGTTATTTTTAAAGTTTGTCCATCAACTATTATTGTAGCAATTGAGGGAACAATAGGATGTCCACCCGTTACATTTCCAGATACTTGTGTGAGGGAATCTCCCTTCACTTTGCTATCCCAATTTGCACTTCCTGTAAAGGTCCATTTACTAAAATCTGTTCCATCTACAACACCTAAGCCTTGTACAGCTGTCTCTATTAAAGCTGCTGTATTCTTACTTTCAGTAGCATTTGCTAATTTAATGGTTAAGTTTCCACCCGTTCCATCTACAGCTAAATCATCTGTTGTATTCTTTTCAATGGTTACTGTATGACTTCCACCTAATCCATCTTTAATCGTCAGTGTTTCTCCATCTACTACTATAGATGTAGATGCTGAACTAGGAGATACTCCCCCTAGCGTCATATTTGTAGCTCTTGTAATAGACTTTGTATCATTAATAGAAGTATCCCAGTTGGTACTACATGAAAAGGTCCATTTACTAAAATCTGTTCCATCTACAACACCCAAGCCCTGCACAGCTGTCTCTATTAAAGCTGCTGTATTCTTACCTTCAGTATCCTTTGCTAACTTAATCGTTAAATTTCCACCCGTTCCATCTACAGCTAAATCATCAGATGTATTATATTCTATATTTACAGTATGACTTCCACCTAATCCATCTGTAATAGTTAGTGTTTCTCCATCTACTTCTACAGTAGCCGTTGATGGAGTAGCTACTGTTCCTCCTATCATAGCTCTACTAATCTTTGTAAGCGTATCTGCCGTAATATGTCCATCCCAGTTTCCACCATCTGTAAAGGTCCACTTTTCAAAATCAGCAGCATTTGGTAATAACTTTATTTTTTTTGCTATTTCATCTACTGTATTTTTACTTGCTGTATCCCCTAATTTAATAACTAGATTTCCACCTGTTCCATCTATCTCTAAATCTCCACTTGTTGACTTTTGTATAGTTGCCGTATGAGTTCCACCTGACCCGTCTGAAATATTCAATACGCCATCCCCTACAATCAACGAAAGGGTAGATTCCTTAGCAGGAGAACCGCCTTCAAAAACACCTGTAGATTTTTCAATGGTCTCCCCTGTAATATTGTTGTTCCAAGCACCTCCATCCTTTACAGTAACCCCTGGAAACGCTGTACTCAAAGGAGCTGTTCCTAAAGCACTATTAATAGCACTGATGCTATTTTTAGCAGGTGTATCCTTTGCTAGTTTAATAATTAATTTTCCACCTGCTTCTTCAAGTGCTAAATCATCTGTTGTATTTGGCTGAATTATAACATTATAATCGTTTCCATTTACATCTGTAATGGTTAATGTACTATCCCCCACAGTTACATTTGTTGTGGAAGGAATAGCAGGTTCTCCTTTTACACTTTCTTGAGATGCTTTAAGAAGTCCTAGTGTTCCACCTGTTAGAGTAGCTGTAACAGGTGACGAAACTGTACTTCCAGCAAGACCAGTCCAACTAACATCTTCCACTTTCCATCCATCAGGAAGCGCTTTTTGTATTTCTGCTAAAGTATTATTTCCAGAAGTATTTTTAGCTAATGCAATAGTTAAATTTCCACTGGATTCACTAGCAGATAATGTATCATCTGCTGATGATGTAATAGTAACCTGTCCATCTCTTCCGTATTGATCTATAATTTTAAATTCCTGTCCCCCTACAGTAACTGTAACCTCTGAAGGTACTGCCTGATTTGTTAAATCTGGAGGTGTTTGAATAGATCCCTTATCCGCTACATTTGGTGCTGGTGTCCCTTCCTTTAATACAACACCCTCCAATTTAGAGCCTGCTTCTTTGACTATATTATTGATCAATTTTCCTATCTTCTGGTTATTGTCCTTCTCATCTAATGCCTCACGAATATCTACACCTATTTTATCCCCCATGTATTTTCCCTTTAAGGAATCATAAAATTCTATTTCTCCACCATTAATGGTCATCCCTTTTCCTATAAGGACCTGTATATTCTTATTGGTATCCTCTGGATTTGCTCCTATTAAATTAGAGAAATCAAATTCTTTCTTCGCTGGTATAAGAGTCGTTTCTCCTATCCCTTCTTTTCCACTATCCGTCGTAAGAGCTGCTGTTCCTGCTGCAGTATAGGTAGATGTACCAATATTTCCTGCATCTCCTTTATACTCTCCACCAGCAGTAATAATGGTTTTATTTGTTCCATCAAATTCTGCTGTATAATGATTCAATAGTTTTTCATTTTTCTCTATAACTGCATCTAATCCTGCCTTTAATGATTTGGCACTTCCCTCTAATGTAGCAGGCGTTGCATCTAAATTAACCATTACCGTATTCGGTATGGTAGTTGTATCTAAATTGTATGCTTCTAGTGGACTTTTTCCATTAGCAGTAGCACTAGCAAAAGTCACCTTTACTTTTTCTCCATTCAAATCAAGCTCTAATGTATCTCCATCTTGTGCAGGTTTTCCTGTATCCCACTGAAAACTTTGAACTGCATTTGTATAATTGTTATTTCCTCCCTCAAGTTTTCCTTTATCAGGTACCAATTGGCTGTCATGATCTACGCTATCTCCTTTTAACAACTCCTGTTTATTAAACTCTGTTGTATTCCCAATACGATTAATTTCTGAGGTTAATTGGTTGATTTCATCTTGAATGGTTTTACGATCCGTCTCATTCAAAGTTCCATTTGCAGCTTGTATACTTAACTCATTCATACGTTGTAAGATACTATGAATTTCTGTCAAAGCACCCTCAGCTGTTTGAATCAAAGACACACCATCTAAAGCATTTCTTGAAGCCATTCGAAGCCCTCTGATTTGGGCATCCATTTTTTCTGAAATAGCCATTCCTGCTGCATCATCAGCAGCTCGATTAATTCTCTTTCCTGATGATAATCTTTCTAATGCCTTAGATGTTTTTTGGCTATTCATATTCAATAATCTATGGGCATTAAGTGCTGACATATTGTGATTGATTCTCATATTTTTCCTCCTTCATCACCCTAATTCCTTATTTTTCTTGCATCTCTTCATCTGCACGCTCTACAAACGTAAGGATCTTTCCCATAACCCTAAAAAATTCCTCAGGCAATTCTTTTTTCTGTACATTCAAGTCATCATGACCTTCTTCTTTTTCTACTACATCATAATAGTCTAATGAATAAGCCTTTTGTACCATCCGAGGTGTAATCTTTTTTCTTATTTCTTTTTTCATTTAAATTCCTCCTAAATGACAAAATTCAAAAGACCCTCATTTACTCTTTTTTCTTCCATTCCTTCTAAGAGATTCTCTTCTTTTGAAGTCTTAAAAGATACAGTGTTTAGGGTATATCCTTCTTCTTTTAACATTTCTCTAAGGTAGGCGATATGTTTTTTCAACTGGTTCATCTCTTCATTTCCTTTTACGCTGATTGTAAGATTTACTTCTTTTTCACTTATTTTCAAACCCATGTGGGTTTGTCCTAGATGATTGGTATCAAGATTCAATAAAACATCTAAGGGTTCATCTACTCCCTTTATAGGATTATTTGGTACATACACTTGAAGATTCTTAAATTGCTCTCCTAATACTACTGGTAACTGGGTACAAAAATCTTTTCTATTAAGTTTTTTTTGGGTACTTAATGATTCTTTTAAATCCTTCATAGTTTCTTTTTGTTCATCCTCTGAAAAAGTCATATTCTGCTCCATCTCATCAATATGTTTGATCAATTCTTCATAATGATCATTCATAGGCATTCCTTCTTTTAATTTCTCTGATATCTTTTCAGATAAACGCTTTAGCTTTAGAACATGATTCTTCCACTGTGCATTCATATCTACACCCAACATTTGTACAAATTCTCCAATTTTTTGACCCATTTGATTTTGATTTTTAAAGAATGATGAAATCTTTTCCATCTCCTTTAATGAAAAATCTATTTTATTTTTCATCAGTAATAGAATAATATCTTCATCTTCTTTTCCTATTTTGGTAATATTTCTAATCATGCTTTTCATTTTATTTACATGCTCATCCTTCTTATTGGATACGAGTTCCTCTTTATACCCATTGATTATGGTCTCTTCCCGATCTTTTAAATAGTCAAGTCCTGCATCACTACTCTTTTCCATAGATTTTACAGTCTTCTCATTTACATATTGATCAAGTTCTTTTATTTCCATATTTTCTAAATCTTTTCCTTCTTTTACACTGTCTAAGACCATAGAAGTTGATAAATTCTTTCTGATGCGACTATATTGTCCATAGCTTTCTAAAACATATTGCATATTGGGTATACTAAGTCGCAATCGATTCTGAAGGAGTGCTTTTCCTGCATCTAAAATCCTCGAAATTTTAGGAATGCTAAAAGTTTTTTCATGTTCATTCATGTAATTTTGTAATTGATTTTCTTGAGAGAGTGTAATCTTAGGAAACTCTATTTCCTTTAACTGTTCATGATTTTCTCCCATAGCTTTTAATGTCAGTGGCATTCCCTTTGACATTTGAAACGCTATATGATTAAAATTCAAGTTTTTTACCTTATCAAATACTTTACTAATATTTACAATACGATTAATTCCCTTTACAAGGGATTGTTCAGGATTTTTTCCTTGTTCATGAAGGAACTGAGTATTTTCATCTTTCACTTCACCAAATACTACTTTTTCGATTTTACTAATCTCAAAATCCGTATTACTCTTTATTAGCTTAATCAAATCCGTATCCTTTATCGTTTTTAGACGCTCAAGCTTTTTTAAAATTTTCTCTATTTCCTCTGTCTTTCCTTGAAGGACTTCTTCAACCTTTTCATCTTTTCCCAAAACATTGGCAAGCTCTCGAAGATCTATTTTTTCAATATTTATTTCTTCTTTTATCATTTGTGATGCTTTTTGTATATCTAATTTTTCCGTAACCTCTTTTAATGCATCTTTCATCTTAAGTACATCTTCCATATTTTCCTCTGTAAGAGGTACTTGCGCTTTTATGAATGTTTTAGCCAGTTCCATATTTTCCTTTGTCGGAGATATTTTCATATCTTTTAAACGATCTCGTATATTTTCTTCCAAAAATTTTAAGTCCTTTTCTTTTGTTTCTACAGGGGTTAAGCTTTCTTCGTAAACATTTGTAATCCAATCTGAATGCTCTTTTCCTTCAATCAGTCCTTCTTTTACATAATGTTTTGTATTATACAAGTTTTCAATAGTAGGTACGATACCATCCTTTTGCACTTTTACAAAGCTACCATCTTCTATATCCTCTAATTTTCCAAGCTTATAAAATACATCATGTACCTTTTCAATATTTTTCTTATGAATATCCACTCCTTCTTTATGAAGGGCTTTAATAATATTGGTAATATCTCTTCCCATTTTACTTCCATATATATTTTTCGCTACCTTTTGTGCATCCTCTGTAGTCATTTCCTTCTTTCTTCTAAACAATTTCAAAAGAGAATTTGTATTCCCTTTCTCTTTTGCTTCCTTAATTTTTTCTGATACCTTATATAAAGACTCTTCCTCTAAATCTATATCATCCATCATATTTACTACTAAATCATAAGTTAAATTATTTTTGATTACATGAAAATAATCCTTTGCAGTCATAAGAGTTTCTATATTTTCCTTATTAAGAGACATATCGTGTTTTTTTAATGATTTCACAGCACTAAGAGATTCTTCATTTGATTCAATCCCAAAAGATTTTAAAAGATCCTCATAGGTTTTTTCCTTTTTTTCATCTACAACTTCTGTCTTATCACACACTCTCATAGAGATGATTTGTGATCGGTCAATAGTGACATGTTCTCCTACTCTTTCATCTATTTTATTTTTGAGCACTGCTTCAATAGTTTTATTTCCAACCGCTACTTTTACCTTGTTCTTATTTTTCTCTTGTAAAGTTCCGTTTATATCAAAAGGCTTCTTAATCGTCCCTTCATAGGCCCTTTGTATCTTTAATCCTGATCCCAATAACTTCACTTGATCATCACCTTTATATTGTTCTTACCATAGTTTTCGACCATTTTTTTGTTTCTCTTTAGAAAATATCCTTAATAATTTCTATAAAAGCTGCCGATATATTTAATAGGATTATAGATAGAAAGGATGTGCCCTCTTTGAATCGTATCAACCCCACAAATATATCTAATGTGCAGAAAACTCCTGCTGTTATAAAAAAAGATAAAGAAATAGCTGGCACCACTTTTGCTGACAAATTTGAGAAAATCAAATCAGATGATGTAAAAGAACATTTACACAAAATATATGATAAAATCGTTGACCAATCTGAAAAACTTGGAGATCGATTATATATAAAAGATTTAGTGGACTATAAAAATCTAGTAACTGAATTCATGGATGTAGCCGTAAAAAATTCTCATGCCTTCTCAAAAGAAAATTTTCTAGATAGAAGAGGAAGACATCGTGTATTATCTCAAGTAAAACAAGTGGATCGCCATTTAGCATCTCTTACACAAGACTTTTTAGGACAAGAAGTTGATAGAATTTCCGTTCTTCGAAAACTAGATGACATAAGAGGTATTCTTTTAGATATGTTCATGTAAAAAAGACCACAAATGTGGTCTTTTTATAGTTTTAAATCTAAATTTCCTCCTACATGAGGATTGACAGATAACTCCATAGTCTTTGCACTTGTATTCATCATTTCAGTCATTGCTTGACCATTTCCTTTTGCTGTATCCATGACCATTTTCATCACTGAAAGACTCGCCTGTTGTTGCACTTTACTTTGACTCATCATAGTTGACATTGCAGCAACATCCATGATATCATCTCCTTTCTTTATTTCTCTGTATTCGTCCATCCTCTTATAAAGTTATCGACATGTTTTACATTTGTCTTAACAATTGAAGTATATATTCTGGTTGTTTATTAGCTTGTGCAAGCATAGCCATAGCTACCTGATGCAACATATTATATTTAGCATATTCCATCATTTCTTTCGCCATATCTGCATCTCTAATTCTCGATTCGGCTGCCGCTAAATTTTCTGCTGTATTTTCAAGATTATCTATCGTATATTCCAATCTATTTTGGTAAGCGCCCAAGCTTGACCTAAAACGAGATACTTTTTTTGTAGCTTGATCAATAACTTCAATAGCAGCTGTTGCATTTTCATGATTTGAAACATCTAAACCATGTTCCTTTTTATCTCCATTAGTCACTTCAGCTTTTGTATTAAATACTACTTGACTATCTTCTTTTATTTCATTTTGTTCTTCTCCTTGAGCTATGCCAAGAGCTTCTGCTCTCATATCTTTAAGATAAATAGGAAATTTCTGTCCTTTATTAGCTCCAACTTGTAAGTGAATAGGAGAATCCTCTCCTTTTAAAAGCTTTTTGGTATTAAACTCCGTATTATTACCAATTCTATTAATTTCTGAAGTCAACTGATTGATTTCATTTTGAATTTCATTTCTATCCTCATCTGTATTTGTACCATTAGCAGCCTGTACTGCAAGTTCTCTCATTCTTTGAAGGATTGCATGAGTTTCCCCAAGGGCTCCTTCCCCTGTTTGTAGGAGAGAAATCCCGTCTTGTGCATTTCTTGATGCTTGATGAAGCCCCCTTATTTGCACTCTCATTCTTTCAGATATGCAAAGTCCTGCTGGATCATCTGCTGCTCTATTAATCCTAAGACCAGAAGATAATCTTTCCATTGCTCTACCTGCCCTTTGTGCATTAACCATCATATTTCTATATGCATAAAGAGCATTCATATTATGATTAATGATCATAATCATCTACCCCTTTAAGCTTAAATGTGAATCCTTAAATAAGTAAAATAATCGTTACTACCTTAACAATTGAAGTATTCCTTGTGGCTGTTGATTAGCTTGTGCAAGCATTGCTTGAGCAGCTTGACCAAGAATGTTTTTCTTTGAGAATGTCATCATTTCCTTTGCCATATCTACATCTCTTACTCTTGATTCTGCTGCTGTTAAATTTTCACTTGAATTTGTCAGATTATTAATCGTATGCTCTAATCTATTTTGATATGCTCCCAGCTTTGATCTTTCACTAGATACTTTATCAATGGCCTTTTGTATCAGTTCTATAGCAGCAGTTGCATTTTCATGGTCTGCTATATCAAGAGCTGCTTCCTCTATAGTTGATGTAGTTCCATTTGTAACACCAGCCTCTTTAGAAAATCCCGCTCCTCCGGATTCACCTTCTGCAGCTTTTTGAGATATACCTAAAGCTGCTGCTCTCATATCTCCTATATTTATCTCAAAAGCTTGATCTTTATTCGCACCTATCTGCAATAAGATGGTTTCATTTTCATCCTCTGTTTCAGGCCATACAACTTCAAAACCTTTTAGTGGCTGTCCATCTATTTTATCTGTAGCTTTGCTTTCATCTACTACCGTTTCTCCATCTAAATCACTTCCACCATGGTCTGATCCTAGAAGAGAACCTACATCGTCTTCATCACTACCCCAATCAAGTTTTATTGTATTTTTCACATAATCAGTTGCATCTCCAGCTGCATTAAATTTATTTTTGAAATCAGCAAAAGAAGTTATTCCAGCTACTGTATTATTTTTAATGGCTGTTTCTAAAGCAGTACTAGCACTACCTGTAGCATCTTTTATATCTTTCATAAGGGTTTTCATATCTTTACTACTACCTGTATCTAATTGTGTCGCTAGATATTTTACAATAACATATCCTGCTGCATAATCTTCATCTGTTCCTTTCCATTCTGCACCACCTAATAAATCTTTCGCTCTGCTAATTAATTTATCTACTTTAGTATTATCACTAGCACCACTTGTTCCAATAACATTTTTAACTCTTTCATCAGCCCCTGCAATCCCTTCTGCTGTTCCTTCTATAAACCATACCTTATTATTATCATGTAAATCGTTCATCTTCGTTGCACCAAAAGCATCATTCATAACAGCATGAGTCATCTCATGAGCTATAATCCGATCATTATATAGCTTTCCATGTACATTGTTTCCACTTTCTCCATCACCTTTTTCAAAGTCCTTGATGTCTATATTTAATTCTAAAACTTCAGAAGTACCACCTACATAAGCAAGGGTTCCGTAAGATTCTTCTGAATACAATTTAACTTGTAACTTTTTTCCACTTCCTTCTAATCCATAAGCATCCTTGACATTCTTCTCTGCCATCTCAAGCCAGCCTTCTTTTAAACCCTTGATGATATTCTCTTTAACTTCTTTATCTTCTGCATTTTCACTACCTGAATTTAAAAGCTTTTTCGTATTAAACTCTGTTGTATTTCCTATTCTATTGATTTCTGAAGTCAATTGATTCATTTCATTTTGAATTTCTTCTCTATCTGTATCCGTATTCGTATCATTAGCTGCCTGAATAGAGAGTTCTCTCATTCTTTGCAAAATAGAGTGAGTTTCATTTAATGCTCCTTCAGCAGTTTGAATCAACGAAATACCATCTTGTGCATTTCTTACTGCTTGATTGAGTCCTCTGATCTGCCCTCTCATTTTTTCTGAGATACTAAGTCCTGCTGCGTCATCTCCAGCTCTATTGATCCGAAGACCAGAGGAGAGCTTTTCCATTGATTTAGCTGAACTAGCTGTATTCATTCCCATTTTGTTGTGAGCATTTAATGCGTTTAGATTATGGTTAATGATCACTTTCATCCCTCCTTGAATGATCTAGTAGACATCCTTTTCTACCTTAATTTAAAACTTAAAACAAAATCGTTATTCTAAAAATGTTATCATGACCATTTTTAGAATAACGACTTATCTTTATGGTATATTATGGCCGATATATATTTATCGGTCATTTTTGTTTAAATCTATATAATATTGTAAAAAAAAATTATATTATTAATAATATTCCATACCTCTATGATAAATTTAAATCCTCATATTATTAGGATAAAATACTACATATATATTCTATATCTTCTCTTTTTAAACTAACAGAGCTTGGCAAATTGATGCCTCTTTCTCCTAATTCATCAGTTATAATCATATCTCCATGCTTACATTCCTTATAAGGAGGCATATGATGCACTGGCATAAAAAAGGGTCTTGCTTCTATTCCTTTTTCATTTAATCTTTTAATTACTTCATCTCTACTTATACCATAATCCTCTTCAATCAATACTGCATACAACCAATGTACATTTCTAGCCCCGATTTTTTCAATAGGAAGAGTAATTCCTTTAACATCTTTTAATAGCTCATTGTAATACATAGCATGGTCTCTTTTCGCTTGAATATATTCATCTATATTTTCAAGCTGAGCACACCCCATAGCTGCAAGTACATTTGGCATTCTATAATTAAAACCAATCTCTGGATGGTAAAAGGATTTATTTTCTTCAACTACTTTTGTCTGTGTAGATAAAAATTTTGCTTTTTCTGCAAATTTTTCATCATTGGACACAAGCATCCCTCCACCACCTGTGGTAATTAATTTATTTCCATTAAAAGAAAAACATCCTATATGTCCAATGGTTCCTACAGCTTTTCCTTTATATAAAGAGCCTAAGCTTTCTGTAGCATCTTCTATGACATATAAATTATGTTTTTTTGCTATTTCCATTACTTTATCCATATCTACAGGATGTCCATAGATGTGTACAGGAAGAATAGCCTTTGTTTTAGGAGTAATCATTTTTTCAATTTTATCTACATCCATTACATATGTATCTCTGCAGACATCCACAAAAACAGGCTCTGCCCCTACATATTTTATGGTATTTACAGGAGATATAAATGTTAAAGAAGATACAATTACTTCATCCCCTTGTCCTATTCCTAAAGATCTTAAAGCAAGTTCTAGTGCAGCTGTTCCGTTCATAGTAACAACTGCTTTTTTTGCATGAATATATCTTGCGAAATCTTCTTCAAATTTATTGACATAACTACCTACAGAAGAAACCCAATTAGTATCTAAGCATTCTTTGATATATTTCCATTCATTACCTCTTATTTCTGGTATGCATAAGGGAATCATTTTAGCACCTCTATTCATACTTTCATATGATTGTTTATTTCTAATTTTATAGTTACCTATCTACAACTATATACTATCAATATATTATTATTATTACTTTCACTTTACTATCCATCAAATTTTCAATGGTAATTTATACATTATATATATCCGTCTTAAAATAATGCATATGATCTTTTATCCATTCCATCGTTTCTAACAATCCTTGACCCAAGGTATATTTGGGTTGCCAATCTGTTAATCCTTTAATTTTTGTATTATCTCCCCAAAGTCTATTTACTTCACTTTTCTCTGGTCTTAATCGTTCTTCATCACATATGATTTTTACATCTTTTCCTGATAAAGCTATAATTTTTTTCACTAAATCACCAATACTAATTTCATGATTAGTGCTTGCATTAACTACTTGCCCAATGGTTTTCTCACTTTCAGCTATTTTAATAAAAGCTTCTGCTGTATCCTTTACATAATTAAAATCTCTTGTAGGTGTTAAACTCCCAAGCTTAATCTCTTTTTTTCCTGCAACAATTTGAGATATAATGGTTGGAATAACCGCTCTTGCTGATTGTCTAGGTCCATAGGTATTAAAAGGCCTTATAGTTGCTATTGGCATATTAAAACTTCTGTAAAAACTTTCTGCCATTTTATCTGCAGCTATTTTGGATGCTGAATAAGGAGATTGTCCTTGCATTGGATGTTTTTCATCTATTGGAACATACAAGGCAGTTCCATACGTCTCACTGGTAGAAGTATGTACAATCTTTTCAACTTCATATTCCCTGCAAGCTTCTAATACATTAGTTGTTCCTTCCACATTTGTTTTTACATATGCCATAGGCGAAAGATAAGAATAAGGTATAGCAATCAACGCTGCAAGGTGAAATACAACATCCTGCCCTTTAATCATTCTTTTCATCCCATCATATTCGCGAACGTCCCCTGTAACTACTTTAACACTTTTCTTTATTCGTTCATCGAAAGTATCAATCCAACCCCAATTATTAAAAGAATTGTATTGAACTAAAGCAGTCACTTCTGCACCTAGTTCAACTAATCGCTCTGTTAGATGGCTACCTATAAAACCTTCCGCTCCAGTCACAAATACTTTCTTACCTTCCAAATTCATTCATATTCTCTCCTTTTACATATAGCACTAATCTTTTATTTCTAAAGTCTATTATATTATGCTCCAACCACCATCTACAGCTAAATTATGTCCAGTAACAAACTTAGATGCATCAGAAGCTAAATATACAATAGCACCGTTCATTTCAGCTTTATTTCCCATTCTTTTTAATGGTGTTTTCTTAGAATATTTTTCAACAAATTTTTTTGGTTGATTATCAAATATCCCTCCAGGAGATATACAATTTACTCTTACATTCCATGCACCATAGTATGATGCTAAATATCTAGTAAAGTTAATTATACCTCCCTTTATAGCTGCATATGCAGCAGGCATAGTCATATTAGTTTCTTCATAAATCGTAAAATCAGGTCCTACTATCCCATATATAGATCCAAAATTAATAATGCTTCCATTTTCCTGTTTTTTCATCTGCTCTGCAATTTTTTGACAACAATTAAAATATCCATTTAAATGCATATCTATATTTTGCTTCCATGAATCCAATGGTATTTTCTCTATTTTTAGTCCCCAGTCTGATGTTCTTGGATATGCATTGTTAACCCATATATCTATTTCTTTATCTACATTAATAATAGATTTGATAAAATCATTAACTGATTCTTCAGAAGTTATATCTAGCTTTTGAAAAACGACGTTCAAATCTTTTTTAATTAATTCCTTTTCAACTTTTTTTCCTATTTCTTCATTTATTTCAGCAATGTAAACTTTTGCTCCATATGATGCTAATGCTTTTACTAACTCTTTACCAATTAATCCAGCCCCACCTGTAACTACCGCAACTTTGCCTGATAAATCAAACATATTTTTCATATCTATCATCCTTACAAGTTTTTTTTATATAAGTCTACTTTTCTGTCTTTTTTTAGTGGGAAATGCGCCCTATATTCTTTTACATTCCTAACATCTATATCATAAATAATAATGTTTTCTTCATCTTCTATCTCGTTTATTAGATTTCCTTCTGGATTATACAAGCACGTATTCCCAGAATAAACTAGACCTTTTTTTTCTCCTACACAATTAATACCTGCTATATAAGTTTGGTTTTCTATAGCACGAGCTTTTAGTAAAGCTTTCCAATGTTCTTTTCTTGCTTTAGGCCAATTAGCACCTATAACAATCATATCTACATCATTAGATACAGCTTGGAATATTTCAGGAAATCTAAGATCATAACATATAAATGTTGCTATACGAAAATCTTTCATATCAAACTTAACAAGCTTATTTCCTGATTCAAAAAACTTATTCTCATCACCATAAGAAAAAGGATGTATTTTTACATAATCAGATAAAACATTCCCCTCTCTTGAAATAACTGTATAATGATTTTTAGCTTTATGAGCAGTATTTTCAACCCATCCAAAACCTATAGCTATATTATAACTTTTCGCTATTTCTTTAAAAAAGTTAACAGTTTCCTCATTACTTTCTCCCGTAAGCTCCGTATTCATAGAAAACCCTGTTAATGTCATCTCAGGAAATAATATTATCTCTACATTGCTTTTATTGGCTTGTCCAATAAAAGCAATGACTTTCTCTCTATTAGTCTCTTTATCTTCCCATTTTATATCTAATTGACATAATGCTATTCTCATAATGCGTTTAATTCCCTTCTTTAACCTAATTAAACTTTCTAAATACAGGCTTTATGGATCTTCCTACTAAATATTTATCTATTCCCTCTTCTAAAGCTTTCTTATATACTTCTAATGATTTTCTACATGCCTTTAATGCAATATCAATTTCTGTATCTTGATGAACATAACTTAATGCTATCCAAGGTATAAGTACACCATTTTTTATCATTTCTTGACTAAATAAAGTTCTAAATTCTAAAGAAATTTTTCCTTCTTTATCTTTCGTTATGTAATTTGGAGAACAAGGTACTCCTACAGTATAAAAATACTCACTTATTCCTAATTCATTTGCAATTTTATTCATGCCATCACATAATTTTTTTCCAGACTTCCAAATTTGTCCTACAACATCTAACTCTTTATATACCTTTATTGTTTCAATAAAAGCTCCTAATCCACACATTTCAGCTCCATGTGTTGTTGAAATCAAAAACACTCTTTCTTTATCATGATAGATGCCACCTAATTCCATAATCTCTCTTTTTCCACCTAAAGCTGCAACCGAAAATCCATTCGCCATCCCTTTCCCAAATGTTACCAAATCAGGCTCTATATCATAATATTTGCACGCACCTTGAATATGCCATCTAAATCCTGTTATCATTTCGTCTAATATGAAAACTGTGCCATTTTTTTCACAAAGGTTTTTTACCTTATGCAGAAATTTATCTTTTGGCTCTTCCGTAGTTGCTGGTTCCATTATAATTGCAGCAATTTCATTTGGATAATCTTTAAACAATTTTTCTACTGATTCAATATCATTATAATTGAATTGCAATGTTAATTGCTTATATGCTTCTGGAATTCCAGAATCCATAATTGTATCTCCTATAAACCAATCGTCATATGAAAAAAATGGATGTTGTGCACATCTAGCAACATATTTTTTTCCTGTATATGCTCTAGCTAATTTTATAGCTGCAGAAGTAACAGTTGAACCATTTTTAGCAAACTTAACCATTTCAACCCAAGGTATCAAATCACATATAGTTTCAGCTGCATCAATTTCTACTTTAGATGCTCTTGTCAATCCATTTCCTTTATGAATTTGCTCTATAGCTGCATTTGATATTCTTTCAAAATCATATCCAACAGTTACTGCTCTAAGAGCCATCCCAAAATCTAAATATTTTTTTCCATCAACGTCCCAAACATAAGCACCTGTTCCTTTTTCTAACACTGAAGGGGCATTCGTAGGGTATCCATCATCCGCTCTACTATATGTATGTGCTCCTGCTGGTATAAATTTATGTGCTTTAACCTGATATTCTTTATTTAAGTTCATTAATTATTCCCCCTGTTCTATTTTTTTATTACTATGATAATTCTCCCAATATATTTCATTCAAATGTTTATTGATATCTGCTACTTCTTGATTTTCTTTTAAATATTTTACAATTTCTTGTTGTTCTACATATTTTTCATGCAAATTCAAATTTTCAATCACTGTTTTAAACAGCTGAAAATCCTCTTCATAATCAAGTGTAAGTCTTGCATCTATTATTTCATCTTTATGTGCTTGAATAACTTTTTGTTTAATTTCTTTATTGTTCTTAATAAATTCGCCCCATCCAGTATCAATTTTTTTAGAGTTTTTATTATCATTTAATATCTTCTTAAGGACTTCTATTCTATACCCCATAGAATTAGTTCCAAATGGAAGCCCTTCTGTTTTTATAACATGGTATTGTTTATCTTCATTATAAAGTTTAATTATTTTTTTTACATAATCAGGGTTGCAAAATATATCATCCCCATCTACATTTACAACAAATTTATGATTATGAAAAATAGCACAATCATAATGTCTCTTAATCAAATTATCCTTTTCACCATGAAAACATGCTACTTTTAAATCATCTGCTATTTTGTCTAGCAAATAATCTTCCTTTTCATTAGTCGTACAAATAACTATGTCACCTAAATCAGAGCATATATGCTTAATTCTTGAAATTAGATATCCAATAATTGGATTATTGTTTACTTCTTTTATAGCTTTTCTATTTAATCTACTAGACCCTAATCTTACAGTTATATAGATACCACTCTTCACGAGCCAATTCCTCCTTATTATATAAACTCATTCTCATTAGTATTCAATATACGATTTCGATTCATCTGCTTTTTCAAGACCATATAAATATTGTAAAATAGTATAGTCTTCTTCCAAGCTATTAAGAAATTCTCCTTTTCCCTCAACACAATCTATAAAAGATTTTATTTCATCTATATACATGTCTTCTATAATATTTACATTATAGCCTTCTGCTGCACTACCTTTTGGTTCTTCATATATTATCCAACGACTTTCACATGCATCATATAATTTAAGACATTTTTCATTCCAGTTCCATTGAATCTGTCCTTTATCTCCATTAATAACAAGATTTCTTATCGCAAACCTAGAAACCACATCTACTACTAAGCTTCCCAATACTCCATTTCCATATTTTACATTTAAAGAATATACATCATCAATATCAACACCTAAATTAATAGTTTTGTCTTTAAACCCACATATGCTTTTAATATTTCCAAATATCCAATTTAACCAAGTTAACTCGAATGGTACAATTTCTCTACAACCACCAGTCTCTTTATTTGAAACATAAAATTCTTTTATATCTTCCCAAGGGTGCCAATCTGGTAAGTACTGACCTGAGTGATAAGTAAAATGTGATATTTTACCGATTGCTTTCTCATCTAAAAGATTCTTTATTAATTTTATAGAAGGATGAAATCTCAATGTGCATGATGGACAAATTTTTATATCTTTATTTTTTTTACTTTTCTCTAATATTTCTTCCATCCCACCATCAACAACACTAGCTTCTATAAAACAATGAATATTATTATCAATAGCATAATTCATATAGTACATATGTTGATCAGGTGGTACTGAAATAATAAATGTATCTGGTTTAAAAATTCGTAGTGCTTCTTCAAAATCATTATAGGTTTTAATACCATATTTTTCATGTGCTTCATTAATTCTATCTTCTCTAATATCAAAAGCAGCTAGATTATTTTGATTATTTGCTATTAAATTTCTAATTCTTCTTTTTCCCATAGAACCTAGCCCTATAACTAAAAACTTCATTTTTCTTCCCCCTTCTTCTTTATCTCATATACCTTTTCGTTTTTCAAACCATCCTTAATAGATATTTCATACTATATTTCTATTTCATTCCTATTATTAAAATATCTTGATAAACCAAATTTATCTTCTAATACTAACAGATTCATATGTTGTTTTTTTGCTACTATTGCTTATTAAGATTACTGCTACACTAATAATATAATTTCCCTATATATTACATATTATCTTTTACTCTTATTACTCTAGCTGGAACACCTACAGCTAAAGTATTATCTTCTATATTATTAATAACAATAGCACCTGCTCCGATTGTAACATTTTTGCCTATGTTTACACACTGTATAATAGAACTTCCTAGTCCAATATGTGTATTCCTACCTATTTTCGTAGCACCTGATAAGACTGCTCTTGGTGCTATATGAGAATTATCCCCTATACTACAATCATGTTCTACCACCGCAGATGTGTTTATAATACAATTTTTTCCAATATGTACTCCAGGGTTTACTACAGCACCTGCCATTATACATGTGCCCTCTTCAATATCTACATATTTTGAAACAATAGCATTTTTATGAATTAATTTAGGTATCTTAAATCCTATTTTTTTTAATTTCATATATATTTTATTTCTTAATTGTAAATTACCTAATCCACCTACACAAACAAAAGCATACCTTACTCCGCTGCTATATAGTCTTTCAAGTATACAATCATCTCCTATAATAGGAATATCTAGAATTTTATCTTCTGAAAATTTTTTTTCTGTCACACCAATAATCTCAAATTCATTCGTACTTTTTATAATATCAATAATAACTTTACAATGTCCACCTGCACCTATAAGGACAATCTTTTTCATACCTTGTCCCTTTCCTTAAAACCTTTCCCTTATGAGCATAAAAGCTTCTGCATAATTAACACCACAGCTTGCCCCTCTATATCTTGCTAAAGCTTTTATATTTTCTAAACTTCTTGGTAGGGGTGGATTTTGAACTTCCGATTCATACATGCTCATAATTTCTATTTTTTTATCTATAAAATCTGTTATATCAGAAAATACGTTTGGTATAAATATATTTTCTGGTAAGCTTGGTGCGATT
The DNA here is from genome assembly GCF_019884785.1 of Crassaminicella profunda. Lineage (GTDB taxonomy): Bacteria > Bacillota > Clostridia > Peptostreptococcales > Thermotaleaceae > Crassaminicella > Crassaminicella profunda. The sequence continues at coordinate 3,192,977 of NZ_CP082326.1, forward strand.
TCCGTTTCAGATATACATTCATACATCAATATTTTTTTGATAAAAGGATATCTAAAGCTTTTTGTACAACTCATAATACTTTTAGCAGCAACCTGATGATCTGTATGGATATCTGATCTATTATTCATATAAATAATTTCAGGCTTTATTTCATTTATAACATTCGAAATTTTGTCTATTAGCTTACTAAAATCTACATTATGTAACTTAGTAGTTAAAAAATCTAATTCATAGACTTTCTTAAATCCATATTCCTTTGAAACTTTTTGTATTTGCAATTTCCTTTTTTTAATAAAATCTTTTTTAAAGCCAAGACTTTCGTCACATCTTGTTAATATCAGCCAATAAAGCTCATCCCCTAAACGATTGTGTTTTAAAATCGTTCCACCACACCCTAATGTTTCATCATCAGGATGAACAGATACTACTAATATTTTCATTTCTTTAAGCTCCTCTGGTTTAATAAATTATTTGTTTATTAATCAATTGATCATTTATTTCAACTTCAGCAATAGTTTTTGCTATTTGTTCTCCACTGTATCCATCCCCATAAGGATTATTACAATTTTTACAAGTTTCTATAAAATCTTTATCCACTATAGCCTTGTTTATCGCTTCTTTGATTTTTTCTTTTTCATGTGGAACAAAAATTATATTCTCAGCATGCTGTCTTTGTTTCTGTCTATTACCAACGTTTACTACTGGTAGTTTTAAAAATGGTGCTTCTAATATTCCAGCACTAGAATTACCTAGCAATAAAGCTGCTTTTCTTTGTAAATTTACAAATAAATCTCTCGGTAATGTTTCATAAGCTTTTATAAAGCTATGACTTTTTTCAAATTCTTTGATCACTTTAATCATTTCAAATCCACCAGCATCTGAATTAGGATAGGTTATAATTGTATTATAGCCTAATTCACTTACTGCTTGTAATGTTACTTTCATTTGTTCAGCAGCCTGTCCAATTTCTGAACTTAAAGGATGTTTGATTAACAATATAAATGGCTTATTTGCTTCCAACTCAGTTCCTAACTTTTCATTTATGTATTCATATGATAAATCAGGCTGTTTTCTTATAGAATCTAATGCTGGGTTACCTACTACATGCACTCGCCAAGGTTCCTCTCCCATTTTCAAAATTCTTTCTCCATTTTCCTTTGTCGTTGGAAAATGTATATGCGCAAGCTTAGTTACAGCATGTCTAACTGAATCATCTATATTCCCAACTACTCTATCTCCTCCACAAATATGTGCAACAGGTACATTCATATAAGCTCCTACAGTAGCTGTCGTTATACTTTCTTCTCGATCTCCTAAAACTACAAGCATATCTGGTTTTTCTCTCATCACAATATCAGAAAGGCCCATAACCTGAACACCAATTGATTTGCATCGTCCTGATAAAGAATCTGTAGATAATAAGGTTTCTAATTTTATGATTGGATAACCATCATTTTTTATGATTTTCCATGTGTCCCCATGTACTGAAGATAAATGTGTACCTGTAACTACTACCTTTAATTCTATATCGTTTCTTTTCATCAATTCTTCAAAAACTGGTTGTAGTATAAAATATTCTGAACGTATTCCTGTTACTGCTAAAATTTTTTTCAACATCATCACTCCAATTGACCAATACTATTTAATTAAATTACCATCTTCAACAATAACATCTTCATAATATCGAAACATATAATTATTATATTTTACATCTTTAGAGCTATAGCTACTCCCTTTCTGAAAACATTGGATTGCTTTAAACCAATTATCTGAACTAGCAAAAGAAAGAGAACTTCCACCTGCTATTCTTGGATTGATCTCGATAAAATTAATTTCATTTTCATTCTTAAAACATTGTATATTTATTATTCCTATTGGTTTTAATTTTAAAATGATTTCTTTAACATATTGTATAATCTTTTCATCAAATACAGTAACTCCTTTTGTAGATACACCCGATTCTGTGTCAATTCTTTTCCTAGGGATTATATAAACAGGATTTGATTGAAAATCACACAAAACATCAATTGTATATTCCTGTCCGTCAACTATTTCTTGAGATATATAACCACTCATATCAAAATTTTCATTGGCTTCATCAGTAAAATAAATCCCAGTACTCCCTCTTCCTATTCTAGGTTTTAGAAGTCCATATTTTCTCTTTAGTGATGTTTTAGGTGTAGGAATATTATTTCTCATAAAAAAATTATATGTATTCCATTTATCCATACATATATTAATTATATCTTTATCTGATAAAATCACATTTGCATTATATTTTTTCTTATATTCTTCTTTTCTTTTGCTCCATTCCAATAATCCTTCATTAATAGTTGGAAAAATCATATCTATTTTTTCATTTTTTATAATTTCTTCTATCACACTAAAACAATTTTTTTCAGAATATTTAGGTACAATATAAGGTTTAATATTTTTATAAAAACCAAAAGCATGTCCTGTAATATCCATACCAATGATTTCCCATCCCATTTCATTATAATATTTTAATGCTGGTCCAAAAGTCATGCTTCCAACAGCTTCAACTAAAACTTTCATTTTCGTATCCCCTTTTCTTTACCATAATATCATTAGGGTCAAAATCAAATTTTTCGTGCTATAATATGGTATCTACTATCTTTCTGCGTAAATATAACTGACTCTCTCTGAATCAATACAACATCTTCAATTTTAAAATATCCATCTATCAATTGGTTTATTTTTGTCCAATTAAAATATGATTGTACTGTATCTTTTTCCATATCGCTAGTAACAATTTCTTCCCCTGCATATTCTCTTGGATGTTCATAATCATTTCCTGATATCAAGTCAAAATAAAACAATCCATCTTGTTTCAAAGTTCTATATACTTCTTTCATTGCAACTTTAGCAATATCAAAATGCATACTATCCAATACTCCATGAGATACAATAAAGTCAAAGAAATTATCATCATAGGGCATTTCAGTAATAGACCCTATTGTAAGTTTTTTTGAAAGATGTTCTCTATCCATATGTTTGCACCAATTTTTTGCATATTCTATCGCTTCTTTCGATAAATCTATCCCATAAGCATCTAATCCCATTTCATCTAAATAAATTACATGCCTACCTATTCCACAACCTAAATCTAAAGCTATATTCTTATTATGAATAATTTTATATTCCTCTGTTCCTGTTTTTTTTCTTACATATTTTGAAACAAACCTTATCACTTCTTCATGTGGGTAGAATACAAAATTATCCTTATTTTTATATGAATTATCCCATTCTTTTGTTTTTAAGTCCATATATTATTCTCCTCTAATATTAATTTTGCCGCATCATATAAATTGTCACTTATATAATCTGGTTTCACATCATATAATTCATCTCCACCAGCTAGACCTGTTTTAACTAATACTGTCTTTATTCCACAACTCTTTCCTGTTTTTATATCAATTGTTGTATCTCCAATTATATAGGACTGCTCTAAATCAATATTATATTTTTTTACGGCTTCTTCAATCATTCCTATTGCAGGTTTTCTACAATCACATTTTATTTTATACTTTTTGTTCTCCTCTGGATATCCACGATCAGGATGATGGGGGCATATAAATATATCATCTAAATAAGCCCCCTTTTCATCCAACAGTTCTTTCAATCTTTCGTTAATTTGCCACGCTTCTTCTAATGTACATAAATTTCTTGCGACAACAGGCTGATTAGATACAACTATACATAAATATCCACTTTTATTAATTAACTTAATTGCATCACTTGCTTTTCTTTCTAATTTTAAATCTTCACTATTGCTCAATAATTTTTTATAAACATTTATTGTTCCATCTCTATCTAAAAATATACACTTATTCTTACTCATATATTAATCACCTATTTTTCTCCATTCAATACATACATCTTTTTCTATAGGACATATAGCTTTTTTCCCAATTATATCATCTACCCATTTAGGTTCAATACCATTTGCAGGTCTCTTAAAATCTAACATATCTTTTCTTATAATTTCTCCTATTTGTATAGCTCTTTTAGCTACTATACTTTTTCTTGAAACAAGTTTACTCTTTTCTTCATTTTTATTGCATTTCTTCATTCCATCACCAAAAGCATTTTCTATATTTCTGATACTTTTTACCATTTCTTTTAATTCTTCTGGTTCTAAAGAAGATTCATGATCTGGACCTTCCATATATCTATCTAGTGTAAAATGTTTTTCAATAACCTTTGCTCCCATAGCTACAGCTGCTATGGGTATTTCTATTCCTAGTGTATGGTCTGAATATCCAACTTCTAGTTTAAATGCATTTTTAAGAGTAATCATCGCATTTAAATTCACATCTTTATAATTAGTAGGATAATTAGATGTACAATGAAGCAATGTTAATTCACTATTTGAAATATTTCTAATACATTCTACCGCATCTTCTACTTCTCCTAAATTTGCCATGCCTGTAGATAAAATAATAGGTTTATTTTTTTTAGCTATATATTTCAACAAGGGAATATTGGTCAAATCCCCTGAACTAATCTTATATAATGGCATATTAAGTTTTTCTAATAAATCCACACTTTCAAAATCAAAAGGTGTTGAAATAAATAATATTCCTTTTTTATGGCAATACTCTTTCAAAGTTAAATGCTCTTCCATGGATAACTCTAATTTTTTAAGCATTTCATATTGATTTCCACTGCCAGTAGTTTCTTTCTGATATTCTGCTTTTGGTGCTTTTTTTGTAACTAATCCATCTGCTTTAAATGTTTGAAATTTTATAGCATCTACTCCTGCTTCTACTGCTGCATCTATTAACATCTTAGCAATGTTTATATTTCCATTATGGTTTACACCTGCTTCTGCAATAATAAAACATTTACTACTTATCATCCGCTTCCCCTTCTTCACTACAACATATTAAATCATAAACGTCTTGATTAACTTTATTATAGTCTTCTAATCTTCCTATGTCCATCCAATATTCATCAATTTCGTAACTCCCTACTTTTTTACCATTTTTGATACATGTATTAATCAAATCTGTAATCTCAAAATATTCATCTTGTGGAATATATTCAAGTAAATTAGGATTCAAGCAATATACTCCTGCATTAATGAAATAATTAATCACCGGCTTTTCTTGAAGTTCTGTTATATGATTATCTTCTACTTGCATCACACCATAAGGTATTTGAAAGGAATGCTTTCTTGTTCCTACGGTAATATCAAAACCATTTTCCACATGAAAATCCATCATGTTTTCCATATTTAAGTTAGTAAATATATCCCCATTGATAACAAAAAAAGGCGCATTAATATATTCTTTTGCAAGTCTTATTCCACCTGCTGTTCCCAGTCTTTTCCGTTCCTTTATATACGCTATTTTAACTCCATGAGCATAACCATCTTGAAAATAGTTTTCTATTATTTCAGCTTTATAATTAACAGATAATAATATCTTGTTGTATCCATATTGTTTGAAATTGTTAATAATATGCTGTAACATAGGATCTTGTCCTACTTTTAGCATGGGTTTAGGTACTTCTTGAGTTAGTTCTTTAAGCCTTGTTCCTAATCCTCCAGCCATAATAATTACAGGATTTTCTTTACCATCTGGTAATAAAATTTCGTGAATACTAATCATATCTACTAATATATTATTATCATCTACTATGGGTATTTCTTTTACAGCTTTTTTAATAAACATATCTTTAATTTCTTCTCTTGTTGTATGGATACTAGCATATATAGGATTATAATGAACAACCTCCTCAATCGAATCATCTAAATCAAATCCCTTTAGTATAGCCCGCCTTATATCTCCATCTGTAATGGTTCCTATTAATCTTTTTTTCTCATCAACTAAAAAAACAATTCCTTTTGCTCCCTGATCTAAAACATCTAATGTTTCTTTTATTGAATAATTCACATAAACAATTAATTTATCTATATTTGTTTTCATTCTTTATCATTCCTTATGTGTAGTCTATTGATCTTAGTCTATACATACTATACACTGTTTACTATAAAACTATGATTGTTTTTATTTTTGATTTTCTTTCATTATTCCATCTAAATACAATTTAGCAATTTTGGCATATTCATTGATTAATACAATACTGCTCTTAACACTTTTACTTCTATACTCTACTTGTTTTTGTTTATCACTTCCAGTATATTGAAAATTCAAATTGACCGCCCTAATAGTTTCGGCTAATGCTGGTAGTATAGCTTTTATATATATTTCTTTTTCTTCATATTCACTATCTAATCTAACTATATATTCTAAGTCATTTAAAAGCCTCTGAGAATTTAATCCCCTTTTTATTTTTTTCATAGTATCTTTTAACAATTCCATTCTATTAGCATTTAACGCTATAACTTCTTGTAATTCTTTTTTGAATTCACTTAATGCATCTTTTATTTTTTCCATATATTGATCATTGTTTTCATAAGCTTCTTTAATACATTCTTCTATATTTATTTTAATCTCATCCTTTAAGTCTTCTTGAATCGTTTGTTCAAGGGTTTTTATTTCTGTTCCATCTATACCAATCCCACCTTCAGTAGCATTAATAAATTTCATATCCGGATAATTTTTAATAATAATTTCAAAAATATATTTCATAGCTAAAAATTGTGTAATAGTATAAGCATCATTTCCATAAATATCCTTCATTTTTATATATTTTTCCAATTTGGTTTTGCTCATTTCTTCGTTATTAATCGCACCTTTAGCATATATTCCATCTTCTGTATATGCTAAATCTTGTCCCAAAAATATAACTTTACTACACCCTAATTTACAAAATAAATCTACCGCTGAATTAGCAACTGATGGACCTGTTCTAATTTTATTATATTCTATTTCCTTTTTATTATATAAATAATTCACCATATAATCTGAGTCTATAACAAATCTAATTTTATGTCCTTCATAAGAAGGCAATATTTCACAATACAATTTGTCAGCAAAAATCAAAGGAATCTTGCTATTCACTACATCAAAGATGGTTCTTTTCTCTTCTAGAGAACCATCTATAGCCATTCTAAAATGAGGTTCTATTTCATTATTTTCAAGTATTGTTATAGCTGTACCTACAGCTACTACAATAGCTTTATTTTTTATTTCTTTAATAAGATGTATATTTTTATTTAACGATGGACCCGCTGCTACAATTACCACAGGTCTTCCTTTGAATAAATCTTTTAAACTTTCAATAGACATACAATTTTCATTCAAATTAAACATATAATTTTTTAACCATTGAAATAGAAATGTCGTATTAGTTGCTGCATTCACTCGTATTTCTGATATAGTTTTAGATATTCTCTTTGTCATACTTTCGTAGTATTCATTAAATATTGTTCTATAGGACATATTGTACACAATACTCATTTTTAAATTTTTAGAAAGATATCCACACAAAATTTCACTCATTTCATCAACATCTTGATTGATTCCAAACGTAATTGTTTTGAAAGTATTTACATATTTGAGCATATCTATATTTTCTAATAAATTTTTAAACATATCTAAACAAGGTTCTACGATAACAAGTTTATTTATATTTTTATAATGCTCCGCTATATAATCTAAAGCATACCCACACCCAAGTCCAAATACTACCATTGTTTCAGTATCCTTTGGTGTATACTGAAACATCCTTTTTATCTCTTCATTTGTATCATATACACTATGCATAAAACATCTGCTGGTTTCATTTTCTATAATATAATTAAATGAATCCTTTACTTTTTCTAGTTTATAGAAATACAAAGGATTGCCTGCAGTTAATATGTTATATACATATTCATTCTCAGCTTTAAAATAAGCTAGATTTTTTTCATATAATGTCATTGTAGCACCCCTTGCTTCTTAATTGACAACATCAATTCATATTTTAATAAATCTGCTAAAAATAAGTAATCTTTATTTTGAAGAGCAATATTAATATAATTCATAATATCCTCAAATCTATTCTGATCCATACTAATGGTATTTTCTATATCATTCATAATTTCTTCTATTATTGTAATCGTCTGTTCTATAGCTATATCAATTTTATACTTGAAAATATTATCTATAATTTCATCCACTTGTTTTTCTAGATCCACGCCTACTCCCTCTCTCTTTTTTATTTTAAAAATAGCTCTGATAAGTATCAGAGCTATCTTTATTATAACATTACTATCTTAATAATTGAAGTACACCTTGTGGTTGTTGATTTGCTTGTGCAAGCATTGCTTGAGCTGCTTGATTTAAGATATTATTTTTGCTGAATGACATCATTTCTTTTGCCATGTCAACGTCTCTAATTCTTGATTCAGCTGCTGTTAAATTTTCAGATGCTGTTCCTAAGTTATTGATTGTATGTTCTAGTCTATTTTGATAAGCACCAAGCTTTGATCTCTCAGTAGATACTTTATTAATCGCTTTATCTAATATATCTATAGCTGCAGTTGCCTTGTCATGTGTAGAAACATCTAATGCAGATTCTACTGCTGTTGAATCTGTTCCATTAGTTACTGCGCCAGCGGTAGCAAATGAACCACCTGTGTCTGCAGTCCCTGATGCTGATGCTGCGCCAGATGCCGCCGCTGGTGCTGCTGCTGTTGCTGCATCTGTTATACCTGTGAATTTTGCAAATTTTGTTTTATCTCCTGCTGCTCCTCCATAATTAACTGTAACATCTTCTCCTGTGTTTTTTGCTTTTATTTCTAGTTTTCCACCATTATCAGTGATATCTACTGCATCTGTTATAGCGCCACCTGATCCATCAGTTGCAGTTTTTAATAAATCTACTAATTGTGTTGTTGTTGCTGCAGCACTTAACCCTCCTGTTATGGTTGAAGTTGCTAGTGTAAATGTTGCACTACCCACTTCTATACTAATTGATATATTTGTAGCTGCGGATACATCTGTTGCTACCATAGCTGCTGATCCTGTTAATATAGCTACTGTTGCTGCTGCTGTTGCTGCTCCTGATGCTCCTTCTGCTCCTTCTGCTCCTTCTGCTCCTGATACTTCTTGAGAAATACCAAGGGCTTTTGCACTCATATCTGCAATACTAACTTGGAAGGCTTGCCCTTTGTTAGCACCAATTTGTAAAGTTGCTTTAAATGTTGATGATTCTCCTGCCGCATCCGCTGCTGCTCCTGATGCTGATGCTGCTCCTGATGCCGCCGCTGGTGCTGCTGCTGTTGCTGCATCTGTTATACCTGTGAATTTTGCAAATTTTGTTTTATCTCCTGCTGCTCCTCCATAATTAACTGTAACATCTTCTCCTGTGTTTTTTGCTTTTATTTCTAGTTTTCCACCATTATCAGTGATATCTACTTTATCTGTTATAGCGCCACCTGATCCATCAGTTGCAGTTTTTAATAAATCTACTAATTGTGTTGTTGTTGCTGCAGCACTTAATCCTCCTGTTATGGTTGAAGTTGCTAGCGTAAATGTTGCACTACCCACTTCTATACTAATTGATATATTTGTAGCTGCGGATACATCTGTTGCTACCATAGCTGCTGATCCTGTTAATATAGCTACTGTTGCTGCTGCTGTTGCTGCTCCTGATGCTCCTTCTGTTCCTTCTGTTCCTTCTGTTCCTGATGCTGCTGTTGATCTACCACCATCTAATACTTTTTGTGTATTGAACTCAGTAGTATTAGCGATTCTATTGATTTCAGAAGTTAATTGGTTAATCTCGTTTTGGATTTCTCCTCTATCACTTGAAGTGTTTGTATCATTTGCTGATTGTACTGCTAACTCTCTCATTCTTTGAAGAATTGAGTGTGTTTCTGTTAATGCACCTTCAGCTGTTTGGATTAAAGAAATACCATCTTGAGCATTTCTTGATGCTTGGTTCAAACCTCTGATTTGGCCTCTCATTTTTTCACTAATTGCAAGACCTGCTGCATCGTCTCCAGCTCTGTTGATTCTAAGACCTGAAGATAATTTTTCCATTGATTTTCCTGATTTTACTGTGTTTCCAGTCATCATTCTGTGTGCGTTTAACGCGTTCATATTATGATTAATGATCATAAAATTTCCCTCCTTGAATTTTTTTAAGTGGACTTCCTTTTCCACTGTTTTTATTTATAGTTAGCCTTTCGGCTTGCTACCTTTTGTATAAGTTTTTTACTACTTTATAGTTTTCTTCATTGATTTCTTATATATCGGCCGATAATATAAGTATAATTTTTACGCTTGTACTATTATTATCGGCATGTGATTACACTACTTTAGTATTTTTTTTTAAATTTTTATATTTTTTTATAAAAAAAGTGGAGTTTTTACTCCACTAGGATTATTTTATAATTTTTAAGCTTTCTTTTAATTTAAATAGTTCTTTTTCATTTTCAAATTCTTTTTTCTCCATAAACCGAATATCAGAAGATAAATTTGTAACAGATGCTTCTATTTCATCTAATCGTTCGTTCAAATCCCCTCGTATTTCATCATTTTTTCTTTCAATAGTTTCTAGTATATTGGCATGTCCCTCTGCTAGAAGTTCTATATTCTTTGCCATTTTTTCTTGTGAAACCTCTATTTTAATAAGTCTCTGCTCCATAGATGATTGATTTTTTTCTAGATTATCAAATCTATTTTCTAAATTATCAAATCTATTTTCTAGATTGTCAAATCTATTTTCCATTCTATTTTGACTTTCTAGTATTTGCTTTAAGATTTTATCAATATTTTCCATACATTTCACTCCTCTTCATCATTTTATCATATACCTTCATAAGATGTAATATAAATATTTTCGAGATTTATATTACATCCTTTATGATAAAGAAAAGTTTTCTATTTCTTAAATAAATCTTCTAACCCTTTAAGGTTTAAATTGCTTACAGCTGCCTTTTTATTTTCTTCCTGAATTTCTAGATATATTTCTTTTCTATGAATTTCAATATCCTTTGGAGCGGATATACCAAGCTTTACTTTATTTTCATCAATGCCAATAATCTTTATTTCTATTTGATCATCAATCACAATACTTTCATCTTTTTTTCTCGTTAAGATTAGCATCCTACTCCCCTCCTATCCGATATTTTCTGTGACCTCTTCTTCAAAGATACAATGTTTTAAACTATACTTTTCTGTATCTAATACAATTTGTTTCCCTTTTTTATTTTTTATATTCATAATCAAAGGACCTCGTAAATTGATGGTCATTTTTTTCATATCTTCTGGAACAACAGCAATGCTAAAGATCATTACATCTTCTTCCTTTTCAATAGCTAGCTGTTCAATGACTTTTTCAGGGATTTCAAAATCATAATCTTTTTTAAATACAAATGGATTTGTAATCACAAAGGCTAAATCTGAATATTCTACTGCTTGCAGCCAATGAAAAGGTACTTCTTTATCAGGATTTACAATCACTGTGTATTTTTTTATGTCTTCAAATCCAAGGATTCCTTCTTCAAAGGTAATGATTTTTTCTTCATCAATTTCTATTTCTCCAAAATGCTTTGTAGTAAGAATCATAAATTTACCTCCCTTTTAGTTTGAAAGTTCAACCTACACGGTTGAACTCTCCACCTACCACTTCAATGTTTAAACTATTTTTTTGTTTTAGGTAAGTTTCTAGCTTTCCTCTTGTATAATTGATATTAGGTTTACTAACCTTTGCATCAAAAGTTACTTTTCCCCATTCTGATTGGATATCTACCGTACCACCTGTAAAATTAATTTGAGGTCTACTCTTTGGAATTACCCCTATATTAAACTCTTTGTTGAATAAATCATGAGCGTTTTCTCTTGCTTGACTAGGAATAACATCTCCCTTATTTTCTATAGCTGCCATTTCATTTCCTTGTCTAACAATACGAGCAATCCCTTGTAATGATTTTTGTTTTGCAAAGGCTGCATTGTCTTTGATAAGATCTTCTACATTCTTTTGACCCTCTTCTTTAAAGCATACATATTGATCAATCTGAACCTTTGATTGTTCTGATTTGATTTGTATTTTAGGGGGCTGCGTATGCATTTTTAGTTCTGGATTTGGCTGATTGATTTCAAGCTTTCCTGGTGTTCGATTGATCCCTATTTGCGCTCTTGTACTAGTCATACTAAGTTCCATATTTTTCACCTCAATTGATTAACTATCTAAGAAAATCCATAAGGGTTGGTTGTATAATTTTCGCTCCTGTAGATAAAGAAGCACGATAAATATTTTCTGCTGTTTTAAATTTCATAACGGTTTCCATCATATCTGCATCTTGGGTTTTTGATAATAATGCTGTGAAATTTAGTATATTATCATCTAGACGATTTTTATCTAATTCTAATCGATTGGTTTTTGCACCGATTTCTGAAAGCTTTGCTAAAACATTATTGAGATTTTGGTCCATATCTTTAAGCATACCGCTAATATCTATTTTTTCTGTTTTTATGGAAGCTTTTTGTGAAACTTGATCATTAGCAAAACCTATCTTCGTTAAGAACTTATTATCATCTAGATTGCTAATTTTTATACTTTCAAAATCTGTATTAGATGCATCTTGATAATTTCCAGTAAATTTTAGTCGATGGTCTTCTGTAAAGGAAACCTTTACTTTTCCTAAAAAGGATGGTTTCCCATCAATTTGATCTTGAATATCTTTTAATAGTTCATCTTTTCCAAATTGGGTATCTAGTTCATATTTTTTATTTTGAGGAAGATTGATGGTTTCTTCTATTCCATCAATGGTTAAATTAAACTGATGATTTGTATCATCCGTCTCTATGGTTCCCTTCATTCTTTCTCCCACAAGGATTGGTGCAATCTGCTGATTTGCTTTACCACTGGTAGTCATGATTTCTGTATTACCTAAAGTTCCTTCTACTGTGATATTTTCATTATCTGCTGAAAAGGTAATGGTTTTATTTGTATCATCTATTTTTACAGTTACATTTTTAGTTTTTAACGCTGGAATCTTGTCTATTTCATCTTGTATATCTTTTTGAGTTAATGGATTGCTTGCAGGTAATGATAGTTCGTGAGAATTTTCCTCTCCATCTATTTTTATTTTAAGTTTTCTATCTTTACTACTATTATCTAAATCTCCATCCTTATAAGTAATCGTATTTGTGCTTATAGTAGAAATTCCCAAAGAAACCTTTGGCGTAATCTCAGCTTGTGCAGTAAAGCTAATTGTTTTATTTTTTTCATCTAAATGTACTTTCACACCATTTTTCTTGAGATGCTCCACACTATCTATTGCATTTTGTATTGATTCTTCTGTCAATTCTTCATAAGGAAGCTTCAAATCAAAACTGTCATTCCCTATTTTTATATTTATGCTTTTATCATCATTGCTATTATCTAACTCTGTATAGCTTATTGCTCTAGTTCCATACTCCATATCCACAAAGCCTTGTTTATAATCCTTTTCTCCACCTAAACTCTTTTCTAGCTTTGTCAATGTTTCAAAAGTACCATAAAAGCCTTTTTGAAGGATTTCCGTTCCATTTAAATTGGCATTTAGCATATCTCCTGTACCTATTTCTATATTCATCTTGTCTGCCATTTGATCATAAGTAGGCGCTTTATTATTTTTATTGGTTAAAAATTCTTGAAAGTCTGTATCTTCTATATCATCATCAATAGCTCCTCCAGGACTTAATATTCTACCATTATATTTAAGTTTATTCCCTATTGTTGTTCCCTCTACCGCAAAGGGCTTTTCCATTGTATTGTATCCAGCAAAGATATATTTTCCAGCAAAGTTGGTATTTCCTATGGATACGATTTGATCCTTTAATTGGGTAATATCCTTTTGTATAGCGGCTTTGTCTTCATCTGTAAGTGTTCCTGTAGCCCCTCTTGCTGTGAGCTCTCTGACCTTTTGCATAACATCCTTTAACTGCATAACAGATGTTTCTGTTGCTTGCATCCAAGAAAGAGCTTGATCTACATTTTTTTTATATTGTTCATGATGAGAAATATCTGATGAAAGCTTTAGAACCTGTGATATACCAATAGGGTCATCTGAAGGCATATTGATTCTTTTTCCTGTTGCCATTTGCTGATCAAGCTTTGCCATGCTATTTAAGTTATTGAATATATTTCTCATCATGGTATTGGTCATCATGCTATTTGTAATACGCATTTTTTTCACTCCATTTCAAAATCTCAATCATTTATAATTATCTTCCTACCAATCCCATACGATTAATAATCGTATCAATCATCTGATCTATTGCCGTAATCATTCTTGCATTAGCTTGATATGCATGCTGAAATTTAATCATATTTGCCATTTCTTCATCTAATGATACACCAGATATAGACTGTTTTTTGTTATCTGTTTGTCCTAATAAAATAGCTTGATTTTTAGATGTATTTTTTGCATGTTGGCTATCTACTCCTAAATTTGAAATTAAAGATTTCATAAAGTCTTCTGGTTTTCCCCATGCATACATCTTAGCTTTATCTTTTATTTGGTTCATTTTCAAAGCATTATCCCCACTTCCAGGAAGTCCTGCATGGGTGCTACTTGCAGCAATCGCATTTAATTCCTTCTCTACTGCATCAGATATGCTCATGGATGTAGCAGTAATTTTAGAGGTAATATAATATTTTTCAGTACCATCTTCAACAATTTTTACTACAGACATTTCATTATAAGAGGGAATGGTATCTTGTGTAAATTCAAAGGGTTCTTTTCCTAACTCTGAGGATTTTGCCCCTTCAATCATTCTGATAGCCTCTTGTTCTCCGTATTTATCCATAAGATTCATAAATTTTTTATCTTTAGTAATTTCCTTTATTTCTCCATTCATCTGAAAAAAATCTACTCCATGTTGTCCATTCAACCCATATCCTTCTCTATGAATAAGGTTGGTTTGTACAACAAAAGTTTTTGCAAAGTTATTCAATTGATCTGTATAATACGGAACCCCTTTTTCATCTCCGCTAATATTGTCCCTTGCATCTATATATCCTTTTAATTTTCCACCTTTAGGGATAAAGCTTCCTCCCTTTTCCCAAACTACATCACTAAGCTGTTCTACATCTGCATTATTTTTTTTCTCCCCTGGCTCTCTTTCCTTTATTTTCAAGTGGGAAGAACCTGTTTGTGATACAAGTTGGTTTCCATCTGCCATTACACGAATTTTTCCGCTTTTTTCTTCAAAAGTATCTATTTTCACTAATTCAGATAATTGATCTAAAATTAAATTTCTTTCATCTCTCAAATCATTTGCACGACTTCCATCTAACTCATAACGGCAAATTTGGTCATTTAATTCTGCTATTTGATCTGCATAACCATTAATTTGGTCTACTGTAGTCTTTACATTAAAATCTAAATCCCTTTGGACTTTCTCTAATTGATACCCTAATTGATTCACCATCTTAGCAAGTTTGATTCCTGACTCTCTCACTGTAGCTCTTGTGGTTAGATTTTCTGCATCTGTACTTAGCTTTTCTAATGATACAAAATAATCATCCATTGCTTTACGAATTGCTGAATCAGAGGGTTCTCCAAAAATGGCTTCTATATTTTTTAATACATCAGCCCTTGTATTCCACTCACCAAAAGCTTGATTTTCATCTCTATATTTAATGTCTAAAAACTCATCTCGAATATTTTTTATATGAAGAGTATCTACACCTGTTCCAATCATCCCTTGTCCACCTGATAAGGCCATTGGATCTGACTGAGACATTTCTACTCTTTGTCTAGAGTAACCTGGTGTATTTGCATTTGCTATATTATGTCCTATAACTTGTAGTGCTCTTTGACTAGCAAATAATCCTGATTTTGCTATATTGAGTCCAAAAAAACTTCCACTCATTTTTATCCCCCTTAAACTTTTGCATCAAAAATACTAGATTTTTTCTTTAAATCCTTTTCATTTGCCTCATCTCCATAAGTACTTCCTGCTGTATCTAAGCTTGTTATCACATTCATATTAAAGTCAATATAATCTAATGACTGGTGAATCAACTTAGCATTTAATTCATTTAAATGTTGTATTTCTCTTAATAAACTTTCTAATTTATTCTTCAAATCTACAACCTTTGTTTTATATAAAGGCTCTAAATAATTAGATAAGTCACTAATATTTCCAATGTATTCTATGTCTAATTCATGTAATATATTTCCAACAATCGCCGTTCGTATTTGGTCAATCTTTCCCATATTCACAATGATATCTTGTTCTTGTTGGGTAATCCGCTCTAGCTCTTTTACATTGCCCTCTATGATGATTGCTTTTTTCTTGTTTGCTAAATTTAAATAGTCCTGATAGATTTCACATTCTTTATTCAGCGCAAGGATTAATTGTTCAATAGATTTGGACATTTATTTTCCTCCTTAAATAAGCATTTAAAAAATTTGAAGGCAAATTTACCTTCAAAAATTTTAAATCTTTCTATCAAACATACCTTCCACAATTTCTTCTGCAGATGGGCTATAATTTCTAGAAGCTGTTTGCTGTTTGATTTTATCTACCTTTTCATCTCTCACATCTGGAAGCTTTTTATAAGCATCTAATGCTACTTGATACTCTCTTGCATTTTCAGATATTTGAATCTGATCATCCTTTTGCTTCATTTTTTTAATGTTTCCTACGTTTTTTGTATTCTTTCTATACGTCCCTAGTATTTTTTGCATATTAAGATTATTAGTGATTTTCATAAAAACACCCCCACTTCTACCGAATGATTCTACTTTAGTATCGGCAAAAGTGAGGGTTATGTTTATAATTTTTATAAAAATTTATCTTCTTTTTTTCCTTTCTGCAGTGTACATTCTTTCTCTTTGTTTATCACCTTTTGATTTTAATCGATCTACCTTTTCAAATCCATCCTTTAATCCATTTTTTAATTCTTGTGCACATTCATCACAAAATCTTCCTGTTCTAATTGCTTTTCCACAACGTTCACATTCAAGAAGTAGCGCTGAATTTTCTCCTATAATTTCAAGTCTTCCTTCTCTTAAGAAACGAAGAATTTTATCTTCGTCCACACCTGTTTCTTCTGATACCTCTGTAAGGGTTGCTCCTGTATTTTCATAGATATACTCCCTTACAGCTTTAAAAGCATCTTCATCCTTTCTTCTGCATCTTGGACATATTTTACTAATACCATTATATTGAAAAAGTTTGCCACATTCTTTACAATTTCGAATTTCAGCCATATTTTTTCCCCCTTAAATTCATTAAAAATTTATATTTTTCCCTGTAGCAAAGGATATACTATAGATCTCTTTAGGTTTTGCTTTTCTTATTTCTTTGCTACAAGCATCAATAGTACTTCCTGTTGTATATACATCATCTACTAAGAGTATATTTTTATCTACAAAATCCTCTTTTGCTTGAACAAAGAAAGCATTTTCTAAATTATTTTTTCGTTCATCTTTGTTTAGTTGATTTTGAGACTTTGTATCTTTTATTTTAATAAGATTGTTTTTCTCTACTTTCCAATTCATAACTTTTCCTATGTATTTAGAAAGTAACTCAGATTGATTAAATCCTCGCTTCCTTTCTTTTTTCTTGTATAGAGGTACAGGAACAATATAATCAATATCATTCAAATCATGTTTTTTTAACTGACTGATCATCATTTCTGCCATATGATAGGCTATATATCTATGATTTTTGTATTTTAGCTTATGTACGAGCTCTTTCATATGTTCATTATATTCTACACAAGAAAATCCTTTTGTAAAATAATGCTTCGTCTTTATACAATCTGGACATTCTTTTGAAAGATAAAAATCATCTAAAGGTTTACCACATTTCTCACAAATTCGATCAGCAATAAAATTTATTTTTTCTTTACAAGATTGACATAGAGAATATTTTTCTGTTTTTTCAATGCTTTCATTGCATAGAATACAATAAATATTTCGTGGGTAGATAAAATCTAGAAATGTATCTATATAACGATCTAATTTCATCAAAATTTCTCCTTGCTTTAGGCAAGGCTTTTATATGTATAAAGAAACCTTGCAAAATAGATTGCTTTATTATCTATTTTACAAAGTTTTTATGAGAATTATTCTTTTCCTTAATAAAATTTTATCATCTTTTCATGTAGTTGTCTAAAACTTTATTTTCTATTAACTTTTCATCGTTATCTCTTAAGTATGAATC
The DNA here is from genome assembly GCF_019884785.1 of Crassaminicella profunda. Classification (GTDB taxonomy): domain Bacteria; phylum Bacillota; class Clostridia; order Peptostreptococcales; family Thermotaleaceae; genus Crassaminicella; species Crassaminicella profunda. Next base: position 3,211,066 of record NZ_CP082326.1, read on the forward strand.
ATCATTTATCTGTACTTTTTATATACTATACTGTTTTTGTTCCACTAACCACGCTAAATTTCCAATTCATTAATATATCATCATCGACTATTTTCATATTGTAAGCTTTTTTTACTAATAGATCCGCTTCATAATGCATTTTTCTTATTATATCAATATTTCTAAAAGGAACCCCGGCATTATCTAACCAGTTATTAAGACTCATCCCACTTAAAACAATAGTTTTTGAAGTAATATTATAGAAATTATGGTTTATCATCAAATTTGTAATATCATCTAAAAGAAATGTATTTCTATCTTCTTTAAATTTAAACATTTCTTCGTAGAAAGATACACAATATCTATCTGGCGGATTTCCTTCACAAATAATAAATTTCCCATCTGGTTTTAATATGCGATATATTTCTGCTAAAGCCTTGTCCAAGTCTTCAGCATGATGTAAAACCATTCTAGCAGTTACTGCATCAAAAAAATCCTCTTTGAAATTATCTAAATTTTCAATTTTGCTTACATAAAGATTAAAGCCATACGATTCATCAATTTTGTCCATCATTTCTTTACTTACATCAACACCATAATAATTTCCATTTGGTGAATGCTGTTTTAAAGTTTTTAATACTTTACCTGTCCCTGTTCCTAAATCCAAAACATTCTTATCATTTAAATTTCCCGCAAAATTAACCATAGCATTAAGTGTTTCATCTCTATTTACCCAATCAATTTTATCATAAGTTTTAGCTCTAGAGGCCCAATCCGTTTTTATTTTTACTAATCTTCTTACAAAATCAGTATCTGTAATTGCTCTTTTATAATCTTCTTCTGTATTAATCTCAAGCCATCCTCTTTCAATCATCACACAATGCAATGGTATTCCTAATCGTGACATTTCATCTAACAAATCTGTTACCCATGCTTTTTTTAGTTTATAAGAATTCAAATATGCGTCACTTTCAGAAATATTTTTTACTCTATCATAATTCTTTTTTAATATTTCAACACCATGATAAGAACATTTTATAATACCTGTGAACAAACCATGATTTTCATCACCTAATTCTAAATTTTTTCCTATTCTGTTAACTCTATTTTCTCCATCAAAACTTAACATTTCCATACTTTTATAATCTATTTTATTCTTATGTCTAAAGCAATCGTCTAAATTCATCATAACTCCAATTGAAATATCTTTTTTAGCTTCTAATATTCTTTTTATTGTTTTTTGATCAAAAAGAATATCTCCATATAAAATCAATACATCATCATTCATTTCATCTTCTGCACAAAACAACGAATGTAAAACATTTGTATTTTCATATTCTGTATTATCATAATATTTTATTCCAGGAATATTAATTTGCTCTGAATGATACCCTCGAACAACAGTAATATCATCTATTCCACAACTATACAAGGTATCTATTTGTATTTCCAATAATGAACTTCCTTCTATTTCTATAAGGCATGTAGGTTTTCCACTTATCAAATTTTGTATTTTCTCATTTCTACCCGCATTTAATATTATCGCTTTTATAATAATCCACTCCTCTATGTCTATATTCTCTAAAACAATTCAGATGAATATCTAAATTTTTATATATTCTTTCACATGATTAAATACTACACTTTTATAGTAATCTACTTTATCTATATAAATATCCTTTTCATCTTTTCCTGTTTTTTTATTAATCAGCTGCATTTTAGGATTTGTTACTGGAAATCTTCCATCATTTTCTACATTGTCTGTGGTCTCAAAATTGAAACTATGCTCTCTGTCATTAATTACTGCTTTATAAGTCTTATTCGGATAAATAGATTCTGTATACGCATATTCTCTCTCTTTTTCTCCTCCAAAATGTTTAGGTAAATTTCCATCCATATTCTTTATTGGATTATCTATATTGGCTAACTTTAAAATAGTAGGATATATATCCACAGTTTCAATATATTCATCTACAACACCACTTGGCACTCCATTCCCTTTGATTATAAAAGGAACTTTTATTCTTTCTTCTGCTAACAAAACGTTACTTTTATTTATATATGATTGACCATGGTCTGATACTATGGTTATTAGTATTTCATCATCTGAATATTTTGATCCAATATAGTCATACAATATTTTTAAGTAATAATCCAATCGATTTATTTCAGTTATATATTTTTCTATTTTTTTTGTATCATATTCTTTGTTTACTGATTTTTTATCATCTTTTTCAGTTGTTAAAGTGATCAAATTATTTCTCAACTGACTACTAATTTTAGGAAGAATATTATCACCAACTTTATGCAATTCAAATAAAGACATCCATACAAAATGTTTTCTGTCTTTAAATGCTTCTAATTGTTCTATCGTTTCCATAATATTTTCTTCACAACTCATACCTTCCATTGATTGTTGGTAGATAGTACGATTAAAACCTCTAGCATATCCATAAGCAGGAGATTTTCTCCAATCGCCACACACTTGAAAAGTAAAGTAACCATTTTTTCTGAAAATTTCACTAATCAATGGTTCCTTTTCACCAATTGCATAATTGAAATTAGGATGAAATAATTTGTGACCTGTTGTATATTTTCCTGTAAAAAATGCTGGTACACTACTCAATGTCCATTCGCCAGAAGTATGCACATGATTGAATCTTGCACCATCCTTAAAGAAATCATACGTATTGGGCATATATTTTTTGAATTTTTCTCCATCTATTATTGTTTGCGCTAATCCATCTATGAAAATATTTAAAACTAATTTTATATCCTTCTTTTCTTTTGGATCTTCTAATTTTAATACATCCCCTAAAAAAAAGCTATTATCTGCTACAATCTCTACTTTACATCTTTTACGAATAGGTAAATAATAAAATCTATTCGGATACAAATCCCTTAAATTATATATTTTTTTATCTATACGAATTTTTATTTTCACGCCCATTTTTTTTATAGAAATAGGTATTACTGAAGGTTCTTCAATATATATCTTCTTTTTAAAGTGAACTAGTTTCCCATAAATCGTTTCTGTTTTATACAGTTTCCAAAGTTGAGCATCATATGAAGCATATGTTGTATTATACAAACCAGCATAATACCCTCTATTGTTTTCTGAAAAAAGAAATTTCCCAATATATGTTTTATCTTTTGTAATGAGAGGAAATGATCTAGGGTCAAGTCTCTTTTTTTCTTCATTAATCTTATTAATTGCTTCATTTATTTGTTGATTTTTTTCATGAGCATCAAAACTTCTTTCTATGATTTCATCCTTTAATTTATTTACAATATTTCTTTCGTCATCGCTATTTGCATATTTAAAAGCTCTATTCAGCCATATTAATGTTTTTACGTAATTCTCTTCACAATTATAAATCACTGCAAAATTATATGCCAATTCAAAATTAAATGGCCTTTTTTCAAGACCTTCTTTAATTTTTTCCTTCGCATCTTCTAACTTGTTTTTTATCAAAAGTATCGTTGCTTCCATAGAATATATATCTATATCATATGGAAAAATATTTTTATAATCTTTTATTTTATATTCTGCTGTTTCAAAATTCTCTCTATTTATTAGTTCATTAATTTCTTCCTTCAATTTTTTAATTTTGTTAATCTCGTTAAAACAATCTTTTTTCAATAAAGTATCATTCTCATCCACTTTTATCACTTCCTATTTTTCAATTTTTTCAATCAATTCATGTATTTTACCTATACATTTTTCTATTGATTCCTCTGCTGTTTTAATAATTGCATCTGGATTTTGTGGAATATCGTATGGTTCATCTAATCCCATAACATTTTTTATCTCTCCTTGTAATGCTTTTTTATACATTCCTTTCACATCACGTTCTATACAAACTTCTAATGGGCAATTTACGTATATCTCATAATATTGTCCAATTTCTCTACGATTTTCTTCTCTCATTTCTTGATATCCCGCAATAGATGCTACGATTACATACACACCATTATTATTTAATAAATTACATAGTAATCTGTATACCTTAATGACCTTCATACGCTCTTCTTTGGAGTACCCAAATATATTCCCTATACTATCTCTAATAATATCACCATCTATTAACTGTACTTTCTTTCCTTTTTCTTCAAAAATCTTTACTATTTCTTCTGCTAATGTGCTTTTTCCTGAGCAGCTCAATCCAGTAAGCCACATTGTATATGCCTTTTCCATTATCTCTCCCCTTGTAAAATATACTTAAAACATTTGATAAAGAACGTACCTATTTTCTCCACAACATATATATTTTTTTATTAACTAAATTCATTCATAAAACATTATTCTAGAAATTAATACACATTTCAAATAAATCATCTATTAAGCTACAAGTTATTTATCGACAAATAATTTATTCCACTTTAGAAAAATATGAAAGTTACTATTTTGAATTCGATTATTCTCTATACTAGCCTTTAATTTCACTAATTTTATCCATTTCTTCTTCCTAAAAATAATCTAGCAAATTGTCCTTAAAAAAAAGAAAAAGTCATCTATAATATAGCTGACTTTTCTTTCATATATATTCTATTTACTAACTTATATTTTTCTTAAAACTCAATCAAATTCTCTGTCAAAAACCTTTTAAGTCTTACTCCTAGTCCTGAATTTCTTCGAATCACCCGATAATTATCTACCATATTTTTAAGACTTCCTTCAATCCCTACCATTACTACTAACTCCTTCGCCCTTGTAACAGCAGTATATAAAAGGTTTCTTGTAAGTAGCATGGGTGGACCCCAAAAGATAGGCATTACCACAATTGGAAATTCAGATCCTTGACTTTTATGAATAGTAATACAATAGGCTAGTTCTAACTCATCCAGCTGAGAAAAATCATAAGTAACCAATTTTTCTTCATCAAATAGAACAATCATTTCTTTTTCTTCCTGATCAATCTTTTGTATATAGCCAAAATCTCCGTTAAATACGCCTTCTCCTTCTTCCCCATCAATTGTATTCCACTTTAGATTATAATTGTTTTTCATTTGCATGATTTTATCTCCTACACGAAAAACTTTATCCTTCATCTTTCTTTCTTCCTTTTGGGAACTTGGAGGATTTAAGATTTCTTGTAGCACATTGTTTAACTGAAACATGCCTACTTGTCCTTTTTTCATAGGTGTAAGTACCTGAATGTTTTTGATAGGGTCACAACTATTAAATTTTGGAAGCCTCTCTTTGCATAATCCTTTTATGGTTTCAACTACATTTTCTTGATTTCTTTTTTTAATAAAATAAAAGTCTTTTTCTTTTTTGTTGATATAGGGATACTCCCCTTTGTTGATTCTATGGGCATTGACAATAATCATACTCTCTTGAGCCTGTCTAAAAATCTTATCAAGCTTTACAACTTTTATAATACCACTATCAATAATATCTCGTAATACATTTCCAGGTCCTACGGATGGAAGCTGATCCACATCCCCTACCAAAATAAGTCTTGTCCCTGGAAGCAAGGATCTTAAAAGTCCCTTCATCAAGATGATATCTACCATAGACATTTCATCAATAATCACAACATCAGAAGATAAGGGTTCTTCTTCATTTTTTCCAAAATTCATTCCTATTTCTTCATCTATATAAGCATATTCTAAAAGTCGATGTATGGTCTTTGCTTCTCTCCCTGTTGCTTCACTCATTCTTTTTGCCGCTCTTCCTGTAGGTGCCGCTAGTGAAATACTCAGATTATGACGCTCAAACATCTTTATAATACTATTAATCGTTGTGGTCTTTCCCGTTCCTGGTCCTCCTGTAATGACGACCACTCCATTTTTTGACGCTTCTTTTACAGCTTCTTTTTGATTTTTTGCTAAAGCTATTTCTTCATTTTTTTCTATTTCTTCGATTTCTTTATCTACATCCTCTGAAATAGGTTCAAGAGTTACTTGAGCCATTCCAACTAGCTTTTTACATGCATAACTTTCTGCATAGAAATAAGGCATAGAAAAAACAACAATTTTCTCTTCTAGATTTTCCAAATGTATTTCATTATTGAGTGCTAATTGTGTCAAGGCATCTTCTACAAGTTCTTTTTTTACATCTAATGTTTTTGCTGCTTCTTCCATTAATTCTTCCCTTGGTGTGTAGGTGTGTCCTTCTAAATTATACTGAGTAAGTACAAACTTTACCCCACACATGATTCTATAAGGTGAAGTAGGATCAAGACCCATTCTTTTTGCAATAGCATCTGCAATTTTGAATCCAATTCCAAAGATATCATCTGCTAGTCGATAAGGATTTTCTTGTATATACTGAATGGTATTTTCTTTATATTTTTTATAAATCTTTATAGCATATTTGGGTGTGACCCCATATTCCTGAAGAAAAAGAATAATTTCACTAAGTTCTCTTTGTTCTTTAAAGGATTCGGCTATTTTTTGTGCTTTTGCTTGACCTATCCCGCTTACTTTTGTTAATAAATGAGGTGTATATTGCATCATATCTAGCGTATCTTTTCCAAATTGTTCTACAATCTTTTGGGCAATCTTAGGACCAATTCCTTTGATAATCCCTGAAGATAAATATTTTTCAATGCCTTCTAATGTATTGGGCATGATTTTTTTGTAAGATATGATCTCTAGTTGTTCCCCAAATTTAGGATGAACCTTCCAATTTCCTGAAAATGAAAAAGTTTCTCCTGTATTTACAATAGGCATATATCCTACTATTGTTACCTGCTCTTCTTCCGTCTCAACAATAGCAACCGTATAGCCATTAGAATCATTTTTGAAAATAATTTCAGATAAAACCCCTTGTATTTCTACGTTCATAATGTCCTCCTAAAGGATTTGATATGTATATTATAGCATAAACAACAAAACACTGATTAGCAGTGTTTTATTGTTTATTAGGGCTATTTCAAACTAGCAATAGCTTTTGTCAACTCATTGATGCTCACACTAAGATTCTCTAGCTTCCCTTCAATCCGAACCAATAGATATACGGAAACAGCAATAGGAAATCCTAGATTAGCAACATAAGTAGTAAGCTCTTCCATTCTCTCGCCTCCTTTATATAGCATTAAAAATACAGCCCTCACTTATATAAATGATCTTCTTTTAGAAAGTTTAGTATATAGAAAATGACTTTTTCATCTTCTCTAGCGCTCTCTCCTTCGTCTTAACGATAGTCTGATAATGTAGCCCTAGCATCTTTGAAATTCGTCTCATGTTCAGTCCCTTGCCATAATATAAAATAATAATCTGCTTTTGCTTAGTTGTTAAGGTTTGTAATGCTCGTCCTAAAAATAAATGTTTCTCCGATTTTAATAAACGTTCCTCTATATTTGCTGTTTCATCTACTAATAAATCTATAAAGGACAATAGATCTTCTCCTGTACCTACTTGATTATTAAGAGAAAGTTCTTTTCTGCTCTTTTTCCTTTTCTCCATATAAAAAAATTTAAGCTGAAGTTTTATATATCCTAAAAAGGGTACTCCTTTTGTTTCATCAAATTTCTCTATTTCTCTTAATATTTTTAAAACCCCTTCTTGAAACAAATCCTTAAATTCTTCCTCTCCAAAATAATATTTCTTAATAGATGCAAAAACTAAAGGCTTAAGTCTTTCAACGACCTCCTCTTTGGCAAGTTTTTCTCCATCTTTGCACCTTTCTATAAGATTTTTCATCCTATATTCCATAGCTTCCTCCAAATAGGAGGATCGATCCTCAAAAGTACCATGGTCTATAGAAATTGTAGTATCTTCCCCTAAAAAAAGAAAAAATCCACTAAGAACTAGTCGATTTTTGTTTTATAGCCTATTCTTTTTAGTAGCCTCTACTTTTCTAAAAATCTTCTTAAAAATAGAAAAACTACTTCTTAGTTATATCTTATTTTCAAATACTACTCAACTTCTTTATCCTAAAAATTCTTATTATACTCATTCACTAACAAAATTTTAAAACTCACTTTTATGTTATACACTCCTAAAAAACAAAATGATAAGGTATCTAAAATACCTTATCATTTTTTATCCTTTTATTCACCTAATGCTTCTTTTCTTAAAATTTCAGCTTTATCTGTTTTTTCCCATGGAAGATCAATGTCTGTTCTGCCAAAATGTCCATATGCAGCCGTTTGTTTAAAGATTGGTCTTCTTAAATCTAAATCTCTAATGATTGCTGCTGGTCTTAAATCAAAGTGCTTACTTACAAGCTCTTCTAGTTTTTCTTCAGCTACTTTACCTGTTCCAAATGTTTCTACAAGGATAGATACCGGTTGTGCTACTCCGATTGCATAAGCAAGCTCTAGTTCGCATTTATCTGCAAGTCCTGCTGCTACAATGTTTTTAGCAACATATCTTGCTGCATAAGCTGCTGAACGGTCAACTTTTGTTGGATCTTTTCCTGAGAATGCACCACCACCGTGTCTTGCATACCCACCATAAGTATCTACTATAATCTTTCTACCTGTAAGTCCTGCGTCTCCTTGTGGTCCACCAATAACAAATCTACCTGTAGGATTGATTAGGTATCTTGTTTTTTCATCTAATAAATCAGCTGGAACAATATTTTTTACTACATGCTCAATTAAGTCTTTTTCAATTTGTTCTCTTGTTACATCTGGACAATGTTGTGTAGAAATAACAATCGTATCTATTCTTACAGGTTTGTCCCCTTCATATTCTACGGTTACCTGTGTTTTTCCATCTGGACGTAAATACTTTAATGTACCATTTTTTCTAACTTCTGTTAATGTTCTAGCAAGCTTGTGAGCAAGGGCAATAGGCATAGGCATCAATTCTGGTGTTTCATTGCATGCAAACCCGAACATAATTCCTTGGTCTCCTGCACCAATTGCTTCTATATCATCATATTTTTCTCCTTCTTTGCTTTCTAATGCTTCATCTACCCCCATAGCAATATCAGAAGATTGCTCATCTATAGAAGTAAGTACCGCACAAGTTTCACAATCAAATCCATATTTTGCTCTGTCATAACCAATTTCTTTGATTGTTTTTCTTACTACCTTTGGAATATCTACATAACAATGTGTACTAATCTCTCCTGCAACAAGTACAAGACCTGTTGTTACAGACGTTTCTGCTGCAACACGTGCATGAGGATCCTTTTCAAAAATTGCATCTAATATAGCATCTGAAACTTGGTCACATATCTTATCTGGATGCCCTTCTGTAACTGACTCTGAAGTAAATAATCTTCTTGCCATTTTTCGTATACCTCCTTAAAGTATTTATTGTATTATATTATTTCCTAAAAAAGCTTTTAAAAAAACCTCTTCACAAAAAGAAGAGGTTGGATTTTCTTTGTCCTCATCTTCCAGAAATTATCTTCTGTAGGATTTAGCACCGTGCAAATAACCGGTTGCCGGGAATCATCGGGCCTAGTCCCTCCTCCACTCTTGATAAGGCATCAAGATTTTTATTTAATTTTATCAAGGTAATTTTATCATATTCAAAAAATATGTCAACTTTTTTATTTTGGAAAATTATTGATTTTATAAATTTACAGCCACATGACTAAGTGTCATGATAATGAGTGCTGCAATGGTGTTTCCTATAAATATAGCAATAAATGCATTTTTAAAGGGTATATTAAAAAGTGATGCTGCAATGGATCCTGTCCATACTCCTGTAGTTGGTAGTGGAACAGCTACAAATAATAATAATCCTAAGCTTTTATATTTATGCACCTTTTCTGTTTTTCTTAAAGTTCTCTTCGTAATCCAATCAACAAGTTTTCTCCAATAAGGATGTTTTTTCATTTTTATAAAAATAGGCTTTAACAAAATCAGTAAAAAAGGAACGGGGATCATACTTCCAATCAATCCTAATAGGGTAGCATGCATCGCACTCATTCCTCTAGCTACCCCTATTGGTATAGCTCCCCTTAGCTCTATCAAAGGCATTGCTGCTACTAGTAAAACCATTATTTCATTTGAAATATATTCAAGTATTTGATCCATCGCAATCTTCCTTATCCATATTTTTTCTATTCTCTACAAACATTATATAGCAACCTCAATATTTTATGAAGAACTATTTTCTTTGTAATAAGAATTTAATGTTTATTTTAGTGTGGATTTTTATATAATTTAATTTATATAGCTAACAGAAAGGATTTCTTACTATGAAAAAAATACTAGGATGTGTAAAAAAAGCTGTAAGCGATTTTTCTATGATTCAAGATGGAGATGTAGTAGGTGTTGGTGTTTCAGGTGGAAAAGATAGTACTACTCTTTTATATGCTTTAAAGCTTTTTCAAAACTTTTCCCCTGTAAAATATGAATTAAAAGCCTTTACTTTAACTTTAGGCTTCGATGATTTTGATCTTACTCCTCTAAAAAAATTCTGTCATGATTTAAAGATTCCCTATATCATTCAACCCACTCAAATTGGAAAAGTCGTGTTTGAAGAACGAAAAGATAAAAATCCTTGTGCCATGTGTGCTAGGATGAGAAGAGGAAGGCTTCATACGCTTTGTAAAAAATACGGTGTCACAAAACTTGCACTAGGACATCACGGAGATGATGCAGTAGAAACATTGTTTTTAAGTATGTTTTATGAGAGTAGAATCAGCACCTTTGATCCAGTAACGTTTTTGGATAGAAAAAACCTAACCATGATCCGACCACTCATCTACGCATCAGAAAAAGACATCATTTCTGCTGTTAATAAACACCATCTTCCTGTTGTAAAAAGTCCTTGTCCTGCTAATGGAAAAACCCAAAGACAATATATGAAAAATCTTTTAGAACAAATCTATAAAGATATTCCTAATGGAAAAGACAGAATCATTACAGCACTAAAAAATAAAGAACAGTTAAATATTTGGTCAAAATAATTTTTGTGTCATATTTCCCACCCCCTCATATATATATTCATATAAGGGGGTGTTTTCTCTTTGAAGGACGATTATCATAACTACTTATATAAAAGACGTGTACATTATACAAATGAAAATGCTTCAACCATATTATCAGAGACCATTAAGGAAAGAATTTCAAACAGCGCAGTCATTATATGTATTGGTACAGATCGCTGTATTGGTGACGCTTTAGGTCCTTTAGTTGGCACAATGCTTCAGAATAGAGATTTTAGATTTCCTGTCTATGGTACCTTAGATGATCCCATCCATGCAGTAAATCTTAAAGAATCTATGGAAAAAATAAAGGGTAAACACCCTAATGGATTCTTTATTGCAGTAGATGCCTGTTTAGGAAATGAGGAACTTATTGGCAATATCCACGTAAAAAGAGGTCCTATTTTTCCTGGAAAAGGAGTTGGAAAGAAACTCCCTGGTGTGGGACAAATGTCTATCGTTGGAATTGTTGATAAACTCAATAAAGAAGATTGTTTTTCTATCCACAATATCCGTTTAAGCCTTGTGATGAAAATGTCAGAAGTTATTGTAGATGCCTTTATTTTGGCAACTTATTTGTCTTAAAGGGTTGTAGGAATTTTCCTACAGCCTCACTCTTATCAATGGTTTATTGAAATTTTTGTAAAAATTCCCATAATGCTTGATTAATAATATCTTGCTGCTTAAATTCCTTATGTTCCAACACAAACCTATTAAATGGCTCTAGAACCTCTTTATATACTTTTATACTTTTTACATGTAAATCTCCTTTGAAATTTCTTATATACAAGTTTTTTTTATTGGTTACATTACTTTCTTTCCAACTACTCACCATGGCCTTTAAATCATCAACCATCTCCATTAGTTCTTCTAATCGAATAGATTTTTCTTCTGTAAGATTTATATTACTTTTTATTACTTTTTCTTCTATTCCTTCATGATTCCTTTTTATTAGCTTCTCCTCTATTAATATCATCTTTTCATTCTTTATGTATTGATTTTTATCTCTACTAAATATATAGCCTTCTTTTTCAAAGCGATTTCTTATCGTCGTTTTTCCAATATTAAGTTCTTCACATACCTTTCTAATACTACTATTTTTCACCATCCTATTAAAATTCTCCACTTGTATTTTAATAGGAAGTTCATTGAACATTTCCCTTTTCATTCTACTCCCCCCTAGTAGTAATTCAAAGTAATCTAAAGTAATATTCTTCGCGTTGTGATTTTTTTCCTTTTTTTTACTATTAATTCTTATTTTACTCATTGACATAAAAAAACTTATATGATAGTCTAAAATAGATAAAAAAAGACCTTTAACTTAACCCTGTGAGGTTAAAAAGGCAAGCATAGACTTAGTTTACTATATAATAGTAAATAATTCTGTTCATTATGCCTTTTTACCTTATGGTCAAAAGGCTTTTTTAGTACCTTTAAGCTGGTTCCGAGAGACCAAAAAGGAGGATAAAAAATGAATAAATTGAGACATCTTATTGACCCTGAAGATTTTACTACAAAAGAGTTAGACGAACTGATCAAACTTGCAAAAGAAATGTATCATCATCCTGAAAAATATAATGAAGCTTGCAAAGGAAAAATTTTAGGCACACTTTTTTACGAGCCTAGTACAAGAACACGACTTAGCTTCGAATCAGCTATGTTAAGACTGGGAGGAAGTATCTTAGGCTTTAGTGATGCGGCTACAAGCTCCGTATCAAAGGGTGAGAGCATTGCCGACACAATAAGAGTCATTTCTAGCTATGCTGATATTGCTGTCATGAGACATCCTAAAGAAGGGGCTCCAAAGCTTGCTTCAAAGTATGCTCATATCCCTATCATCAATGGAGGGGATGGAGGCCATCAGCATCCAACACAAACACTTACTGATTTATTGACTATTCATATGTATAAAGGCGCTTTTGAAAATCAAACTATTGCATTTTGTGGTGATTTGAAATTTGGAAGAACCGTTCACTCTTTAATCCGAACACTAGCAAGATACAATATAAAACAATTCATCTTAATTTCACCAGAAGAACTTTCATTACCTGATTCACTAAAGAGAAGTCTTATAAAAGACGGAGTTACACTAAAAGAAGTTAGTACCTTAGAAGAAGTAATGAATGAAATAGATATACTATACATGACAAGAATACAAAAGGAACGTTTCTTCAACGAAGCTGACTACAACCGACTAAAGGGTTCCTATATCTTGGATTTAGCAAAAATAAAAACTGCAAAAAAAGACATGATTATTATGCACCCACTTCCTAGAGTCAACGAAATAGCGTACGAATTAGATCAAGACCCGCGCGCTGTATATTTTGAGCAAGCAAAGCTTGGAATTTATATTCGAATGGCACTCATTACTAAATTATTGGAGGTGGATTTAACATGCTAGAAGTTACAAGTATAAAAAAAGGCATTGTGCTAGATCATATCACCGTTGGAAATGGTCTAAAGATATTTAATAAGCTCATGTTAGATCAAGTAGATTACCCTGTTGTATTATTAATGAACGTCCCTAGCAAAGCCATGGGAAGAAAAGATATTATTAAAATCGAAAACAATATTGATATTGACTTAGCCTTTTTAGGACTCATTGATGATAGCATTACAGTAAATATTATCAAAGAAGGAAAGTTAGGACAAAAAAAGAAAGTAGAAATTCCTAAGAATGTAAAAGGCTTATTCTCCTGTCATAATCCAAGATGCATCACAAATTTTGATGATTATGTAAAACCAGAATTCGAACTCGTATCTTCAGATACATTATCTTATCAATGTGAATACTGTGAGGAGATTACAGAATATAAAATCTAAATATGAATAAACAACTTAAAGTAGCTTCAAGAAAATTTATTGATTTTCTTGAAGCTATTTCTTTATTTATATTTTAGAAACATTTATTGTGCTAATTTCTTACTTTCCACATTAATATTGTTACTCCAGCGACCACACTTATCGCCCCATCTTGCAACTAAGCTTTCATCTCTATAAAATTCTACTACCTCACACATATTTGGACAATGTTCACATTCAAAACTCTTTACAGCATAGTTACTATCTGCAATCTCAAATCCTTTAAAATTAGTGCTACCCTTTTTTGATACTTCTTCTTTTGCAAGGAGAGCTGATCCGATTGCACCCATTACATTTGCAAACTTTGGCACTACCACTTCACACCCTAGTATTTTTTCAAAAGCTTTTTTTATTCCTACATTAGCAGCCACGCCCCCCTGAAATATAACAGGTCCTTGAATTTCTTTACCCTTTCCTAAATTATTAAGATAATTTCTTACAAGGGCTTCACACAAACCATTGATAATATCTTCTTGGTTATGTCCAAGCTGCTGTTTATGAATCATATCTGATTCTGCAAACACAGCGCATCTTCCTGCTATTCTTACAGTTGCATTTGACTTTAGTGCCAAATCTCCAAACTCTTCTATAGGAATTCCTAATCGTTCTGCTTGCCTATCTAAAAAAGAACCTGTCCCTGCAGCACAAACCGTATTCATGGCAAAATCGTATAAAACACCATTTCGAAGAAGAATAATTTTGGAATCTTGTCCACCAATTTCTATGATCGTCCTTACATCTGGCACAAAATGAAGGGCTGCAACTCCATGAGCTGTGATTTCATTTTTTATCACATCAGCTCCTATCATAATTCCTCCAAGATTTCTACCACTTCCGGTAGTCCCTACCCCTAATACATGGACATCTTCTCCGAGTCTTTCTTTCATTTGTGAAAGCCCATTTTTCACTGTCTCAATAGGTCTTCCTTGTGTTCTTAAATATAGTGTATCTACGATTCTGTCCTCTTCATCCATGACAATAATATTTGTACTCACAGAACCAATATCAACGCCAAGATAACATTTTTTCATTTTTGTATTTTTCCCTCCTGTTTCTTAATAGGTCAATATACGCCTCAAGTCTTGTAACATATCCCGCTTCTCCTGTCATCTCATCAATAATGAGTGTCATAATAGGAATATGATATTCGTTTTGTACTTGAGGAAGCAAACTCATAGCAACAATCTCAGGCATACAAGTAAAAGGCATTACTTGTATCACCCCATCATATCCGTCCTTTGCATAAAGAATCGTATTTCCTATAGTTTCTCTTCCATGACCTCCTACCATAGTCTTTACATATGGTTTTGCAGCATTTCTTATATCCTTTTCTCTTGTACTTCCTATGCTATTGTAAAATAGGTGCTCTAATACCCATCCAGAAGTAGTATGAGACTTATGTACTTCTACACCCAGTTCGTTTAATTTCTTTCCAATATCTATATTTGCAAAGTTTTCTATAATTGTGTAAATCTCTCCAACAATTCCAACTTTTAGAATATCTCTATTTTTCTCAATTGGAATTTCTTCTATACACTTTTGAGCCTGATTGATAAGTTTTATCATTGCTTGAGAGCCTTCACTATTTTCAAGATTCTTTATAAGGCTCTTATAAACCTTATCCATCTCTCCTTTATTTTTTTCATAAGGTCTTAACTTTAATACTGTCTCTTCAAACTTATCAATCCTTTTAAGTACACCAATACCACCCTTTAACCCCTTAGCTATTTTCATCATATTTTTTGTATTGGCAATTTTACTAATCCGGTTATAAAGTTCTTTTATGTTTCCATCAGGTGCTTCTAATACGACAAATTCAACATTATGACCTAGATCCTTTAATATTTCCTTTTCTACTTCTGCAAAATAACCAAATCTGCAAGGACCACAGCTTCCTGTCACAACAATGGTGTCTGCACCTTTTTCTATACTTTCTATATAGTTTCCTAGATTGATTTTCATAGGAAGACAAATAAGCTCTGGTGAATATTTTGTCCCAATTTCTAAAGTTTTTTTGCTATTCTTAGGAGGTAAAACCGTCTCTACCCCCAAATCATCAAACATAGCTTTAGCGGGTAGATACATATTGCCCATGTGTGGAAATGTAATTTTCATTTTTTTCCCTCCATTTAATCATATCTACAAAAGCTTCTATTCTTGTATCTATTCCAGCTTCTCCTGTATGCTCATCTAAGGTGAGTAGGATAAATGGTTTGTTAGAATTTCTTCTTGTTCTTCTTTCAATAATATCTGCAATAACAGAATCTATCCCACATCCAAAGCTTGATAGATAAATAATCCCTTGTATATCTTCTTGTTCCATAGCATAAAGAGCAGCTCCTAATACTTTTCTTCCGAAGCTCCAAAACATTTTCTTATCCATGGTAGCTGCTTTTTCATTAATAATCTTCGTATCAAAAGTATCCTGCGTCATCACATGAAGATTATTTTTCCTTAATTTTTCTATGATATTCATACTCAAATAATCATCATAAATATTATAAGGATGTCCTAAAAGAAGAATCTTTTGTTTATACTTATATGGATTGATATATTGAAAAATCTTATTCCCGTCAATATCTATAGGGAGTATCCCATTCTTCATATGCTCCGTATAAGCTTTATGCTGTTTTAGTGATTCTTCAAAAGCAAAATTTATTTTTTCTTTATCCTTTGTTATATGTTTCCCTATTTCATATACAGTTTTTAATAATTTTTTCTTTGATTTGTGAAAATCAATAGTCGTATCTATCATTGGCGGTAAATCTTTAATTGAACTTTTTATCATTTCTGGAAGTCCACAAAATTTAGGACAAATATATTCATTTTTGTAAATACTCATGATTTTAGGCACAAATATAAAATCCACTTGATCTTTTAAATCCACAACATGACCATGGTATACCTTTACAGGAAGACATGCATCATCTACTGTACACTTCACACCGCTATCTACAATCTGTTTATTCGTTTTTTTAGATACAACAACCTCTGCTCCTAGCATTTCAAAAAATTTTGTCCAAAGAGGATAATAATAGTAATAGAACAATCCCCTAGGTATGCCAATTCTCATACGCATCCTATCCTTTCTATTCGCTACTGCTTCGTCTCCTATATAATTGTTAGCAATTTGGATAGATTTTAAACAAAATTTTATTTTTTACTCACAAATACAAAAGTGTACATCTTATAGATCAATGGATATACTGTATCGTTTTGATTTTTTTATCATAAAAAAATGTGCTGCGATTTTTCATCGCAACACATTCTTTATTTTAATAATTCATCAATTTTGTCTTTGTCAAATCCTTGTATCGTTTCATCTTCTACCATAATCACTGGCACACCCATAAATCCTTTTTTAATTAATTCCTTTCGAGCTGCCATATCTGTAGAAACATTTTTTTCTGTATATTCAACGCCTATTGATTGAAGATAATCCTTTGCATCCTTACAATACACACATGTATTACTTGAATATACTACTACATTTTTATTCATATAAAATTCCTCCTTCATTATTTAACATTTAATCATTCTATACCCACTATACTACTCCTTTATTCATAAAATCAAGCTACTTTCTGAACTTTTTTTGATGCCTTTTTGTCTTGTGCTTCCTTAATAAGGGCCGTTCCGTGACCCATTGGGCAAACTTGACACCAACTACGCGGCTTGAAAATAACCCCCATTACAATCCCTAATATAAAGGACACCATCATCAATCGAAAAACAGCAAAGGCTATAGCATTTACAATATTCGGTTGAGAAAAAGCATGATATAAGGATATGCTAAACATAATCATCATCATTGTCAATAATATATTTTTCGCTTTCCTTCCTCTAAAAGCTTTTGGTAACTGATTACTCAAACTTATAGATTGCAAGAATTTACCTAGTATAGATCCCCTTGGACAATATTTAGAACAATGAATCTTTCCTTCTCCTCGTAATGCATGATAAATAGGAGCACCTATACAAACAAATCCTAATAGTCCAAAACGTATATCAATGATTGATAGTGTAATAAATAGTACCATTAAAATCCATGACCATGATTGATGTGATTTTTTTACAGCCATTTTTTTCTCCTTTCTAACAACCTGAACCTCCCGATCCTGCAGTAATTTTGAAACCTTTAGAGAACCATCCATCGGAATAATCTATTTTAAAATTTTTAAATTGATCTAATAAATCTTTTTCCACAATCATCTTTAGTTCATTTGTTTCTTCAAAATAATCTTTTTCATCATCTTTTAACCCTTCCAGGGCTATTCCAAATGTTGGACCACCTCATCCAAAGCCTTTGATAAATATTCTTAAGAATGTACTTTCTGATTTTTTATCCTTTAATTGCTTTCTAATCATTTCCTGCGCTTTATCTGTAACATTTATATACATATAAATACCTCCTTTTTCGTCTAACCCCCTCCCTAGGGGGTATGATTATATTTTAGTATATTTTTCTTATACTGTCAATATAAATTCTAAAAAAAATTTACAAACACAAAACTATATAAATAGTATTCCCCAAAACCCTAAAAGAAAAAAGTTCCTGCATAGCAGAAACTTTTACCTTCTCATGATTTCTATAATAGCTTTTGCTTTATTTAAGGTTCTCTTCATCTCAGATCCTTTTTTTATCTCTAATATTTCCAATATATCTGTAATATTTTCAAAGGTCTCTATTATGTTTTTTCCTGTATTCTCCTGCAACTGACTCACTCGATCATTGACTGCAAGTGCCTGATCTATTTTTTGTCTTCCACTGCCATGTACATGCGGTCTAATCACTTCTAATAATTCAATGGGTCTATTTTGCGTATAAGTACTGTCCGCTCTATATTCATCCTTCGTATACTCATCTAATGCATACAAA
Organism: Crassaminicella profunda; assembly: GCF_019884785.1. GTDB lineage: Bacteria > Bacillota > Clostridia > Peptostreptococcales > Thermotaleaceae > Crassaminicella > Crassaminicella profunda. The sequence continues at coordinate 3,229,632 of NZ_CP082326.1, forward strand.
ATATCTAAAACATTTTCTGCTTTTCCTACTACATCTTTTAATTGATCTCCCCAATAAGCTTTTGTAGTCTTTTTCTCTTGTCTATTAATCAATGCATATAATAGAATAGGAAGGATTTTGTCATTGCTAAACAGATTAGAAATCATCTCTGTCAAACTTTTATTAGATTTTTTATTTAATTCCTCCAAATCTTTTGCATCTAACACCTCCGCCTCCGATTCTTTCAAACTTAATTCTTCCCTATTAAGCTCTTCCACTTTACCCCCTCCCTTCAAAAGGCTAGTACATACGGTTTTATGATTTCATTACATATTATGCTGCTCAATGCATTATGGTGTAAGATTATAATATATTTTTTTATAATCCATATGAAAAATTTCAAAAATTTTCCTTCAAAAACTTATCTATTAGCACTTTTAACTAGATGTTTTTTCATAGTAGAAATGATCTACCTTATGGCATATAATACATAAAGAAGCTTCTACACAAAAATAGAATACTTATTTATCAAGACTGAACCTGAAAATTTCAAAATAGAAAAAGGAATATCTATCACATACGTAAAATTAATAGAGGAAGGTCGTGAATATATGGGTTTTATCAAAAAACTTCGCAACTTTAAAAAGAAATCTTCTCCATCTATAGGTTTATCCCTAGGAGGGGGGGCTGTGTGGGGAATTGCTCATATAGGTGTCCTTAAAGCTTTAGAAGAAAATAATATTCCCATTCATTATATAAGCGGTACAAGTATTGGTTCTTTAATAGGTGGATTGTATGCTTTAGGCACATCCACTAAAAAGCTTTCAAGTCTTGCAACTAGTACCCATTGGAATCATTTATGTCGCATTTCTTTACCTTTAGGAGGCTTATTCTCTAATGAACCTATGGAAAAATTCTTATATAACCTTATTGGAGAAAAAACATTTTCAGATGTAAAAATCCCTTTTTCAGCCATTACTACTGACTTAATCACTGGAGAAGAAGTAGTCATCCATTCTGGAAAAATCTCTACTGCTATTCGTGCATCCACTGCTATTCCTGGTATATTTCACCCTGTTTTATTGAACAACCGTACATTAGTAGATGGAGGAGTTGTCAACAACGTTCCTATTCATGTCTTAAGGGAAATGGGTGCAGATGTAATCATTGGTGTAAACTTATCTCCTGATTTTAACCATTGGCGTCCCAAAAACAGTTTTGAGATCATTCTAAAATCCTTCTTAATTATGCAAAATAAAGTTGCTCGTAGCGAGCTTGAAAAAGCAGATATTATTATTGATATGAATATGAAAGATTTTAATCCAATGGATTTTCGAAAAGCAAAGGATTTATTAAAGAAAGGTTATAAAGAAGGCCTTTCAAAAATAGAAGAGATTCAACATACTCTTAAATGAAAAAAGGTAGTCAATAGACTACCTTTATGCAGAAAAGCTTTTATCCATTTCATCATTCAAAAGCTCAGTAACTCTCTCTTTTTCAGATACAACTCTTCCTAAGATTTTAGAATAAGGCATACATTTCCCATCTACTATTCTAGTCTCTAAAGTTCCCTTAGCACTCTTATTTCCTCTCAAATGAGGCGCATCAATAATTCCTCTTTTGATGATAGCTGTAAGGACTTTTGGATCACTAAAGGGATCTTTGCTTTCAGGATATAATGATTTTATTGTATTTAATAAAATCCTTACTTCCTCTATCAACTCATTTTTTCTATTCTCTACAACTTGCTCCTTCGTCATATCTACCATTCCATGGAGTGTAGACCTTATTACTCCCCTTACAATTTTACAGCTTTCAATTACATCTTCAGATTTTGCTGCATGATCTGCTTCACTAAATCCTACTACATGTACAATATGAGGTTTTATACTCATAGCAAGATAAGTAGATGAAGCTAGTTGTCCCTTTGCCACATCTAAATCTGCACTTAAACTGGCAAGACCTGCCCTTACTTGTCGATAGACTTTGAAATTTTCATCTTCTAAAGATTCAATCAACTCTATTTTTGCAAGCATTTTCGCAAGATCCATACTCGGATGCATTGAAGGGGGCACATTAAACATATATTGAGCAATATAATTTTTCACACCCATTTTTTTTGCATTATAAGCTGCTAAATATGCCATAACTACACCAATGGTATCATGAGCATCTCTTAAACTCCAGTGATGAGCTTCATTTACTTCTATAGGAATATTTCTATCAGCATGCCATTTCATTAATTGCTGACTCTCTGTGATAGAATCTAAAACTTCTCTTTTTCCTCTTCCATCTAGTACATTGTACCAGCATAAAGGTACAGCACACCATGCATTATTAATAGTATTTTTTAGCATTTGTGCAAAAGGAAAGACTTCTGCCGTTCCACTATAACACCTCAATAAAGGATAATTTCCTCTTCTAGAAGCTTCATATAGTTTTTCAAAATCTTCTACCTTTCTTAAAGGTACCCCTCCAGCCCCATCTAAATCATGATTCATTTTCTCTGGCGTGAAAAAGTTTTCCTGCGCATTCTGATCCGGTCCTATAGATATTACATCTAAAACCTTTGCATTTGCAATCTTTTTAATTCCTTCATACGTATCTTCAAATGAAGGTAATCCAAAATGATGTCTTATCACTGGATAGGGGTATTTCCCTTCTATTCTTTCAATAATGTTTTGAGGTGCATTTCCTACAGTTTCTTTTAAATTTCTTCCCCTTAAATAATTGATTACCTCATCTAAATCCTCTGTCCCATCAAATATTTTACAAAAGAAATCATATTCCTTTGCAATTTCTGCTACAGGTTTTGTTCCACCAAAAATCCACTCTATATCTTTTAAATTTTTTTCATATATATAATTTTTAAGCTTATTAAGTAAAGGTCTTACAGCATCAGGAGTTAATCGATATCCTACACTCACTACATGGGGTTTGATCTCTATGATAGTGTTTATTAATTTTTCTATTTTAACAGCTGCACCTAAGAATTCAGTAGTATTTCCTTCGTCCTCTGCAAGTCTTAAGAAATTTACAACACCACCTACATGTACACAATTTCCAATTGCTGCTCCTAAAAATTTTTTCATTATGCTACCACTCCTCTTGAATCTGATACTTGGTCATTCATTACAAATGCCTTTATTTCTTCTATGGATAAGCCTTCTAGTCCCATATCTATTACCTTTCTACCATTTTTATAATAATCTGTATGATGAAGAATAGATGCCAAATGAATCATAGCTTGAATAGTTGGGGTTTGTATATTTAAATGATTAGCCATATCCCAAATAGGTACTAGACTTTGAGGTACATCTTCATGAATATATCTAGTATTTAGGTCCATAGGGGCCTTAATTCCTAAGTATCCTTTTGCATTCTTTAAAGCTTCACACAAGGTATTCCCGTAAGCATTATAAGTGTATCCTAACCATTCTGTTAATGACATAACCTTAACCCCTAAAACTCTTGCCACCTGCATTCTTTCATGGTCTACCTGCTCAATAATTTTAGCAACAGCAGGAGTAATGCCATCTATATAATATCTAAAATTACCCTTTGTATTTTCAATCCTTCCACAATTTAAAATTGTTGGAATAGGATGAAGGAGAGCACCTACATTATTAAAGCTTGTTTCTAATACACTTAAAGCAGGTGTAAATTCTGGAAACACTTCATGAACGGTATGAATAAATTGATTATTTCTTACAGCAGGAAGAGTAGCAACTTTTACTTCTTCCTTTTTGCTAAATATTTTTACCTTTCCTGGTTCTTGCGCCCTACATGCAAAGAGAAGGGTTTGTGCTTCCACAATACAAACTTTCTTCAATGGATTGTGCCTTCCTATAATACTTTTAAATTCTAAGGCTCCTCCTGTTCTTCCAGGATTTAATACAATATACTGCTCTTGGGTTACAAAGGGAGCCATATGATTTGCAATAAATTTATGTGCACTAGCAGGCAACACAACCATAATCACATCTACATTTTTTATCGCTTTTTCAATACTATTGGTAACTAAATTTAGTCTTCCTCGTCCAACAACAGCTCCTACAAGATCAATATACCCCTTTTGCTTAATTTCCTTAATCTTTTCAATGGTACGATTATATAGATTTACTTTATACCCCTTATAAGCTAAATATCCAGCAATTCCTTGCCCTCCATGTCCTGCACCAATAACAGCAAATTTAAGTTTTCTAAATAGCTTTTCTTTCACGCAACCGCCTCCTATTTATTTTATAGTTTCTATGTGTATATATAATATTTTGTAATATTATGTTTTATTTAGCAAAATTTTACAATATTGGAATTGAAAAAATTAACACTTCCAAACATGCATTTGAAGAATTATGCACGCTAAAAAATGATTTCATCACCAACCACTTATTTAATTCTACGGTATTTCCTATAAGATAAATTTAAAAATATAAGTAAATAATCGAGTAAATCATAAGAAAAAATAATAATAAAGAAAAGAAATATCTTGATTAGACAAAAATTTGAAGGAAAGTTTTCTTAAACTTTTGTTCCTTCTGTTATTTAAGAAATATAAGTCGAACAGAACTATTTCATCGCACAACTTTAGCAAGACTATTTTATCATATTCTGAATATTTTGTAAAGTTTTAATTAGAGGATTGCAGCTCTAATACACTTTACTACTATCCATATACTAAAATAACCAGCAAAATGCTGGTTATTCTTCTATAAAAGGCATATATTTCTCTATAATTCTCTCTGCTGCTTTAATCCCATCTACGCCAGCAGAAATAATTCCTCCTGCATACCCTGCTCCTTCACCCGTAGGATACAATCCTTCTATATTGATACTTTCTAAAGTATCCCCATCTCTTTCTATTCGAATAGGTGCTGAGCTTCTTGTTTCTACTCCTGTCATCACTGCATCATCCATGGCAAAACCTTTCAATTTTTTATCCATCTCAACAATAGCTTCTTTCATAGATTCTATCACAAAATCTGGAAGACATTTTTTCAAGTCTGTCAATTTTATACCAGGTACATAAGAAGGTTTTACAGTTCCTAGTTCTTTCGAGGGTACATCTTTTAAGAAATCTCCAACTAATTGAACTGGAGCAGAATAATTCCTTCCCCCTACTTCAAAAGCAAGTTTTTCCCATTTTCGTTGAAATGCTACCCCTGCTAGTGGATGATCATTTTCAAAATCCTCTGTATTTACTTGTACCAACAGAGCACTATTCGCATTTTCTTGGTCTCGCTTATATTCACTCATCCCATTAGTTGCCACCATATTCTCTTCAGAAGATGCTGCAACAACCATTCCTCCAGGACACATGCAAAATGTATAAACAGCTCTACCCTTTTTACTTTGATAAGTCAGTCTATAATCAGCTGCCCCTAATCTTTTATGCTCTGCAAATTGTTTGTATTGAGAATTATTGATCATTCCTTGTGGATGTTCTATTCTTACACCAATAGAAAAGGGCTTTTGTCTAATTTGTATCCCTCTTTCATGTAAAACTTCATAAGTATCTCTTGCACTATGACCAATCCCTAGGAGTACTTCTTCTGTTTCTATTCGAACATTTCCATTAATCTCTAATCCCTTAATCTTTCCATTTTCTATTAAAAAATCCGTTACTTTGCTACCAAATCGAACTTCTCCTCCCAAGTTTTCTATAGATTTTCTTATATTTTTGACCACATTTTTTAAAATATCCGTTCCAACATGAGGTTTTTGGGCATAAAGAATTTCTTCTGGTGCTCCATTTCTTACAAATTCATCTAATACTTTTCTACATCTTATATCCTTTATTCTTGTGGTTAATTTTCCGTCAGAAAAGGTTCCTGCTCCCCCTTCCCCGAACTGAACATTTGACGCTAATTTTAATTTTCCGCTCTTCCAAAAATTTTCTACGTCCTTGCTTCTTGTATCTACGTCTTGTCCTCTTTCTAAAATAATCGGTCTATATCCCCTCTGTGCAAGAATTAATCCTGCAAACATACCAGCAGGACCCATACCAACTATAATAGGTCGATTCTCAAGTTTTTTATTTCCTGAAGATACATCCTCATAGACAAGTTTAGGACTCTTTTTCACATTTTTATTTTTCTTTAATACCTTCTCTTCATTTTTTACTTTTACATCAATACTATACACAAAGGAAATAGTATTTCTTCTAGCATCTATTGATTCTCTATATATTTTATAATCAATAATTTCCTCAGGCTTTACTCTTAATTTTTTTGATATTTTTCCTTTTAAAAGGTTTTGATCTTCATCTAATGTTAATTTTATTTCGTTTACACGAATCATCTCTTTTCTTCCTTTCCTTTAAACTATGAGATATTATACCACATTTATAGCGTTTTCATTTGTGAACTTATTTTTATATCCTTTTTTTCATTGAACTATGTATATAAGCTTCTTGCCATTGGAAAACTATAACAAGACATGAACATAGATAAACTAATATTCAATTGAATAAGGAGAGATGATTTATGAACTTTCAAAGAGCACAAGAAATATTTAATTCTGCAAAAAGTATCACTGTATTTCATAATGGAGAATCTATCTGGATCGAAAAATTAGATCCCCATACGCAAACAGCTTATGTAAGAACTATGGCTGGTGAAAAAAATGTTCTTGTAAACGAACTTAAGGAAATCCATTAATAAAACCCTCCATCATTGGAGGGCTTTACTCATAAACATTATTCTGTTTAATACAACGGTTCTGGTCTTTGAATAAAATGAAGGATATTTATATGTGCTCCATTGTTAACATACTTTTTTCCTCCTACCGATCAATATATTTTTCTTTTCCTATAAATTCCATAATTTGAGAATGAGTTGGGAAACCTTCCATATCTCCTCTTACCAATGTTGCCATAGCCCCTACACCATTTGCAAGCTCTGCGCATTCTTTCAAACTCAATTTTTTTAATATTCCTGATAAAAAGCCTGCTGCATATCCATCCCCTGCACCAACTGTATCTTCAAATTTTTCAACAACATATCCTTTTACAAAACGTCTTTCATTTTTATTACAAACATAACAGCCTTCTTTCCCAAGCTTCACAGTTACTATTTTACAACCCATCTCTAAAAATTGTTTTGCAATTTTTTCATGGTCATCAGTTCCTAATAACATTTTTCCTTCATCAATACCAGGAAAAATAATATCTGCTTTTTTTGCAATATCCAAAAGTACAGGACGTGCTTCTTCTATAGACCATAATTTTAATCTTATATTTGGATCAAATGATATTAATACATTCGCCTCTTTTGCTATTTCTACAGCTTTGCAAACTGTTTCTCGTGCACTTTTTGATAGGGCTAGGGTAATTCCTGTAATATGCAATATTTTAGTTTTTTTAATATACTCAGCATCCAAATCATCTATTGTAAGATTTGTAGTTGCAGAATTTTTTCTATAATAATAAATATTAGGGTCTGCATGAGCAAATCGTTCTTTAAAGAGTAATCCTGTACTCTTTTCTTGATCTTCAACTACCCTTGAAACATCTACCCCTTCTCCTCTTATAACAGATTTAATATATCTACCAAATTCATCATCCCCAACTCGTGAAAACCATCCTACATTATGTCCTAATCGAGCTAATGCTATAGCTACATTTGATTCAGCACCTCCTATAGATTTACTAAAATTGTGAACATATCTTAATGGACCCTTTGAATCTGGATTAAAAAGAACCATCGTCTCTCCAAAAGTTATTACTTCCATATACACTATCCTCCTAGATTTATTTATCAATTTTCTTTTTTGTAGATTCTTATAATATTACTTGTTGGGTTGTCTGACATCAGTCAATATATTTTTATTATATATTAATTTTCAAAAAAATCAATATTCAATACGGAATTACTGCATAAAAAAAACGTTAAGGGTATCAATCTCCTTAACGTTTTTTTTATGCTTATATTCATCATCAATCTATAGTAACAGTTAACTATTTTTCTTGTAGTGATCAATCATTTCTCTATTTAAAAACCTATACTAGCTCCTCCATCAACAGGCAATAATACCCCATTTACAAACTTTGCTGCTGGTGAACAAAGATAAGCAGCTGCCCAACCAATGTCCGTAGGATCTCCAAATTTGTCCATAGGCGTACGTCCTAATATCTTATTTTTTCTTACATCATCTCCATCTAGTGCCTTATGTAGCATAGGTGTTTCAATCCAACCTGGAGCAATGGCATTGACACGAATACCATCTGGAGAAATTTCCGTTGCTAAGGAACGAACCATTCCTAAATAAGCTGATTTTGCTGCTGCATAAGATACAACAAAGGGCTGTCCTAAAATAGATGTCATAGAAGCTGTAAACAAGATACTTCCCTTTTTTGATTTTTTCATAAAAGGAACCACCGCTCTTGTTAAAGCAAACGCGCCTACTACATGGACATTTAATGTTTGTGTAAAATCTTCATCTGTCATATTTTCTATAGGCTTTTTCACATGGACTCCCGCATTATTTACAAGGATTGTAATCTCTCCAATATTTTTTGTAATCTCTTCTACTAATGTATTTGCTTTCGTTGTATGGGTTACATCAAATTGACGATAATTGGCTTTTTTCCCTAGCTTTTTACATGCTTCTTTTAACTTTTCTTCATTTCTCCCTACAATAATTACTTCTGCACCAGCTTGAATAAAACACTCAGCCATTGCAAAACCAAGTCCTGTAGCTCCTCCTGTAATGAGAGCACGTTCTCCCTCTAAACTAAAGATTTTTTTATAATCTAACATTCTTTACCTCCTGCATTTCATTTTTCTATTTTCATCTTGATACTTATAAGAAATATAATATTCTTTATGTCCTAATTTTTCTCCCTTACTAAACTCTCCAGAACAAATCTTAGCAACATACCCTAAAAGGTCTTCTGTTAACTCTTCTAAACTACATTCTCCACTTAATACTCTTCCTGCATCAAAATCCATATCATCCTCAAGATGCTTAAAAGTCTCTGAATTACCAGTAATTTTAATTGTTGGTGATACTGCACTTCCAATAACATTCCCTCTTCCTGTTACCAAAAACACTACTTGTGCACCACAAGAAATTAGATCCATCAATCCTTCACTATCATTAGGATTGGTATATCCAAAATTCATCCAATGCACATCTGGTACACTATCTAAAAGCCATAACCCCTTAGCCCTTGGATTTTCAGATACTTTAATAACCCCTTGAATAGGACGACTACCACTTTTAATAATAGCTCCCATACTTTTTTCTTCTATGGTAGATAATCCGCCTGCAAAGTTCCCTGGAGAAACAGAATACTGCCGAACAGATCTACAATAGTCTAAAGCCTTATTATAAGTTTCTTCTATTTCTTTATAAGCTTCTTCATTTGATGCTCTTTTAAGAAGGATCTCTTTTAATCCAATGGCTTCTACAATCTCTTCAAAAATTGCTTTGCCCCCCATATCTACTAACCGATCAAATAACCTTCCAACTACTACATTTCCAGCTAATCCTGAAGTAAAATCTGATCCACCACATTCACAACCAATGGTTAAATCCTTAAAAGTCATAGGAACAATTTCCGTTTCCATCTTTAACTTTTTTATAAATCCAGCTACAATTTTCTTCCCATTTTCAATAGTTTTAAGGGTTCCTCCACAATCTTGAATAAACAACCATTCTGCTAATCTTCCTGACTCCGTAGCAATCTGTGCAATCTTACTAGGCTGAGTATATTCACACCCTAGTCCCACTGCTAAAACAGCTCCTACATTAGGGTGTCTTGCAAGGGCAAGGAGCATTCTCACTACATATTCATTATCATAGCATCCAGTAAACCCAATCACATCTACATCCTCATCTGGAAAGAATTGTGCAATGGCTTTTGCCACATGTGAAGAGCATTCTACCGTATAGATTACTAATACTTTATTCCGAATCCCTTTACTTCCATCTTTACGCAAATATCCTTTCCAGCTTAAATTCTCAATATTATACGCCATCAAGCCGCCTCCTTCCTAAATTTTTACAAATCAGATATAACATTTATGCTCATCAACTAAAACCTTAAATATACTCCGTATCATTAGGTGCTCCTGTTTCTAAATTCAAAGTAGATGAGCGCATATCATAAAGGCTTGCACAATTATGTAAATGTACCCAGTCTCCCTTTTTAATATTCTTCGTTGCTTTTCCAATTACCACACCATACTTGATGATAAATTCATCTATATGGATATCATATAAAGCAACTTTATGGCCTCTCTTTATAATTTCATTAAAAGTAATTTTCGTGTCCTTTGTATCTCCAGTAATAACACCAATCCCTTTCTCCACATCACTCAATAAAGTAGCCACATTATCTTTTTCATCTATTTGAAAACAAGTTTGCGTCAATTGATCTTTCATTATAAAATCCCAAACCTTTCAAAAACTGCTGTACTAGACATGCCATCTTCAATAGCTTTTCTAACTACCTTTTCTCCTCTCGCTTTTTCAAGGGCTTTTGTAATTACTTCTTCCTCTAACTCTTTTGGTATAATCAATACACCATCTAAATCAGCAAATACCAAATCTCCTGGATTAATCCATACACCACCTACTTCAATAGGACACCTGTAATTTGCTACTTGTGTTCTTACAGATGAATCCTGTGCATAACGTCCCCTAGAAAATGCAGGAAAATTTTGTTCTAGTACCATTGGTGTATCTCTATGGTATCCATTTACAATAGCACCCACGGCTCCTCTCTTTTTAGCTGTAGCAGTTAAAAGTTCTCCCCAATAAGCACATCTCATCTCTCCACCACTAGCAATGTATACTTCGCCTGGTTCCAGTTGATCTAAGGCTTCTGTCAACAATCCAAAAGGCTTCTTCTGAGGTCCATATACATCAATCATGAGTACAGGCATAGCTCTTCCTGCAATAACCATATCTTCCACCATAGGTTGGATGGGTTGAGGTAAGAATTGATGATATCTTCCAAGTTCATCTAATATATCCCCTACCACTGGTGTATATAAATATTTTTTCATCAAGTCAAAAAGTTCTTCATCATTTTTCCATTCTGCCATAGTAAATCCTCCCTCAATCATTTAATTGTTTAATCGGCTCTTTCAATCTTATATATTTCAAGATTTTAAATTTTCTTCTATACATTTAATCCATCTGTGCAATTACTTTCAAATAATCATTAGGATTTTCAGATATTTTTTGAAAGTATTCAGGCATTTCTTCAAAATCAATAACATTGGTAATAATAGGCTCTATCTTGATCTTTCCTTCATAAATCAATTGGATTGCTTCTGGGAATTTTTTCACACAATTTCTAGCCCCTCTAATATCTAATTCTTTTTTAGTAATTAAAAAAGTAGGCAAGAGTACTTCTGTCTTTGGATATCCCACTAATGAAATACGTCCTGTATAGCTTACATAGTCAATGGCACTTCTCACAGCTGGTACAGCTCCAGATGCTTCTACAACCACTTCAGCCATTTTTTTATTTGTAATCTTTGATATCTCTTCTACTACATCTTCCTTTACAGGATCAAATACATACTCTATCCCTAACTTCTTTGCAATCTCTAGCCTTTTAATTGCTGGATCTACAACAATAGGTGTAGCTCCTAAGTATTTTACATATACAGCTGCAAGTAATCCAATAGTTCCTGCTCCTGTAATAACAACATACTCTCCCTTTTTCACTATAGCTCGATCCACAGCTTGCATAGAAATAGTCAAAGGTTCTATCATTGCAGCATTTATAAGAGACATATCAGATGGTACCTTATGTACTAAATGAAGATCATGGTTAATATATTCCATATATCCACCATTTTCATGAACCCCAATAACTCTCATATTTTCACAAGAATTAGTTCTTCCAATACTGCAAGGATAACATTCTCCACAATATTGATAAGGTTCAACTGCTACCTTGTCTCCTACTTTTAATCCTTTAGTATTCTCTGGTACACTCACTATCTCTCCTGCAATCTCATGTCCTAAAACCCTTGGTAGAGTTCCTAAAGGAAGCACCCCCTTATATGCAGAAATATCAGAACCACAAATGCCCATTGTTTTTACTTTGATGGTTACTTTATTCTGATCTTTTATCATAGGGATGTCTTTCATTTTAAATACTTTTGTATCTTCTAAAAATAATGCTTTCATCCGTATTCCTCCTAAACATTTCAATGGTTTATTTTGTATTCTCAAACATTTATGCTTTTTTGAGATATAATCATTCATAATTGGTAACACGAGCCTTTTCATTCTTGCTTTTATATTACCATTTTAGCTTATTTATATCTTCTATTGACTTGACCTATTTTTTCTGGTATTTTGATATAAAATCTATATTTTTTCTCTAAAAAGGAGTGTCTTTATGGTTTTTCATAAACAATTTGCCGAGCAAATCATTAATCCTGAGACTGAAATATATTATGAGATGCAATCTTCTTATGAACATACAATTTTTCCACATTTTCATGATTTTTACGAATTTTGTCTTTTAATCAAAGGCAAACAATTATTTTCTCTAAATGAAAAAGAATTTCTCCTAGAAGAAGGTTCTCTTGTTTTTATTCGTCCAAAAGATATTCATTCAAAAAAATATATTGAAGAAGGAGAACATATTACTATTGCCTTTTCGAAAAAGACATTAGATACCCTTTTTAACTATCTAGGAGAAGGTTTTACAAAAGATTATTTACTAAATCCTGAAAATTCTCCTTTCGTTCTTCTTTTAAGTGCAGAAAGAAATGTAATCAAACATCAAGTAAAGAAATTGCTTCTTACACATATTTATGATAAAAAAAATATCAAGCTTCAATTAAAAATTCTATTGATTCATTTATTTTCTAAGTATTTCATAGAAAACCAACAAAGCAATCAATCAAAGCTTCCTTTTTGGCTAGAAGAAGTTTTAATAGACATGCAAAAGAAAGAAAATTTCGTAAAGGGGCTCCCTGCATTTCTTAAACTATCAGGAATCAGTCATGAACACCTTTGTCGCATATTAAAGCAATCTTTAAATATTACCCCCACCCAATTCATCAATGAGCAAAGATTAAATTACGCTATAAAACTTTTACTTTATACGGATATGGATATTACTTCTATATGTTTCGAATCCGGTTTTGGAAATCTAAGTCATTTTTATGACCTCTTCAAAAGAAATTTTCATACAACCCCTGCTAAATTTCGAAAAGAAAAAGCAAAACCCAATGCCTAACTATTAGGCATTGGGTTTTTATATCATTTTTTTAGAGGGTAACACCCGTTTTAAAAATAGCTATTTCTCTAAAATCATTTTTCTCGTTGTTTACAAAATTTCCACTGGCTACTTTTATTACATAATCTACAAAATCTTTTAATACTACATCCATAGATGTATCTTCTATCAAAACACCAGCATTGTAATCTATCCAATGAGGCTTTTGCTTATAGAGCTGAGAGTTAGTAGCAATTTTCATAGTAGGTACAAAGCTTCCAAAAGGTGTTCCTCTACCTGTTGTAAAAAGCACCATATGACATCCTGATGCTGCTAGAGCCGTTGCTGCAACTAAATCATTCCCTGGAGCACTCAGTAGATTCAATCCTTTGTTTTTTAAGACTTCTCCATATTTTAATACATCTACAACAGGAGCACTTCCTCCTTTTTGAGTACATCCTAAAGACTTATCCTCAAGGGTTGTAATCCCTCCTGCTTTGTTTCCTGGTGATGGATTCTCGTATACGGGTTGATTATATTTCATAAAATAACTCTTGAAATCATTAATCAAACTTACAGTTTTATTAAAGATTTCCTCATCCATACATCTATTCATCAAAATCGTCTCTGCACCAAACATTTCTGGTACCTCTGTAAGAATAGTAGTACCCCCTTGGGCAATTAAAAAGTCTGAGAATGCACCGAGTAGTGGATTTGCAGTAATTCCTGAAAATCCATCCGATCCTCCACATTTAAGCCCTATTTTTAGTTCTGATAGAGATATTTCTTCTCTTTTGTCCTTTTTCATATGTTCATACAATTCTTTTAAAAGCTTAACCCCTATCTTTATTTCATCCTCTACTTCTTGGGCTACTAAAAATCTTACTCTCTTTTCATTGTATGATGCTAAATTTTCCTTAAAGCTTTCCATATAATTATTTTCACAACCAAGACCTAATACCAAAACCCCTCCTGCATTAGGGTGGTTAACCATATTTCCTAGGATGGTTTGGGTATTTTTATGATCATCTCCAAGTTGAGAGCATCCATAATTATGTTTAAACACTTCTATTCCATCAATATCTTTTGGATTTACCTCTTCTTTAAATCTTTTAATGATCAATTCACCGATTCCATTGACACATCCAACAGTTGGTACAATCCATAATTCATTTCTAATTCCTATTTTTCCATATTCTCTTTTATATCCTTTAAAGTTCAAGTTTTTATTTTCTATATGGAGTGGATGAATATCTTGTTCAAAAGTATAGTCTAAAACCCCATCTAAATTTGTTTTTACGTTATGGGTATGCACCCACGTACCCTTGTGAATGTCACAAGTTGCATAACCAATGGCATAGCCATACTTTATAATATCATACTCTTTTTGTATCTCTACTAAAGCAATCTTATGACCTCTTTTAACTGATTCTTTTAGCTCAATTTCTTCGTTTCCTATTACTAAAACTATGCCTGCATCTAAGTCCTTTAGAGCCACAACTACATTGTCTTTTTCATTGATTTTTATATACGGCTTCATTACATCACCTCATGAAGTGCTTTTTGCATTCCTAAGGTCTCAATTTGTGTTAAGTAATGAGTTACTTGATCTGTAAGTCCATCCACTGCATTTAAATCCATTTTCCAAATTTTTTCTTGGCTAAGGACTTCCTTTACAATATCTTTTAATCCATCTTCTGTCCCATCATAACTACCCCAAAGCTTTTCATACATTGCTAAAATCTCTGGATTATCCTTTAATTCTACTACTTCACCATTGATTTTCCCCTTAAAAAATTCAATAAGTGCTGCTAGTGAGAATACTAATTTCTTAGGAAGTTCTCCTTTTCTGTTTTTATATTCAAGTACAGAAGGAAGTACTCTTGTTTCATATTTAGAATTAGAATTTAAAGAAATACTCATAAGAAAATGTTTGATAAATGGATTTTTAAAGCGGTCAAGTACAGCTTCTGCAAAATAATCTAATTCTTCCTTTGGTAAATCTAGAGTTGGTACGATTTCATCATAAACAGCTTCTTTTACAAAACGTCCCATGGTTTCATCTTCTACTGTTTCTCTTACAGTTTTTAGTCCATATAATAAGGATACAGGTACCATACTTGTATGGGCACCATTTAATATTCTTACCTTTCTCGTTCTATAAGGGGTCAAATCCTCTGTGAAGATTACATTGAGTCCACATTTTTCAGTTGGAAGCTCTTCCTTGATCCATGCTGGTCCTTCAATGACCCATAGATGAAATTGCTCCCCTTCTACTACTAATTGGTCTTTATATCCTAGCTCTTTTGTAATTTCATCCATCTTATCTCTTGGATAACCTGGTACAATTCTATCTACTAAGCTATTACAGAAGGTATTTGCTTCATAAATCCATGTTATAAACCCTTCTTCTAGATTCCAAAGATCCGCATATTTTAATATGATTTCTTTTAATTTTTCTCCATTTTTCTCAATCAACTCACAAGGGATCAATATAAATCCTTTATTTTTATCTCCCTCAAAGGCTTTATATCTTTCATATAAAAGAGCTGTTAATTTTCCAGGAAAACTATTTTGTGGCTTGTCTTTTAACTTGTCCTTTTCATCAAATGCAATTCCTGCTTCTGTTGTATTAGATAGAATAAATCTTAATTCAGGTTTTTTTGCTACTTCTAAGTATTCATCATAATTCTCATAAGGATTGATTCCACGACTAATAGCTTCAATAACTGTATGTTCACTAACTACTTGTCCATCCTTGATTCCATTTAAATATAATGTGTATAACCCGTCTTGTTCATTTAATTTATCAACGAGACCTTGTTTTAATGGCTGCACTACCACTACACTGCTGTTAAAATCTGCTTCTTTGTTCATCTTATCAATTTTCCAGTCAACAAAAGCTCTTAAAAAATTTCCTTCTCCAAATTGTAGAATTCTTTCTGGATATTTTGTACATGCATGTACCTCTTTATTAAGTCTCATGATTTTTCCCCCTTTCGTATGTACTAATCAAATTTCACCATTACTTTTAATTTAGAACCATCATTGTTGATCAATGTCTCAAATGCATCCGTTACCTTTTCTAATTCAAATTCATCTGTAATGATTTCATCGATTTTTACTTTTCCCTCTGCTACTAAATCAATTAATGGTCTAAAATCATTACAACTATTTCTAGATCCATAAACATCTAGCTCCTTTTTAAGAAGAATAGAATGATTAAAAGTAGTTTCTTTTTTGCCATTTCCAATTAAAATTACCTTTGAACCAAAAGCAGCACAATCAATGCAGCTTAAGAAAGTTTCTGGACGACCAACAGCTTCTATACATACATCCATACCATTACCATTGGTAATCTCTTTTACTCTTTCTTCTAAGTTTTCCTTGCTTACATTAATAACTCCGTCCGCACCTAATCTTTTTGCTTTTTCAAGTCTTCCATCAAAAACATCAGAGATATAAACCTTTGCACCTCTTAATTTTGCAGAGATCATAGCAAACATTCCAATGGCTCCTGCTCCCATGACCAATACATGATCTCCCTTTTGAACATCTCCTCTATTTACTGCATGATAACTTATAGAAAATGGTTCAATCAATGCCAATGTTTTTGTTGATAATCCTTTTCCATCACGGATTCTCTCAATTGGCATAGTAATATATTCTGCAAAGGAACCATCTCTTTGAACGCCCATTGTTTCATTGCTTTCACAGCAATTCACTTTTCCTCTTTGACAAGAATAGCATTTTCCACAATTGAAGTATGGATTTGCTGTTACAATCATTCCCGCCTTTAATCCTAAAGTATTTTCTTCAATTTCTACAATTTCTGCAGAAAATTCATGCCCTGGGATTCTTGGATAACTTGCAAAAGGTTGATTTCCTGTATAGGTTGCAATATCTGATCCACAAATACCACAATATTTTATTTTAAGTAGCGCCTCCCCAGGTTGTGGTTTTGGGATAGGCTTTTTCACTAATTCAATTTTTCCTGCTTCTTTTATTTCAACTACATGCATTTGTTCCATCTCAATCTTCCTTCCTCTAAGGATGTTACAGAATTTTTAATGCTCCACTTCTAGAATTTTTAATATGTTCACGTAAGTAACTTTCTACTTTTTCCTCATCTTTTTGTAAAAATGCATTGATAATATCTAAATGCTCTTTTTTATTACGTTTTCTTTCTTCCTCAAACATACTTGTGGTAAGCACTCGAATTCGATAATCCTTATCATAAATTTTATTAATAAACTCAATCAAATACTGATTGTTACTACTTGTAACAATAAATTTATGAAACTGTAAATCTAATTCAAAAAATTCCTTATCTAAAATATTTTTTCCTTGTGCGTCCATTTTTTCAAATTGTTCTTTAAAATATAGGAGTCTTTCTTGTGAAATAGACTCACAAACAATTTTTGCTACTTGTGTCTCTACAATTTCACGAATTTGAAAGATCTCTTGAATATCCTTTAAGGTAATTTGAGCCACAAAGCTCCCCTTTCTCGGATAAATATTTACAAGTTTTTCTTGTTCCAATCTAAGAATAGCTTCTCTTACAGGAGTACGGCTACTTCCTAGTTCTAATGCCAATTCATCCTCTGCAATATCTGACCCTGGCATTAACTCACAAGTAATAATTTTATTTTTAATAAATTCATAAGCTTTTTGTTTAAGAGATAATCCTTTATTCAATGTCATATGCCTCCATCTCTTTTGTTTATTTCGATTCTACCATAATATTCGATTCTTATTTCTAATTATTTTCTTGTATATCATCTTTCCAATCTTCAAACCTTTTCTTCTATGGATGCATATTGTTTAATACCTAAACAACTCAATATATTGATTTCTTTCCTTAATCCATCTTAGTAAAAAAGGTCTACAATTCCAGTTGAAAAAATCGGAACGAATGTTAACAACATCAAACATATAAAAAGAAGTATATAAAATGGTATTGCCTCTTTAATAAAGTCATTAATTTTACACTTTGTAATTCCACATGTTACAAACATGAGTGTTCCCATAGGCGGTGTAATACAACCAATGGCACTATTGAATATAAAAATCATTGCAAACTGAATTTCATCAATTCCATATGCTTTAGCAACTGGTGCTAATAATGGTACCAATACAATCATGGATGCATTTCCTTCAATAAACATACCTACACAAATTAAGAATATATTCACTACCATAAGAAATATATATTTATTTGATATCATATTGATAATCAACTCAGTGATTTGCTGTGGAATACGCTCCTTTGTAAGAATCCATGCAAATGCAGATGCAGCCCCAACGATTAGCATAATAGAAGCCGTACTATTGATAGTCTCCTTCATCCCACTGATAATATCCTTTAATTTCATCTCTCTATAAATGATTCCTAACATTAATGAATAAATAATTGCAACGGCACCAGCTTCTGTTGGGGTAAAGATTCCCAGACGAATTCCTCCAATAATTATAACAGGTAAACAAAGAGGAAGTGCTGCATCTTTTAATGCAATGCTAAATTCTTTTGGCTCTATAAACTTTTCTCTCACAGGCTTATATCCACGTTTTTTTGAAATAATAGATACCAAGACCATCATAGAACCACATAATAATATTCCAGGTCCTATTCCTGCTATAAAAAGCTTTCCGATAGAAACATTTGCAATAGACCCATAAATAATCATTGCAATTCCCGGTGGAATTAATGGGGTAATCATTGCCGAAGAAGCTGTAACTACTGATGAAAATTCTTTTGAAAAACCTTTCTTCTCCATTTCAGGAACCAACATTTTCGCCTGCATTGCAGCATCTGCAAGGTTAGAACCTGACAAACCTCCCATTAATGTAGATAATAATACATTTACTTGTGCAAGACCTCCTGACATATGTCCTGTAAGGGCTTCAGCAAAATTCATAACACGCTTTGTAACACCAGAATAATTCATATACACCCCTGCACAAATAAAGAAAGGAACAGCCAGAAGAGGTATACTCTCAATACCAGCAATAACACGCTGTGCAATAATTTTTGTAGGTACATTAGGAGAAAGAGCAAAATATACAACGGAACCTGAAAGAACCGAAGTAAAAACAGGAACTTTCAAAAATAAAAATACTAGCATGACAATAGCCGCTATACCAACAACATTCATCTCCATTTTTATTCACCACCTTTTGTATTCACATTCTTATTAGATAATGATTTTAGCATTATCATTGTATAGTTGATCATCATAAGTACGCATCCAAGTGGAAATGCACCATATACGATAGGATAAGGTACATGTAATATATTTGTAACCCTTCCTGTTTGTAATAATTGTTTCACAAGATTTGTTCCATGCATCAATAAATAGGCTAATACAATCATGGACACTAAATACCCACATACCTCTACTATTTTTTTCATTGTCAGAGGCATTCGATCTACTAAAACATCTATGGCCACATGGCTACCACTCCGAAAGGCTGCTCCTCCTCCAAAGAATACAACCCATGTAAAACACCAAAGTTGAACTTCTTGTAACCAAACAAAAGGACTATTTAAAAAATAACGCATGATTACGCCAAAGAATGTTATAAGTACTAGTATAATTAATGCAAGACTGGCAATGATCATATCCATATTCATGAGATATTTAAATGCCTTATTATTCGTTTTCATGAATTTCCTCCTTCCAATCATAATATCCGGAGGCAGCTCTTGCCTCCGGGTACTAAATACATCTTATTCTTTATTCATTTATTTCTAGAAGATTTACTTCATAGCATCTTTAACTGTGTTATATAATCCTTCAGACCAGTCTTTTGTAATCTCAGGAAGCTCATAGAAAGCTTTTGCTTTTTCTTTAAACTCATCTTTGTTGATATCGATTACTTCAACACCTTCAGCTTTTAATTTTTCTAATGCTTCTTTATTTAATTTTTCTTGAATTTCGTTGTTATATATACCAGCCTCTTTACCTGTTTCAATTAGAATTTGTTGTTGTTCAGGAGTAAGGGTATTGAAGAAATCTGTACCTGCAATCCAAGTAGTGAAGTTTTTAACGTGTGCATCTAATATAAGATACTTAGCAACTTCATGGAATTTTCCATTGTAAAGAACTGTTAATGGATTTTCTAATCCATCTATAGTACCTTGTTGCAACGCTGTATAAACTTCTCCAAATGCCATAGGTGTAGGTGTTGCACCTAAAACTTCAAAACCTTTGATTTGGATCGTATTATTTGGAACACGAATCTTCATACCTTTAAGGTCTGCTACTGTTTTTACAGGTTTTGTTGTAAGTGTATGACGATCTCCATACATCCAGTTAGAAGCTAATAATTTTAAACCTTTTTCTTCAAGCTTTGCACTTTGCTCTTTATACCAGTCACTTTCAGTAAGCTTCCAGCATTCTTCCCAAGTGTCAAATAAGTATGGACCAAATACAATTCCAAAATCTTTTACTCCACGATCTGCATAAAAAGCACCATCAGCAAGAGTAATTACTGCATCTCCTGCTAACATTTGATCGATTAGATCATTTTTAGATCCAAGTTGTGCAGATGGAAATAACTCAATCTTCATCGTTCCATTACTTCTTTCTTCAACAAGCTTCTTCCATTCATTTGCAGCAAGATCAATTGGTTCTCCAGGATTGTTTCCATAACCTATTTGAATGATAACAGGCTTAGTTTCCTCTGGATTCTTAGCTGTTTCTGCTGAATCCTTAGCAGGTGCTCCACATGCAGTTAATAAAGACATTACCAATAAAGCCACCATTAAAATAACACTCTTTTTTTTCATAGACCCTCTTCCTTTCATTTTATGTATTTTTTGTGCTATTGCACATTTCAAACTTTTATGTTACTTTCATAAATCATTAACCTTTTACCATAAATCGGCATATATTAATATTTCATAGGCTTATCCTTATTGTTCCATCCATCTTATCCTTTTAATTATTACTTCTATTTCACTTACCCGCAAAACGTTTTCACATGATATTACATAGATATTTAACTGATATATCAGTCTGATATCAGTATACACAAACTTACATCTTTCGTCAATCATTTGTATGAAATTTCTATCTTGTTTTTTGTATCATTCTTTTTAACAATTCTGTAAACCATGGTATAGCTAGCTTTACTCTTCACTAAATATATGCTTTCATATAATCTTTTCAACTTATCATTCAGTAATATCCATAAACTACTCAATTAAAAACAAACAGCATCTACCGAAAGGCAGATGCTGTTTGTTTATTTATATTAAGTTTTGAGGCATATGACCAAAATTATCTTTGTACTCTTCCTGATGCATCTCCTTGAATCAATGTTTCCACTTCATCAACAGATACAAGGTTAAAGTCTCCAAAAATTGTATGCTTTAGTGCTGATGCACCAACTGCAAACTCAAGGGCTTGTTTGAAATCTTTTTCAGGAGCTAACAGTCCATAGATTAACCCTCCTGCAAAAGAATCTCCACCACCTACTCGATCAACAATTCTTACATTATATTTCTTAGAATGATAGAATTCTTCTCCATCATAAATAAGCGCTGACCATCCATTATCAGATGCTGAGTAACTTTCTCTTAAAGTTGTTACAACATATTTAAATCCAAATTGATCTTTCATTTGCTTAAAGATATCTTTGTATCCTTCAAGCTCAAGTTCTCCTGTTGTTACATCAGTCTCTCCTGGCTTAAATCCTAATACCTTTTCTGCATCTTCTTCATTTCCAATACATACATCCACATATTGCATAAGATTACTCATTACTTCTTTTGCTCTTTCTGGTGTCCATAATTTTTTTCTATAGTTTAAATCAACACTTACAGTAACATTGTTTCTTTTTGCAGCTTTTAATGCTTCTTCTGTAAGAACAGCGGCTTCCTCACTAAGCGCTGGCGTAATTCCAGAGAAATGGAACCACTCTGCATCTTTAAAGATTACATCAAAATCAAAATCTTTCGCAGTAGCCTCTGCAATAGCTGAATTTGCTCTATCATATACAACCTTTGAAGGTCTCATAGATGCACCTGTTTCTAAGTAGTAGATTCCTACTCTTTCTCCACCTCTTGCTATATAATCAGTATTTACACCGAATCTTCTTAAATGGTTTACTGCACTTTGTCCAATTGGGTTTTCTGGTAATTTACTTACAAAATATGCATCATGTCCATAGTTTGCAAGAGATACAGCAACATTTGCTTCTCCTCCACCATAAACTACATCAAAAGATTTTGCTTGTGTAAATCTTTCATACCCTGGAGTAGAAAGTCTAAGCATAATTTCTCCCATAGTTACAACTTTAGCCATTTTTATTCCTCCTTAAGCTCTAGCATTTTTTACTGCTTCTACAAACTTTTTAGCAGTTTCCGTTACTAAATCATAATCTCCTGTTTTAGCACCCTTTGTTAAATCTCCACCAGTTCCTATTGCAACTGCTCCTGCTTTAATCCACTCTGCTGCATTTGCTAGATTTACACCACCTGTTGGCATAAAGTTTCCTTGTGGAACAGGACCTTTGAATGCTTTAATAATAGATGGTCCATAAGCACTTCCAGGGAATACCTTTATGATTTCAGCTCCAGCTTCCATTCCAGAAAGAGCTTCTGTAATGGTCATTACCCCTGGCATAACAGGAATTCTATATTTATTACATAATTTTATGGTTTCAACATTTAAGCTTGGACTTACAATATACTTTGCTCCAGCTAAAATACATGCTCTAGCTGTTTCAGGATCAAGCACTGTTCCAGCTCCTATGATTACATCTTCATCTTTATAAACTTCTGATAGTTCTTTGATAATTTCTACAGCACCTGGTACAGTCATAGTAATTTCTAATGCCTTAATACCACCTTTTTTTACTGCTTCAATAATTTTCATACCTTCTTCTTTTGATTCTGCTCTGATTACAGCAACTACACCACTTTCAGAAATTTTTCGAATAGTTTCCATTCTTTTCATATTTATCTCCCCCTAAAACGGTTTCGCATTGTCCGTTGTCTGATGTCTTATATCTACATTATATATTCCTTCTCAAAAAAGTCAATAGGTCATTTTGAAATATTTATAAATTTTGTATAACGTTTTCCTAAGAAATCTTCTTTATTCGTTTGTTTGTCTGTTCTTCAACTATTTTTATATCATTTATTTTTATTAAAAAATTTCAAAAAAAATAAACTGTCTTCTTTGACAGTTTATTTTTTCCTTATTTCTTGCATACCATTTTCAACATGTTCTTTCATATGTTGTCTAGCAGCTTTTTCATCTTTATTTTTTATGGCCTCTAATACCTTTTCATGATAACTAATAACCTTCTCTCCACTTTCAGGAATATCTTTCGTTTCTAAATACCCTTCCTTAATACTATCATTAATGATAGGAACAATTCTTTTGATAATTGGATTTTGACTACTTTTTGCAATAATATTATGAAAATCCATATCTGTTTCTGTATGATCCTTACCTTCTAAAATATCCTTTTTCATCTTTACAAATGCCTCTTCTAAGGCCTTTACATTTTTTTCTGTAGCTCTTTTCGCCGCTAACGCTGCAATCTCTGGTTCAATAATCAGTCGGGTTTCAAATAGATATAATAATAAATCCTTTTTATTCATAAAGGTAACCCCTAAAGGGTCTGTGGCAATTCCTGGTTTTTCACAAACAAAGGTACCCTTCCCTCTTTTGATTTCTAATATATTCCTTGAAACCAATATCTTAATGGCTTCTCTCACTGTAGATCTACTTACATTTAATATTTTTGACAATTGAATTTCATTTGGCAATTTATCTCCAGGTTGAAGTTCATTATCTATAATTAAATTTTTAACATTATTTGCTACTTTTTCTGAAAGCAACACTTTATCAAACATGCCCTTACTACACCCCTAACTCTCATTTTTTCTATATAGTAGTATAACATATATTTTGGTCAAATCATAAAAGAAGTATATATCTCTACCTTTAAAAGCTTTTTTAAATCCCTTTATAAAAAAATGAGGAAGTAGATTTTCCTACTTCCTCATTTTCTTATCCTATTAAACCCTATTACCGCTGCACCTAATGCACCAACGATCTGTGTATCATGAGCAATATAAATAGGCTTTTTTATTTTTTCTTCTATTGCTTTTTTTAATACTTGGCTTTTAGCAACCCCTCCTGTAAAGGCAACTTCATTAGAGATATTAATCTTACTAAGAAGGGCTGTTGCTCTGTTGGCAATAGATTCTATGATTCCTGCTGCAACTGATTCTTTACTAGCACCATTTGCAAGAAGGCTAATTACTTCTGATTCAGCAAAGACTGTACACATACTGGTAATGGACTCAGGATTAGCATACTGTGCTACCTGGTCGATTTTTTCAATTTCCTCTCCTAATAAATTGGTCATCACCTGCAAAAACCTTCCTGTTCCTGCTGCACATTTATCATTCATTAAAAAGTCACATACATTACCGTTCTCATCTAAACTAATAACTTTACTATCCTGTCCTCCTATATCAAGAATGGTTCTTATCTTGTTATTAAGGAAATGTGCACCTTTACCATGACAAGTAATTTCCGTCACTGCTTTGTCTACAAAATCCATAGATATTCTGCCGTACCCTGTGCCTATAATTTTTTTTACTTCTTCCCTTTTTACGCCAGTCTCCTTTAACAAAGTATTTAAAACATTTTCTGATGCAGTTTTAGGACTCCATCCTGTTGGAATCGTTACCGTATGAACTATTTGTCCATTGAAAAGTACTCCCTTCGTAGCTACAGACCCTGCATCAATTCCTACTGAATACAAAGCTATTTCCTCCTTATACAAACCAGTTTCTTTTTTTTCTTTCAACGGTGTGAATTCCTTCTATCTTAATATCTGGATTTTTTTGGATTAAACCCTCTATTTTCTCTTTTTGATCTGGATCAATCTTAATGGATATGCCACAACATTTACTTAAATCCCTAGGCGTTGGAACAATTGTATATTTTATCTCATTTGATTTTAATACTTTTTCTAATGCTAATCCATCCGTATGAGATGGAAATAATATATAGGTTTGGAGGTTCATAGTTTTCACCTTACTTTGTGACAGCTGCTTCCTTAGATGTTTCAAGCATTTCAAAGAAAGCTTCGAGTCTTGTCTTAATTTGTCCCGCATCCTGTAGACTATAATCACTCTCAATCATCATAACAGGAATGCCTTCTTTGTCTAATGCTTCTTTTACTTTTTTATACTCTAGTGCATAGGTATGACAGAATGGTAAGCTATAATAAATAACTCCCTCTGCTTTATATTCTTTATATAATCTTATAATATCATCAACTCTTCCTTCATTTGGTGTAAAGCATGCACAGTTAATACCTAAATATCTATCTGCTAAAGCTCTGATTTGCCCTTCTAGGGTATCTTTATTTTCATCTACTAGATTTTCAAAATATCTTGTTCCTGTACAGGTTTCTTCACAGACAACAGCTCCACCACTGGTTTCAATCAAATGATGCATTTTCCAGTTTGGTATGGCCATAGGGGTTCCTGTTACTAAGATTCTTTTCGTTCCTTCCTTAAAAACACTTTCTCCTTTTTCTATACGAGCTTCTAATTCTTCACAAAGTTCTGTAGTCTTTTCAATAAATCTATTTGGATCATCATAAAAGGCTATTTGTGTGATAAGAAGTGCATCTTTTCCGCTAATTGGTAAGTTTTCTGCCTTTCTTGTGTTATATAATCTTTGCAGAACTTTTCTTTTTTGATTGATCAGTTTGATACCTTTTTCTAATTTCTCTTTTGTAATAGTGTTCCCTGTTAATTCTTCTACTTGCTCTTTAAATATTTTAATTTCATCCATCCAGTGAAGCTTATCCTTTTCTCTTTTCATTTGTGGTAAATCCATTACATGCATAGGGGTATACTCTTCGAGAATTTCCCATGCTTTCTTCTTACCATCACAAGTTGTTTCTCCCACTAACATATCTACTGATTGAAAATATGGACAGGTTCCACCAACCTTTGCTCCTACAGAAGCTTTAATGAGTGGACACATATTTCTTGGAAGCACCTTTTCTCCATCAGAAACCCAAAAATCAGATCCTCCACATAACCCTACTACAACAGCATCCCCTGCTAAAGCTACTTCATCTGGTACAAATACACAAAAGCTTCCAAATACCTTTCCACCTTTTTCTCTATATTCAGCTAGCTCTTTTATTCTATATCCATGTATTTCTGAAACAACGAAATTATAATAGTTCATACTTTCAGGACGATTCTCTTGAGATAAATAAATATCTCCAAAAAACTCTGGTAGTACTGCACATAATTGATCATGTTTTTCTAAGTCAATATTTAAACTTTTCCACAAATCTCTATAATCAGCCATCTTTCGTCCTCCCTATTCTTGTTTTCTTAATTTTTCAACACTTATAGTTCAATTATAATATATTATCTTCCAAGGTTTCATATATATAGAAAAATATTATAAGCATATATCCTATCATTCATAACTCTTATATATTTGTTTCTAGTAATCAATTTTTTCATAAAGCCAATCACTACTCTAGCTTATTGGTCGTATACTAAAGCGGGGTGATATTTTGATCGACTCTAAAATAGGTATCTTAATTGCTGTAGTTTTTGGTATTGTTGAGACACTAGAAAAATTTGGACTTGCTAAAAAATATGCTCATCTAATAGCACTTCCATTAGGCGTAATCGGTAGCTTTTTTTTCTTAGAATTACCTTCAACAGCAGAGTATATTATATATGGCCTTTTCTCTGGTGTTGCAGGGATTGGGACATGCGATACGCTTTGTAATGTATTAGGCAATATAAAAGAGCATACTAACAAAAAATAATACCAATCACCCTATCAACTCATATAGAAAAGAGGCGAAAATTTTCGCCTCTTTTCTAGTATTATTTTTCTGCTATCTCTCCATACATATCCATAATCTCTCCAAAATAAAATATATGGGGAACATTTTCAGGATTTACACTAGTATCATATTTTTGATCTA
Organism: Crassaminicella profunda; assembly: GCF_019884785.1. GTDB lineage: Bacteria > Bacillota > Clostridia > Peptostreptococcales > Thermotaleaceae > Crassaminicella > Crassaminicella profunda. The sequence goes on from NZ_CP082326.1 coordinate 3,256,810, forward strand.
TAATAGCTTTTTCAAGAAACTCTAAATTCATTTCATCTTTATAGATGGTTTTACACTCCATATTAATCATAGCTTCTTCAATAACTGCCGTATCTATACTTTTCCCTTTTACTGGTGTTAAATTAGTTTCTTTCCACTTATCATAATCTCTTCCTGATTTCGTTCCACAAAACTTCATGGCTTCACTATAACTTTCGTCAAAGAAGTTTACCGTAAAGGTATCGCATTCTTCCATAAGTTTATATGTATATCTTGAACTTCTCACCATGGCAACAAAGATAGGTTTATTCCAAGAAAACATTATACTTCCCCAAGCAATCGTCATAGGGTTAGGTTTCCCATCCTTTCCCTGACCAACTAATAATACACGGCCTCTTTTTAAGATTTCTAGCATTTCTGTAGTATACTTTGGAAATTCTATTGTTTGTTTTTCCATATTCCCTTCACCCTTTCCTGATTATTTACTTCATATGATAATAGAAGATAATAAACTTTACAAGGTATATTTATATCAATGCATTCAAACAAATTTTTGTAATTCTTTTTATCTGTTCTTCTTCAACTCTTTCTTCTTTTTCAAGAATTGATCCGATAAAATGCATAGATATTACAGGAAAAACACTAGCAATTTCTTTTTCTGTTAAATATGGATTGACTTCTCCCGTTTGAAGTCCTTTTTCTTGGATAGCTTTGACTAATAAATCATTTAAGTCTTCAACCTCATCATTCTTCATAAAATACTTTCTAATCAAATTTCTCATTTTTTGAGGATTTTGATTAGCTTTTTCAACTAAAAGCTTGTTGATGGTATAAATCAAACCTATTACAGATGTATTTTCTTTTATAACCGTATCCATCTGCTTTTGTATATTTACTAATGTTCCTTCTTCTTGATCAATAGATTTCTTATGTACATATTTAGTAGGAACATTATTTATTTTTCTGTTCTTAGTTTTATATAATTCGATGATTTGTCCCATGATCTACCTCCAAAGAGCTATCCATATCCTTCTAACGAATAGGTTCATCCATTTTTATTAAAGCATTACTTTATATTCTACATGTTTAGGATTTGGAAATTTATCTACAATATCCACCTCTATCTCATTTCCTTCAAAATAATGCTTCGTTTTTTTTATGATTTGTAAAATTTTTTCTGTACCTATATCAAAGTATACCCCTATGTTTGGAAAAGGAATAACCGTTACACTCTTTTTTCTTAATTTATCAGCCGTAACAATGGTATGCATAATATGTTCTTTCACATAAGCTATATACTGATCTTCCATATTTTTATCAAAATAATCTTTTAATCGTCCTTCTTTATTTTTCTGAATCTGCTGTTGTAGTTTAATTGACTTTTCTATTTCAGTCCTCATGCCCATAATAATCCCTCCCATATATTCTTTACTTATGCTACAACTTTTCTTTTATTTTTTATTTTTTCCATAAAGCCTTCAACTAAGCTATATACAACAGGTATAACAACCATCGTTAAGAAAGTAGATGCCATTAAACCAAACATTAATGATATAGCCATAGGTCCAAACAAACCACTTCCTGATATTGCTAAAGGGGCAAGACCTATTACTGTAGTTGTTGCACTAAGAATAATTGCATTGAATCTCTTTCCTACTGCATCTATACAAGCATCATCAATAGAATCCCCACCTTTTCGAGCATCATTAATATATTCTATTAACAAGATCCCATTTTTAACAACCAACCCAATTAACGCAATGATTCCTAAAAATGCTGTCAAAGACATGGGTTTATTGAAAATAAATAATCCTGCTACTGATCCTATTAAAGATAATGGGATGGTAATCATAATCACCATTGGCTGTACAAAGGAATTAAATTGAACTACCAATATAACATAGATAATAAATATGGCAAATACAGCTAAAAGTCCTACGATTCCAAAGTTTTCACTAATATCTTCCCGTTCCCCTGCAAAATCTATCTTTACTCCTGATATATCTAACTTTGGTAAAAGCTCAAATTCTATGGTATCTTCTATAGTTGCAGGACTATAACCTGGAAGTTCATTAGCTAATAATTCAACAGTCTGTTCTCTATTAAATGTTTTAATGATATCATCTTTTTTACTATATGTAACCTTTGCAAATTGTTTTAGTGGTATTTTATTGTTGGTCATAGAAGATTTTATCTCTAAATTTTCAAGTTCTTCTACACTATTCATATCACTACTTACTTTAATATTGTATTCATTTCCATCTCTTCTAAATACAGAAGAAGCACTTCCGTATAATGCCACATTGATTTGTTTTTGTATATCGTATTTAGATATACCTAAATTACTTGCAACCTCTTCATCTACATCCACATTTAATTCATAAGTTTTATCCTTCATATCATGACGAACGTTTGTTGTTCCTGGTATTTTTGCAATTTCCTCTTTTAATAAATTAGCAACCTCTCTTAACTGATCTAAATTGTCACTAGAAAGTCTTAAGATAACCTTTGCATCTGCTGGTTTTGCATTTGCAAGAAGCCTAGCACTACATTTTCCTCCAGAAATATTGGCCTCTAGCTTATTTTGAATATAATTTAAAAATATAACTTTATCTTCAAATCTTCTATTCTTTTTATCTCCTAAATCAAATTTACAAAGCATTTGCCCGTAATCCTGTGAAGGTGTAGCTACAGGTACAGTAATATAATATTTGGGTAAACCGTTCCCAACAGACACTGTATAGCTCGTAATTTCAGGTTCCTCTGATAACAATGCTACTACCTCATCTGTCAGCTTTTCCGTTGCATCAATACTTCCTGTCATTTCTGTATTCATTTCTATATAGAAAATATCCTTATCCGCATATGGAAAAAATTCGGATGGCAATTGTGGCATCAATACCTTCATAACAAAAATTAATACTAAGAATGTCACGATGATTGTACTTTTTTTCCATTTCAGTCCAAACTTTAATGTATTTTTGAAAAATAATCTTAATCCGCCCTCCTGATCACTTTTCTTTTTGCTAGGTTTAAAAGCTATAGCTGCCATAGCTGGTGTAATAAACATAGATACAATATAAGCTGCAATAATAGATATAATAAGTACTTTAGGGATAGACCCTAAAAACTTACCAGCAGCTCCAGGCATACCAAGTAATGGAGAAAATGCTGCAATCGTCGTAAGGGTTGCTGTGAAAATAGGAATAGAAGATACAGTTGTACCATTATAAGCTGCATCCAATCGACTTTCCCCTTCATCTATTTTTACTTGTATGGTATCACTAATAACGATAGCATTATCTACTAATATCCCTAAAGCTACAATTAATGCTGTTAATGACATTTGATGAATATAAATTTTCATCAAATACATTACTCCAAAGGTCATAAGTATAGACATAGGAATAGCTGTAGATACAACCAATGCATTTCTTAACCCCATTCCTAAAAATACAATAACTACAACAAGTACGATTCCTTCTAATAGATTGATCATAAAATCATTAACAGATTTTGCTACATCATCAGGTTGGTAGATGATTTCTTCAACAATTAAATCTTCTGGTAATTGTCCTTTTACTTTGTCTAGTGCTACACGTACATCTTTACCTACGATGACTACATTTTTCCCTTTTTCAAAATATCCTGTAAGGAGTACTGTATTGAGTCCCTTTTGTTTATATTTTTCTACCCCATCTTCAAGATCCATATATATATTTGCAATATCAGATAATCTTGTTACTACCCCTGTATTTCTTGATACAGATATAATCGTATTCTTTATATCATCAATATTAGCGTATATTCCAGGAGTTTTAACAGTAATCTCTCCAGATTGGTATTCTATTTTTCCAGATGGAATTTCTATATTTTGTGATTGAATAATGCTATCCACATCTGCTATAGATAAACCTAATTGATTGAGCTTAGCAACATCTATATCTACCTTTACTTCCTTATCAACTTCTCCTTCTATTTCAAATTTTGTAATCCCTTCAAGTCCTGTTAATTTATCTTTAAATAATTCTCCAAAGGAGGCTAATTGTTCATAAGAGTAATTTTCCCCTGAAAGACTGATAATAATTCCAGCAGTAGATACAAGATCTGTATCGATTTCATTGACAAAAGCACCTTTTGGTAACTTCGATTCTGCATCTGCTACTGCATTTCTTACATCTTGCATAGCCTTATCATAATCTGTATCTGCTGTAAACATAGGTACAGTAATGGATAACCCTTGATTGGATATACCTTGGATCTCATCTATTCCATCTAGCTCTGCTAATTCATCTTCTATTTTACTAGTTACCAAATCCTTTACATCTTTAGGAGATGCCCCTGGATAAGGTGTAATAATCATAGCTGCTGGAAAGGATACATCTGGACTTTCTTGTCTTGGCAATACATAATAGGCATATACCCCTAAAAACGCAATGATCACTGCTAAGAACAGGGTTACTTTTCTTTCTTTTATAAGCTGCTTGATTAATTTATTCAATGATAAAACCCCCTATTCTACAATATTCACCTTTGAACCATCATTTAAATTTTTCATACCACTTATAGCCAATAATTCTTCAGGCTTTACACCTTTTACCATTACTTTATTTTCATAATTTTTAAGAAGGGTGATAGTTCTTTTAAAAGCTCTATCTTCTTTTACTATGTATACATAATCTTCTCCATTTGAAAATATAGACTGCATAGGAATCCATACTCCCTTTTCTTCTCCTACATGAAAGGATACTTTCGCAATAGACCCTAGCCTATAATTCTTATCCTCTACACGTACTTCTGCATTGTAGGTTCTCGTTGCTTGATCTGGTGCTTCGTCAATACTTGTAATAACACCATTGGCTATTTCTCCATCTATATCAACAATAGCTTTTATTCCCTCTTGAATCTTATTTAAATCCTTCTGGGCAATCCCAACATTGATGATTTGATCGATACTTCTTACTTGAAGGATTGTTACATAAGACATCGTAGGATTTGCAATTCTCTCTCCTTCTTCATGAGGTATCTCTACAACAATGCCATCTTCTTTGGCATAAATACTAGATTCCTCAAGAGCGATAAGAATATTTTCATAATTAACCTGTGTAGCTTCATATTGTGATTTTGCTTGATTATAGGTGGCTACAGAAGTATCTCTTTGTAATTTTATTTGATCATATTGTGATTTAGATATGCTCCCTGCTTCATATAATTTTTCCATTTTGTTTAATTGATCTTCATTATAGTTCATCGTATCTTCAGCTTTTTTTATATTTTCTTCAGTTGATGCTAAGTTTGCTTTTGCAGCAGCTAATTGTAAGTTAATATCTTCTTTATCTAATGCTGCTAATATATCTCCTTTTTTTACTTGATCTCCTTTTTTTACATAAACCTTTTCAAGCTTTCCACCTGTTTTAAAGCTATAATCCATTATACTTTTAGAATCTACTGTTCCAATATAATTAAGGGATACAGCATTTTTTGTTTCTTCAATTTTTTGTACTTTTACAGCTCTTACTTTTTCTTCTGGTTTCATTTCTTCTGCCTGTGCACAGCCTACTAATAACAGCATAATGCTCATCATAAAAATTGCTACAATCTTTTTCATGGTCTTTTCATCCTTTCTTTATAATTATATTGTTGAAAAATAGTATTTTTCGCCTATAATGAATGAATGTTTATTCATTAATAAAGTAAAAAAAATTATTTTAATGCATTCATGCAAATTTGTGCTACTTTCTTTGCTAATTCTTCAGTCAATAATTCTTCATAATTCTTTTTTCTTATTATTTCTGCTAAATACATAAAGGGAATAGTAAAAACTACTACAGCTACATCTTCTTCTGTAGTTTTAGAATTTAATTCTTTTGTTTTTAATCCTACTTGTCTAATTTTTTGTACGATTTCAAGTCGTTCGCAATCTTTCTTTTTAAATTTTTCATCAAAGTCCATCTCAAAAATAAGGGTAATAATAAATTGAGCAATCAATAAATCTTCCTTTGCTAACTGAAATAGCTTTACTACCATGTCTTCAATCATTTCATACAAGCTTTTATTCTGGCTAAAGTTCTCCATAAACCCCTCTTTTAGCTCTTTTAAACGTGTATCTACTAAATCTTCTATTAACTCTTCCTTACTACTATAATGTCTATATAAATACCCTGCTGAAACTCCTGCTCTTTTGGCAATATTTGCAATAGACGCCCCTCTATATCCATATTCGATAGTCATTTCTATTGCAGCCTTTTTAACTTTTTCTATTTTATTTGGATCTGTCTTTCGTGCCATTCATATCATCCTTTAATGAATAATTGTTCATTTATAATAATAAACTCTTTTCCTATAGAAATCAACTGTTTTTTATAAAATTTTAAAATACTGAAGTTTTTCGTACTTCAGCATTTCATTAAAAACTATCTACTTTTTAATACTCTTTTTTCAAGAGATAATTTAATTTGTTCATATAATTCTTCTGGTGTATCCCCTTGTACCATTTCATCATCTATAAAAACATATGGTCCAACACTACAATCTTCACAATGTCCCAAGCAAGGAGCTACCTCCACATCTACTTCGGGATACTCTGTTTGTATTGTATCAATCACTTCATCTGTTCCATAACCATAATTATTTTCACATACATTGATTTTAATCATTATCTATCCTCCCTAATTTTATTTATATAGTGATATTATGATTTTTTTTTAATCGGTCTATACAATCTTATTCATAAAATTTTCCCCACATAAATTGATAATAAAAACACAAAAAAATAGAAGGCTTCTATGCCTCCTACTTTTATAATTCTTCTATATAATCATCTTACCAAATAAATTACTCTTCTATTTGCTTTTTAAATTCTTCTAAACTAATTCGATCTATATATGCACCTAATCTCTCATGTTTTTTTGCATTTTCAGCATAAACTTTTATAATCTTATCCACAACAGGAAATACATCTTCTTCAGATACATTCTCCATTAATAAATCTGCAATTCTTGGCTTGATTCCACCTTTTCCTCCAACTTGAATCTTAAAACCATTTGGCATACCCATTATCCCAATATCTCTAAAATGGTTATCTGCACAAGAATTAGGACATCCACTTACCCCAATTTTTAATTTATTTGGTAACTGCATACCATGGTACAATTCATCAAGCTTCAACCCAACTTTTAGTGAATCTTGTCTTCCTCTTTTACAAAATGTAGTTCCAGGGCATATTTTTACACTTCTTACACATAAACCAATAGCTGCCCCTGGTTTCATATCTAAATCCTTCCAAGCATGGTCAATATCTTCTTCCTTGATACCAACAATAGCTATACGTTGTGCTCCTGTTACCTTTATAGCCTGAGCACCATATTGATCTGCCACATCTGCTAATTTTCTCAAGGTATCTGAAGATACAACTCCTCCAGGTAAATGGGGTGCAATTGCATAGGTTTCTTTATCTCTTTGAACAACTGCTCCTTTTTCTAATAAATCTTTTCCTGCCATAATGGGTCCTCCTTATGTATGTTCTTCTTTAGATTACTATACCTTTCATCTTCTTTAGCAACAATAAAATTTGCTTAAGCTTTCAGTCTTGTCTTTATATTCATACTCTTTTTTAAATTATATAAATATAAAACACCCTCATTATATCATAAAAAAGGGTGTCAAAAAAGCATTAGAAATGTACATGCACCAGCCAAAATTTTATTCCTTTGTCATTCCATCCCAAATCCCATGGTACTCTATATCTATCCGTATTATGAGAATTCACAAGAGGATATCCCTTTGAATCTGCTCCTGTTATAACAGATATATGAGTAACCTTCCCCTTCTTTTCATAGGCCACAAAATCTCCAGGCTGCAGTTTATAAGCAGCTTTATATACTTTTTCATAACTTCCATAAGCAACCTTTGACGCTCTTCCACTATATAGCATATAATCTTTGAAACCATGAGCATTAATCCATGCCTTTGTAGCACCCTTTCCATAATTCCATGAATAATTTTTTCTAAAATTTCCTCCTTCATGTAAAATTTGAGAAGCAAAGTTTGCACAATCTCCTCCTAATGGATTGTAATTTCTATATTTCTTATTATATGAATAATATTTATCCCCTGCACCTCCACAATACTTATCTGCATATATTAAAGCGTTCTTTCTTCTTTCTATCATATTGGAAAAATCCCGAACATTTTGAGATAGAATATATTCCTTTATTTTTTCCGTTTTCATATCATCAAGATGCATAGAATCTGCAAAAGGGTCTGTATACCACTCCCTGATAATCACCCACCCCTCTTCAGTAGATTTAAGGTCTAATGAATGATAAGTTCCTATTCTAAAAAGATTGCTATTCTCTGTATTATTTTCATAAACATATTTGTACTCAGAACAAACCGTTAAATTTACCGTCACCCGATCTCCTTTATCCTTGACTCGTTTAATCATAGCAATTGGATTTATATCTGTAAATTTGATTCCTTGCTTATCAGACCACTCATGTAAATATTTCATTTTTTTCAATTCATGTTCATAAGCCCATACCCCATATTTTCTTGAACAATCATATAAGTTTTTTAGTGTTTCCATATCCTTATTTAAAGTAGCTTTAGTTCTCTTATTAAAAATCTCTTGTATTTCTTGTGACATTTCTTGTTCTACAAAAACAGTAGATCCTTTGGGAATAAAAAAGAATAAAAGCATGCACAAAACAAAAAGAGCCAAAACTCCTAATACTATAAGCAACCTTCTTTTCTTTAAAGTAATAAATACGAGCATGCTACTCCCTCCTTAAAAGCTATTCATAAGAGTATATGTAAAAAAATAAAAAAGTAGGATACAAATCCATACTTTTTTTATACATCAAAAATTATAAATCTCTTAAATTTTAGATAATACTTCTTTTAGCTTTTGATAATTCATTTTTACACCATTATCCAAATTCATCTTCAATCCATTATTCTCTATCTCCATTAAAGCCTTATGATAATTTATTAACTCTTCTAATTCTTTTTCAACTCGTATCAAATTTCTTCTTAAATTTCTATTTTTTCCTTCTTCATGTAATTGCTTCTTTAATAAAGATCTTTTTTTCATATATTTTTCTAAAAGCTTTTCTATATAATTTTTTCTTATATTAGAAATACTATCTTCGTTAAAACGGTGTATATATAGTAGCCCTTGGAAAGCCTTATGTTTTCCGGATGTAAATAGAAAATAAATGGGTCTTCTTTGATACATCTTTACATGATCTTTGTAAAACTCATTTTGAAAATATTTTTTCATATATGTTATTGAACTTTCTTTTCTTCTACCTAATCCTCTTGTAATAAAATCAAGATTTTCATTAAGTGTATCTTCTCCAAAAGTAACCTTTAAAAATTCTACAAATTTTGATGTAATAGAAGCAGCCCCCTCTATTGGCAAAATATTGTCTTTTACGGGATGAAAAGATTTATATACACTATCATTAAATTTTCCCCCTGCAAAAACAATCCCTTCTTGGTCTAAACTATATCTTCCAAATATACACCCCACCCCATAGGCTATGAAAGCTCTTATACCCTTTTTTCCATCTGCCTTTTTAACAGTAATCTCCCTCGCATCTACATCTGGGGTAATCTGATCTTCAAGACCATATAGCTCAATAAATATTTTGTTTAGCTTTTCCTCATTTTTCTTCATTTTTTCAAATTGCTTTTCTTTGAATACTTTCCAGTTTTCAAAAACTTCTTTAAGGGTAGAAGCTCCTTTCTTATGCTGCAAAAGAGGGTGCTTTTTAAAAGACCATGAAATTTCATTCTCATCCCAATCCATTTTAGCAATATCTATACATTCTTTTGCTAAATCATCTATTTTTTCTTTTATACTTTGCTTTTTAGGGAAAATCACTGGAATGCTCCCTATATTTCCTGGCTGAAAGTTTAATGTTGGATTAATCATCATTAAATACATATAAGTAATTTTAGAGCACAAAAGAGCAATTATGAACAATATGTATTCTTCTTTAGGAAAAAGAGAGGATCCTGCCGTATCAAATATAAAACCTTCCTCTGAAATTCTTACTCCAAATTTTGCACTACTTACAAAGGACCAGGTAATTCCTTTTTTAAAATAATAAGATGTATTGGCAATCCCTATATTTGAATTTCTTGAAGCATTCAACACCCTATTATATGTTCTAATTGCTTCTCCATCATTTTCCCAATTCACAACATAAAAATGATTACCATACCACTTTCTAAAGTCTCCTCCCTTGTTATAAGGAAACCATTTAAATCCACTATCCTTTGCACTTTTTCTGTCTTTCAAATCAAAACCAATGTTGCTTATATCTACTTCATGCCAAAATCTTACAAATTTTTTATTATTACTTGTCTGTAACCCTACCCTAGCATCAGCAATTTTTTTTAAGGGAATACTTTTTTGAAACACATTAACCATAGAAGGTTTTGCCCAATACGCAATGGAGATTCCTGGTATCTTTCTAAAGTTTTTCGTAGCACATCTATAACGATAAGGAGCATTTTTATCTTTTATAGCTTCTAAAGCCTTGATAGGCTGATTTGGGGCTCCTTTAAAAGAAGAAAGTTTGATAAAATCTCCTACACCTCTATTTGAATTATTTCTTAAAACAAATGTACATATGGGTACAGTAGCTTCTTCAAAGCTAGAATATTGAAGTTCTATAAGGCTTACAATATCTTTATGGTCAACTACAATTTCCCGTAGCTTTTCATATCTTTTAATAAACATCCACACAAAAGGAGTCATAAAAGCTAAATAGCCATCCATCTTTACATAATCCATACTTCTCTTCATAAATACAGAAAACAAATCTCCATTATAATCTTTAAAATGTGCATCTACATATTTTTTTAACTGGGCACTCATCATTTTATTCGATAAGTAGGGAGGATTTGCAATGACCATCTCATAAGACTGACTCATAATTTTTGCTTGCCTTACTAACTTTTTTAAAACTTTTTTCAAAGCTTCATCCTTTAAACTTTTAAGTCTTCCTTCCCAAAATGCTTCATCAAAATCCTTTATTTTAATAATAGCACCATATTCTTTCCCATGGTAAAAAGTATTGAATAGACTATCAATCTGATTTTTATCATATCCTATATTTCCTTTAGATATTTTTTCAAGCAGCTCATCCTTTTGATCCATCAAAATATTGCTTTCCTCTATACAGCATATATTCGGAATAATTTTTTCTTGTTTCATTTTACAAAAAAATTTTTCATCTTTTTCTCGCGCCTTCATCATCAATGCAAAAACAGCTAGTTGGCAAGCTTTTTCATCTATCTCTAATCCATATAAATTATGCTTTAAAATTAATTTTGGAATATCTGTATCTTCATAACCTACATGAAGATATATATAATACAATACCTCAAAAGCATATACCAAAATATGCCCTGCACCACAAGCAGGATCTAATACTTTTATATCCTTAGGATCAATCTTTTCATGGGGTAACCCCTTCCCCTTAATGTAAAACGCTAACTTGCTTTCTAATTTTTCATCATGCATATGCTCAATCCAATATTTCCCCAGTGTATTTTGTACCATATACTTTACAATCCATTTCGGTGTAAATAACTGGGTTGCAGGAGCAATTTGCTCTTTTTGAATTCTACTGTTATTGATCCTTACAACTTCCTTATGTTTCTCCCACATAAAATATTGATACAGCCACCCTACAATTTCAACTTCTTTCCAATCCTCTTTTGAGATAATTTCAAAATCTAAAAGTTCTTCTAACAACACATTTCCTATTAAATCTGGAAATAAATTTTTAAAATTATCTGAAATAGGATTAAAAATAAATGGTAGCATTTCATTTAATTTACTACATGTATCAATGATCTTATCTTTAAAATCATCCTTATTTTTATATTGATCCATGTTACTAAATACCTGTAAATCTTCTGATAAATATTCTTTTATTTCCATATATCTTAGAATCGTCAACCAAGAAAAACATTGATAACTTACTTCTTCTATAGTTGTTTCTCTAACCCCTATTTTTAAAGCTTTTTCTTTAATTTTTTCTATCAATACTTTTCGTGCTCTCATAGCAAAATTTTTAATGCTTTTTTTATCCATTCTTATCCCCCTGTAAATTTTTCACTATTTTTACTATTTCTACAATATAGTTCTACTTCCTTTATGGATAATGAATTATTTTATCTAAAAAAAGTTCCTGCTATTCTCAGCAGAAACTTTTATTCAAACAATTGAATTCCTAACACTTTATAAAATTCCATATCTACATTATGGGTAAGCTTTAATCCATGATCCTTTCGAAATTTGATCACATATCTTTTCATTCCCTCTCCGTAAATACCATCTACCCATAGTGGATAATATCCTCTTTTCTTCATATATCTTTGCACTTCATAAACATCTGACCCTCTAAAACCTGGCTCTATTACCCGAAATCCATTGCCAAAGGGACCAAAGGTTCCTCCTTGTATAGTTATAGGCGTCCCTACCTTTACTCTTTTATACAAATCTTCTATATCTTTATTGTTCATTCTTATACATCCATGAGAAGACGCCCATCCAATAGAGTTAGGTTTGTTAGTGCCGTGTATTCCGTATTTACCCCAGGGTACATTTAATCCCATAAACCGTGTACCAAAACCTTCTCCCCATCTGCCTTTTCTAATAATTTTCCAACTCCCAATGGGTGATGGAGTACTTGGCTTTCCACTAGCAATCCTATATTTTTTTAAAATTTCCTTACGTTCTAAATCAATGAGCTCTAATCTTTTTTCATTGATGTCTATAAGAATCCATAGATTTTCATAGTTTGGATTTTCTTTAATCTTTTTTTCTTCCCAACCTACATACTCGTTCCCTATATGTATTTTGGCAGATGCATTTAATTTCACCTTGTTTCCTGTGTATTTAAAAAAACTTCCTGTATAAAGTAGCATGCTTACAAAGATACTGCACACGATTGTCCATAATAATCTTTTTCTCAATATTCCCCCTCCCTCCTGCATAATTCATTATATGCAGGAAAAAGGATTGTCTATTCCTCTCCAAATAACTACCCGCATGATTTAGTTCTTGTTTTCAAATAATTAAGTAATCCATAATAAAATCCCCTATAATAGATAGTTATATTATTTTAATTGTCTACCATAAGGGGAGCATATCCAGTTTCAAAGACTTTTTGTTTGTATAAATATCAAAATCGAGCACATAATGATCTACCTTGCACCACCACAAACCCCTTTTGTGATACTTCTGACTTAAATCTATATATAATCATAGTCATAATATCCAAATAATGTTAAAATAAAAAAAGCTGGTTTTATACGTTTATCTACTAGTTAGTACGTATTAAGTCATTTTTAAAATTGGAGAGAGTAGTCATGAAAAAGAACTTTATTACAAGTATAATATGTATTTTGATGGTTTCTGTTTTTATGGTAGGTTGTGCACACCAGGAAGTTATAGAGCTGAAAATAGGAGATTATGTACAATTTGGGAAATACAACGATACCCCAATACTTTGGAGAGTAATCAACATAGATACAGATGGGAACCCCCTACTTTTTTCAGATAGAATCATATCTTTAAAGGCATTTGATGCAGCTGGTAATTATCATAGTAATGACTGTAGAATAGGTTGTGGGAGTAACTATTGGAAAAATTCAAATATTAGACAATGGTTAAATAGTGATAAAAAAGCAAATACAATAAATTGGATACAAAACCCACCAACCAAAGAAAATATGTTTACAGGATATAGCCCTTATGCAGATGAAAAAGGATTTTTGGCAGATGGAAACTTTACAGAAAATGAAAGGAATAGCATAAATCCAATTATGCATAAGTCTTTACTAGATAATATAGATAAAGATAAAAAGGACGGTGGAGAAAGTATACTTACTTTAGCTTCTGATATAGAAGAAATAGTACAAAATTATGATAATGCATATTATGAAATGGTTGAAGATAAGGTATTCTTATTATCTTTAAAGGAATTACATGACTATGTATGGGAAAATAAAAATATATTGAGAAAAGAATATTATATTGGAAAACCAACTAAAGAAGCAGTTGATCATTCTCCAGAAAAAAATATAAATTTGGATTGTACGCATAACTGGAGTAATTGGTTACGTACTCCTGCTATGACTCCTAGTGGTCCTTCTTTTGTACGTATGGTCAAAAGTAATGGTTCTATTTTTGACTATTTTGCATGTTTTGGTGGTCGTGGTGGTGTTCGACCAGCTCTCTTTTTAAATTCATCATCTATAATCTTCAAATCAGGTTCTGGCGTTGAATCAGATCCTTATATTGTTGAAGGGGTCCCTCACAATAAAAAGAATAATAACTTCCTCATTGTAAATGTATGAGAAAGTAGTGAAAATATAATCATTTCTAAAATAGAATTCTAAACACATCATAAAAATTAGGTACATCAAATATAGCATCAATGATAATATATGTAAACACACCTAATATAATGGGCCATATTTTTAGTTTGTGATTTTTATTTGTTTCTTTTTTATTCGTATTGTTCATTAGATTCTCCTCTTTCTCTTAAAATATTTCATTATTGTTCATCAAAAGGATCAATGCCATAATAATACTTTTTATATAATGTAATCCCCAGCCAAATGAATTCCACACCTAGCAGTATAGCCATTATACTCTATGCTACCCTTAGATTCTACTTATTTTATTGGATATTCACCTTCTATAGGCTGTCGGCAATATTTTTTTAAATGGGGGAGTACTGCTCCAAATTTTTTGAAATTTTGTCTTGCTTTAACTAAAGTCAGTCCATGATTTTGATCACTTTCTTCATCTTCCCTCGAAATGAAAGTATCTATCTCCCAAAAGCATATAGGACATATATAAGCAAGTGCATCACCATTATTAGGGATTGTAATAGATCCACAGCAAGGACACGCTGCTTTTTTTCTTATATCAATTTCTACTTTGGTTTCCATATTTGTTGTTTTTTCATAGCTTATTTTCGGCAAAAACCTTTTATCTATATCTTTCATAATATTCACCTCTAAAATAGTATACATAGCCTCACTTTATAATTTGTCACCATTGTGACCCTTACTAAGAATACTGCGACAACAAAACTCTAAATGTTATTATCATTCACCTTATTCTGGAACTGAATAAGCAAAAGGTAATAATTCTTTTACTTCAATTTTTTTTAATTTACTTTTTGTTTCAATGATCACTTTTAAGTCAGGCATATAGTCAGAAAGAAACTGTCTACAATTTCCACATGGTGGCAATATCTCATCACCATTTTCACCTTTCACAGCAACTAAACATTCAAATTCTCTTTCTCCATTAGTTATAGCCGAACCAATTGCTACCTGTTCAGCACAAGCACCATGAAGAGAATAAACATTTACCCCTGTATATATTTTCCCATTTTTGCATCTAACCGCCACAGCAACTGTATGATTATATTTTATGTTATCATAATTCTTTTTTATTGTTTCAGATGCTTTTTCTATTAGTTCTAAATCTTTTTCTATTAAATCTTCCATTTAATTTTTCCTCCTATAAATTCAAGTTCATGCATAATTTTCTACTGTTGTAACGCTTAATAAGAAGATTTTGTATTATTATAACTACAGATTATACTCATTTTCTTTTGTTACGACTTTTAATAATAAAAATAATAAGAGATCCTGTTGACAATAGCGTAAGTACAATTGCTAACCAATCAGGTATTGATACTACAAAACGATTTGTCAATATTGTTCCTGAACTAATTCCCAGCGATAATATTAAATAAAATAAATTCTTGTTTTTCATTTTTTGCTCCTTTTATATAAGTATTTTTTTCTTCATAATATTCTACTGTTGTGACGCTTAATAAGAATATTGTTCATTTAATCTATTCAATAAATTGGAATTTATATTACTTTGTCTCTTCAAATATCAATCTCACTGTGTTCGATACCAAACAACTTGACATAATTAAAACAAATACCGATAGCCCTCGAATAAACAAATTATCTACATAATAAGTTACTACGCAAATACCCCCAATCATTGAAATCATACTTATAACTAAAGTTACAATGCTAATTATTTTTATTTTTTTCATCCTTATTCTCACTCCAAATTCCTATTTATCTATATTATATAAAAGATATTTTTATTTCACATTATTCTACTATTACGATATACATGAAAATCTATATCCGATTGAGGTATCCTATTATATATTATTCTTAGGTCTTGTCACCATATTTTTAATTTGCTCATATCTAAAACAATCTACTATGTGATCATTAACTAATCCCGTAGCTTGTAAATGAGAATATATTATAACTAGACCAATAAATTTAAAACCTCACTTCTTTAAATCTTTACTAATTATTTCAGATAATTTGGTTTTTGCAGGAATTTCTATAAATCTTTGAACATTATTTATTGATGCTTTAATTTTCTTTTCATTTTTACACCAAGAACATCTCTTCAAAATTATCATCTCCCGTATACTTATTTGTAACTAATCACTTCGTATAATAGAGATATTCTAAATCAACATACCATAATATCGCCCAATCTTTTCCTTTAACTGCTCTATACTAATAAACCGTGACTCTCTAATGGTTTCTTTCCCATCAATAAAAAGTAGAAGGGTAGGAGCAGTAAAAATAGAAAATCTACCTGATACTTGGAGTAATTTACTTATTTCTATTCTAGCGCTCTTGATTTCAGGGTAACTGATGAGCATATCCTCAATTTTAGGTAATACATCATGACAAACCCCACACATATCATGAGAAAAGTACAATAGTACAAGTCTATTATTTTCTATAAAATCTTCAATGGATGTTAGTGAATTTAATATTTTCATAAATAATATATACCTCCTAATAACTAAAATAAATCCATAGAATAATAGTAACAAAAACAACTGCCAAAACATAATAAAAATATCCTGCCTTATTTTTCTTAGCAATCACTTCCTTTGTTCCCATTAATACTGGCCACATAAAACCAGTAACCATCCACATTACTCTAAAAATCATTTCATATTTTGTATCATCAAAGGCTTGTGTAAGTATTATTGAAAAGATCATAATCAATTGATTTATAATTATTCCTTTTTTATAGATAGAAGAGTTTTCATTTTTGAGATTCAACATAACAGTACCCCCTTTAGCAATTGAAAATACAAGCTATAATTCATTCAAGTCGATTACTATCCAAAAATATTAGCTTTATGAATTACCCATATCCATATAACTCCCATTCCCATATAGAATAAGCCTGTATAAGAAAATTTTTTCTTCTCCATGCCATCTAATCTCAATTTTATTTCATTTACTATTTCAGAACGAAGCTTTTTATCCTGAATCCTTTTAAAATTAATTTCTGTAATCATTGCAGTTGAATTGATGTCAATTTCTTTCCTTTCTCCATTTGACATCTTAACTGAAAAAGTTCTGGTATCAAACTCTATTCCTTTATCTACACATATCTCCTGTAATAGTAAAAGTATATTTTCTTCATCTATGTTAAAAACAGTTGATTTTCCCCTTGTAAACAAATATATAAGTAGTATAAATGCTATGATCATTATAACCATTTCAAACTTCCATCCATCTTCTTTAATTATTAAAGCAAAAAATATCCATACACCACTAATAGGTATTAAACGTTCTATAAGGGTCTGTATAATCAATTTTTCCCCTGTTAACAAAACTCCTCCAAATCCTAAACACAAAGATGCTAGAGATAATATAAACATACCCATTAGATTTCTACTAAAAAATCTATGTGTTTTCTTATTATATTCTGGCTTCACTTTTATTTCATCACTAAAATTGTTCATTTTGTCTTTTACAATAATCGTTAGCTCATTATTTATTCTATCTATCGGAAATAAATTTCCTCTTACCTCAAAGGAAACTATATTACTACCATCTTCATACTGGCATCTACCCCCACTTGAATGGTTGGCGCCTACCTCATCAATCACTTCTATATCAATGTTCTTCCTCATCACATTCGCATCAGAATTACTTAAAGATTTATTAGTAATAATTCTTCCTTTTAGCCTCAACAGTAGTAGTTCATTATTATATTTATAAAAACGCCCATTATTATTTTCCAGTATGACTTCTTCTATTTTTACTTTTACATCTTTTAAGTCCATTTCTTGATTGATCGTATACTGCCAAATCATTATACGATGCTGCACATAATAATAGCCAACGAAAATTACCCATATAATCAATACAGCAAATATCACCTTTACCCAATTTTTTTTCCACATACTCATCATTTCCCTTCAAAAGAATTACCCCAAAATCATAGATTTCATAACAACCCACAAAAGAAAAATTCCTAATACCATATAAATTAACCCTGCATATGAAAAGAATTTTTTCTCCATACATCTCAATCTTGTTCTCATTTCATTTAAAATATCAAAATAAAGCTTTGTATCTTTGATTTCCTTTAAATTAATTTCTACTAAATTAAAAAAACTTGAATCCAACTCAATTTCTTTATTTTCATAATCCTTTGTCTCTAAATACAAATCCGGGTTACATTTCTTATTTTCGCAAGGCATCAAGATCATCAATGTATTTCGATCTTCAAAATTTATGGCTTTTTCTCTTAAAATTTGCTTTACTAATAACGCAACACCAAATACAATCAATATTAATGCAACTATTATGTATAAAACATCTCTCATCTTATAAATTCTCCTAGCAATTAAATTTATAGTTATTGCAATAATTTATCTAACTTATTGGTTAAAATATATTACCAATATATTTTAACATAATTTTACAACAACCAAAATATAGACAGCGATCCATCGATTTGTAAGGACTTTGAAAAAGAATCCTCTATACAGTATGTAACGTTTAACAAAACGCTCACATCATAGATGAAAAAACTTAGCAAGCACTACTAATGAATCTCTCAATTTATCCTGGAAAAAACATAATCCATAAGACTTTTTATTAAAGAACTTACAAATCTTGTTGATAACAATCAAACAATTCATACTTTATACACTTTTTACAGGCACAAAGTTAATAAAAAAGAAGAATAAAAAAAAGAAGACAGATCATAAATATCTCTTCTTCTTAATCTTTATCCAACCTAACCTAATAAAATATTAAATTCTTTTAATATCCTTCATTTTCCTCAGCTCTATTAAGTAAACTCTTACTTAATCTAGTGTTTACCCATGAACATATGAAAGGTATACCCGTTATCCATAAAGAAGGTAATTTATATATGATGGTAAATAAATTATACCTATTATAAGTAGGGAAGATATAAACCAATGTTAAGGGCTAAAAATACAAGACATGTTTGTTTTATTCTTTGAGCTTTCTTTACAGTAACAATTCGATTATCATCATAAAACAGGCAAAAGAATATAGCTATCGGTAGATTATAAAATATCATAAAGGCAAATAGTAATACACTACCTATATTTCTATAGCACACCGTAGTTCATATTCACCACCTGTAGTAAAAGCATGATTCAAATTATTCTCTTCCATCTCACCGCTCCTTCATTGAATTGAAAATCAATTTTCACTTCTATAACGTGTATATATATATCATTTTGTGACATGATATTAAAAGTTTAAAAAAAAATATCCACATGTATGAGTATATTTAGTTGACCAAAATAGACTAATATTATCACATCAAAAAAGAAGATGCCCTAACATCCTCTTCCTATCACAGGTAGTTCCTATTCTTTTGTCTCAAACTCTCCATTTTAAGGGGTCCCCTCCAAGGTGTTCCCATTCGAAAGTAGACCACTAGACATTTAGTAACACATTTCCATATTTATCTATTATTATTTATGATTTTCTCCAGGAAATTATTACTTTTTTCAATCTAATTATATCCAAATTTTCTAATGTATGATTTTACCTTTAGGGTCAATTATTCCAAAATCTAATTCAACATCTTCTAATACGACTGAACCAATTTTAAATGTATCAATCCTTTTTTCAAAAGAATGATGCTCACTTCCCCCAACACCTATAAATGTAACAATCTCATCATCTTCTTGTGGATAAATTTCAATATCATCTACTATATCAGGAGAAATAATAGATTCAGCCGCCCCAGTATCAATTACTATGTTATCTATGATTTTTGATTTTCCTTTGTAGGTAATTTCAACAGATGTAAATAATAAGCCGTTTCTATAATTTATTTTCATCATACCAAACCTCTAAATGCTCTTAAATTTTTAATTTTAACAACAATTTCTTCATTTTTTGTATGATATACTAGATCATCTGCTTCTCCATTTATCAATAATTTTGTCGCTTCTTTTGGATCATTGATAGCCTTTACCACTGCCATATCATCTATATATCGTTTATTTTCGATAGTATGATATTTTAAAATCTTCAGTAGTACAAATTGATTTGGATATAACTCTCTTACTTCTTGCCATTTCATAAATTTACCTCCAATCAAGAAGATTTATTACTTTTATTATACCATAATTTCTATATTACAATTTTCACATTAAAAGTAAATATAGAAATCTCATTATCAACTTTATGTCCCTTAGAAAAAATATGTTGCTATTTATGTTCAAGAAATTCATCTTTTCTAAAACTATATCTAAGATGGTATCTGTCACTTAAGTAAGTTGCATAATCTTTAATCATAACTTGACCTTGTGCTATATCTTTAGAAATAATCTTTGTACTATCATTACAAAATTGAAATTCTAAATTTTCACATGTTAATGAAATACTTTTATTAATCCTTTGATATTTTTTTCCTTTTGATTGCTTAAATAATGCATCAAAAAACATAAAATACTTATCACCAACTTTTTTGACACTAATTTTTGATCCCGTCTTATAATATCCGCTCATTTCTTTATCATCAAATATTATATCTTTATTATCCGCTTTAATATATGTATATTATCTTGATCAAAGGATTGAATCGTATCTGCTGACCAATCTTTTACTTCTAATATTAATACGCCTATTTGAGGTCCTACAATCACAAAGTCTGGATATCTATCTTCTACATCTAGTTCATACCATACAAAATAATCTGAAGGTAACTTTTCTTCTAAAAAATAAAAAACTTCTCGTTCTCCTTCAGTAAAAGAACGTGTTATCTTATCAGGAATCATTATAGCCATTGTATCACCCTTGTGCTTTCATCATATTTTATTTGGTTTTATTTTACTAGAAAAAATAACAAGTTTTGTCTAATCATGTCGTTAAAACAAAAACATAAAAAAAAGACATATTTCTCTTATTGAATATGTCCATTAAAAATATTCCTGACAATCAAGATATTCGCTAACTATATACAACTATTTTAATATGTTCTCCCATTCCTACTACTTGCACTTTGAAACCCGAACTGGATTCTTTTAATTCTACAAAATCTATATCTTTATCACTATCGTCCAAAATATCTTTATACACAAATATAAAATATATATGGTCTATATTATAGTATTAGAAAACCCTGTATTCAATAAAACATTTCTAAGAATTTTTTCTTTATCTTCATACTTTATCGTTATTTCTACTAAAGGTAATCCAGCTTCCATGCAGATTTTTATTGAAGGCTCCTCCTTCTTACTCCCATGAATCTTTGCTCAATTACTTCGATTTCTTCATTAGAAGTATAAAAGATGTATAGTTCCCTTGATGGGTTACTTAAATGTAAACTTTTATATTCTTTCCATGCACTGGTAGAATTAGTGTGATTCGATATAACTGACATATCTTGTATAACTCTTTTATTATCTATAGAATTAGCTTTCAAGGCTTCTACTAATACCCATCTGTCAGCATATTGATTTCTCACATCCTGCCATTTCATAAAGTTCTCTCCAATCAGGAAGATTTAGTTCTAAAATATGTAAAAGACATTTATTTAAAATTTCTGTTACAATACTAAAAAATGATTTCAAACGGGATAAATCCTGTATACAAAGGAGGGAATTTAAAAGCCTCTCCAACCAAGAAGTTTTATTATATCATTAGATCTCTCGCAAAGTTTCTAAAACCTTTGGACCTATCAAATATTTATTTTCAAATCTTCTATTTTTCTATATAATGTCATACGCGGTATTTCTAAAATTCTAGCTGCCTCTGCTTTATTATTATTACTTTGAACCAAGGCTTTTTCAATTAATTCCTTTTCTACTTTCTTTAATATGTTATAAAATCCTGATTCTCCTTGATTTCCTTTGACAATAAGATCTATAAAGAGATTTGCTGGTAAATCTTTGTCTGTTATTATAGTATCCTCTGCATTTACAGATGCCTTTCCAAGAACATTTCTAAGTTCTCTTACATTTCCTGGCCAAGAATACTTCATTAGAATCTCCATAGCATCTTTTGATAGTTTCCTATAAAGTCCATATTCTTTATGAAATGCTATAAGGAAATCTTCAGCTAGTTTAGGAATATCTCCTGCTCTTTCTCTGAGGGGAGGTATTTGAAGGTTAAGTACATTTAATCTATAATATAAATCTTCTCTGAATTTCTTTTCAGCAATCTTATTTTCCAAGTTCTTATGGGTTGCAGATATGATTTTTACATCTATGGGAATAGGCTTATTATCTCCTATTCGAGTTATTTCTCTTTCTTGAATGACTCTTAATATTTTAGCCTGCATATAATAAGGCATATCAGCGATTTCATCTAAAAATATGGTCCCACCATTGGCAATTTCAAATTTTCCTATATTTCCTTCAGCCTTAGCACCCGTAAAAGAACCACCTTCGTAACCAAACAATTCTGATTCCAACAAATTTTCTGGTATAGCAGAGGTGTTTATGCTTACAAAAGGCATATGGGCTCTATCACTTTCATTGTGAATAGCTTGAGCAAAGAGTTCCTTTCCCACACCGCTTTCTCCTGTGATGAGCACATTAAGATTCAAGTTTGCTATTTTTTTAACTGTTCTTTTACATAATTTCATGGGTTTAGAATCCCCTATGATGTCCGACAAAGTATATTTGGCACGATTTAATCGGGCAATTTCTTTTTTGTATAGCTTAAGTTTTTTATCTAGTATTTCACATTTTTTTAATATTTCTTTCATTTCATTAACTTTTTCAAAGAGAATCATCCCTAGTCCGCCCATTAAATTGCCTTGATTATCAAATATGGGTATCCTATGGCATATGGCTTCCCTATCATTAGGAAATACATGCCTTACAGCTATATCTGCTTTTTTCTTATTTAATGCCCATAAAAACTTTGATGTAGGGTTGATTTCTGTAACAATTTTTCCTATCATGTCTTCTATTGGAATTTTTAAAAAATCTGAAAACGCTTTGTTGATATAAATCATACGACCATCTTTATCTAAAAAATCTATTGCTATAGGGATATTGTCAAAGGCACTATGGCAAAACGATATAAATTCTTTTGAACCAATAAACTTTTCCATATGGGACCATCCTTTATGAGATTTTTCTATATCTATCTTAACATAAATTATGTCTTACGGTAATCACAAAGGTATGGTGATTTGTCATTTTTTCAAAATATACCTAATTTTATAAATTTAGTAACAAAATGTTTCATATGTAACAAAACGTTACACTCATCTTCTCTATTCTTGAACTCTCATCCTATCTAAAATCTGTTTATCTGCCTATTTGTAACCCTTTTTATTTCTTGGCACAAATATTGCTAGATTATTCCTATAAATCATCAAAATATAAGAAACAGCAAGGAGGAATTTCAATATGGAAAATGTCAAACTCATTTATAAGAATAAACTAAAGACTGTAGAGGATGCACTAAAACTCATTCAAAGTAATGATGTGCTCTTTTCAGCACAAGCAGCCGCAGAACCTATGGTCTTACTAGAAAACCTTCATAAAATAAAAGACAATGGCGTATCAGGTGTGCAGCTTCAAACCTGCCTACCCATAGGGAATTATGAAGTGATAAAAAATCCATCTTACAAAGATGTGGTATTTAACCATGGATGGTATTTTACAAAAGCATTAAGAAATGCCCATGAAAAAGGGAATAGTACCTTCACTCCTCAACATGCCCATATCGCTGTTTGGAAAAAGTTATCTGCTATAAAAGATAAAAGATTGGTCCTATTATGTAGTTGTTCCCCTATGGACAAACACGGGTATCTATCATTATCTATCAGTAATATATATGAAAAGGAATTAATAGATGCTGGAGCCCACATTATATGTGAGGTTAGCCACAATTATCCAAGAACCTTTGGAGACAATATCATACATGTTAGTCAAGTGGATGCCATTGTGGAAAGCAATAGAGATGTACCAGAAATAAAGATCAACCCCTATACAGATATAGATAAAAAGATAGGAGAAACCATCGCTGAACTAGTGGAAAATGGTGCCACAATCCAATTAGGAGTGGGAAATATTCCAAACGCTGTTGCCAATGAATTAAAGGTGAAAAAACATCTAGGAATCCATACAGAAATGTTCACAGAAACCATGATAGATTTAATTGAATGTGGTGCAGTAGATAATTCTCAAAAAGGCTTTTATAATGGCTATTCTGTATGTTCTTTTGCCTTTGGTTCAAAAAAACTTTATGATTATTTAGATGATAACCCTACAGTATTATTTAAACCTGGCTCATGGGTGAATGACCCATTTCAAATAAAAAATAATAAAAAGTTTACCTCTATTAATGCAAGTCTTGAAATAGATTTAACAGGGCAATGTGCTTCTGAATCTATTGGAAATGTACAATATTCAGGAACTGGTGGGCAAGTAGATACAGTACTAGGCTCTCAAAAGTCTGAAGGGGGTAAATCCATCATAGCTATGTATTCTACCTATACAAGAAAAGATGAATTAGGAAATGAAAAGACCTATTCAAAAATAGTGCCTTTTCTAAAACAAGGTTCTATCGTAAGTCTTTCAAGAAATGATGTGGACTATGTAGTAACAGAACATGGTGTTGCGTGGTTAAGAGGTCTGTCTATAAAGGATCGGGTAAATGCCTTGATTAACATAGCACATCCTAATTTTAGAGATTGGCTTAGATTTGAAGCGAAGAAAAATTGTATATGGTGATATGTATTTGTTTTTAAAGGAAAGCTTTTCACTATCAACTAAAGGGAGGTTTTATCGTATGAATCAAAATGATACTTGGGTCAAAGTTTTATTAGCAGGAGCAATCCTCATGCTCATAGCCCAAATTGCTAAATTGCCTATACTTCTTGTTATTTCTTTCCCAGTAGTTATGGTCTCATGGATGACTCTGGGTGCCTTGAGAAAAAACAAAGTTGGAAAGGGATTGAAATTTTCATTAATATCACTTTATATCATATGGACAGTAGGGTTTTTAGCTATGACACTCATGGAGAATTCCACATTTAATGGAACTGTATTAGGATTCATGCCTAGCACAGCCATTATGATCTATGGTGTCTGGCTTCTTCCCTATATATTCGGTACTTTGGTATACGGGTTTCGATTTGATAAAGATTATTTAGATGAAAATGATATTGTTAAATTTGAAAAGCAACTCGGTCACGAAACAGAATTACACTAAATTTAAAGGAGGCGCTTATAAATGAGTACAGTTATAACTATCATCGTTATATATATGCTTATTGTACTAGCAATTGGATTTTGGGCAATGAAACAGACGAAAAATTCATCTGACTTCTTTGTTGCTGGAAAACAATTAGGGATTATCGCAGTTGCCATGGCTTCATTCTCTGCTGCCATATCTGGATATGTATTTGTAGGAGGTCCTGGTTTAGAATACAAATTAGGTATAGGTACTCTTTGGATGACCTTTCCTACATCTATCTCTTTTACTATGGCTTGGCTTATATTAGGTAAAAAGATGAGATTTTTAGCAGAAACAAGGGATTGTATGACCGTTTCTGATGCCATATATGCAAGATACCAAAGTAAAGGGGCTAGCTTCTTATCTGCTATCGCTTCATTAGTAGGTCTTGTCCTTTACTTAGCAACCCAAATAAGTGCCTTTGCATTTATTCTATCCCCTATATTTGGATTGTCCTTTAAAGCATCTGTTCTTATAGGTATGGGCGTAGTTCTTGTATACTCAGTTGCTGGTGGTATGCTTGCAGGGGTATATACAGATGTTTTCCAAGGTTCCTTAATGGCTGTAGCTTCTTTATTTGTATTTGGATATACCTTGCTTCATGGAGGCGGCATGGCAAATATGACTGCTACCCTTGCAAATAAAGTAAGTCCAGAGTTTGTAGGTCCCTTTGGTTTAGTAGGACCCTCTCTTGCAATAGGTTGGTTCTTTTGTCTATCCATAGGTATCGTTGGACAACCGCAAATTGCCCATAAATTCTATATGATCAAAGATGTTAAAAAGTTAAAATGGGGTCCTGCATTAGCTGGATTGGCAGGAATGCTTGGAGGACTATTGTGGTTAGGTGTTGGATTAGTCATAAGATACAAAGTAGAAATCGGAGAATTGGCAGCACTTGAAAATTCAGACTATGCAATATCCATATTCCTAAATACATATTCTCCAAAAATACTAGCAGGGATCATCTATGCTGGAATTATATCTGCAGTTATGTCTACAGCAGACTCATTTATCAACCTAGCGTCAGCATCTATCGTTAGAGATATGCCAAAACTCTTTGACAAGCACATCTCTTCAGAAGAAGAATTAAAGTATGGTAGACTGGCAGTTGTATTGTTATCAATTCTTACAGTGATTGTATCTTTTATATTTGGAACGAAAGGTATCGCCATATTAGGTGCCTTTGGATGGGGAACTTTTGCAGCCGCATTAGCTCCAGCATTAGGAATTGGTCTGAACTGGAAAAGAGGGACAAAAGAAGGCGCTTTTTGGTCCATATTAATAGGCTTAGTCTTAAATGTTGGTTTAGAAGTATCTAAACGTTTAGGTATGTCCTTTTATCAAGATATCTTTGCACCCCTTAAAATATACAATGGTACATTAACATTGGTTATTTCAATCATCGTCTATATAGTTGTTTCATACATGACATCAGAGCCTGAATTAGATCATGATATGCGTGCTGTGATGGACTCTTAAAAATATCAATGAAAGTAGAGGGGGTTTTATGAAAGAATATATCATAGATATCATGCCAAAGTTTTTCAAGGTTGGATTTTATCAAAAACAATATTATGACATTATCATTACTAACAAAAGATTATTGCTTGTATGGCTAGGAGAAAGCTTTAAGCCATGGATGCTCAGGGCTGACCCTGGTCAAAACAAAAGGGATCTTTTAGAAAATCTAGATATAACTGAAATAGAAAAATATAGCAAAAATAATATCCTTATAAAATATACCCACATAAAAGATTTACTCCTAAATAAAAGAACCTTTTTTAAAAATGGTTCCATCGCAATAAATACGAAAAATGAAACATATCAACTCTATACAGATGATAAAAAAATAGATATGACGAAATTTTTTCACATTCTTAATGAAACATTTGAAGACAAGGTTAGCAAATCATTTTAAGGAGGTCTCAAATATATGTTAGAAAAAAAAGTAGCTATTGTAACAGGAGCAGCTAGTGGTATAGGACTAAAAATCGCTGAGTCCTTTGCTAAAGCTCATGTACAGGTGATCATGGCTGATATTAATGAAGAAAGATTAGAAAAAGAGTCTCAAAGGATAGGTGCATACTATTTTAAAACAGATTTAAGCAAAAAAGAAGATTGTAAAAGCTTAGTTGATTATGCTTTAGGTAAGTTCTCTAAGGTAGATATTCTAGTAAATGTTGCAGGTATACAAACTGTGTCTCCTATAGAAGATTTTCCAGAAGACAAATGGGATTTTATGATTTCGCTTATGCTAACTGCCCCCTTCTTACTTACAAAATATGTATGGAATTCAATGAAGGAACAAAACTGGGGTAGAATCATTAATTTAAATTCAATCCATGGATTAGTAGCTTCCAAATACAAATCAGCATACGTCTCAGCTAAACATGGCTTGGGCGGACTAACAAAAACTGCCGCTTTAGAAGGAGGCGCCCATGGTATTACTGTAAATTCAATTTGTCCTTCATATGTTAGAACACCTTTAGTAGATAATCAAATTGAAGATCAAGCTAAATCCCATGGTATATCAGCAGAAAAAGTAATTCACGAAATTATGTTAGAAAAGGCCGCTGTAAAGAAATTAATCGACCCTTCAAACATTGCAGAGGTAACCAAATTTTTATGTTCTGATGCAGCAGCCTGTATATCAGGTTCTATGATGTCTATGGATGGTGGATGGACAGCTAGTTAATAATCAACGTAACCCTGCAAAAATATCCTATACATTAAAGTTTTTACATCACCTAAATACTAAGTCTTGTTATCTATGGACTGTACCATTCTAATACGCCAGACTATACGAGCTGGCGTATTAGAATTACTAAGTTAAAAACGAAAAATTTGTTTATATCAATTTTATAAACAAATTTTTAAGCAGATAGTCGTTATTTTTTGTTTTGCAATAAAAACATTCTTAAACTTAGTATTCAAGGGGTCCCCTCCAAGGTATTCTTCTCACTATATTGACCACTAGACATTTAGCCACATATTTCTAAATTTATCCATTATTATTTATAATATTCCCCAGAAAATTACTACTTTTTTATTTATTAACTGCTAAATTTTTAAAATCTATCATAATACCATTTTTATACATAAAATCTACTCCTAAAATAGCATCAAATCCATAATTTTCTCTAGTTATCCCTAACTGTACTGTAAAATCTCTTAATATAAATTCCTCAATCGTTAAATCTGAAACTGTTTGCTCATAACATAATTCACTTTCTCCACCAACACCATACATTCGTCTTGCTTTTCCTTTAATAGGATCAATAACTAGATCTATATCTTCTACTGCATCTGTATCAAATATTGTATTGGAAGACCCTGTATCCAATAAAACATTTTTAAGAATTTTTTCTTTATCTTTATACTTTATTGTTATTTCTACTAAAGGTAATCCATCCTCCATACGGATTTTCATTACATGCTCCTCCTTCTTACTCCCATGAATCTTTGTTCGATTACTTCAATTTCTTCATTAGAAGTATGAAAGATATATAGTTCCCTTGATGGATCACTTAAATGTAAACTTTTATATTCTTTCCACGCATCCGTAGAATCAGTATGATTCGATATAACTGCCATATCTTGAATAACTCTTTTATTATCTATAGAATTAGCTTTCAATGCTTCTACTAATACCCACCTGTTAGCATATTGTGTTCTTACATCATGCCATTTCATAAAATCCCCTCCAATCAGGAAGTTTTATTTGTTAGTTTTATTATATCATAATTTCTACACTTCAATTCTGACTTCTCACCGTACTCTAAGCAAAACATTATGATAAAAGATTTTTTTTCTTTATCAAAAGCCAATATATCCAATCTAAAATTATCTTCAATACTCTGATTATAATAGCTTCAACAGTTTACTGTATAAACCTAGAACTGACACTAGAATACTCTCTATACTTTAGGTATCTAGCAAGAATACCACTAGGAGAATTTCTCTTTTTATCAAGGATTCGACAATCCCCTATAACGACAAATGAATCTTTCGCTCTTGAAACAGCAACATTGAGCATATTAACTCCTCTATCAGAAAAATAAGATTGTTTATTTCGTTCAGTATACACTGATGAAAATAAAATAATGTGCCGCTCAGCCCCTTGGAGGGAATGTACAGTTCCTACTGTAATATTTTCAAATCCTTTATTTTTTCTTAGTTCATGCATAATAGCTCTTGATTGTTCTTTAAAAGGTGTCACAACTGCAACAATATCGGCAATGCTCTTTTCATCATTAGATTTAGGACCATTATAATAATCTAACAGCAGTTTAGCATTATTAACTATCCAATTCTCTATAGCCTTTGCTTCTATTATATTTCTACGGCTTGAATTATAATTTTCTGATTTCCCAGCAACATGCAAGTGTCCCATATGCTCAAACGGAAAGTCTTTAAGGTTGTTTTTACGTCTTGGATTTAGTTTACCTTTATAAGCTAGTTCATTACAGTACTCAATAATCTCAGGGATACATCTTCGGTGTTCTGTCAAATATAATCCACCCTCGCCATACTTGCAAAAGTTGGATCGCCGCTTTGCTATATTCATCAGATTACCATTATATGCTGAATATCCAGATTCAAAAAACACTTCATTATTAACATCCTTTACATAATTCTTCATATTCGGAGAATCTGAAAATCTTTCCACACTCCATACCGGTTCTATCTGATAAGTATCACCTACCATAACCGCTTTCTTAGCCAATGCAAAAAGTGGAAGACATACCTCTGGAGACGCTTGTCCAGCTTCATCTACAACTAGAATATCAATAAAATCATATAAATAGTCTGGTATCCAGACTTTCTCTTCATTATAATATCCATGTTCCATAAACTTAGGAATCATATAAAAAGTAGACACAAGACATGGTGTAAGTTTAGCAATCCTTCTCCACTGTTTTTTTCGTTTCTTTTTTGATTTTTTATCTTCATAACCCTCTTTTATGTTTATAGTTACCTCTTGAATCCACTTCCCCTCATAATAGTGCGTAGCCAGTCTGAATGCCTCATATCTTAATGTCATATCAAGAGCATTATTAATATCATCTTTAATATGATCCGAATACTCTATAGAAGCATCATACCTTAATCCAATATTAACTATTTCATCTTTAATTTTGGAGATTTCTTTAATGTCGTTTTTTATCTCTGATATCTTTTGATTACATTGATGTAGCATTTTAGTTGCTTTTGATCTATTTTCCATAATACAATTTTCTATCCCTTTATAACTTTGAACTATATTTTCACCTACAAGTAAAGGATGCTCATCAATAAATCTACTAAAATGTCTTATAAAAATTGGATTTAATACATTCATTCTCATAAAAATTCTCTTAAAAAACGGAAAATTTTTGAACCAATTTTCAAATTCAATATCAATATCATCCCATGCAGCCTTATTTATTTCATAAAAGGTATGTTTATCTCTAAAATCTTCTACAACTCTGCAAATAGTAGGCTTATACTTTTTTTCAATATTTATGATATAATTCGAAAGTTCATCTACCTTTTGGATTGTTTCCTCGATTTGAGCAACGTCTTTAGCTAATTTCTTATGTATTGCATTATTTGCATTTTCTATAGAACTAAAACAACTCTTTTTTTGGAAATACCGTGATGCACATTCTAAAAAATACTGTGATGCCTTATTCAAATAATCTTCTGATTCAATATCATTAAGAAACCCAACAATTTTACTTTTCTCTGGTACTATAACTTGATATTTCTTAGCAGCTTCTTTTTGCTTATTTGGAGAAACCAAATAGCTTCCAAAACTATCTACTCCAGAAATCCAACGTTGACCAAGTATATTGGATTTATCAAACACATTTGAAAAACTATTTATTATATTGGTAACTGCTTGATTGTTGTTTGATGTTGCTAAAATAATAGGAGGCTCTGCTTTTTTTAGTGCAGCTTTCACATATTCATGGGATATTACTGTATGTAAAAAAGTTGTCTTTCCTGTTCCAGGAGGTCCATTCACAGCAAAAACATCTCCTTTTTTTCCATTCACATAGTGATTTATTGTTTCTCTTTGCGACTCTGATAATGGGTATTCGCACCCCATTTGACCCATATGTTTAGCAGAGGCAAGATACTGTTTTTTATCATCCACTACATCTAAATGCTGTTTTTCTTTAATATTAAAAAGATTTGTAATCAAAGGCGAAAAATCATTTTTTTTATTCTTTATCATACTTTCATAATAATTCATCAAATGAACTGTTGAATTTAATACCAAGTCATTTAACACAATATAAGAAGATGCATCTTGTGTATAATTGTTCATGCTAAATTCTTTGATAATGTTTCCAGTGACTTTGTGTACCATATTATCAGTAAAACACCAGAATGCCTTCCATCCTTCTTTAAGTGGTGGTATCTTTTCTTTGCTTAAAAAAGCGTCCAAATCTTTTATATCCCCAACAGCAAAACATGCTAATTCTGTTGGGTTTAGTATTTTCCTTGCAATCCATGGAAGAATGTCCGCATGCTCTGTCTCCCCTTTTAAGTTTAACTTTGCTGGAATCATTAAAGGAACAACCCTTTTAGGGAATTTTAATTCATCCCCATGTTCCACATTGACATTCATAACTATCGGGCAGAGAATAACATCTATTTTCCACCCCTGTTCCTTTGCTAGCATCAGCTTTTTTTTATTCCCTTTAAACTTTAAATAAAATAAATAATCTGTTGTAGCCTGATTAATTTTTCCCTGAACCATTTCATATAATTTTATTTTGCTTATCAAATGTTCTATAATCAACTTCTTTCTTTGTGCTATCCGCAACAGAATGTCTATAGTACTCAATCATATCTAAAATTTTTGGTGAAATAGTCATATCATACCCCCGTAGTACCCACACATTTATTCTGTCATACTCATATTCATATACACTTCATGGTGATATGAATTACAAAAGTACGAATATATTTTATTTTTTAGCTAGATATTCCTTAGTGTTGTCTCTAATATATTAAACAAATTTCAAAAAATTTTACTCATAGTATTTAACTCCCTATTTTAGACAATATATCCCCTAAGAAATATAATTGCTGATGCCACCTAACGGGCCTATAATTATTAATATCATAAATTTTTTTAAAATTTCCTTACGTTCTAAATCAATGAGCTCTAATCTTTTTTCATTGATGTCTATAAGAATCCATAGATTTTCATAGTTTGGATTTTCTTTAATCTTTTTTTCTTCCCAACCTACATATTCGTTTCCTATATGTATTTTGGCAGATGCATTTAATTTCACCTTGTTTCCTGTGTATTTAAAAAAACTTCCTGTATAAAGTAGCATGCTTATAAAGATACTGCACACGATTGTCCATAATAATCTTTTTCTCAATATTCCCCCTCCCTCCTGCATAATTCATTATATGCAGGAAAAAGGATTGTCTATTCCTCTCCAAATAACTACCTGCATGATTTAGTTCTTGTTTTCAAATAATTAAGTAATCCATAATAAAATCCCCTATGATAGATAGTTATATTATTTTAACTATCTACCCTAAGGGGAGCATATCAGTTTTAGGGAATTTTTGTTTGTATAAATATCAAAATCGAGCACATAATGATCTACCTTGCACCACCATAGATCCCTTATTACCTAGATCTGATCTTTCGACCAAACCCAAGCAGTTCACAACCCATGATGATGGTTCGTTCGACCATACACAATACCTTAACAGCTATATGGAATCTTTCGACCCCATACAACCATTAGTCCTAAGACCTGCGGCACTATGCATAATCTTCGCTCGACCCTATATGATAAGTTGGGATCTTATTACAATCAAATAAATTCGACTGTAATAAAACCTTTCCTAACCATATAAAATCTTCTCTCCGACTGTATACGAACCCGCCAAGACCCGTATACAATCTTTGACCGACCTATATATACCCCTGACAAGAGCACATATAAGTCTTGGCTCAACCATTATATACCCGATGTTATTATATTAACCAGTTAGAGAATAATATATGCTGGTAACTTATTACAAGACCATATAAATAACAATCAGTTACATAACAAAGCTCATGGATTTAATCTAGGATCTATTGATCTATATTACAAAAACCAAATTGTAATACTTCCAACTTAAATCTATATATAAATATATCCACAATATACAAATAATGTTAAAATAAGAAAAGCTAGTTTTAAAATTTATCTAGTTGTTAGTACGTATTAATTCATTTTTTTAATTGGAGGGAATAGTCATGAAAAAAAGCTTTATTGCAAGTATAATATGTATTTTGATGGTTTCTATTTTTATGGTAGGTTGTGCACATCAACAAGTTATAGAGATAAAAATAGGAGATTATGTACAATTTGGGAAATACAATGATGCACCAATACTTTGGAGAGTAATCAACATAGATGCAGATAGGAAGCCTCTACTTTTTTCAGATAAAATCATATCTTTAAAAGCATTTGATGCAGCTGGTAATTATCATAGTAATGAATGTAGAATAGATTGTGGAAGTAACTATTGGAAAGATTCAAATATTAGACAATGGTTAAATAGTGATAACAAAGCAGGTACAATAAACTGGATACAAAACCCACCATCCAAAGAAAATATGTTTGAAGGATATGATCCTTATGAAACTGAAAAAGGATTTTTAGCAGATGGAAACTTTACAGCAAATGAACGGAATAGCATAAATCCAATTGTTCATAAATCTTTACTAGATGATATAGATAAAGATAAAAAAGATGGTGGAGAAAATAACCTCGTTCTAGCTTCTGATATAACAGAAATAGTACAAAATTATGATAATGCTTATTATGAAATGGTAGAAGATAAGGTATTTTTATTATCTGTGAAGGAATTACATGACTATGTATGGAAAAATAGAAGTATATTAGGAAAAGAATATTATATAGGAAAACCAACTAAAGAAGCAGTTGCTCATTCTCCAGAAAAAAATATAAAATTAGATTCTAAGCATAGCTGGAGTAGTTGGTTACGTACTCCTGTTGATGCTCCTAGTGGTCCTTCTTTTGTACGTATGATTAAGAGCGATGGTTCTATTTTTGACTATTTTGCATCTTTTGGTGGTCGTGGTGGTATTCGCCCAGCTCTATCTTTAAATTCATCTTCTATAATCTCCAAATCAGGTTCTGGTGTTGAGTCAGATCCTTATATTGTTGAAGGGGTTCCTCAAGAAAAAGAGAAATAGTTGATAAGTGTATATTATAGAGCATTCTCTTTCTTTTTTATTGAAGGATATTCTCTAGCTCTTTTAGATTATTCCACCCATAACCAACTTCCTTCAATTCTTTTCCGCCTATTTCAATATTTCTTCTCTTTACTATTTTTCCACCTGTTTTTTCATAAAACCTACATGATTTATTTTCTTCTAATGCCCATATAAGCATGTTATTGATCCCTATGCTTATTAGATTTCTGACCACCTGTTTAAAAATTTCTTTCCCTAATCCTTTTTTCTGATACCCTTCTAAAACATAGATTGCATATATTTCTCCTTTATACGCTAAATCACCATTTCTTTCCCTTCCATACGTTGCAAATCCTACTATTTTATTATCTTTCTCACATACCAATGCTTTTATATTATCTTCCTCAAATTTTTCCCGTATCCATTCTACAGTTTCTTCTATTTTTTCTTTCCTTTCTTGAAGAAATTTATCTGGCACAATCCCTTTGTATGTAGTTAACCACGTTTCAACATTTACATATGCTATCTGTGGTGCATCATCTATAGTAGCCACTCTTATATTCATATCTATACCTCCGATTTTTAATGCTACACTCCTAATAACTAAAATAAAACCATAGAATAGAGGCAGCAAACACAACTGCCAAAACATAATAAAAATATGCTACCTTAGATTCTACTTATTTTATTGGATATTCACTTCCTATAGGCTGACGGCAATATTTTTTTTAATGGGGGAGTACTGCTCCAAATTTTTTAAAAGTATGTTATCTACTGTAAACTCCCTCAGATCACTTTGAAGCAATCTTATCACCTAATATTCTTATCAATTTTTTTTTAGTAGATCGCTGTCCACTAAATACTTCATATTCTTTACTTCCAACTTTCATGTACAATTTAGAGCCAAAATTATCTCTAATACTGCTTATTTCTTCTATATCATACAATCTATCTCCTATTACTAAATTGTTTTCTCCGTACATAACCTTATATCCCATATACATTTTTATTTTTATTAAAATATATTGAGCTATCATCATTATCACCATATTAATTGCTATTGTTTTTAAGAATCCTACTTCTACAATCAAACCTCTATTTATACTAACTGAGAGAAAGATACAAATAATAAGAATTATGCCATATGCTATTAATAGTGATTTTTTATAAGGTTTTATATGCGTTAAATTTAAATCTTTCACTCTATTCTCCACTATTTTCGCCTCTGCAAAACTGGTGATTACTCCCCACATCTGCATATATATCATATAAGGAAGTACTATACTAGATCCATTTCTTGTTCCTAAATTTTCATACGTCATAATATACATGAAAATCGTTACTGCTCCTAATAGTATAAGCACCCATTTCAGAATGCTCTCTTTTATTTTAATAATTCTTTTCATATGATTTTCACTTCCCTTTAATGTTTATGGTAGATAACGATTAAATTTCCGCCCATAGGTTCCTTTTTATCCATATATGGACATATTTGCGACACTATGTCGGGATTATTTGCTTGTCTCTGTTCTTTTAATTAATTATCTTATATATCCCATTTGATTAGCTTTCATTTTTACTTATGCTTTTCTTGATTCCATAAATATGAACCTTTGTCGTTTTTTTCTACTATTACGATATACATAAAAATCTATATCCGATTGAGGTATTATTACCTATATACCAACATTTTGAATATCAAAACTTTTCAATCCAAGCAAGCAAATACATTATAGTAAAATTAATTGTTGGTAATAAACTAAATAAAAATGCTTTTTTGTATGATTTTAATTTGAATAATAATAATGATGTTCTTACAGATATAAAGATAACTATTGGAACTGAGACCATAGCCCAGAAAAATACCCATGTACAAAAATCTTTCGTTGAACATGGTGCATCAAATACCATTGGTGAAACCATTAATGCCACAATACTTAAAGGAAATATTAAACAAAATATAACATTAATAATTATTGTTATATTTTTAATAATTTTATTTTCTTTTTGGTTCATTAATTTTCGCCCCCCCTCAACTGAGAATATATTCCCCATATTCTACAATTGCGTTACAATGTATCAAAGATCACTCTCTAAATTATATACATTCTCAACATATGCATTCCAATTAGGTTTCTTATCAAAAAAAATTATAATTTTTCATAATATACTCTGGTTTAATTCTAAATTCCTTAGTAAGATTATTCTTTTTATCCGTTACTACAACCGTCTATTGACTATATATGCCATCTCTTTTTTCTCCTATTCATTAAATTTATAGTTATTGTAACCATGTATTAAATTGATGTATAGAAATATTTTAACATGATTTTCCAATTATTAAAGTATTGACACGCTTATTGGTATGAATAAACTTTATAAGAATTTTTGAAAAAAGGTAAAAAAATATAATAAGTTAAGTACCAATTACTTAACTTATTATTACTCCTCATGTTTATCTTTTACACGTTACTAATTTTTCACATCCAAGACCTTTAGCTCCTTGATAGTATAGTTCTTCTTTCAAAATTGAAAATCCATCCACTTGCCTACCCTGATCAATTATAACTGGTTCATTAGAAGCTTCTTCTCCAAACCCTATAAAGTATAAGATGAAGTATTCTTTTTCATTGCTTACTTTATACCCATTATGAATCTCTATTCCATAAATTCCATTTTCTGAAATATTGAATCGATTTATTTTATGTTTAGATATTAATCTTTTTGCTTTTCCATCATAATAAAACAATTGATTTGTTTGAGTATCTACATAGTAAATTCCAAATAGCTCTCATAAAAGTATCACGAATATATTTTAACATAATTTTATGATAACCAGGATATAGACAGGGAATGCTATATGTGAATAAACGATGTAAAAACTTTGAAAAAAAGGTAAAGAACTATAGAAAAGCTAAAAAATTTTTATCCCTATAAGTGTTTTATTACTTGCACACCTAAAAGGTGGGTATCGCAAGCACTACTACCATCTGCCTCTATAAGAGACTTTATTTCCTTGTATCTTCTTTTTTGATTCCTCTTATTGTTCTTGTATATATTTTCTTATTGTATCTTCAGTGATATTTCATTTATACAAATTTTCATCAAATGCTCCTCCTTCTTACTTCCAGCAATCTCTACATCATATTGATATTATTCCGAACTAGGCATATAATAAAATATATAAATCCTTTTTCTAGGAGCGAATAATTATGAAGTATCTAACGATAAAAGAAGTAGCACAAAACTGGAATATATCTGAACGGCGTATTCGTACCCTATGTAGTGATGGGCGAATAGAAGGTGCTAAACGCATGGGGTGGATGTGGTCTATTCCTGCGAATGCATTAAAACCCATAGATGCAAGAACAACACGTCATAAATCAAAACTGAAAGTGAGGTGTCTTCATATGAATTTTAAAATCATTGATAGTAAAAAGCAACAGCTTGACGATGCAAGACCACTAAGTAAACATACACTTCATTCTCTGCGTGAAAATATGTTTGTTGAGTGGACATATAATTCAAACGCTATTGAGGGGAACACATTAACCATATCAGAAACAAAAGTGGTCTTAGAGGGAATTACTATTGGTGGAAAATCGATGCGTGAACATTTAGAAGT
Organism: Crassaminicella profunda; assembly: GCF_019884785.1. GTDB lineage: Bacteria > Bacillota > Clostridia > Peptostreptococcales > Thermotaleaceae > Crassaminicella > Crassaminicella profunda. The sequence goes on from NZ_CP082326.1 coordinate 3,295,236, forward strand.
TATTAATCATAAAGCTGCTATTTTGTTTCTAGAAGATCTAATCAAACAAAATGAACCTTTGTCTGAATGGAGTATTAAAAATATACATGGCTTAGTCCTCAAAAGTATTGATGATGAGAATGCTGGATCCTATAGAAAAGAAAATGTACTCATTAGTGGTACAAAACATAAACCCCCTCAGCATTTTATTGTAAAAGAACAAATGGAAGAACTAGTCTCTCTGTATAATGAAAAATGGAACAGTTTACATCCTATAGAGAGAGCAGCTATGTTACATGGTGAGTTTGTGAAAATACATCCATTTATAGATGGTAATGGAAGAACTGCAAGACTTCTTATGAACTTTGAACTTATGAAATCAGGGTTTCCACCTACTATTATTAAGGCAAATATGCGACCACAGTATTATGATCATTTGGATTTTGCACATACAAGTGGTGACTATAGATCGTTCGTGACCTTGGTAGCCAAGTGTGTGGAGGAGAGCTTAGATTTGTGGCTTAGTATAGTGTAACATAAATTATAAATATCATAACAAAAAGAGGGTACCTAGTATCCTCTTTCTTCAATCATAAACTAACACTATCATGCCATCAAACACTTATTCCTTTTCTTATAAACAAATTTTTAAGCAGATGTTAATTATTCTTTGATTTCATAATACAGTGCAACCTCTTTAAAAAATACTCAAATCCAATTCTTTTGATAAGTCTTCCAACACTTTGATTCCTGCAATACTATTCCCACTTTCATCAAGGGCTGGCCCTAAAACTCCTATTCCCATTTTTTTAGGTACAACAGCCATAATCCCTCCTCCGACACCACTTTTTGCTGGTAAACCTACCTTTACTGCAAATTTCCCTGACGAATCATACATACCGCAAGTTGTCATAACCGCCTTCACAATCTTGGAAATTTCTTTGGTTATAATCCTTTCCCCACTCATTGGTAATATCCCATCATTTGCAAGAACTGCCCCCATATAAGCAATGTCTTTACATGTAATCTCAATAGAACAAAGCTTAAAATATACATTCAATATTTCCTCTATATTCTCTTCAATAATCCCTGTACTTTTCATATAATAAGCTAACGCTCTATTTCTATCTCCCGTAGTTTTTTCCGAATAATAAATATTATTATTAATATATATATGATTATTGTTTGTAACTTTCTTCATAAAATCATAAACTCTATTAAACTTCTCTTTAGGGGTAAGTCCATTTACCATAGAAATGGTGGCAATTGCACCTGCATTAATCATGGGATTTAACGGTCTATGACCATTTTTTGTTTCAAGATTCACAATAGAGTTAAAACCATCTGCTGTAGGTTCTACACTAATCTTTTTAGATAACTTTTGAAAATCATTATCTATTAGCGCACATATAAAAGATACTATCTTTGATATACTCTGTATAGTAAATTTTACATCATAATCTCCAGCAAAATATTCTTCTCCTCTTATATCACAAATAAAAACCCCTAGATGATCAGCATCACTATTGGCTAACCCAGGGATATACGTAGCAATATTTCCATATTTTGTCCACTTCCTATTTTTTTCAACAATAGTCTCTAGCAAATCTTTCATGGTTCATCCACCATCCTTTTGTTTTTAAATGAAAATCTATTTAGTTCTTTATAGCTCTTATCTATAAATGACTCATTATTTAAACAAGCAGGCTCAAAGTTTACCTGCTTGTTTAAATTAGATTATAAAATCACCTGATCATCATTAGCTTTTTCCTATTCAGCTATTTTTTGTATCATCTCTTGAGCCTGCTCAAAAGAAATAATTTTTCCATACACACCATCTAATACTTTTAAAGAATTCTTGTGCAACTCTTCATTTAAAGCAGCTATACCTTCTTCTACAACATACATACTATAACTTTTATCTCCACCATCTCTTACAGCTGTTTCAATACATTCATTCGTTAAAACTCCTACTACAATTAATTGGTTGACACCTAAATTTTTAAGTACATAGTCTAAGTTTGTACTATTGAAAACACCTGATGCCGTCTTTGATATAACAATCTCATCATCCTTTGGTGCAACCTCTTTAATAAATTCAGCAGCCTTAGATCCTTTAGGCACTAAACATCCTATTCTTTTATGTTCTAAGCTACGATCTCTACCATCTCTTGTGAGTGCTTCAATTCTTACATGAATAATTTCTTGCCCTTGTTCTCTAAACAGATTTTGTAGTTTGCTTACTGTAGGGAACACTTTTTCTTTCAATCGTCTAAAATAATACGCATATTCAGGATCATTTTCTGTTGTATTAGAAAAAAAACCATAGCCAGGCGCTGCATCATGATATTGAATGTCAATACATAGCAATGCAACCCTTCCCTTTATTAAAGTTTCATTTTCAAATTCATGGTATAATCCCTTTATATTATTTTCCATCCTATCTCCTCATTTTCTTTATGATCTATTTGATGATTTCCTCGCTAAAAATTGCTTTATATTTTATCTCTTACATAGGACCCCATTTAATGATTACACTTAATATTAAAGCTGCCCAGCAAATAACAAATCCAATGACTGTATAGGGTAAAATATATTTTAACCATCTTCCATAAGGAACTCTACAAAGACCTAGCATAGCCATTAATCCTCCCAAAGTAGGTGTTACAATATTTGTAAGTCCATCACCAATTTGAAAAGCAAGAATTGCACTTTGTCTAGTTATACCAATCATATCCCCAACTGGAATCATAATAGGTAAAGTAACTAAAGCTTGTCCGCTTCCCCCAGGAATAAAAATGTTAATAACTGATTGTGTTATTGACATAAACACAACTGCTAGTAATGTAGGCAATTGTTCTAAAATAGATACAAAATTATATGCAATAGTATCACTAATATTTCCTTGATTCATAACGATTTGTATAGCTTGAGCTACCCCAATCAAAATAGCTGCCAGAGCACTTGGCTCTAAAGCCTTTGAGAATGTTTCTGATATTTCATTTACACTCAATCTTGCTACTATACCATTTACAATTCCTACAATGAGGAATACAGCAGAAATTTCGTTAATATACCAGCCCTTAGTAAATACACCAAATAGCATTACACCTAATCCTGCAACAAACACCAATAGCATTTGTATATCTTTAGATCTCATGTTGTATTCAGCAATTGGCTTTGATAATTGAAGCCCAGTAGTATCAATATTTTTTCCTAGAGCATGATCTTGATCCTTTAATATCTTTTTAAAATATCTTATATTGTAAAATACTAAAATAGTCAATAATATAAAAACGAGTCCACTTCTAAATAAATAGCCTGAGAATAATGGCATTTCAGCAATTTTATGTCCAATTCCCACTGTATATGGATTAAAAGGTGCTAATCCAAAGCCTACAGATATTCCTCCAATTGCCATACCTGCTCCTAATACCACATCGCCGCCAATGGCCAAACTGATTACTACAGCAATGGGAACCAATGCTATATTATTTTCATACCCAACAAATATTCCTAATACACCATATACATATGTCATAATTCCTACAATTACAAACTTCTTTTTAAGACCTAATTTCTTTACAAAAGTTCCTACTGTATTTTCTAGCATATGTGTTTTTTCCATGATTCCAAACATCATAGCTGCTGCAAATACGATAAATACAATATCTGCAATTTTCTTAAATCCTACAGGTATTGCTGTAAATATATCAAAAAATCCCACTGGACTTTTAGCAACACTTTCATAGGTTCCTGGAATGGTTCTAGATGCTCCATCTATTACTTCTCTTTCATAGGAACCTGCTGGAATGATATATGTGAGAATTGCTGCAAATATAACGATATAAAATAATAGTGCCAGAGGGTGAGGAATCATCTCTATAAAACTTTTGCCTTTTTTATTTTTATTTAACATAATTTTCCTCCTTTGTTTATTATATATTCATTGATTTAACTTTATTAACTATGGTAAAAAACATCCTTTGTAATAAATAATTTATGATGATACCTTTTCTCCTAAATCTATAATTGTATCTAATAAAACATCTGCCCCTTTGGCAATATGTTCTGAATCTGAGTATTCTTCTGGACAATGACTTCTTCCATTCTTACTCGGAATAAAAATCATAGCAGCATCGGTAAATTCAGCCATTATAAGGGTATCGTGTCCTGCACCGCTACCCATTACATCAAAGTTATAATTTCTCTTTTTCGTATTTTTAATAAGAAGATCTACTATTTTGTTAGATAATTTCACTGGGTTTGCATGATGATTTTTCTTGATTTTGTATTGGATATGATGATCTATTGCGATTTTTTCTATATATTCTTTCATATGAGTAATAATATGTTCTAACACCTTTTGGTCCATACTTCTAATATCCATCGTAATAGATACTTCTTGTGGAACAATATTGTATACATTAGGTTTTACTTCTACACATCCCACAGTTCCAACAGAATACATCTCTTGTTTTTTTGTAAATTCATTTAACTCAACAGCTATTTTAGAAGCCGCATAAAAAGCATCTTTACGCACATCCATAGGAGTTGTTCCAGAATGATCTGCTTGACCAAATAAAGTTACTTGATAAGAACTACTTCCAATAATAGCATTCACAAGTCCTAAACTTTTTTGATTATTTTCAAGTATAGGTCCTTGCTCACAATGAAGTTCGATCATAGCTTTTATATGATAATCTTTTCTTTTACATCTTTTTATCTCTTCATTGAATACATTTAAACTTTCGGCAGCTTCTTTTAAACTCATATTTTGATGATCACAGATTGTTTCTAATGCTTCTTCTTTTATTTTTCCCATAAACCAACTACTTCCGATAAAAGCAGAATTAAATCTTCCCCCCTCTTCTTCTGCAAAAGCCACTACCTCTATTGGATATTTTGTTTTGATCTGGTTTTCTTCCATAACCCTTAAAGCTTCTATTCCTGCTACAATTCCAGCAATACCATCATACTTTCCTCCATTTTTAACAGTATCTAAATGAGAACCTGCTACTATAGGAGGTAAGTTTTCTTCAGTTCCCTCCCTTCTACCAAAAATATTTCCTAGCAAATCCATTGAAACTTTTAGATTCGCTTCTTTCATTTTCTTAATGATATACTTTTTTGCTTGAATATCTTCTTGGGTATAAGAAAATCTTGTAAACCCTTCATCCTCTGCTACTGTAAATGTAGCTATATTTTGTAACATTTCCTCAATTCTTTCAGCATTGCAATACATACATTCCCCTCCAATTGTTTTAAATTAATTGTCATAATCAACCCTTTTATAAGATATATAAGCAAATTTTGTGCCAATTCAGGATGTATGAAATATTGTAATCCCTCTATGTATGAAATATGTGTTTTCAAGGGATTCATTTTTATTAGTTTTCCGAATATTCTACATTATCAATATTATAATGGGATTTCTTTATGGTATCTTATTTTAAATTCCCATTCATACCAAAACATGATATACTATGTATTAAAAATATAAAATAGTGGATGATTTAAATTCTGAATATTCCGAAAGGAGTCTGCTATGAAAAAGCGAAAAATTTCCTTATTGACAATTGATGAGAAAATAGCTAATTTTTTTATCAATGAACTAAATAATATTTTTAACAATATGTTGGAAATTGATTATTACAACCCACGCTTCCATCAAACGCCCTATATCTATGAGACAGATTTAATCCTCTATACAGATCCTAGTATATTAATAGCAATGATGAGTTATATAAAATGCAATGCTCCTATTTTAATGATGAAAAGAACTATTTCTAAGGTGGCTCTTGATAAAATCAAAAAAATCCCACCTAATACAAAATGTCTTGTAGCAAATATTAATAGTTTTATGGCTAACGAAACATTAGCAACTATTTATCAATTGGGAATGGATCATGTATCTCTTCATCCTTTTTATAAAGGACTTAAAACCATCCCGGATGATATTGATTATATTATTGCCCATGAACCTTATGAGTTTCTCCCTAATATAAACGCTGAAGTTATTATTATCGGTAACAGAGTTTTTGATATTTCTACAGTTTTAGACATCATCGCCCTATTAAATATTGACTCCTTAACTTCTGAAAATATCATTATGGAATATTCTTTTAAAGTACCTACCTTTTGGCAAGGTATAAAATATACTTTAGAAAACAAAAAAATATTGTCTTCTCAATGGAATATCCTTTTAAACGAATTATCCATAGGCGTTATCGTTGCAGACGAAAACAACAAAATCACTTTAGCAAATTCTCAAGTATACCATATACTAGGTATACAAAAAAATATTTTTGAAAATACATGTATTTCACAGGTTGCAGAAAAATACCCTCAGTTAAAAATCATTTTATCAGAGGATGAAATTGATAATGATTTATTCATCTATAAAAATCAAAAGCTCATATTAACCTTAAAAAAGGTAACTTTCAACAATTCCTATCATGGAAAAATTATTTTAATCAGTACCTATAACAATGTCATTAAAGTACAACAAAAAATTCACCAAAAAATTATTGGGAAAGGCTATTTTTCAAAATATACTTTTTCATCCATAATTGGTGAAAATGAAAGTCTTTTAGAATGCAAACAATTATGTAAAAAAGTAGCTGATTCAAATCCTACCATTCTCCTTATTGGTGAATCAGGAACCGGGAAAGAACTTTTCGCTGGTTCTATACACAACTATTCCTCTAGAAAAAAAGAACCCTTTGTAGCAATCAATTGCGCTACCCTTCCAGAATCCCTATTAGAATCAGAACTCTTTGGCTATGAAGAAGGTTCCTTTACAGGCGCTAAAAAAGGAGGAAAGATAGGTCTTTTTGAAATAGCAGATAAGGGCACCCTTTTTTTAGATGAAATTGGTGAAATTCCCCTAAGATTACAAGCTCGCCTATTACGAGTATTGCAAGAAAAAGAAATCATGAGGGTAGGTGGAGATTCTATTATAAAAGTCGATACAAGAATCATTGCCGCCACAAATAAAAACTTATTGAAGATGGTTGAGGATGGTACCTTTAGAAAGGATTTGTTTTTTCGATTAAATGTATTTCAATTTGATATTCCATCCTTACGTGAAAGAGTTGATGATATTCCCCTACTAATTGAATATTTCATGTGCCATCATGGTACAAAAAGAATTATTCATAAAGACTTTAAAATATTTTATAAAAATTACTCTTGGCCAGGGAACGTTCGAGAACTATTCAATGTACTAGAATATATGTTAAAAATCAGCGATAAAGATTTATCCTTTAATCTTCTTCCTCGCTACTTAAAAAAACAAGAGTATATCGACAAAAAAATTCCTAGTATAGGATTAAAATTAAGCCATATCTTTCTATTAAAAATATTAGAGCTAAGGAATGCTCATGAGATAAATGCAGGTAGGAGAAGTCTTTGCAAAGAATATTGTAAATCTTACTATAAAGTATCTGAATTAGAAATAAGAACAAAATTAGATGAATTAGCTAATGAAGAGTATTTAGTAGTAAATAAAGGTCTTAAGGGTTGCCAAATTACTCAGAAAGGCATAAATTTGTTAAAAGAAAATCATCTATAAACATAATTTTATGTAAAAGAAGAGGATCATTCATGATCTTCTTCTTTTATCCAAAACACATTGTAGTTATTCATTTATCTTTACAATAAAAATCTGCCTTTTCTAATAATTTTCCAACATCCAAAATATCAACACAAAAAGGTTCTACGAGCATTTTTGCACCTTTTGGCATCTCCTCTATACTATCTACCTTAAATGCAATATGTGGATTGTTTTGCATAATTTGTGGAAGAGGTGTGTTTTCTTCAAAACGAAGATATTCAAATTTCAATGGGTGCTCCTCGGGATCAGTAATATATACTTTCAAATCATCTGAATAAATTTCATTCGGTTGTTCTTTTGTTGTAGGTACCCCTACATGCATAAATACATTCATCTTTTATCCCTCCTCAATTATTTCTCATTTTTTATTGAATAGTAAAGCTCTAATGCATCTTTTGGATTAAAACCATTATGTACAATACTTCTTAGTGCTTTTATCATAGCTTTTGGATTTTCAGCTTGAAAAACATTTCTTCCCATATCCACACCAGCAGCACCTTCTTGAATGGCTCTGTATGCAATCTCTAATGCTTTTGCCTCTGATACTTTTTTGCCGCCTGCAATAACAATAGGAACAGGACATGCAGAAGTTATTTTCTCGAAATCTTTGCAATAATAAGTTTTGATAATATGTGCCCCAAGTTCTGCAATTATTCTTGTTGCAAGGAGAAAATATCTTGTTGTACGCTCCATTTCTTTTCCTACTGCAGTCACACCTAAAACAGGAATACCGTAGCGATTTCCTGCATCTATCGTTTTGCTTAGATTATTAAGTGTTTGACACTCTCCAGATGCTCCTACAAAAACTTGTATCGCCATACAACTAGCATTCATTCTTATTGCATCCTCTATATTTACACCAATTATTTCATGACTCATATCTTCTTTTAGTACAGAGCTACCTGCAGAACATCTAAGGGCTATTGCCTTATTCATTTTAGGCATAATCGTTGATCTTAAGGCTCCTCTGGTTGCCATCAATACATCTGCATCTTCAATCAAAGGAGGAATAGACAAATCTAATCTTTCAAGTCCTGCTGTAGAACCCATTATATATCCATGGTCAAATGCAAGCATCAAGGTTTTTCCTGTTTTAGGGTTAAATATTTTAGATAGGCGATTTTTCATTCCCCAATCCACGTGGTCCATACCTTTTACATGAAAGTTTTCCTTTTCTACTGGAATTCCTATCCCATAATTCTTAGTTATTATGTTGTCATCACGATCTGCCATATTTATTCCCCCTTCTTACCTAATAAAATATGGTGTCTTACAAGGTGCATTCCAATATCTTAGTAATTCATCATCCATTCTTGCTATACAAATTTGAAATCCTGCTGCTTCTTGAACAGTTAGTATTTCATCTACTACACTAGCTACAACCTCAATTCCCTTTTCTTCTAAATATTTATGGCATTTTCTATATACAATCAACTGCTCCATAAGTGTTGTCGCTCCTGAACCATTGATCATTACCATTAATTTTTCTCCTGTTTTTACATTCAAATCATTAAGCAAGGCATCCATCATGATTACGGCTGTTTCATCAGCAGTCTTCATCTTCATACGTCCGCCTCCACCTTCACCATGCTGTCCCATCCCCACTTCCATTTCATCTTCATCTAATGTAGAGATCATATTACCAGTAGCTGGATGAGTTGCACCCCTTGCAGCTACTGCAAGTGTTGCCATATTATCAGAAAACTTTTGAGCGATTTGTGCTACTTCCTCTAATGACTTTCCTTCAGCAGCAGCTCCTCCCGCTATCTTATATAGAGGAACACATCCCACCAAACCTCTTCTATCTTCTCCTCTTTCTCTTGGAGCATTAGAAATATCTTCTTGTGTAACCACTTTTATAACATTCATTCCTTCTTTTTGTACTGCTTTCATGGTTAGATTTCCTGTAAGCATATCACCCGCATGGTTGAGTACTACAAACAATACACCTTTTCCCTTATCTGCCATCTTTATAGCTTCTATACATCTTTGTGGTCCTGGAGCAGCACAAATATCTCCTGGAACAGAAATATCAACCATCCCATCTCCAACAAAACCACTTATTGCTGGCTCATGCCCCGTTCCCCCTAATGTAACAATTGTAACCCGGTCTGCATCCTTCAATTTTTTATTTACTATAAGATTATTTTCTGTAAGCTCAATAGTATCCCCATTGGATAATGCTAATCCTTCCAAAAGCTCCTGTGTTAGGTTTTTGGGACTGTTTATAAATTTTTTCATTTTCATTTTAATAGATCCCCCTTTAACTATTCTTTTCTATTCCCTTTACAAAGCCTTCAAAAAATAAAGATATAGATACTGCCCCTGGATCCTTATGACCTAAACTCTTTTCCTTTAAGTTTTTGGCTCTTCCAAATTTTGCAATAAAGTTAACCGTATTTTCCGCTCCTTCTTTGGCTACCTTTGCTGCATCCTTTAGCATTTCTTGCATGTTCTTATTCGAATTTTTGATCTCCTCAACAGCAGGAATAAATGCATCCATCATTGTTTTATCTCCTACTTTTGCATTAGAAATGCCTTTTAAAGCATCCATTGAAGAACTGAATATTTTTTTTAATATGTCCTTGTCTACTTCTTGTTCATCCTCTAACCCATCAGCAAGTCCTGTAAATATGGTTCCCCATAAAGGTCCTGCTGAGCCACCACTAACACCCATAATCTTCCATCCTAAATCATCAAAAAAATTCTTAAGCAAAATATCATTTTCCCATTTTTCTACAGCAGTCTCTATGACCTCTGCGATCTTATGTATTGTAACACCGTGATCTCCATCACCTGTTACAGAATCAAGTTCAGACAACATCTCATTGTTTTCTTTTAATATTTTTGCAGATGATTTCAGACCATTTTTCCAGTCTATAATGGTTAATTTCATATCCTCCCTCCTCTTTCTTTTTTATATTTTTCCTATAGTAATATTACGCTGGATATATTATGAATATCACTAAAATTAACATTTGTTATAACATTTGTTAATACAATATAGTAATTATACTTTTCTATTTCTAATTGGATCTATTAAGGAGGAAATCTATGATATATAACGAAGGTGAGATATTAAAACTTGTAGAAGTAGCAAAAATGTATTATGAAGAAAATATGACGCAAGCAAATATAGCAAAAAATCTCAAAGTTTCTAGACCACTTATTAGTAAGATGCTAACAAAGGCTCGTGAACTTGGTATTGTACATATTGAAATAAAATCTCCATATACCAGCAACACCTTTTTAGCAAATCAATTGAAAAGTTTATTCAATTTACAAGGAGGTATCATTACCCCTCAAGCAAATACAGAGTATTTAACAGAACAACTCATATTAGCTCATGCTTTTCATTATATTGAGGATATTTTAAATGAAGTAAATTATTTAGGCCTAGGGTGGGGATATGAAATAGAAGCTCTAATAAAAAAAATTGAATCAAGTGCAAGCATTCAAAATTTCAAAGGAGAAATATGTCCACTAATAGGAAGTGCTTCCATCCCTAATAGAGGCTATCATCCTAATGAAATAGTAAGAGTTTTTTCAGAAAAGACAGGAGGTACTCCACACTATATTTTTGCACCTGCATTTCCTGCTACAAAGGATGAGCAAGGTCTATATGTTCATACGGACAACTATCATAATATTTTTAAAATATGGTCTATCTTAGACACTGTTATCGTTAGTATCGATACTTATCCTTCTGTTCCAGATCAAGCTACTGCACTAAGATTTGGAAAATCTCTACATGAGAAAAAAGCTGTAGGAATGATTTTGTCTTACTATTTTGATAAATTAGGCAATATCATCAAAGGAGAAAATGATTATGCTATTCATATACCATTAGAAAAACTTAAAAAGATAAAAAGGGTTATTGGAATATGTACAAATACCAATAATATTTATTCCATTATAGGTGCATTGCAAACAGGACTTCTAACTCATCTTATTACAGATGAACAAACAGCATCCAATATCATAAAGAATCAAACTTAGAAAAATATGCAGGAAAAAGGATTGTCTATTCCTCTCCAAATAACTACTCTCATGATTTAGTTTTTGTTTTCAAATAATTAGGTATTTCATAAAAAAAGCCCCTAATAGTTTATCTCTGATTATTAATACTGTAGAATGTTTTTGTCCATCACAACATTCTACACCCAATCCCTTCGTATAAGAGATATACTCTAAATCAACATACCATATATAATGAATATTAGAAAGTAATCTCCAGGAATCTCTAACTCCTATTAGAAAAAACATAATCAATATACTGTTTCCCCATGAACATATAAAAGGTATTCCCGTTATCCATAACGAAGGTACTTTATATATAATGATTAAACTATGAATATAATAATTCAATAGGCTATTCATTTTGAGGAGGCTTTGCTGTGAAAAAAATATTGTTGGCATTCATGATTTTGTTTGTTTTAACTAGTTGTAATCAAAACAAAAGTATGAATAATGAAAAGGATACTTTCAACAATAAAATTTCTACATATAAAGAAATAATAAAAGATGGAAAAGTAGAAATCGATAGTATTTCATATGATATCAAATCAATCACGAAGATTACATATACATACGATGATAATGAGAATATTATAGAAAAAGTCATTACAAATGATGATTCTAAAATGCATATTGAGTATCTATATAAAAATAATCAACTAATTGAAGATAGACAATTCTCAAATGACGAATTATCATTTACTACTTACTACTATTATGAAGATAATCTGCTGCTAAAAAAGAGGACGATTTCTAAGGGCAATTTAGAAATCATTTCAGAGTATTCTTATGGTAATAAGATTAAGACCCAAACACATTACCGTTCAGACGGCAGCATATCCTTTATCTCAACCGCATACCTAGATGACCATGATAAGATATTGAAAGTCATTAATACTAAAGGAGACGGAAAGGTTATGACTTCAAGTACTTTCCATTATGATAATGATTTTTTGATCAAGGTAATTCGTGAGAGAGAGGGTGTTTGTATTACAACTTCTAATTACGCGTACAATAATGTTGGTGATAAAATTATGGATTACATTATCTTTCATGACAAAGTAAATACTTTGATAGCCATGTTCTATGACTATGAATATGATGAGAATTTATTACCTAAAACGGTTACAATCTATCGAGTACAGTCATCCATAGCAGATAAAGATATTAGGGACTATCCGTAATTTTTCACATTTAAAGCCTTTAGCTTCTTGATAGTATAGTTCTTTTTTCAAAATTGAAACGCTCTCTGTAAATTAAGTTTTTGCCCAACACCAACTTACATACTAACTCTCAAAAATCATAAATTTATTGATTAATTTCTATGTAAATGTGATTAAAAATGGGTAATCCATTATCCCACAGTGTTAAGAAGTAGTCTTCTTTCAAGGTTCTATTTCCAGGAAGTTTTCCATTTTCATCATATTTTTTCTTAGAATCATAAAAATATAATTCTTTCTTATCATTTTTATAGCCTATTAATGTCATATAGTGTTGCCATCTATAGCTTTGACCAATTAAAACGATAATAGGTTCTCCTTTTGCTAATCTTCTTTTTAAAGTTTCTAAATTTCCTTTAAATAATTTTGGTTTTAATTCCTTTGACTCAAAATAAGTTAAAATTCCTTTAGGAAAAACATAACCTGAAAAAGGAATTTTAAAAGGTATTTCTTCATATACCTGAAAGCCCTTAGCTTCTACTCCAAAATTACGCAAAATAAATGCAGTAGCATATGCTGCACATTTATTAGGTGGTTGTATCTCAAATCTATTTGTTTTTGATATGATAAAACTCTCAGGCTGACTAACTGATAAAGTATCTTTTTCTGGAAACGGATAAATAAGATAACTACTACATCCTAAAATACAAAATAAAATAACTACTATAAGAATTATAGCTTTCTTAAGGCTCTTATCATTTGCATCCATACTAGACTTCCCTCCCTGAAACATCAATACAATAATTCTGTCACATGCATAGATAAAAATTTCTTTAAAAAATATACTACCCATACATTTTAACATAATTTTACAACAATCAGCATATAGACAGAAATTTATCCATAACGCTTTTATTAAAAAACTTAGAAGTCTTGTTGATAACAGTCAAATAATTCATACTTTATCAACTTTTTATAAACAAAAGTTAATAAAAAAGAAGAAGACAGATAATAAATATCTCTTCTTCTTAATCTTTATCTAACCTAATAACATATTTAATTCTTTTAATATCCTTATTGGTCTACTAGAATGGCTTATCTTTTAGATAAATTTTTACTTTCCTCTGCTACAGCTTTTACTTCTTCTAGAGAACTCCCTATAGCTGCTTGTACAGATGCAGCAATACTTCCCTCTACAATAGGTGCGTCTGCTATGACTATTTTTTCTCTCATCTTATCTTCTAATAAATCCAAAGCAAGTTCTGTACTCAGAATAGCACTTCCTAAGTCTACAAGTATTAAAACCCCTTCTTCACTATATACTTTTTCAATGGCTGCCATAATTTTTGTAGCATCTGTTCCAATTCTTCCATCATCCGTTCCACCTGCAGCCTCGATTTTAACATTATCAGCCATTTGACTACAAAGTTCTACAATACCTTTAGCTATTTTTTCACTATGAGAAACAATTACCATTCCTACCATTTTCAAAACTCCTTTTATATTAAAGTATCTGCTATTGCCTTTATCATTAAATAGCTAGAAGTTGCTCCGGGATCTTGATGTCCTATACTCCGTTCTCCCAAATAACTAGCTCTTCCTTTTGTAGCAATAATATTTTTTGTTTTTTCAACACCTTCACAAGCAGCATAGGTAGCCTTATTAAAAGCTATAGATAATTCGTCCCCTTGTTCTATAGATTCTTTCAATGCTTCATATGCTGGAATTAATGCATCTAGCATTGTTTTTTCTCCTATTTGAGCTTTTCCTCTCATGACAATCCCTTTAATAGCTTCCTCAAACATTTTTATAATTGTTTTCTTATCTAATTCGATCTTGCCTTTAGCTACTATTGATGCTTTTAAAAATGCAGTTCCATAAAGAGGACCCGATGCCCCTCCTACTGTAGATATTAATGTCATAGCTGTTGTTTTTAAAATCTCTCCACAATCATCAGATTTAACTTCTTCTAGTTTTTTGGATACTGCAGCAAATCCTTTATTCATATTAATACCATGATCTGCATCCCCTATGGCAGCATCCAGCTCTGTTAATAATTGTTTGTTTTCATTCATCTTTATACCAATATTTTTTAATACCCTCACAAGCAATTCTCCTGTAATCATATACCACCCCTCCTCTGTCATTATTTGTTTATACTATATTTGCTTGAATGCTGGTGTATCTGCTTTTTCATCTAATAATTCTTTTAATTCATCATCAAGCTTTAATATGGATATTGAAAATCCTGCCATTTCAATGGAAGTCATATAATTTCCAACTATAGTTTTATAAGTCTTTATCCCTTTTTCTTTCAATATTTTATCTACTTCATTATTAGCAATATACAATTCCATAAGAGGTGTTCCTCCTAAACCATTTACCAAAACAACAACCTCTTCATTTTCATTGATTTGTATATCTGCTAATATTTTATCCATTAAATGTGTTACAATCTCTCTAGCATTCTTTATTTTATCTCTATGGGTTCCAGGCTCACCATGTATTCCTAATCCAATTTCCATTTCATCTTCTGGCAATTCAAAACCTGGTTTTCCAACTGCTGGTATAGTACAAGGGGTTAAAGCCATTCCCATAGATCTTACATTTTTTATAACCTTCTCTGCAATTCGTTTCACTTCATCTAACTTCAGCCCTTTTTCAGCAGCCGCTCCAGCAATCTTGTGTACAAAAATAGTTCCTGCAATTCCTCGTCTACCAGTAGTATATGTACTGTTTTCAACAGCAACATCATCGTTTACAACAACGCTCTCTACTTTAATACCTTCTGCATCAGCTAATTCCATAGCCATTTCAAAATTCATCACGTCACCTGTATAATTTTTGATTACTAAAAGTACACCTTTTCCTTGATCTACTGCTTTTATAGCTTCAAATACTTGATCTGGCGTTGGAGATGTAAAAACTTCTCCTGCTATAGCCCCATCTAACATTCCTTCTCCTACAAATCCTCCATGGGAAGGTTCATGTCCACTTCCTCCACCGCTGACTAAAGTTACTTTTTCTTTCAAATTTGCTCTAACTAACACATCAAAGCCTTCTACTCTTTTTACATATTCAGGATAAGCTTTTACAATCCCTTCTAGCATTTCATTGACTACATTTTCTGGATTATTAATAATTTTTTTCAAAATCTATTCCTCCTCTACATTATAAATAGAAATATAAACACCCGGCAAAAGTAGTTATGCTATTTTCAATAGTCATTTGATTGCCTCCTTTTTAATTATATTTTTATACCCTCGTATTTATTCTGCTCCTAAATAGTTTTCAAGTTTTTATGCTACAATGCCATATGAAGCCATACTCCATCATTATTATAAATACCAACTTAATGTTTTAAAAACCACATTGTTCCTATAATACTAAAAGCTGATAAGATTTATCATGAATTGATAAATTTTATCAGCTTTATCCTATATGAAAGAATATTTCAACTCCATTTCAATATTCAAAGGCACTTATGAAGCATTAACATTTCTAAACTGACTATTATAAAGGGACGCATAAAAACCCTTCATATTTAATAACTCTTCATGATGCCCTTGCTCTACAATATCTCCATCCTTCATAACAAGAATTAAATCTGCATCACGAATGGTTGACAGTCTATGAGCAATAATAAAGCTTGTTCTTCCTTTCATTAGATTTTCCATTGCCTTTTGAATCAGTACTTCTGTACGTGTATCAACAGAGCTTGTTGCCTCATCAAGGATTAATATTTTAGGATCTGATAAAATTGCACGAGCAATGGTCAATAGTTGCTTTTGTCCTTGAGATATGTTACTTGCTTCTTCATTTAGCTCCATATTGTATCCATTTGGTAACATCTTTACAAAGTTTTCTACATGTGCTGACTTGGCTGCTTCAATTACTTCTTTATCTGTAGCATTGAGTCTGCCATAACGAATATTTTCCATAATTGAACCATTAAACAACCAAGTATCTTGAAGCACCATCCCAAACATATTACGTAAATCTTCTCTCTCAAAATCTCTTATATCGTGTCCATCAATGGATATAACCCCACCCTGTACATCATAAAAACGCATTAAAAGCTTAACAATAGTTGTTTTGCCAGCTCCTGTTGGTCCTACAATGGCTACCTTTTGTCCTGATTTGATGCAAGCTGAAAAATTCTTTATAATAGTCTTGTCTTTCGTATATCCAAATTGAACATCTTCAAATGCAACTTTCCCCTTAACATCTCTAAGCTTAACTGGATTTTCTACTTCTAAAACCTCTTCTTCCTCTTCTAAGAATTCAAAAACTCTTTCAGCAGCTGCTACCGTTGATTGAAGAACATTAGCTATTTGAGCTACTTGAGCTATTGGTTGAGTAAAACTTCTAACGTATTGCACGAATGATAAGATATCTCCCACTTCAATCGTCTTTTTTATGGCAAGCCATCCGCCTAAAATAGATACAGCTACATAGCCTATATTTCCAATAAAGGTCATAATAGGCATCATCATTCCAGATAGAAATTGAGACTTCCATGCAGAATAGTACAGGGTGTTATTTAGCTCTTCAAATTGTTGAACAGCTTCTTCTTCTCCGTTAAATGCTTTCATGATATTATGGCCACCATAAATTTCTTCTACATGACCATTCACATGACCTAAAAACTCCTGTTGAGACTTAAAGTATTTTTGTGATTTCTTTACTACTGCCATGACTAAGATCATTGATGCTGGTAACATTATTAATGCCACCAACGTCATTTGCCAGCTTATTGATAGCATCATGATGAGGACACCAATGATTGTAATAACAGATGTTATAATCTGTGACATACTTTGGTTTAATGTTTGGCTTACCGTATCAACATCATTTGTAACCCTTGATAATACTTCTCCATGAGTCTTCCTATCAAAGTATTTAAGTGGCATACGGTTGATTTTTTCTGAAATTTCTTTTCTTAAATGATAAGATACCTTCTGTGCTACTCCTGAAATGATATAACCTTGTACGATTGAAAATAAGGCACTCATTATATACAATCCCAAAAGCCAAATCACGATATTTCCTATATATGCAAAGTCAATTGAAGCACCTTCTACTCCCATCACCTTGCTTACTAAACCTTCAAAAATTTTTGTTGTAGCCTTACCTAAAATCTTAGGACCTACTATAGAAAAAGCTGCACTCCCTATGGCAAAAATAATTACAATAGTAATTGATAAGCTATAGGGTTTCAGATACTTTACTAATTTATTCATCGTCCCCTTAAAATCTTTGGCTTTCTCAGTTTTTCCCATGCCACCCATGTGACCTCCACCAAAGCCACCTGACCTTTTATTCCCTATTTTTCTATCATTCATGATGAAAGCTCCTCCTTTGAAAGTTGCGATAAAGCAATTTGCTTATAAACATTACAGTTTTCCATAAGCTCCTTATGAGTACCATTTCCTACGATTTTCCCTTCATCAAGAACAATAATCTGATCCGCATCCATTATTGTACTGATTCTTTGTGCCACAATTAAAACAGTACTTTCTAAAGTATCCTCTTTTAATGATTTTCGTAATGCTGCATCTGTCTTAAAATCAAGAGCTGAAAAACTATCATCGAATATAAATATTTCAGGCTTTTTAACAAGGGCACGGGCAATGGAAAGTCTTTGCTTTTGACCTCCTGAAACATTCGTACCCCCTTGAGATATCTCTGCACCTAATCCTTCAGTTTTAGTACGAATAAATTCCATAGCTTGAGCTGTCTCTGCTGCCTTTACTAATTCTCTTTCTGTTGCATCCTTCTTCCCGTATTGAATATTGCTTTGTATCGTCCCTGAGAATAAAACTCCCCTTTGTGGTACATAGCCAATCTTTTCTCTTAATTCTCGTTGTGGTACTTCTCTGATATCCGTACCATCTACTAATATTTTTCCATTTGTAGCATCATAAAAACGTGTAATCATATTTATTAGCGTTGTTTTACCACTACCTGTACTTCCAATAAACGCTGTGGTTTTCCCAGGCTTTGCAGTAAAAGTAATGTTTGAAAGCACATCTTCTTTTGCACTTGGATATCTAAAAGAAACATTCTTAAATTCTACATAACCCTGTCTTTCTGCTTTGAAAAGAGTTGGTTCCTTTGGATCATAAATACTCACCTCAGTATCTAAAACTTCAACGATACGTTGTGCTGATACAGAAGCACGAGGTAACATGATGGATACCATTGAAATCATTAAGAAAGCCATAATAATCTGCATGGTATATTGTATGAAAGCCATCATATCACCTACTTGAATATTACCTGCATCAATCTGATGTGCTCCTACCCATACAATCAATAAGGTTATACCATTCATAATCAGCATCATCATTGGCCTCATTACTGTCATTAAACGATTTATAAACAAATTGGTTTTTGTCAAATCTTGATTTGCTTTTTCAAATTTCTTTTCTTCATGCTTTTGCGTATTAAAAGCACGGATGACTAGCATACCGATTAAGGATTCACGAGTTATTAGATTTAGCCTGTCTACTAGCTTTTGTACACTCTTAAACTTAGGAATAGCTACTGAAAATAATAAAATCACTAATGTTAAAATTGCCATAACTGCAACTGCTATAATCCATCCCATGGAAGTATCCGTATTAAGTACCTTAATGATTCCACCTATCCCTAGAATCGGTGCATAGAATACCATTCTAAGTAACATGACCATCAGGGTTTGTACCTGTTGAATATCATTTGTACTTCTTGTTATTAAAGAAGCCGTTGAGAATTTATCAAATTCTGCATTGGAAAAGGTTGTAACCTTTCTAAATAACTTATCTCTAAGATTTCTTCCAAGACCTGCTGCTACTCTTGCAGCAAGCAGACCTACTATAACTGTAGCTCCCATACTAAGTAAAGCTATAAGCAACATTTTTAAACCTGCAATAAGAATATAATTTGATTGAAGCTTATCTGTATCTATGCCTATGGTTTTGTACTCCTCATGAAGAAATATCACCGCTGACTGGGTAATCATACTGTTAGGCATATCCTTAAACTTCTCATCAATCTTTTCTTTCATTGCCTTAATTTGCTCTTTGGGCATCTGTGAAATAATTGTAAATAGATCTGTATTCAAGGGAATATTCCCTTGATCTATTTCTCCCTTTTTAATTCCCTCAACAATTAATATGGGCTTCCCAAATATACTGTTCAGTTCATCTATTTGATCTTCATCTTTTGTATTAAGCTTATAAAGTGGCGTCTTTCTAAGTTCTGAATAGTCCTTAATATAATCTTGTAACTCACTTTGAGAAAGACGTTGCTTATCTAAAAGAATATAACTTTTTTCTACCTTTTTCTGATCATCTTCATTCATAAAGAGCTTAAGTTTATCCAACTCACTTTTACGAATTACTTTAGGAACTGCGTTTTCTACTCCCCCTTGCTGAATTCCCACATTTACAATATTAGACATATAATCTGGAAGTGATAGGTCACATATAGCTTGCACGAATAAAAGACCTATAATCACAATAATTATAGCTATAAACGGTTTTAGATACTTCATGATCTTTAACATTTAATACATCTCTCCCTTTATTTTCTAGTTCTGCTAGTCCAATGTTCACTATTCTGGTATGAAAAATATGTTATTAGAAAATTTATAAATATGACCTTTTTTATTTTTAAATATATAATCATTATATATTCATAACTATTATATTTTAATAACGTCTATATGTCAATAATGTTTAAAATTGTATAATAGTTATGAATATATTATAATGTAAACATAGATTATAGAATTAACATAAGGAGGCTAAAATGCATAAAGTTGAACTAAAGAAACTCTCTGAAGACTTATATCATTTATTCTTACATTTGCATAAGAAAATTTTTGATCCACACGAAATAATAAAAAATTTTTCTATCCCCCCCTCTCATGTTAAAGTGATTATGTATCTTAGACATAATGGTACCTCTTCAATTTCTGGAATTGCTAAGAATCTGACAATATCTAGACCTAACATGACACCAATCATTGATAAATTAATTACTGAAGACATGGTTAAAAGATATTATGACCCAAATGATAGAAGAATTATCAGAATTGAACTAACAGATAAAGCTCATGAATTTATAAAAGAGCAAGAAGAAAAAATAAAAATTGACCTGGGCAAAAAAATATCCTCTCTTAATTCTGAGGATTTAGAAACTCTAAGAGAGCATATAGTAGGTATTACAGACATCATTTTAAAAGTAAAATAAATTTCTAACATTTACTTTTTCACACTAAAACCATTATTTAAATAAACGGAACATAAATTTTTGTATTATTAAAGAGGATGATCAATTCATCCTCTTTAATAATACAAATTGTTATTATTTTTTGTTGTCTGTTCATCAATACAAGCTAAATTCTTATATTTAATTTCACCTTATTTCCTGTATATTGAAAAAAGCTATATGAATAAGAACCTTTCCTCAATCTATCTCTTCTTCTATTCCTATTATTTTCATGAGATGTAGCGCATTCCTTGTGGTAGAAATACCTGGTCTTAGTTTGTAATCAAAACAAATTTGATCATCCTTATAATATTCTTGAAAATGGTAATTTTTAATTGTATTTTCCTTTTCCAAGATACCTAACTCAAGATCATGGGTTGACACAAGACCTATAGCTCCATTGTTCTGTAATTTTTTAATTAACTTTTTTGCACCTATATGTCGATCATAGGAGTTTGTCCCTTTAAATATTTCATCAAGTAAGAAAAATACTTGTTTATCTTCTTTAGTTGCCTTTACAATTTCTTTAATCCTTAACAACTCTCCATAGAAGGAGGAGATCCCTTTTTCAAGATTATCACTTATTCTCATGCATGTATGTATGCTGAAAATTGAACATGTCATATTGCTTGCACATACTGGTGCCCCTACATAGGCAAGAATCAAATTAATTCCAATCGTCCTCAAAAAAGTACTCTTTCCAGACATATTAGATCCAGTTATTAATAATATTCGAAAAGGATCTTGTATATTTACATCATTACATACTCGTTTATTGGCGAGCAAAGGATGTCCTATTTTCTTGACTTGAAGAATTGAAGGCTTTTCTGTAATTTTAGGAATTGTCCAGTTTGGATAATCATATGCTATGGTTCCTAAACTAGATAGTGCTTCAATTTCACCTATTTTTTGTAACCATACCTCAAGTATTAATCCAGATTCACTTTTCCAACGTTCTAGTTCAATTAAGCATTGATAATCCCATAGAGAAATCACATTGATTGGTAAAAATAACATATTGTTTCGGTTTTCAATTCTATCAACTAGATCTTCTAGCCTTTTCAATTGTCTCATTGCTGATAAACCTTTATTGTTCCTTAGACTAGTCTTTAATTCCCTAAGATACTCA
Source organism: Crassaminicella profunda (assembly GCF_019884785.1). Classification (GTDB taxonomy): domain Bacteria; phylum Bacillota; class Clostridia; order Peptostreptococcales; family Thermotaleaceae; genus Crassaminicella; species Crassaminicella profunda. The sequence goes on from NZ_CP082326.1 coordinate 3,317,398, forward strand.
GACTGAAAATTCACTTTTTCAAAGTGTCTTAATATCCTTCTGTACGCCAATATACTTTTTTTGTACTTATATACCAAAGCAAACTCTCTATTCCGCTTTTTTATATTAATGAAAATAAGCATAAACTGAAATATTATAAGAATTATTGGAATACTTTTGATGATACTATTGGCTACAAAGGCTAACAAGAAAGTACCAACTGTAACAAGGGGTAATGCTCGAAAGACTATAATCATCCAAGAATTCATATATAATAAATGTTTAGTTTTTGCCCAGTTTATTAAAACTTCAAGATTCCTACTTTTTTCTGTAACCATTCTTCCTTCGACCTGAAGCTTATGCCTCCACCATCTCTTAGTAGATAATTCACTGATTGCTTTCTGTCTTTTAATGATTGTCTCTTTATCACTATAGGGGTGAGTCAAAATATCCGCAAGCTTAATTCTTCCCATATACGTATTCCCTGAATTGATCCATTGGAAGAGAGATCCTTGTCCTAAAATATCAATATCATAAGAAAAATTGTGATTTTCATCTTGAAAATCATCTCCCTTATCGTTAAACTCCGTCCATCTGCCCTCTAGTCTCATAATAGAATCAACATTTACTTTTTTAAGAATAGATACATATTTATATTTTTCCTTAAGTCTTCTACTTCTGCAAACAAGATAAACAAACAATATAGTCCCAAACAAAGATATTACCCAAGAAATCAGATATCTTTCCATGCTGTTTACAAAACTTACACTAGCAATTATAGCTACTACAACTACAAGCCTTAGATTACTAATACAAGCTATGTTTTTTGATAGCTTATCTACTAATCGTCCGTAATATTTAACTCTTTTTTCATATACCTCCCTTGAATCCATAATTCCCCACCTCCTTTAGGCTTAAAAATAAAAGTAACTACTTGACTATATTAGATTTTATTAATTATTATTTGTAAGATTCCTCAGTAAATTAATACTTTTTTCAATCTAATTATATCCAAATTTTTTACTGTATCATTCCCCTAATAAATTTCAAAAGAAATCAATATCACTATAAACATTTCAAATTACTATGCTTTTTTACTTTTTCCTGCAATTTCTTTCGCATATAGGTCACACACAGTATTTTCAAAATGATCTGAGTGTCCTTTTACCCATTCAAATTCTATATATTTATTCCTTGTAAGCATGTTAAATTTTTTCCAATGCTCTATGTTCTTTACTTTTTCTCCATTGGCTGTATACCAATCGTTTAATTCCCAATTAACAATCCATTCTGTTAATCCTTTTCTTACATATCGACTATCTGTAATAATTCTGATTTTCTCTTCATTTTTTAATATCTCTATTCCTTTCATAGCTGCTAAAAGTTCTAGTAAACTGCTACTTTTTTCATCAGATTGATAGGTATATATTTGATAATCTCCTTTTAAATTTTTATGTAGTACAACAAAGCCTCCTGTATTCTTCTTTTCTAAAAAGCTTCCATCTGTATAAATCTTGTGTATAAGCTCTTCTCCTTTATCTACTACATAGCTATGATGGTTTCCATATCTTTTATCTAAAACTATAATTTTGGACGGATGATTAAATGCAGCCATATCCTTTTCGTCTCTTAGTGCAAAAGTAAGATGAAACCCTACATAAAAAGTATTTTTTCTTTTATTATGTAATATTTTTCTTAATTGATATTCATTTTTTCTTAACAATAAGCTAATAGAATTCTCTTCTAAGAAAACTAGAGATTTTGTATCAGGTGTAAACATTATTTTCGTACTGTTCTTTTTATGAAAAATATCTATAATAAATGAACCTTGTTGTTCTTTAATAATACTCATTGAAAATACCAGCATATTCATATTAAACGCCCCTTATCACGCAATCCTTTTTTCTCTTATACACTAACAATATTCATCTATTCTTTTTTAAATTTAACTATCTAATTAATACCAATCACTAACTCATCATTTATACCCATCTTATATATTCATTTTTATAACAAAAAAAAATTGCCTATTCCCATTCTAATAACTATCATCTTACCATTAAATAAAGTCCCATTCAATTAAATAGACTGATTGATTTTATTATATTCTTTCTCATTTTCTTTAATATCTACCTTCATCTGTCCACGTTGTATATTCATTGGCGCAAACCATGAATCTTGAAAAAAGTTATCAAATAAGTTTTCCATATCAAATCAATTTCTTTAAATTTTTCAGTTTTTGACATATGCTCAAAACATAGTATAATCAAATTGGTGAAAAATATCATTCAAAAACTCAAAAAATGGAAGGAGTATTCATATTATGACAATGATACATAAATTTAAATATAAAGAGGACTATTTTATTTTGGATGTAGCTTCAGGAGCCATCCACGTAGTAGATCAAAATATTTATGATATGATTGATGAAGAAAGTCTTAAAGATAGAGATTATTATATTCAAAAATTCAAATCAAAAACAGATACAAATATTATCTGTGAATGTTATGATGAATTAAAAAAACTTCAAGAAGAAGGAAGTCTTTATTCTAACGATACCTATACAAACGATATTGTTAAAAAATATGAAGCACAACCTAATTCAGTAAAATCTCTTTGCCTTAATATTGCTCATGATTGCAATTTAATGTGTAAATATTGTTTTGCTGATGGAGAAGGTTATGATGATCAAGAAAAATTAATGCCCCTTGAAGTCGCTAAAAGAAGTGTTGATTTTTTAATAGCACACTCAGGTTCTAGAAAAAATCTTGAAGTTGATTTTTTTGGTGGAGAACCCCTTTTAAATATGGACGTTGTAAAAAAAACAGTTGAATATGCTAAAAGTTTAGAAAAACAACATAACAAACATTTTAGATTTACAATAACCACAAACTCTACATTGCTCAATGAAGAAATTATGGATTACTTAGAACATAACATGATCAATATCGTTTTAAGTATTGATGGTAGAAAAAAAGTTCATGATAATATAAGAATTACAAAAAATAAAAAAGGCAGTTATGATATGATTTTACCTAAAATACAAAAAATGGTAGAAAAGAGACATCAATCACACAAACAATATTATATAAGAGGAACTTTTACATCTAATAATTTGGATTTCTCTGAAGATGTAAAACATTTTATTGACCTTGGTTTTAAAGAAATTTCAATTGAACCAGTGGTATTACCCGCTGATCATGAATTAGCTATCCAAGAAAATCATCTAGAACAAATCTTTAAACAATATGATATAATATGTGATGAATTAATAAAACATAAGGATGTCATATTTTATCATTTCAATATAAATATTTATGGAGGACCCTGTATTTACAAAAGAATCTCAGGATGTGGCGCTGGTTTTGACTATGTTGCTGTAACACCAGATGGAGATATATTTCCATGTCACCAATTTGTAGGAAATAAAGATTTTTATTTAGGAAATGTTTTTGAAGGTAAAACAAATCAAACAATTGCTACATCATTTAAAGAATTGCACATTTATAATAAACCCGAATGCAAAAACTGCTGGGCAAGATTTTTTTGTAGCGGAGGTTGCCAGGCAAATCATTATAATTTCAATAGAGATTTTAAAATCCCTTATAGTATTGCATGTCAAATGCAGAAAAAAAGAATAGAATGTGCTATTGCATTACAATATTATAGGAATAATAATATTTCTGAGGTAAAATAGGTGAACTCGTTAAACAAAGCTTAACATTGGAATTTCAGATGTGGAGTCTACCCCACCTGAATCAATTTGTACTCCCACTTATAGAAGTGGGAGTCTTATAAAAAGATAGCCCCCACCTTGTAATAAGATGAGGACTAAAGGAATACACATTTATATTACATGTATCAAACGCATGATAGCTTCCGTAGTTTTTAATAAATTTTCTTTACAATTCTTTTTAGCTTCTTCAAAAGGCTCTGGCCTCAGATTCGTTGTAAAAATTGAAGTAATTCCTTTTTCAAATACTTTTTCAGCATCTATCCCTATAGCCCCTACTATAGCAATTACTGGAACATTATACTTAACTGCTTTTTCAGCAATTCCAATAGGAACTTTTCCTCTTAAGCTTTGACCATCAATTCTTCCCTCTCCTGTAATGACAAAGTCTGCATCTAAAATAATTTCATCAAATTTTACAATATCTAAAATAATTTTTATCCCCGATTGAAGTTTTGCTCCAGCAAAAGCTACTAAACCTGCTCCAAGCCCACCAGCTGCTCCTGATCCTTGTATATTTTGAACATCTATATCTAAATCTCTATATAATATACCTGCAAAATTTCTTAAATTTTCATCTAATTCTTTAACCATTTTCTCATCTGCACCTTTTTGTGGTGAAAATACATATGCAGCCCCATTTAACCCAAATAGAGGATTATCTACATCACAAGCTGCAACTACCTCACAATTTTGTAGCTTGTTCGTTATACCTGAGACATCAATTTTCTCAAGATTTTTAAGTCCTCCACCATTCAAATCAATTTCATTACCCATATCATCCAAAAACTTTGCACCTAGTGCAGTAGCCATACCTATACCACCATCATTCGTAGCACTACCACCTATACCTATTATTATTTTTTTGCATCCTTGATTTAAAGCATGCATCATTAACTGTCCAGTACCATAAGTAGTAGTTAACATAGGATTTTTTCTATCTTCAACTAATGGAAGTCCAGAAGCAGATGCCATTTCAATTACAGCTGTCTCTCCATCTGAGAGTATTCCATAAAATGCTTCTATTTCATCCCAAAGAGGTCCTTTTACCTTAACCTTCACTTTTTCTCCACCAACAGCATGAATAAATGCATCAACTGTTCCTTCTCCACCATCTGCAATTGGTATCTTTATCACTTTTACATTTTGTATTATATTTTTTATTCCTTTTTCAATAATATTACATACTTCTATTGAATCCATCGTTCCCTTGAATGAGTCTGGAGAAATAACAATTTTTTTCAATATACCCCCTCCTACCGTTACTATTATATTACATTAATTTTGCTTTAGCATAATTTTTTTTGTAAATACTATTTTCAGGACAAATTTCCCAAGCTTTTAAAAAATATTCTTGAGCTATTTTCTTATTTTTTTTATAATTCAAATAAATTGCTCCTATTTGATTATATAAATAAGCCTTGTCTATTGAATATTCTAATGCCTTTTCATAATATATAATACTTTCATCATAAGCTTTATATCTAATGCTTTTTAAAGCATTAGATATAAGATTATAATACATAATATATTTTTCTCTTTCCTTTGGATCTTTTATTATCTTCATCATTTTTTTTACATCTTGTATATGATTATATGATTTTAAAAGGTCATACGCTTTGTCCCATTCTTTTTTCTGTAAATAAACTTCTACTAGAACTCTTGTACAATGATAATTCTCTTTCTTTGAAAGGCCATGTTCAAGATTTTCCTCCGCCTCTTTTAAAAAGCCTTTTTCAAAATAGCATACTCCTTTATAAAAAGCTTTTTCATAGCCCTCACTCATAGATTCTGTTAAATTTAATGCTCTTTCTACATTCCCTCTATTAATATTTCTTAAAATACGCTTTATTTTAATCTTTTGTACAAGATTCATCTCATCACCTCAATCTTACTTATACTAAAACCATTGCCAACACACTAATAACAGCAATTGCAGTGATCCCTTGAACCAAAGTAACTCCAGTCTGACATTTATAAGCTGTTGCTGTATCTAAATCAGAAAATTGAGATACTACCCAGAAATAACTATCATTTGCATGAGAAACTGTCATAGCACCTGCACCTATAGCAAGAACAACAAGTACTTTTGCAATTTCTGAATTCATACCCATTTGAGACATTAATGGAGCAACCATAGCTGAAGTAATAATCATAGAAACTGTTGATGCTCCCATAGCTGTCTTGAGTATTGCTGCAATGATGAATGGAACTAATATTCCAATGTTTAATTTTAATAAAGCACTTCCTAAGGTATCTGCTATAGGTAAAGCTCTTAATATTGCACCTAATGCTCCTCCTGCACCAGTTATGGCTAATATTGAAGCCGAATTCACAATACCATTAGATACCCACTCAAATTTATTTTCATGTTCACTTTTAGGAACAAGTTGTAATGCTAAGAAAACCCCAAAGATCAAAGCTGTAATAGGATTACCAATAAAATCAAAACTACTCTTTAAAACCCCTGTTCCTAATGGATGTGATGGAAAATCAGCAATAGATTTTAAAGCTATTAAAACAATTGGCAATAATATTGGTGCAAATGAAGCAAGTGCTCCAGGGAGTTTACCATACTTTTCTAATAATTCTTCTACTGTTGTATCTGGATTTGCAGGAACATCATATTTCGAACCCACTTTTATAGCATATATATATCCAGCAATCATTACAGGAATTGAAACCAATGCTCCAACTATAATAACCAATCCAAGATTTGCTTTTAATGTATCTGCCATAATAATTGGCCCAGGAGTTGGTGGTACTAAGCAATGGGTAGCATAAAGACCTGCACTTAATGCTGTAGCCATAACCGATAATGATACTTTAGAGTTTTCTGCTAATGCTCTATTGATTGGTGATAAAATAACAAAACCTGAATCACAAAATACAGGAATACTCGTTACATAACCTGTTAAACTCATAGTAAGAGCAGCTTTATCTTTTCCTACTATTTTCAATATTGTATTTGCCATTGTTAATGCTGCACCTGTTTTCTCAAGAATTGTTCCTATAATTGTTCCAGCAATAATAACAATCCCTATATTTCCTAATATTCCTCCAAAACCAGATTTAATTGTTTTAAGCATTTCATCTACTGGCATTCCTGCCGCTAATCCAACAAAGTAACCACTAAGAAGTAATACAATAAAAGGATGCCATTTAAACTTTGATATTAAAACTATCATACCAATAACAGCAATAACTATAATTGCAAGTAACCCAAAACCAGAACTCATTACAATTCCTCCTTTGTTTTATTATTTTTATCAACATATATAGTGAGTAATCTTAGTAAAATTGAATGATTAAAATTAGACATTATAGATAAACCTGTAATTGCTTCTATTTTTTTTATTCTATAAGTTAATGAATTTTTGTGCAGATACAATCTTTTTGCAGTTTTATTTATATTTAAATCGTTTTCAAACAGTGCCTTAAGGGTATTTATAATCCATATTTCAACCTTACCTTCACTATTTAAAATCTTATTATATATAGGCCTAATAAAATGTTCTAATTCATCATCATTTATTTGATTAAGAAGATAACAAGTTTGTGTTTTAAGATCATTAATATCTTGTATTGATTCATACGTATTTCTTAGTAACGCTTTTGCTTCAAAAAATGATTTTTTTAATCCATAGGTCCCTATATTTAGGCTACCACAGGCAATTCTTACGTCTAATCCGCATTTTTCATATATTTTTCTTGATACACTTTTCATATATTCTTTTTCATTCTTAAAATTTCTTATAGGGACTTCCTTTAAAATTACAAATTTTTCATTGATAATTCCAATAATATCGTCATTTTCTACAAAACTACTATTTACTAAAAATTTCTCAATTTCTCTCATACTTTTAAAATTTGCTGCTGAATCAATTTTATTGTCATTGGATAATTTAATAATAATTCCAATTCTTTTTTTATCCATATTCAAATTTGCTATTTTGCAAAGACATAAAATTTCTTCTTCTTTTTCTTTAACATCTTCATATATGATCTTTCTTATTATTTGTTGTTTTAAATCTTTAACAATTTTCACCTGCTCTGCTATTAAATATTGCTCAAAAGCTAATTCTATTGAAGTCTTGACAAGTTTCGCAATAATTCTAACTTCATTAGGATGTCCATACACTCCCACAACTCCCAAGACTTTACCTTGAATGTTTATAGGCATATTTACTCCTTCTTTAGCTCCAGGATAGTTTTTTACATCTTCTGGATATATTTCTACCATCTTATTAGATTTAATAACATCATCTGCTCCCTTATGAAAAGTATTAACCCTTTTTTTATCTCCAGAAGCAATAATAAACCCATTTTTATCCATAATGTTTATATTCCGCTTATCAATAATTTTCATTGTAGCATCCACTAATTTTTGAGCAATATTTTGAAAATTCATAAACAACCTCCATAAAAAATTATTCATCAATAATTATCGAAGTTCCCGTACTATTATAAAAAAATTGTTCTTTAAATTTTTTTAATTCTTTAATAGCTCTTTCTCCAGTACAATGACATATGCCAAGTAATTTTATTTTTTTCTCTTCAAAATATTCTAATGTATGAACGATTCTTTGATTATCTGCTTCCACTAGATGTGTTCCACCAACAATACCATATATAGTTTTTCCAGTACGATTTATAATCGCCTCTAAAATATTTACTACCCCTGGATGAGAACACCCAAGAATCACTAATAATCCTTTATTCGTTTCTATTGCAACTACAATTTCATCTTCAAATCTATCCACTACAAGCTTGTTATTGTTTTCTTTATAAAATCGTGGATTAATTTTTTCATACTCATATACTTGTTTAAAATTCGAAAACAAATATATGCCCTTTGAAATCTCAACCATATCATCTGTTACATATTCAGTATTAATATCATTTTTCCTTAAATATCTTTTATCAAAGTTGCTTCCTAAAAATTGATATGCTAGTCCATTAAATCCATATTTCTTATCAAAAAAATCCTTACTAATATGGAAGTCAAATGAATTTCCTATCTTTTCAACTAAATATTTAAATCCTCCTGTATGATCATAATGCCCATGACTTAAAACAACATGTTCTACTTTTGTTAAATCGATTCCTAATTCCTCAGCATTTTTTATAAACTTATTACTTTTACCTGTGTCAAATAAAACAGCTGTATCATCTGTTTTAATATAAAATGATATACCGTGTTCACATTCTAATCCTAAATGCTCTCCTCTTATATTTTCAATTAAAGTTGTAATTCTAATAGACAACGTTTTCCCTCCTTTCATTGTATTTGATTACATTATACGAAATTTTCAAACAATTTTCATCGTTTTTTGACACAGTATTTTGTACCTCATTCATTCTATTTTTGTTTGTAAAAACAAAAAATGTCCATATCTAATTCATGGACACCTTAATTTTTTATAACAATATTCTTATATCATATCCACACACTGGGCATATATTATCATTAATATAAATTTTTGAGGAAAAACCGTTTCGTTCTACCAAAAGCTTTCTACATTTAGGACAATAAGTAGAATGATCAGCATTAGACACATTTCCTAAATACACATAATTTAAATATTTTTCTGCCATCTCCTTTGCCTTTATCATTACATCTATTTCTGTAGGAGGACGATCCATTTTATATGTTGGAAAATATCGAGATAAGTGTAGTGGAATATTTTTGTCTAATTGTCCTAAGTAAGAAGAAATTTTTTCTATTTCTTCTCTAGAATCATTAAGACCATTTACTAATAATGTGGTTATTTCTACATGACATTTTTTATTTGATTCTTCAATGGTTCTTAGTACAGCTTTAACATCTCCACCACATATTTTTTTATAATAATCTTGCCTAAAAGATTTTAAGTCTATATTCATAGCATCTACATAAGATAATAGCTTTAATAAAGGTTCTAATTCTATATATCCATTTGTAACAAGAACTATATTAAAATCTGGATACTTTTCTTTAAGCTTCTTTGAAGTTTCATATACATACTCGTACCAGATAGAGGGTTCATTATAAGTAAAGGCTATACCTACATTATCCTTTAAATTTAAGCAGGTTTCTATCAACTTATCGGAAGATACATACTCACTTTTAGGTTTATGATGAGCTATCCCATAATTTTGACAAAAACCACAAGAAAAATTACACCCAAAGCTTCCTACTGATAGGATATTTTTCATAGGTTTAAAATGATAAAGAGGTTTTTTCTCTATAGGGTCACTTGCCATGGCTGTTATTTCTCCATAGTTTATAGTTTTAAGAGTACCCACTTTATTTGTTCTAACAGAGCATAAACCAAACTGATCATTATCTATAATACAATTATGGGGACATAAGAAACATTTTATTTTGTCATTCCATTTTTCATAAAATAATCCATCATGTAACAAAATATCACCTACATTTCAATATTTTCATCTGCTATCTATGTCTTATGACTTCAAATTTTTCAATCATATAATTTTCATCAGAAGATATATTTCCTTTTTGAAGGGCAATGTCAAGCTGCTGCTTTACAGTATCTACTCCCTCTAAATTAGGAAGTAATAATCCTGATTTAAACCCACTTCTGACTATTACGCCATATTTTTTAGGATCAAGCTCTTCTCTTGATGCTTCTTGTGGTTCTGTAAGTACATCTACAGAAAAATCTAGTTCCTCCAATTCATCTTCTCTTACAGGACTAAACCTAGGATCACGTTCCCCAGCCGCCACAGCATTTCTAATAATTTCAGTAGCTACATTTTCTGTCGTTGGAAAAATAGTCCCTATACAGCCTCTTAATCGACCTTCTTTTTTTAATGACACAAAAACTCCGCTTTTACATTTCTTTATTTCATCCTTTGCATAATCAGGTATATCCATATACTCCCCATACATCAAATAATGGGTTAAACTTTCACGAGCAAGCCTTACATAAGTATCCATACTTTCTACTTTCTGTATCATTCTTTTTTTCTTATCTTCTATTAACTGATTATAAGTATCTTTATTACTCTCTTTCATAGAAAAATTCATAACACCGTAGCCTACGCCAAAAGTACCTTCATAAGCTAAAAGATTCCCTTTCATATCATACCCGTTCATTGCACCTAACATAATATAATAAGACCTAAGTCCACACTCACCTGCTTCTTCAACAGTAGTATGATCTATATTAAATACACCAAGGACATCTCCATTTTTAAGTAAAGATATAATTTCTTTATCAAATTTTTCTCCATAAGAACTGTATTCATATGGTCCATCCTCAGTAAGCTTATGTGATAAATCGCCACTAGCAATAAATACTGCTTTCATATTACTATCTTCTACAGCTTTTTTAATACACATACCAAATTTATAAAGCTGTATTTTAGGTAGCATACCATAGGTTATATGAACTACTTTATAATTTAAAAACTTCTTATTTATAAAATACAAAGGTACGATAGCACCATGATCTAATTCATATTTTATTCCATATTGTAGAGCAGAACTTTTTGTTATTTCTGCAGATAAAATCTTTTCTTTTTCTGAGTACTCAATTATTTTTTCTGTTAAAGGTACATTTATATCTAAATTTAGCTCTACCTGTGCAGCTCCAAATTTGCTCAAATTTCCATATATGTTCTCTCCAGCAGATATTGCAACTGCATCCCTAAAAAGTGGGCCATGTGGTGTAACGATTATGATTGTATCTGGTTTAATATGAGCTATCTCTTTTGCAACTTTATAGCATGCATCAGATGTTTCTTTTATTTTTTTTTCCTCGCCTCGTCCTACTTCTGGAATTATAATTGGTGGATGAGGCATTGTATAAAAAGCATATATTTTTCCCATAACACTCACCTCTTTATTTAATTTTTACAATCCCTTATATCCTTATACTACATAGGAATTTGTTTACCTTTTAAAAAATTGAGATAAGTTTATCATTTATATCAAAATCATTGAGTAATGTATTTTATATTTAGAATAATTCTATCATTCTAACTCAAACTAAATATATAAATAACAAATTTTATACTCAATATCTATGTATATTAAAAGAGGTGGATATTATGTTTATAGATAGAAGAGATGCAGGAAATAAGCTTGCATTAGAACTTGAAAAATTTAAAGATGATCATTCTATCATTCTTGCTGTCCCAAGAGGAGGTATCGTAACAGCATATGAAACAATCAAAAAATTTGGATTTCAATGGGACTTAATCATGCCAAGAAAAATTGGTTCACCACGAAATAAAGAAGTAGCCATAGGTGCAGTAACTTCAGATGGAGCATATTTTTTAAATGAAAAATATGTAGATATGCTAAATATATCTCAAGAATATATAGAACAAGAAGTATATGAACAAACAAAGGAAATCAAAAGAAGGTTAAAAAAATACAAAGGAAATGAAAATTTTCCTGAGGTAAAAGATAAAACAGTAATAATTATTGATGATGGCATCGCTACTGGTTTTACAATACTTGCTGCAATAAAATCAATAAAAAAACATGGTGCAAAAAAAATAATTTTATCTGTACCAGTAGCATCATCTGATGCAATTGCTCGCTTAGAAGCATCTGTAGATGAAATTATATGCCTATTAATACCTGATGAGTTTTATGCTGTAGGAATGCACTATAAAAATTTTGAACAATCTACAGATGAAGAAGTCATGAACATCCTTAATGAATTATATATATCATAAGAAAAAGAGGGTACCTAGTATCCTCTTTCTTCAATCAAAAGCACAAAGAAAAGCGATCTCATTCTCTGTATTTCTTTTTATTTTAGTTTATATTTTATTTTTTTTTCTATCATATCATCAGAAATACTAAACATATGATCTATAAGCTCAGTTCTGAAACTTCCAGTACCCTTAACGTGTTGAGAAAGTTCACCACATATTCCCATAAGCGCTATCGCAAGAACAGTGCCCTCCAATATATTCCCAGAAGAAATATAGCTTGCTATAAGTGCGGTAAGCATGCAGCCTGTTCCAGTGATCATTGAAAGCATTTCACAGCCATTTGTTATTAAATATGTGTGCGTCCCATTTGTTATTATATCTACTACTCCTGTTGCTGCGATAATAGCACCCGTTTGTAGGGATAACGATTTTAGCATCTCTATACTTTCATCAGAATTTTGCTCTGTTACAATATCACATACTCCAACATCAATTCCTTTTGAATTACTTTTTAGCCCACAGATTGTTTTTATTTCAGACATATTCCCCTTAATAACACTTGGCTGACACGCTGCAATAAACTTCTTTGCATAATCTAGGCGAAGTTTACTACACCCCACACCTACAAGATCAATTACTTGTGGAATGTTCTTTTCAAAGGCTATTTTACCTGAAATCAACATGGATTCCATTCTGTTGTCTGTTATATTTCCAAGGTTCACCCCTAGTGATTTAGACATAGCAGTAATTTCAGAAACCTCTAAAGGGTGCTGGGCCATAATGGGTTTTGCACCAACAGCAAGAACCATATTAGCACAATCATTTATTGAAATGGGATTTGTAATACAGTGGATAAGTGGTTTTTTTAATTTAATATCCTGCTTTATTTTCAATAGCTTTTTTATTGTCAACTCTTGGTTTATCATAAACTTTTGCCCCCATACTTATCTGAATTTTTGCAAGCATACCAGCTCTGCTTAGCGCTTTTAGAAAAACAAATGCAATTGTTCCTCCAATAAGTGTCCCCATAATAAATGAAGGAACATAAAACATCCATGTAAGCCCTGTTCTACCCCAAATAAATGTCATAACAGGATATGAAAGTATGGCTCCTATAATACCCGTTCCTATAACCTCGCCAATAATAGCAAAAATCAACTTGCCTTTAGATACTCTGTATAAAACCCCAGAAAAAAATGCTCCAAAAACTGCTCCAGTTAAAGCTAAAGGTGGAATTCCCATAAAAGACATTCTTATGACACCAATCAATGTAGCACAAAGCAGTGAATACCAAGGTCCAAGAATAACAGAACATACAATGTTAATAAAATGCGCCATAGGGCACATTCCTTCAATACGAAGAATTGGTGAAATGACAACTCCCATGGCCACCAACATTGCCAACATAACTTTTTTTAATAATTTTGAGTTTTTTTCCATAATAAAATACCTCCCTAATAATATTTATTTTCCGACTATCATATAGGAAATAAATACCATCATCGAGGTACAATTTTAGCGTAACTAAATAGCAATTTCCTATATGACATAAGCCATACTGGTCGGTCGAAGCTCAAAAGCTTCCTCTCACCTTGAAACACAAGTTCCCTCGCTATTTAGTTGTATTTTGCCACAAAAGCCCAGGGCGCTCCCCCTTTGCTTTTTGGAGATAACTCCTAAAGGCATAAAAAATGGGATACTCCGAATAAGGCGTATCCCACTCATACTCTCAAACTTTAACCAAATCGTATAAGCTAAATATTTCCTTACGTCGGCATTATCCGAATCAAGTTATGGGTCGAAGTTAATCTTCCTCTCAGCCTGTAGCACAAGCTCCCCTTTTCAAAAATCATATCATATAATTTTCTTAAATGCAATAGAATATCTTGATGCTAAAAAATATCAATGATAAAAATAGACATAGTATCTACTGAAAAACTCCATATAAAATAGGAAGTACAAATGGAACAGCAAATGTTAAAATTGTTCCAGTTATTAATGTAACTAATCCTAATTCGGGACCAACAAACTTTGTAATAGGCATCAGCATAGTATCCATATTACCTGCCGCACCCCCAGCAATAGGACTTCCTTTACTGATTTTAATCAATAAGGGGAGCAACAAAACCGTGAAAAACTCTCGCATAACATTAACCACAAACCCATAAGTTCCTATTTCAATACCATACACTTTTGTCATATATGCTCCCGTTAAGCTATAATAACTCATGCCACTAGAAGACATGACTGAAATCTCTGGGGGTAAATTCAATATGCTCCCTGCTATAAATCCTCCTGCTATACTTCCTAAAAAAATAGCTAAGGAAATAAAAATAATCCTCACTCCTAAAACTTTAATATATTTAAATACGCTGCGATTATTTCCCAAACTTATACCCACCCCTATGTAAAGAAAAATCAGTGTTGCAGTCAAAATATATCCAAGGAGGTAAGCTTTTTCTTTCGGCATTACAAAATATCCCAATATCACACCTAAAGCTATGCTCAGAGGCATAATTAAAACTAATGGAGACAGCTCTTTCTTTTCTTCTTCTGAAACATTTACTTCATTATCTAAATTCATATTTTCAGCATTCAAATTTTCTCTAATTTTATCTAAGGGCAGTATTGTCTTTTCAACAAGCAATGTGAAGATCACACTAAATATAATTGCCAGCAAAGCAATAACAAAGCAATTGATCCCAATCATATTAAGCTTTGACATAATCGAATTATTTACACCAATATTCATCCCAATTGTTAACATAAGCACTATTAGCGTTATATTAACAATAAAATCTGTTGTTTTTAAAAATTTATCCGTCATTTTTTGAAATCCTACAATAAACCCAATTCCTAAACAAATAAACGGTAAAATAGTCATATACTATACTCCCCCCAATAGATTAAATTGATTTTTTTATCATAATCTATCAAAAATATCTATGATAAATGTACCCTGTTTTTCTTTTATAATCTTCATTGTAAATACCAACATATTCATATGAAAAATCCCTTATATACTAACCATATTCATAAATCTGCTAATGCTTCTTTTAACATAAAAAAAGTATGATTTTGTAAAATTCTACAATTTACCTATTATTTCCTTCTATGAAAACCTATTCTTTCATAAAATATTTTCGTAAAATATCAAAAAAGTTTTCATCTGAAATTTTTATCATTTCCTCAAAATATATTGACCTAATTACTATTTTTTGTGTATTTGATAAATTTCTATATTTATTATAGCTAAATACATACTAAAAAGCAGCTATAATGCGTTTTTTTATATTCCATTAAGATGCAAACGCTCTCTTAATAAATGTAAACGGTTTTTCAATTTTTTTCAGGAAATTACGGCTTTTTACGGTTTGAATTACTGGTGCTATAATGTAATCAAAATTAAGTAATTTAACAACTAAGTACTTAATTACTAACTCAATAAATAAAATATAAATGAATGGAGGGATTTATTATGTTTCAATTAGTATTTATGTTTTTAGGATTAACTTTCTTAGCAGGGATTGCATTAGTTGCTTCCATTGACGATGAAAAAAGAAACTTTAAGACAAGATAATTAAGTGAAAAGATCATTTCTTTTTACAATTCTTTTCTAAAAGTGCTCATAAAAAATCTCCTTTCTGGTTGGAATATGATTTTTTACCATTACCAGAAAGAAGACAATTTTAGCACCTTTTTAAATGTAATATCTATTCTTTTTTATTATGCCCAAATCTCTTCGTCTGTTGGGACTTTCTTATCAATTACCATACCAATTCTTGATACATTGATTAAGTGTTTGTAATCAAGGTTTTCAGAAATTGCATTGTTCCCCCATGTTCCACATCCTAATGTAGTTGATGGAGCAAATCCATTTGTTAATGATCCACCAGCAGTTGTTGATGATGGTGCATTTACAACTAATCTACTTACAGTTAAATACACCCCTGCTTTTTTAATATGCTCTACATTATTTGAGTGAACAGCTGTACTATGTCCTCTTCCTTCTAAATCTAAGTTTGTTTGTGCAATGTGTAATGCCTCATCAAAAGTATCATATTTAAACGCTGCCATTACAGGACACATTTTTTCTTTACAAAGAATATCTTCCTTACCGATTCCATTTGTCGCTAATAAAATAACTTTTGTATCTTCTGGAACTTCAACCCCTGCAAGTTTTGCTACATCTTGAACAGATTGCCCTACTACATCCTTGTTGATAATTCCCTTTTCAGTAAAGATTGCTTTTCTAAATTTATCAACTACTGATTGTTCTTCTATATAATATGCTCCATTCGCTTCCATAGCTTTAACCACTTCATCATATTTGTCATTTGGTGCAATAATAGTTTGCTCTCCTGAACAAATAATTCCATTGTCAAATTTTCTTCCAGCAATAATTTTTGCTGTAGCATCTAAATAATCTACGTCTCTATCTAAGATTACTTGAACATTTCCAGCTCCAACACCATAAGATGGTTTTCCACTTGAATAAGCAGCTTTTACAACGCCCATACCACCTGTAGCTAATACTACGTCAACTACCTTCATCAATTCGTTTGTACGCTCTATAGAAGAGTCATGAATGATTTGAATTAAATTCTTTGGTGCATTTAATTTTTCAAGCTCTTTATTGATAAGCTCAACAGTACGTCTACTACACATTTCTGATCTTGGATGAGGTGCAACAACGATGGCATTTCTTCCCTTTAATGCAAACATTGCATTACACATTGGCGTAACAATTGGATTTGTAGTTGGTGTAACAGCTCCAATAATTCCTATTGGCTTTGCCACATACATAAGCCCCTGCTCTTCATCTGTATCAATAATTCCTACAGATTTTTTATCCTTTAAGTTGTTCCATATAACCTTTGCTTTACCTTTATTTTTAGCAACCTTATCTTCATATACGCCCATTCTTGTTTCTTCAATAGCCATTTTTGCTAATTCTTCCGCATTATCATAAACAGTTTTTGCAACTACTTTGACAATAGCATCTACTTGTTCTTGCGTATAGCTTTCAAATTCTCTTTGGGCTTTCTTTGCATTTTCTAATAATCCTAAAATATATTCTTGATGAGTCATGATAAAATCCCCTTTCATTTATATAAATTTATTTCATACTTCCTGTTTTCATAAACTTTGTATGCCATGAAAGTGCTTCTTCTAATATATGTGGTGTATGCTTATATCCACTTTCATAAGCTCTATTATAATAATCTAATAATTTTTCTTTGTAATCTGGATGTACACAATTATTGATAATCTCCTTAGCTCTTTCTTTTGGACTCAGTCCTCTTAAATCTGCAACACCTTGTTCTGTTACAATAACCATCACATCATGCTCCGTGTGATCCACATGTGAAACCATTGGTACAATAGATGAAATATCTCCATTTTTTGCAATAGATGCGGTTGTAAATATTGTAAGGTATGCATTTCTAGCAAAATCTCCAGAACCACCAATTCCATTCATCATACGAGATCCCATTACATGAGTAGAATTAACATTTCCGTATATATCAAGCTCTAGAGCTGTATTCATAGCAATTACGCCCAGTCTTCTTGCCACCTCTGGATGGTTACTAATTTCTTGTGGTCTTAAAATAATTCTGTCTTTAAAGAAGTCAATCTCTTCTTCAAATTGTACTAATCCTTCTGGTGAAGGGCTTATAGATGTAGTAGATGCCATTTTCGCTTTTCCACATCTTAGTAACTCAAGCATTGAGTCCTGAACAACCTCTGTATAGCATGTAAGATTTTCAAAACTTGATTCACATAATCCATAAAGTACTGCGTTTGCTACACTTCCTACACCTGATTGGATTGGTTGTAAGTTCTTTGGAAGTCTTCCTAGTTCTACTTCTTTTTCTAAGAACTTTAATATATTAGCTGATATTTTTTTAGATACCTCATCTACTGGCGTAAGGGGTCTAGTTTTATCCTGTAAATCTGTTATTATAATCCCTGCAATTTTATCTAATCCACATGGAATAAAGGTAGTTCCTATTCTTTGATCTGCCTTTGTAATGGGAATAGGTTCTCTATTTGGAGGACTTTGTGGCATATAAATATCTGCCATGCCTTCTAATGCCAAAGGTTTTTTCATATTAATTTCTACGATAACTTTGTCTGCTTGCTTTACAAATACAGGTGTATTTCCAACTCCTGTAGTAGGAATAATATGTCCTTCTTCTGTAATAGCTACAGCTTCAACAATTGCCACATCAACCTTTGGTAATATTCCATAGCTTACATATTGAGGTGTATGACTTAAATGCATATCTAAATACTCTGCTTGTCCATTATTAATAGCATTTCTTAATGTGCTGTTCGTTTGATAAGGAAGTCTTTTAGCAATGATCCCGGCTTCTGCCCAAGCGCCATCTACTTCTGGCCCTAATGAAGCACCAGAATATACTCCTAGACTCATTTTCTCTCCACTGTTTTTTACTCTTTCTGCAAGAGCTAAGGGTACTGCTTTTGGGTATCCTGATGGTGTAAATCCACTAACACCAATAATCATTCCATCCTCTATCAACTTAGCTAATTCTTCTGCTGTTGCTATTTTACTAACTAAATCCTTATTTCTTATTCTGTCACCATATTTCATGTCGATTCCCCCAATCTTTTATCTCTATCACTCTAATTACATTGGTAAATTATGAAGTATAATTGTAAAGATAACCATTCCTAATAATGCAAATGGATACGTTGCTCCATATCCTGCAGCAGGATCATCACTACCAATTGCATCAACTGCAGCACCAAGTCCTGGCGTTGATGTCATTCCTCCACAGATTGCTCCTGATAACATAATCCAATTAATTTTTAATACATATCTTCCGATAAAGAAGCCGATTGTCATTGCAACAATCCCTACTACTAGTGATACAATTGCTAAATACCATCCTGTCCCAAGTAATGCATCAAATACTTTAAACCCATATCTAAGACCTACAATAGCTAGGAAAAATGCAAGAGATAGTTGTCTCACAACCCCTAAAATCTTATTATTCATTCTAAAATTCATAAACCCTATTTTTCCTATATGTCCAAGAATCAATGAACCTACTAAAACACCACCTGTAGAACCTAGACTAAAATCTCCTAAAAAGGGAAGTACAATTTTTATCTTACCTAAGGTATATCCAAAGAAACAAGCTACACAAAAGGCAATAAGGTCAAAAGAAGTTTCTTTGATTTCTTTCCCTCCTGCTAATGCTTTTGCTTCTGCCATTTCTTCTCTAAACATTTTTTGTTCCTTTTCTACATCCATACCAAAAATCCTTGGGAAGAAATTTACGGCAATAATTACGATTAGAACACCAAATGGATATCCAATAGCATGACCTACACCAATTCCTGCTTCAGCATTTTTTACTAATTGTTCTTTTTGCTCAACTGATAATGTTTTTGTATTTTCTGGTGTTAACTGACCTTCTGAATCTAATACATAAAGGATTTTTGCCTTTTCAGCATCATTCATTGAATCATACTCTTCACCCTTATGAGTAGCATGCCCCTTTGCTGTCTCAATAGCTGCTGCAAGTCCAGGGGAACTTGTTAATGCTCCTGTATAAACGCCAGATATTTCATATGGATTAGAGCTAAGTCCTAATGCTGGGCTTAAAAGAGTCATCCCATAGGTTGCAGATGCACCTAAGAAAGTAATCAAAAATCCTAATACAACAAATTTTGTTCCATATTTTTTTAGTACTGCTCCCATATCCTTTGCTGCTAATAGTCCCACTGCAGCAACAAACAGAATCAAGAATAGATAAAAAAAGTTTTTATCCACAACACCAGCCTTTATAAGCTTCGAAGCAGCCTTAAAACCAGTATCTCCTTCCTCAAATCCTTTAGCATATTTGAGTACCCACCAACCAATCAAAAGTCCTGAAAATAAAGTTCCTGATACACCAAAATTAAATTTTCCAAATTTTATTTTTCCAAACAACATTCCTGTAAAAACGGCTATAAACATTAGTACAAATGGGTTTGTAATCCAAGCAACTACATCAAATTTCATCATATTATTTTCCCTCTCTTTCTTTTGCTGTTAGAATTTCATTGATAAATCCATTTTTGTAAGTTATTATGTTTTTTTGTTTGTTAAATAACTAACGTTTAAATTGAAAAAAAATAACTTTGTGCACATATAACTTTATCCTTACCCTTTTAGCTGTGAAAACTTTTACTTATATAGCAGATATCTTGTGAAAACAGGAGCTATTTTATTCAAACCGGTTTTTTTATCATTTTACCTCTGATTTTTTTAGTTCTTATTGAGAATTCCCTTTCCAATTCTTTGCCATAGTAAATTTTTATGTTAATTAATTAACTATGTATGGCAAAAAAAATATTTTTGTTCATCAACTCTTTGTTTGTATACTTGTGCATCAGTATTTTGTTAATATTTTAACACGGTTTTTTATAATATTCAAACCTTTTTTTTGATTTTTTTTATTATTTTTTATAGGATGCAAATTAAATCATTAGTATTTAAATTTACTGTAAAAAAAGGGGCATTGTTTAGCCCCTATTTAACTTTGAAAGTATCCGTTTGCTCTTTTAAATTTTTAGCCATATTGTTTAATGCTTCAATATTCGCACTGACTTCTTCAAAGGTACTTACCTGTTCTTGAATTTCCATACTGATTTGTTGAGACGAAGAAGCACTATTTTGAGTAGTTTGAGAAAACTCATCCATAGCTTTCGCCATATCTTCAGCTATTTCTGATTGTTGCATAGAAGAATCAGAAATTGTCTTCATTTTATCTGCTATTTCTTCTATTACTTTTAAAATTTTATCAAACTCTTCATTGGTTTCTCTTGCTTTTTCCACGCTTATATCTACAATTTCCTGCTCTTCTTTCATTGTATCATGAGCATTTTTTGTCTTATTTTCAATTTCATGAATTAATAGGGTAATCTTATCTGCTGAGTTTTTACTTTCTTCCGCAAGTTTTCTCACTTCCTCAGCTACTACTGCAAATCCTTTGCCTGCATCTCCTGCACGTGCTGCTTCAATAGCTGCATTTAATGCAAGTAAATTGGTTTGTTCAGAAATATTTGTAATCATTGAAACAATTTCACTAATTTCTAAAGATGAATTGTTCAGTTCTTCAACGATTATATACATATTATTTGAAGAATCCTTCACCTTATCAATAGCTCCAACAACATCCTTTAATTTTTCAACACCATAATGAGCAGCCTTTAATGCTTCTTCACTATTCTTAGCAACATTTTGTGATTCTTTTGATACAATCACAGCTCCGCTAGCTATTTCTTCAATGCCTGCAGTTGCTTCTTCAATAACACTTGCATTACTTTGCAATCCATCAGATACAGTATTTATTTCATTGGCAATACTTTCTATACTTTGATTTACTTGCTCCATTGCAGCAGCCAATTCATGAGAGGATTCGGATAGGGTATTTGCATCTTTTTTCACTTGCGCTACCATATCTTTTATTTTTGTAACAAATAGATTAAACCATTTTGAAAGAGTACCCAATTCATCCTTTGAATTCACTTCTAAACGCTTAGTTAAATCCCCTTCTCCTTTAGCAATATCTTTTAACATATCATTGGTTTGATCAATAGGTCTTGTGATTAATTTTGAAATAAATACAGCTAAAATTAGAGATATTCCCATAGTCAGAATAATCACCGTTACAATTATTCTTGCAGCAGATTTAACTTGATTTCCGATTAACCCTTTAATGTCTTCATTAACTTCTTTCAATAAGGGTTCAAGACTATGTACTGTATTTCTATACTGTCCTGTTAACCCTTCTGTATTACTTAAACCGATTTCTTGATCAATAGATACTACTTTATTAAAGTCACCCCTATATTGATCCACTAATGAAGTTAATTTATTTTTTTCAGAAATGCTTGAAGCATTTACCAATAATTTCATTTTTGAAAGGATTGTATTAAATTGGTCAACATATTTTACATCATTTCTCAATAAATAGTCTTTTTCTGTTCTTCTTGCCTCTAGCATTAAAATATGTAAGTCTTTATTGCCTTGTATATTTTTTAAAGCATCTTCCACATGATGAATGGAATTTCTCATTTCTCCAATAGATCCATAATCCTTGAATCCTCTTGTTTTTACTTTATCTGTTACTTTTAAAAATGTATCATGATATTGTTGAATCAAAACAATGGTTTTATCCAAATCTTCTATAATTTCCTTATTTCCAATAAGATCTTCATGCTTTCTTAAACTTTCTATATTCTTAATAACTTCTTGATAGTTTTCTTCAAATTTATTGAGTTGTTCACTTTTTCCCGTTTTAAAAAATTCTAAATTCGTTTTATCTAATAGTAAAAAATCTTTTTCATTTTTTCTCATTCCTAAAATATGTTCAAAAGTTTCATTATTTTTTAAGATTATTGGTATTGAATGCTGGGCAATATCTGTTATATATACATATCCTATTCCTCCTAAAGACATGGAAAGGATTAATACGCACAAGAATCCTATAAGCATTTTTGTTCTGATTTTTAAATCACTAAATTTCCATTTCATCTTTCATCTCCTCCTTATATATATTGATCATTTATCAAATACGCTATTTCATCTTTTAGAGCCACTTTTCACATCCTCTTCTTTAAAATTTTTTATAAAACTCCCCTACCTAACAGTAGTTAGTTTATCTTGGTATGCATTTTGTTCCTAATAGTATATTACATTTAATGGATTATTTCAATGTTTTGCCTATTAATAAAAAACAGGAGATTCATAGGCTAACCTACCTTAAATCTCCTGCTCCTTATTAAAAAACATAGTGGTCATAATATTCTTCTAATGCATCTATTCTTTCAGAAATTATTTTTTCATCCTGTATGCTAAAACATGAAAGTTTATTTGATTCTTGATCATCTAAGATTTCTACCTGACGTTTAAAAATATCATTTACCTTATTATAAATTTCCTTGATGGTTTCTAAGTCTCTTTCTTCTAGTAAATTGTTGTGTACTACATCTTTTAATCTACTCTCTATTTTCCTTATGTACCAATGTGCTTCCACACACAATTGAGAAGAGCCTTCCTCTTTCATCATATTTATAGCGCCTACCTTCCTTTTTTAAGGTTTATAGTATTCACTATTATTTTACAACTTTTTGCGCTATTTTCCAATATGTATATGGAAAAGAATTCTAATTGCTAATTTTTCATAAATGTTCCTCAACTACTTATTTGCTTTTCTTTCTTAAAACATAGTATATCCCCATGCCCATACAAATAATCATTAAAACAACTACAGCTAATCTATGAAAGCTTTGAACCCAAACTTCCCATCTTTCACCTACAAAAACCCCTAATGTAACAAATGTAGTTACCCAAAGGAATCCTCCCACATTGGCATAAAAAGCAAATCTCATATAGGGCCTCTTTGTAATCCCTGCATAGTAAGCATTCAACTGACGAATCCCTGGAATAAAATAACCTATAACAATGGCATATTTTCCATATTTATCAAACCATTTTTCAGTCTTATAAAAAGATCTATCATCAATATGTAAGTATTTCCCATATTTCTTCAAGAATGGCCATCCCAAACAATAGCCTATCATATAGCTAACAGATACCCCTATGATACTTCCTATAAAAGCAATACAAACGACCCAGAAAAAATCCATTTTTCCCTTGGTAACTAAAAAACCTGCAAAGGTTAATAGTACCTCATCAGGTATTGGAAGTCCTATAATTCCAAATACTAAAGCTAAAAATATTCCTATATATCCATAAACGGAAATCAAATACAATATTTTTTCTTGGAGCAACTTGATTCCTCCTTATTCTGTCATCTTATTTTTCTCCACTAAAAATAAACCCTATTAAAAGTTAGCAGATTTTATCAAAAAATGTCAATGGTATATACAAAAAAAATCTTTTTTTGTCATCTATTTTATTATAATGCAAAGTTCCCTTTAAACTCAATGGTTTCTGCTTTTTTCAATTTAATTATTTTCTTCTATTAGAATATACAGGCCTTTGAGAAAAAGACTAGTTATTTCCGATGAGAAAAAATATGCTATCTAATAAAAAAACTCAAGGGATTAATAATCCCTTGAGTCTTTTATTAATTTATATTATATGCTTTTGGGTCTACCTTCATAAAAGCTTTTTTCACTTGTATTCCTATAGGTAATGCAATCACTAATCCGATACTTGTAGTAAGTAGTGACCCTGGTATTTTTGCAATAGGTGCAATAAAGTTTCCACAAAAGTATACATTTGTTAGGTAATATCCTGCTAATGAAATAACTCCTCCAATTACATATCCTAAAAAGTTGATCTTCATATTTACACCCTTATAATCTTTACTTTGAACAATTTTAGCTACAACATACGCCATTAATCCCTTAATCACTAAAGTAAAGGGTGCATAGCTAAAATATCCTCCGAAAATATCAAATAAGAACATCCCACCACCTGCTGCAATAGCTGAATCAGCTGGATTTAAAATAAGTGCTGTTATAAAAAGAGTTGTTGTTCCTAGATGCATCATACTAGGTCCTACAGGAATATGAATATAAGTAGCTGCCATATTCACTGCTATAAATAAACCTAACAATACCATTCTTCTTGTTGTCCAACCATTATTATTCATTGATTTTTTCCTCCTTTATTACTTACATCCATTTTTGTTAAAATATCACACAAACGTTACAATCATATTATTGCACAAATATTGTACCGTGTCAACGGTACAATATAAGAATCGTATTGGTTGTTTTGTTTATTTTATGAAAAAAGCTGAGGAATTTTCCTCAGCTTTTTTTATTCTCTATTGGATTTATAAACACTCACCTTGTTGTTTCAATCAAAATCTCTATTGATCAATCATTTATCTATTATTGTTTTTAACTTTTCTAACGATTTTACTGCATTTTCTCTTGGTCTCACTTCAATAATATAATAAACATCCAACTCTTTCATTTTTTCTATATGCCATTTAAAATCCACATTGCCGCTACCTATAATCTGATGATCACTTTTCCCATTATGATCATGTAAGTGACAAGTTTTTATATACTTTATATGCTTTAAGAAGAAATCTACTTCATTGTATTGATTCGTATAACTATGTCCTATATCCCAAGTCAAATATAAATTTTCTTGACTTAAAAGTTCCTCTAATGTTTCCTGAACAATTCTTTCTGGAAATCGTCCTGAATTCTCAATGCATAAATAGATTTTACCTTGTGCATAATTACTTAGTTCTATTAAACTCTCTTTAAGCACTTTTTTATATTCTTCACAATAAGACTCATCTAAATAAGATTTTCTATCTGTAAGGGTAAAGCATACTGCACTTCCTATATGCATTGTCATTCTACTTGCCCCTATGTCATAGCCCAAGTCAATGACCTCTTTGAATCTATCTATTGTAGCTTTTCTAATTCCCTCTTGAAGCTGTAAAAGCGTAATATCTTCAGGAGCATGTAAAGTAATGGCTATATGATTTTCTTCTTTATATTTTTTAATTTGTTCTCTCTCTCTCTTTGTGAAATTTTCTGGAAAGAAAATGGGCATATTTACATTAAGTTCCACACAATCAAATCCATGCTCTTTCGTATATTTTAACGTATCAAATATGTCTCTTTCTCCACTAGATGCTGCATATCCTATTTTCATAGGCTACCTCCTAACATAAATTAATCTACGTATTTTTCTTATTTGTTATATTTCTTATCTTTTATCTTACCATATTAACATCATTTTCGTTAAAATGTTTTTTGTTACCTATAGATAGATTTCTTTATGTCTCTTTATTTTTTATAAAATGCCCACTTCTTATACATTTACTATTTTATTTCCTCTAAAACAGAAAGTAAATACTTCCATGTTCTTTCTGTAGAAGATCTACTTAAATGTTCATTTGGTGTATGTACATCATACATATTCGGACCAAAAGATATCATATCCATATCTCCTAATTTTTCACTAAACAAACCACATTCTAATCCAGCATGAACTGCAGCAATTTCTGGTTCTTTTCCATATAATCTTTTGTAAACGTCTATAAATAACTCCCTTATATAAGAGTCTTTCTTATATGCCCACTCTGGATAGGATGCTTCTGTAGAAAATTCTGCTTCTACTAATTTGGAAGCTTCCTTAATTTGTTTTGCAATATAATCTTTCATAGTTCTTACAGAGCTTCTTGTAGCACTGCTAAAAACAATTTTTTCTTTTGTGGTAGAAATAACCCCTAAATTTGTAGAACTTTCCACAAGTCCTTCAATATCCATACTCATTTTTTGAACACCACAAGGAATTAAAAATGATAAAGCAAGAACTTTTTCAAGTGTTTGATCTGAAAATACCTTTTCTATTTTTCTATCTATCTTTTCTATTTTTACTGATACATGAGGATCTGATGATTGAAATTCATGCTTAAATACATCATCCCATTTTTTTATCTTCGATTGAATCTTTTCAATATATTCATTTTTAAACAATATAGTAGCATCAACTTCTCTTGGAATAGCATTCAATTTATCTCCACCATGAATATCCGATACATAAATATCATCATGCTCAAATAAATCCTGCAAAACTCGACCAATAAGTTTATTAGCATTTCCTCTTCCCTTATCTATATCCATTCCAGAATGTCCACCCTTAAGCCCTCTAATTTGAAGCTTATATGGGATACATCCTTCATCATAGTCCTTCCATACAATTGGAATTTCTACCTTGCTTCGAATACCTCCAGAACAACTAACAAATAATACCCCTTCTTCTTCACTATCAATATTGATAAGTATCTTTCCATTAAGATTAGATGGTTCTAGGTTTGCTGCACCTTTTAAACCCATTTCTTCTTCTGTAGTAAATAATACCTCTACTTTAGGATGTTTTATATGATCATTATCTAAAATAGCAAGACAAAATGCTACAGCAATACCATTGTCAGCTCCCAGTGTTGTTCCTTTTGCTCTAATAAAATCTTCGTCTACTTCAATTTTTATAGGATCTTTTTTAAAATCATGGACTGTATCCTTATTCTTTTCACAAACCATATCCATATGTCCTTGAAGAATTACAGTAGGTGATTTTTCATATCCCTTTGAAGCATTTTTTTTAATTACTACATTTAAAGCTTCATCTTGATCTACCTCTAAATTTCTCTTTTTTGCAAATTGAACTAAGAAATCACTTATTTCTTTTTCATTTCCTGAACCTCTTGGAATTTTAGATATTTCTTCAAAATATCTAAAAACTTCTTTTGGCTCAACATTTTGTAAAACATTCTTCATAAAATTACCTCCCCTTATTTTTAATGTCATATAATGCTTTTATAAAAATCATGCCTTCATAAATTCATCATAAATATATTTTGAAACGGCATAAATCAAATCAAGTTGTATATTTTTATCCAATCCCCAAGTGAAAATACTTAATATATAATCCCCCTTTTGAGTAAATACAATAGCCACATCATTCTTTATTTCATCTAAGCCTCCATCCGACTCAAGATCTCCATATTTTGATGCTATTTCAAATGTATGATTCTTAAATAAATAGTCATGTTTATTCTTTTTCATTTTTAAGATATTCATCATCTCATGAGAATAAGGTAATTCTAAATGATAAATCCTTTCTAATAAAGTAGCAACATCTTTCCCACTAGTTAAGTTATCCTGTCCTTCTTTTCTCATTTTAAAATCAAGCATTTTTCTTATAAGGAGTGTATCCCTATAATTATTTTCAACTAAATAAGTATTGATTTTATCTATTCCTATCATTTCAATAAAAATATTTGTAGCATCATTACAGCTTTTTTCAATCATCAATTCTAAAAGTTCATAGTAACTATAAATTTCCTTATGAATAAACTCTCCACTTACTATACATTGCCTAAAATCATTAATATTTATGGTTTCATGTAAATCAAATTCCCTATTTTGTACCCGTTCAAAAAAATTTGCCATAATAAATACTTTTATAATACTAGCAGAAGGAACACTACATTCAGCTTTGTGCATATAGCATTCTTTTGTCTGCAAATTCTTATAAAAAATAGATAGGTGATCCATATATTGATGATCTATCATATCCTCTAAGTTCATTTTTATCATCCCTTATTTTCTAAAATATTTCAATGCTTCTAACACATTACTTACCTGCATTGCTACACCAATAGGAAGACAATCTTCGTCTATATCAAACAAAGGATGATGATGCTTTCCTTCTATTCCTTTCTCTAGGTTTTTGCATCCTAACCTAAAAAAGGCACTAGGTTTTTCTGCTGCAAAATAGGCAAAATCTTCTACTCCTAAAGAAGTCTCTTCTATAACATGTACCTTGTCTTCTCCTAAAAGGTTCTTTCCTGAGTTTCCCACTATCTCAACCATTTTACCATCATTCACTAATGTCCTATATCCTTCAATCTGGACGAGTTCTCCTCTTCCACCTAAAGCCTTAGGAATCGTTTTTACTATATCCTCAATTTTCTTCATCACTTCTTTTCTTGTGCCTTCATTGACATTTCTAATAGTACCCACAAGAGTAACATGATCTGCAATAATATTTCCTTGAGTTCCTCCCATAATTTTTCCAATGGTGACCACAGATGAATCTATAGGCGCTACATTTCTAGACACAATAGATTGAAGGGCAACAACTACATGAGACGCAATCAGTATGCTGTCCACACCTTCATGGGGATATGCACCATGAGCTGATTTTCCATATATATGAATTTCAATCATATTAGAAGCTGCATTCATTTGATTATATTTTATTCCTACTTTTCCAATCTCCAAATCTGCATCTACATGCAGTCCAAATACACCATCCACTTCTGGATTTTTGAGTACTCCTTCTTCAATCATAGGCTTTGCCCCACCAACCGTTTCTTCTGCTGGCTGAAAGAGTAGTTTGATATTTCCATGAATTTGATCCTTCATTTCATTTAAAACCTTTCCAGCCCCTAAAAGAATTGTTGTATGAGCATCATGACCGCATGCATGCATAACTCCATCATTTTTTGATTTATAAGATACCTCTTTCGCATCTTGAATAGGTAAAGCATCCATATCAGCTCTTAGAGCAATAGTGGGTCCATGAAATTTCCCCTCAATCAACCCAACTACCCCAGTATTCGCCACATTATTCTTATATGGAATATTCATTTCATGTAAATATTCACATATCTTTTTTGAAGTCCTTAATTCCTTCATCCCTAATTCTGGATATTGATGAATATCTCTTCTAATATGAATGAGCCAATCCTTAATTTTTTCACTATTTTCCATGATTTGTTTCATTCTAGTCACCTCTTTAAAATATTCAGCGACCACTGTAGCCTATATAGATTTCCAACAAAAACTTTTTAAAGTTGGATAGCTATAAAGACTATAGTGATCGCATTTACATTTTCATCTTTAATAATTCTTTATAATAATCTTTTTATTGGTTGCATCTAATTCACAAACTCTTCCTAGTGGAAGTGTAATCATTGGTTCACAATGACCTGATCTAAAATTGTAAACTGTAGGCTTTCCAAAAGGCTTTATAATATTTTCAAGTACTTCAAATGATGTAAATCCTTCATCATCTTCACAATCAGCAAAATCCCCTAGAATAATACCTTCACAATTTTCTAATTTTCCTGCTAAGGCAAGCTGTGTAAGCATCCTATCAATACTATATGGTTTTTCCCCTATGTCTTCTATAAAAAGAATTTTACCCTTTGTTTCAATTTCATAGGGTGTCCCCATAGTAGCAGCAATCAAAGCCAAATTTCCACCTACCAATTGTCCTTTTGCAAAACCTTTTACCATTACTTTCATTTCATGATTCTTTGGATTCTTTAACTCTATATCCTCTTTTTCATTGATTACATGGAAAAATGATTCTTTTGTAAATGAATTAAACGCTAGCATATTTGATACAACCATGGGACCATGATATGTAGCCAAATCAGCTTTCTGGTTAAAAAGTAAATGTAGCGCTGTTACATCTGAGTATCCTACAAATATTTTAGGATTTTTTTTGATCAACTCTACATCAAGGAAATCCATCATACGGGTACAACCATATCCTCCCCTGATACAAATAATTGCATCTACCTCTTTATCACCAAACATTTGGTTTACATCTTTGGCTCTTATTTCATCTTCTCCTGCCAAGTATCCACCATATAATAAATAGCAGCTCTCTCCCATTTTTACCTTGAATCCCATTTCTTCTAAAACAGCTTTTGCTCCATCTGCTCGCTCCTTACTCACAGGTCCTGCTGGAGCAACAACCCCAATAGTATCCCCCCAATATAATCCTTTTGGAACCATCATTTTTTATTCCCCCAAAACATATTTTAGTTAAACATTAAATTTGTTACAAAAACAGCTGTTATAAGTCCTACAAAATCTGCTATAAGTCCTGCTGGTAACGCATGTCTTGTTTTTTTAATCCCTACCGCACCAAAATAAACTGCTAATACATAAAAGGTAGTTTCAGTAGAACCATTCATAATAGAAGCCATTCTACCAATTAATGAGTCCGGTCCATAGGTTGTAAATAAATCATTCATAATACCAGATGCGCCCCCTCCAGAAAGAGGTCTCATAATGGCCATAGGAAGAACTTCTGCTGGCATACCAATTAAATTAGTTATGGGTGAAACAGCACTTACTAATAGGTCCATAGCTCCTGATTTTCTAAAAATTCCAATAGCTACCAACATCGCAACTAAATACGGGATAATCATAACCCCCGTCTTAAACCCTTCCTTAGCCCCTTCTGTAAAAGCTTCATAAACTTTTACTTTTTTAATAAATCCATAAAGAGGTATAATCAAAATAATCAGTGGTATTGCATAAATTGAGATGGTCTCCATAATTTTTACAAACATAGTCATCCTCCTCCATTAATTTTTCTCTACCATTTTCTTTTCCGTCTTATTGAAAACTGGTAATCTTTGAAGCAACTTTACAGCAATAATAGCTGCTATTGTAGATGCCACTGTAGCAATAATCGTTGGGCCAATAATTTCAGCAGGATTTGCTGAACCTGCTGCTGCACGATATGCAACTACAGAAGATGCAATTAATGTAACAGATGATGTATTGATTGCTAAAAATGTACACATTGAATTTGTTGCTGTATCCTTCTCCTCATTTAATTCTTGAAGTTCCTTCATAGCTTTAATTCCTAGAGGCGTTGCTGCATTTCCAAGGCCAAAAATATTTGCAGCCATATTCATGACAATAGCACCCATAGCAGGATGGTCCTCTGGAACTTCTGGAAACAAAAACTTCATAATTGGCTTTAAAGCATTTCCTAATGCTTTAACCATTCCTGATTCTTCTGCAATTCTCATAAGTCCAAGCCATAACGCCATAACCCCTACAAGACCGATTGATAATTCTACTGCAACATCTGCATAATCTAATGCTGCATCCGTTACAGCTTGAGCATTTCCTGTAGCTAGTGCTGCAATAATGCCAATTACGATAAATCCTAACCAAATTATATTGATCATTAAAATCCCCCCCATTATTATTTTATTTTTCATAAGAATTTTAATGCCATCTAATTCCTATAGATTACACCATGAATATCCTTAAAACCAAATCCAGGTTCATCTGTTAATGTAATCTTATAATCTTTAAAAATAGCTCCTCCCTCAACTGGGTCCTCCCTACATAATACAGGTCCATCTAAATCTATTTTTGTAATAATACTCTTTGCTGCTGCAAGATGTACTGCTGCAGTGACACTTACCTTTGCTTCAAGCATACATCCAATCATACATTCAACCCCATATACTTCAGCAATAGAACAAATCTTAAGGGCATTATGTATCCCTCCTGTTTTCATAAGCTTAATATTAATCAAATCAGCCGCTCTCATTTGTATAATTTTCATAGCATCCATTGGAGAAAATACACTTTCATCTGCTAAAACAGGAATAGAAATATTATCTGTTACAAGTTTTAAACCCTCAAAATCATGTGCTGCTACGGGCTGTTCAACAAACTCAATACAAAGTCCTGCATCTTCCATTTTTCGTAAAGTATATACAGCTTCTTTAGGTGCCCATCCTTGATTGGCATCAATTCTAAGAGCTATATCATATCCAACAGCTTCTCGAATGGCTTTCATTCTTTCAATATCTGTTTGAGCATCCTTCCCTACTTTGATCTTCAAAGTCTTATAGCCCAAATTTACTGCTTCTAAGCTGTCCCTTGCCATTTCTTCAGGAGAATTTACACTAATCGTTATATCTGTAATAATCTCTTTTCTATATCCACCTAATAGCTTATATACAGGTGCTTTATAAACCTGCCCATATAAGTCATAAAGAGCTATATCTACAGCTGCTTTAGCGCTAGTATTTTTTACTACTGATTGATCTAATTTTTTCATGATTCCTTCAAAATTTTCTACATCCATCCCCTTTAGATTCTTTTTAATATGGTCTTCTATGGCTCCTATAATAGCCCCTGTCGTATCTCCTGTAATCACGCCTGTTGGTGGCGCTTCCCCATACCCAATATGTCCTGTATCTGTAATAACCTTAACAATCACATCATTTACACTATTCACCGTTCTTAAAGCCGTCTTAAAGGGTTTTTTAAGAGGCACTGATATAGCCCCGATCTTTATATCTTTAATTTTCATTTTTCATCCTCCTTCTAAATTAAAAAAATCCAGTAAAAGTCCTTGATCCTAAACTTTTACTGGATTTTATTCTAGTAAATATGTAACGCTCCAGAATAATAAAAATCATAAAATATTCAGTATAGCTCAATATTTATCATTTGATTATTCCTTAGAAACAAATCCATAGAATAAAGCAGCATTAATAATATTTTTGTTTAATCTCTTTATATTTTTTTACTGCATCCTTATAAGCTACAAGAATAGCTCTTTGGGAAGTACCAAAATATCTTCTTTTTATTTCTTCTTCTATCTCTTCATGAAACTCATCCAACTTTTTCCCAAAGAATAAGCTTTTAATAAATAGCTGCGTAGTGGGAATAGTTGATGCACAGCTAAGATCAACAATTGTATCTGTAGCTATATCAACAACATATCCAATAAAAAACATTCCAAAATGTTGTGTGATTGCATTATCACTACTCGTTTTTCCATGTCCTATGATATATACCGTATTTTTATCATACATTCTAATCACCTACTAATAATAGTTTAAAATACATAATTTTTTTGTATTTTTCTATTATTAGTATATCTAAATTATTACATAATTGAAAGTATTTTCCCCACTAATAAACCTCCACCTGTTCCAATAATATATCCTAGCATAGCCATTAATACCCCTATAGGGATTAATGCTTCACTATAAGATGCTGCAAGTATTGGGGCAGATGCAACCCCTCCTATATTTGCAAGACTTGCAATCCCACATGTAAATAAGTCTAGTTTGAAAAGCTTAGCCACTGCAACCATAATAATTGCATGGATTGCTAAAATAACAAATCCAGAAATAATATATATTGGTGCTTGCCCAAGCTCAGCAAAATTAGCACGGGAAGCAATTAATCCTACAATTGTATAAAGCATTACATTTGAAATTTGAGATGATCCTGGAAGTTTTCCAAGAGGAGTCATGGCACATATGGTTCCTGCAACAGTTGCAATAATTACAGTCCATGTTGTACCTGTAATAAAGCTAGTCTTTGGTAATATTTCTGCTAACCCCTGCCCAACTGCTGAAACAAATAAACTTGCTCCTATTAAAACCATCATATCTGAAAACTCAACATTCTTTCTAATATTTTCTTGTGTTGCAGCAAGTTGTTCTCCAACTTCATCTATTATACTCGTATCTGCCTTTGTCCATTTATTGAATATTTTTCCAAAAGGAACTAACCCTAACAAAATCATTACCCAAATGGCATAATCAATTGAATCAATCAATAATGTATATCCCATACTAGAATCTGGTACATTTAAAGCCCCTTGTACTGCTGCCATATTTCCTGTTCCACCCATCCAGCTTCCTGCTAAAGCTGCAAATGCTTTCCATGTATCAGCCGTATACATTCCTTTAAATATAGCATATGTAACAACAAATCCAATCCCGATACTAAGAGCTGCAGTAAAAAATCCTAAAAGCATTTTAGGTCCTAACTTCATAATTCTTCTAAGGTCACATCTTAATAACATTAAAAAAATCATTGCTGGCAATAAATTTCCTTTGATCATCTTATAATACATGGTCACTTCATCTGTTTTTTCCCAAACTTTAAAGGTTGCAAGTACCATTACAACAAAATAAATTACAACAATAGCTGGTACATATTTGAAAAACTTTCCCTTACTCTTCTTTTCTGCAAGAATAACCAAACTTGAAAAAAACACAATAACTGCTAAATACGTAAAACCACCTGTAATCATTTACATTCCTCCTTTTTATAATTATTCTAAACTTTCCTTCTATAAAGTTTAGACATTCTTCTTTATTCAGAATCAAAAACAAAAAAGACCTAATAAACGATTGAATACTTCATTTATCAGGTCTTGTTTATGACAATGTTTTGGACATCTGAATAAACAAGGTGATTTAAAACTTATTTTTTATAATTTTCTAAATATATTATATATTATTTTGGTATAATATGTCAAGTGCTCTATTTATAGGAATAGTCTATTTATTTCATAAACATTTGCTTACTTCATCTATTTATAGCATTTTATAAATGACATTTTAACAATTTTTTGTATGTTTATCTTGTATTTGATAAACTATTATCATATGGCTTTATAGTAGTAGAAATGAATGCTAACTATTTCTTCTTATATCTATCAACTTAGGAGGTTTTCGCATGTTCATAGAAATCATTAAAAAATATAGAGATAAAACTAAATACGATTTAAGCTGTTCTGAAACGATTATTTACGCAGCTAACGAAGCTTATGATTTAAATCTAGACCAAAAAACATTTAGAGCCATGGCACCTTTTAGTGGGGGAATGTGGGTAGAAGAAGTATGCGGTGCAATCAGCGGTGCTTTAGCTGTTTTAGGCATCTTATTCACAAATAATGTAGCCCATGAAAGTGATTACTTAAAGGAATTGACCTTAGAATTCTTTGAAAAATTTGAGAAAAAATTAGGGTCGATCAATTGTACTAAATTAAAAGAAATGCACCGAACAGAAGAAGAAGGCTGTAATAAAGTCATCTATATAGCTGGGGAAATTTTAGATGAAATCATTATAAGGGAAGTGAAAAAAAATGGAAATTTCTAAAAAATATTTTGGAAAAACCGAAAATGATGATGCTGTTTATGAATATACCCTTTCAAATGATCATTTTTCATATATTCGCATATTAAACTATGGTGGCATTATTACAGAAATTTGTGTTCCTGATAAGCACCATCATATAGAAAATGTTGTTCTCAGTCTTAAAAACATAGAAGATTACGAAAAAAAATCTCCTTATTTGGGATGTATTGCTGGAAGAGTAGCTGGGAGAATTTCCAATGCTTCTTTCTCCATAGATGAAGAAAAATATACTTTAGAAGCCAATAACCATCATGCAAATCTTCATGGAGGACCTTTAGGCTTTGATCAAAAACTATGGCATGTAAAAGAAATCTCTCATACAGATTTCATCGGTTTAGAGCTTAGTTATTTTAGCAAAGACAAAGATCAAGGGTTTCCAGGTAATTTAAATGTGAAAGTTTTTTATAAGTTTTATAATGATAATCTTCTAGAAATCACCTATGAAGCAACAACTGATAAAAGAACCCTTGTAAACCTTACAAATCACAGTTACTTCAATCTTTCTGGAAATTATAAGGAAGATATATTAAATCATACTTTAACCATTCATGCTGAAGAGTATGGACAAATTGATAAAAATATTATTCCTATAGGGATTACAAATGTAAATCATACTCCCTTTGATTTTAGAAAAGGTAAAAAAATAGGAGAAAACATAAAAGACCATGATCTTCAATTAAAATATGCTGGGGGCTATGATCATCCATTTTTATTAGAAAAAAATCATCCTCATATTATTCTAGAAGATGAAAAAAGCGGAAGAATCTTAGAAATTACAACAGATCAACCCTGTGTAGTATTATATACAAGCAATACCATTGGTCGTGAAATGCTTTTAAGAGGTGATGTATCTTCTTATAATCATTTAGGGGTCTGCTTAGAAACCCAGTGGTACCCCGATGCTATCAATCAAGATTTTTTTCCTACATATATTCTAAATCCAAATGAAAAATATATTTCAAAGACACTTTATGCATTTAAGATAAGGGATTAAAGCATACTCTATAGAATAATTGATCTCTTATCATCATTAAAAGGACTATCTCAACCATTAAAACATGGTGAAAATAGTCCTTTTTATCTATCTGCACAAATAAATGTCCATCCCTTTTCTAGTAAAACTTCTTGATTCGCTCTAAAGCTAATTCAATATTTTTTCTAGATGTTGCTAAATTTACTCTTATAAATCCTTCTCCTTCCTTTCCAAAAACAGAGCCCATATATACGCCTACCTTGGCCTTTCTTATAAACCAATCATATACTTCCTCTTCTTTTAATCCTAACGCCCTATAATCTATCCACAATAAATAAGTTCCTTCTGGCTGAATGATCTTTAGCTTTGGCATATGAGTTGTTACATATTCTTTAAAATATTCATAATTTCCATGAATATATCTCAGTACCTCATCAACCCACTCCTCACAATCTGTATAAGCAGTTTCTACAACTGGTACTGAAAAAATATTTGGATTATGCATACCTAAGCGATCTATTTCATCTTCTATAGCTTTACGAATCTCTTTATTTGGAATAATAAGATTGGAAACAATAACACCTGGCACATTAAAAGTTTTTGTAACAGAATTACATATAATAGATCTTTTTGCCATCTCCTCTGAAACATTTGCTAATGGTGTATGCTCATATCCTTTGTATAAAAGATCTGAATGGATTTCATCTGAAATCACAATAATATCATGTTTTACACAAAGCTTTTCAAGCTTTTTCAATTCTTCCTTTTTCCAAACTCTTCCTACAGGATTATGTGGACTGCATAAAATCATTAGTTTTACAGATGAATCAATTTTCTTCTCTAAATCATCAAAATCCATAGTATATTTTTCATCTTCATATTTTAACGGGTTAACAATTAATTTTCTATTATTCTTCACAACAGCTTCTCTTAAAGGACTGTATACAGGCTGCTGAATAATGACACTCTCACCCTCCTTCGTTAGAGTTTGAACCATCAAACTAACAGCAATACTAATACGTGGACAAAATACAATCCAATCTTTCTCTATTTCCCAATGAAATCTTTTCTTCATCCAATTTTGAATGGCTTCATAATAATGGTCACTCAATACGGTATATCCAAAAACTCCATGATCTAATACATTCTGCATAGTTTGAATAACTGGTTCTGGAGATTTAAAATCCATATCTGCAACCCCTAAATGAATCAAATCCTTTCCATAAATCTCATCAGCTTCATCCCATTTTGCACAATTTGTATGATATCTATCAATCATTTCATCAAATTTTGAATCCATTTTTTCTCCCTCCTAATTATACTAACAAATACATTAGGGTTTTAGAAAATTCTAAAACCCTAATGAGTAATTTTTAAGAAACACAATCTTTCTTTAAATATTCTTGATAAATTTCATCATTTTTATCTAACTTGGCAATAAATATTCCTGTATATCCCCAAATAGTTGCAAATACAACTCCTAAATAACATAAAATAGCCCATGGTAAATACTCAAGAGTCGGTACCCCTAATGTAGTTGCCATATATACTCCCGCTGCTGTCCAAGGAACCAATGGTTCTATAACAGTTGCTGAATCTTCTAATGTTCTTGAAAGATTCTTTGGATGTAGTCCCCTTTTAATATATTCATTTTTAAACATCTCCCCAGGGATCAATATAGATAACTGGCCATTAGATGTTACACATACTGCAGTAAAGCATGAAATAGCTGTTGCTACAATCAAACTTCCTGTTGATTTTACAGATTTTAATAATTTGTTTAATACAATATCCAAAGAACCACTTACAGAAATGGCTCCAGCAAATCCATAAGCACAAAAAGCGATTAAAACCGTTCCTAACATTGAATTCATTCCACCACGATTTAACAATCTAGGAATATCTGCTATCACTTGATTAGGATCAAATCCAGGTACTTGAATCATTGAAATATTAAATCCACTGATAGTTGCATCAAATGCCTGCTGGATTGTAAAGCTTTGTATAAGTACTGCATTGACTAAAGCAACCATACTAGAAAAAAGCATAACTGGAATAGTAGGTTTTTTCGTAATAGAACCATATAAAACAATAGCTGGAGGTAATAAAAGTAAAATATTCCAATTAAACATCATATCTAATGTACTAAGAATTGTCTCTACCTTTTCAGGGGTTGAAAAATTAACAATAGATGAATTAAAGCCTATAATTAAATATACAATCCCTGCTACAATGAATGCTGGTCCTGTTGTAAACAACATATGTCCAATATGCTCATATAATTTTGAACCAGCTGCAATAGGTGCTAAATTTGTTGTATCAGATAATGGAGACATCTTATCTCCAAAATATGCTCCTGAAACAATAGCTCCTGCTGCAACTGGTAGAGGTATCCCCATCCCTGCTGCAACACCCATTAATGCAACACCAATCGTCCCAGCTGATCCCCAAGATGTACCTGTACATACAGATACAAATGCTGTTACAACAAAAGAAGTAATAATCATAAATTTAGGATTAATAATTTTTAGTCCATAATAAACCATCATTGGAATAGTTCCACCAATCATCCAACTACCTATTAACACCCCTACAATAATTAATATTAATATAGCTGGCATTGTTTTTGATAATTTTCCTACAATAGAATTAATAATATCTTCCCATGTGTATCCTAAAGTTACAGCAATAACGCCAGCAATTACCGCAGATATAAGCATTAAAAGCTCTGCTCGTAACCCCATTAGACCATAACCTACTCCCAAAAGAATAACCATAGCCACTATTGGGATCATGGCTTGTACAAATGTAGGTTGCTTTTTCATATGTACTCCTCCTTTAGTAATTTTTTATATGTTTTTTAAATGGTTTTAAAAAGTTTATATAAAATAAAGGCTTTTTTGAACATGGGCTAACTGATCAAAGGATGCCTTTAAAACATCATATAATTGATGATACATCTTATAATACTGGATATATGCATACACCTTTTCTTTATTGGGAACATAGGTTTTCTTTACATGAATAAGCTTACTACATGCATTTTCAACTGTATCAAAAGTTCCATTTCCTACACTTGCTAAAATAGCAGCACCTAATGCTCCTCCTTGATCTGTATATAAAGTACTTATTTTTTGATCAAAGACATTAGTAAGTATATCCATCCAAAGATTACTTTGTGCACCTCCACCAATTGCTCTTATATCCTCTACAGGTATTTTTAACTCCTTAAGTATTTGGAAAGAATCTCTTAATCCAAAGGCTACCCCCTCCAAAATAGCTCTCGTCATATCTCCTCTAGAATGACTCATAGTTAACCCAATAAAGACTCCCTTTGCATTAGGATCAGCATAAGGTGTTCTTTCCCCCATCAAATAAGGTAAAAAAATTAAACCCTTGCTACCTATAGGTGAATTTTCTGCTTCTGTGAGAAGCTCCTCAAAGGCTACCCCCTTATGAATCTCTTCTACCCACCATTTTAAGCAGCTAGCTGCTGAAAGCATCACACCCATAGAATGATATTTACCATTTGCATGACAAAAAGCATGGAGTCTGTTTTCTTTATCTACTCTATACTCATTATGTGATGCAAAAACTACACCAGATGTTCCTAATGTAACTGAAGCAATCCCTTCCTTAACTGTACCTGTTCCAATAGCCCCTGCTGCTTGATCTCCTGCGCCTCCAACAACAGCGATTTCCCCTTTTAATCCTAGTATATTTTTTATCCCCTCTGTAAGGTACCCAGTAATTTCATAGGATTCATATAATTTTGGCAAAACACTTTCCTTCATCTGTAAAAATTCTAACATTTCCTTTGACCAATTTCGTTTTTTTACATCTAATAAAAGCATTCCTGAAGCATCTGATACATCTGTTGCATATTCCCCTGTTAATTTTAATCGAATATAATCTTTTGGAAGAAGGATATGAGCTATTTTTTCATATAACTTAGGCTTATGCTTTTTAAGCCATAATATTTTCGGTGCTGTAAAACCTGTTAAAGCTTTATTCCCTGTGTACTGCGTTAATTTTTCCTGTCCAAAATAATTGGTGATTTCATGGCATTCTTCCTGGGTTCTTTGGTCACACCAAAGTATAGCAGGATGCAATACTTGATCATTCTCATCAAGAGCTACCAATCCATGCATTTGACCACTAAACCCTATGGCTTTTACAGTATCTTTTTTACAGCAGCCCTTTTCCATCAAATTTTTAATACAATCCTTCGTAGCCTTCCACCAATCTTCAGGATTTTGTTCAGCCCAATTTATTTTAGGATAATCAACAGAATATCCCCTTGATTCTTCTCCTAATAAATCACCTTTCTCATTGATAAGAATAATTTTCACAGAAGATGTTCCCAAATCAATGCCTAAAAAACTCACTTTCTTCCCTCCTTAAATTGCTTTATTATTCATATTAAATAGATCTTGTATGGCTAAAATACCCGCCCCAAGCAATGACGCTTTTTCTTTGAGTTGAGAGAATCCAATACGAATTCCCTGCATTCCATAAAAGGTACTTTCTTTACCCAACTTTTCTATCAACTTTTCTTTATAAACCCCTTCATATTTGCTTATTTCTCCACCAATAATAATATATTCTGGTGATAAAGCTAAAATAATATTTTCTATCCCTATACATAGATAATCTAAATATCGATCTAGTACTTTTATAGCTACTTCATTACCTTCCTGAAAATACTCAAAAAACTGAGTTACTGATTCAATTCTTTGTTTCGAAAAAGTATTAAATCGTTCAATAAGTGCACGCTCCGAAGCATATAACTCCCAGCATCCCGTTCTACCACAATTACATTTTATTTTTTCATCTGTGACACGCATATGTCCAAATTCTCCAGCTTTCTTACTTATACTTTTATACAAGTAATTCTGAATAATAATGCCTGTCCCTACACCTTCTGTAATAGATATATAGACTAGATTATTTTTCCCTTTTCCATGTCCTAAGGTTCTTTCACCTATTGCAGCTGCATTTGCTTCATTCTCAATATAAATGGGCATGCCAAAGATTTCTTTATAAGGTTTAAAGTCAAAATTTTTCACCTTAAGATTTGGGGCATTTTCTAAAATCAACGCTTCTTCATTAATAATGCCAGGTAATGAAAATCCTACTCCTAAAATATTTTCTTTCTTTATTTTTTCTTTTTCAATGATTGTTTCTATAATCTTTTTACTCTCTTTAATGATTGCTTCAAATGAATTTATTTTTTCCTTTAAGGCTATTTCCTCTTCAACTAAGATTTCTGATTCTAAATTGATGAGGACAATCTTCATTTTTCTTGGAGAAATATCTACACCAAATGAATATCTTGCATTAGGATTAAATCGAATAATTACTGGCTTTCTACCTCCCGTAGATTCAGCCACACCTGCTTCTTTAACCAATCCTTCTTCTAAAAGCTTGCTGATATTACTAATGACTGTAGGGATACTTAAATTTAATTGTTTAGCAATTTCTTGCTTTGTCATTTCTCCTTTTTCTGCAATAAAATTTAATATTCTTGTTCTATTTGAAAGTTTAATTGCTTGCTGATTGATCTGAAATTCAAACATTGCTTTATCACCACTTTATAATATTTTTTAATCTTTCTTAAAATATTATATATTATTTCACCTCATAAATATATTGATTTAAAAGGGATTCTAAGTATTCTTGTTTTCCTGAAGTATTTTTGATCTGATCATTCTTCAATGCATAGGCTGCTAATTTTTCAAATCCTATTTTTCCTTCTACAATATCCTTTCCTATGCCAACGGTGTAGCTTTCATATCTTTTTTCAATCATAGTTTCAAATACGCCATCCTCTAATAATTTAGCTGCTACTTTTAAGCCCTTTGCAAAAGTATCCATTCCTGCAATATATGCATAGAATAAATCTTCCATTTCAAAGGAAGCTCTTCTTACCTTTGCATCAAAATTTAATCCACCTGGTGCTAATCCTCCATTTTTCAATACCTCATACATGGCTAAAGCTGCATCATAAATATTTGTAGGGAATTGATCTGTATCCCATCCAAGTAGTAAATCTCCTTGATTTGCATCAATACTTCCTAATATGCCATTAATTCTTGCCATATTCAACTCATGCTGAAAAGTATGTCCTGCTAGCGTTGCATGATTAGCTTCTATGTTCATTTTAAAATGTTTTTCCAAACCATAATTTCTTAAGAATCCAATTACTGTAGCCACATCAAAATCATATTGATGCTTCGTAGGCTCTTTTGGTTTTGGTTCAATTAAGAATTGTCCTTTAAAACCTATTTTTTCTGCATAATCTACAGCCATTCTTAAAAATCTGGCTAAATTATCCATCTCTAGCTTACTATCTGTGTTCAAAAGGGTTTCATAACCTTCTCTTCCTCCCCAGAACACATAATTTTCTCCACCAAGACGTTTTGTAATCTCTAGCATTTTTTTTACCTTTGCTCCACAATAAGCAAAAACATCTGCATTACAAGAAGTTGCTGCTCCATGTACAAATCTTGGATGGCTAAACATATTGGATGTAGCCCATAAAAGCTTTATACCCGTTTGTTTTTGTAATTTTTCTAAGTAATCTGCCATTTCGTCTATATTTTGTAGGGTTTCCTTTAATGTCTCTCCTTCTGGTGCCACATCCACGTCATGAAAACAATAATACTCAATTCCTAGTGCCTCCATAAACTGAAAGCCTATATCTGCCCTTTTTTTAGCAAGCTCCATTCCACTTAGTTTATCCCAAGAACGTATATTAGTTCCTGCTCCAAAGGGATCCATTCCTGTCCCTGTTAATGTATGCCAATAACTCATTGCAAATCGTAAATGTTCTTTCATTGGTTTTTTATATACTACTTCTTCTGGATTATAATACTTAAATGCTAATGGATTTTTTGAATCTGATCCTTCATACTTAATTTTTCCTATTTTTTGAAATAATTGTTCCATACGCTCCTCCTACGACTTTTTAAATCGATTTTAATAAGTTTGTAAAAAAAAAGAAAATGTTTTCCTAGATTATATAATAACAACGTTACTTTTTCAAGTGGTTTTAAAAAGTTTATTTCCATATTTACCTATTATCTCCACTAACATAGTGGATTATAATTTTTTGAAAATATCTTCATTAAATTTCTTCGCATTCCTTTAAGCATGTGTACACTATGCTATAATGTAATAAATTACTAGATTACGAGGGGGAGTATCTATGAAAATAGAGTTTTTAGGAGCAGCAAAAGTTGTAACAGGTTCTAATTATTTGATCACCACCAATAAATATAAAATATTATTAGATTGTGGATTATTTCAAGGGAGTAAACAACTTGAAAAGCTAAATTTCAATGATTTTTCCTTCAATCCTGCTGAAATAGATTTTCTTCTACTCAGTCATGCTCATATTGACCATAGTGGTAGAATTCCAAAGCTAATAAAGGATGGTTTTAAAGGAACAATCGTAACCACTAAAGCAACGAAGGATTTATGTAACATTATGTTAGTTGA
This sequence comes from Crassaminicella profunda, assembly GCF_019884785.1. Classification (GTDB taxonomy): domain Bacteria; phylum Bacillota; class Clostridia; order Peptostreptococcales; family Thermotaleaceae; genus Crassaminicella; species Crassaminicella profunda. The sequence continues at coordinate 3,361,569 of NZ_CP082326.1, forward strand.
TAGCGGACATATTCAAGAATCTGATGCTTTATGGGAAAACAATAAAAGAAAAAGAGCAGGTCTACCTCTTATCGAACCTTTATATACAGCTGAAGATGCTAAAATCAGTCTAAATTACTTTGATTCTTATCTTTATGATCAAACCATTGAATTAAACAAAGATATTACCGTTCGTTTCAAAGATGCTGGTCATATATTAGGCTCCTCTATTATTGAAGTATGGGTTAGAGAAAACAATAAAACTGCCAAAATTGTTTTTACAGGAGACTTAGGAATCAAAAATAAACCAATTCTTAAAAATCCTGAGTTCATTGAAGAAGCTGATTATCTCATTATAGAATCTACTTATGGGAATAGACTTCATGAAAAACAAGAAAAAAGGACAAAGGAATTAATTGAAATCATCAATAAAACAGCATTACGTGGTGGAACTGTCATTATCCCTTCATTTGCCATCAATAGAACTCAAGAACTTATTTATGAACTCAATAAATATTATGACCATACAGAAGAACTTGAAACCTTTATGAAAGTACCTATATACATAGATAGCCCTATGGCCATATCTGCCACAGAAGTTTATCGGAACAATTCTTATGGCTTTGATGATGAAACCAAAAAACTTATTCTAAGCGGAGATGATCCTTTTCATTTTGAAAATCTTTACTATGTAAATAGTCAACAAGAATCTATGAGATTGAATAGCCAGTCCTACCCAAAGGTAATTATTTCTGCCAGTGGTATGTGTACAGCAGGAAGGGTTCGACATCATTTAAAACATAATTTATGGAAGAAAAAAAACAGCGTAGTTTTTGTAGGCTATCAAGCAGAAGGAACATTAGGTCGCCAACTAAAAGAAGGCGCAAAAAAGGTTAAACTTCTTGGTGAAAAAATTTCTGTTGAAGCTGAAATTTATAGCATTGAAGGTTTTTCAGGGCATGCAGATCAAAAAGATTTATTAGATTGGTTAAAGGGTTTTAAAAAATTACCTAAAAGAATATTTGTTGTCCATGGAGAAGAAGAATCTGCTGAAGACTTTTCAAAATTAATTGAAGACCAATTTGGTATTCAAACAATCGTTCCAAATATGGGCTATGTATTTGAAATCAAAGATGATCTATTAAAAAGCCATTCAGGAGAAATCCTAGAACCCTTAAAGAAAAAGGAAAATATTATAAAAGAACTTCAAGAAGTTTATGATACCTTTGATCATTTAGTTCATAAAACAGATTTATTAATCGATGAAAAAGTTTTAAAGAAAGATTATGCACAACTAAAAAATAAGCTTTTAGATTTGAATCAAAAGCTATTAGATATTAATATGCTCATTAGTAAATAAACTGATTGTATAGCATTTATATAGAAATGAAAAGAAAATTCCATGATATAATCTTTAAAACCATTTGATTATTATATCATGGAATGATAGTATAAATTTACAAATTATGTTAGCGTGGTGAACCTATGAAAAATTTATTTGAAAACAAATTTGATATCTATCTCATGGATCAACCTTATCAAGATCATTTTGAGCAATTAAATGACTATATGAAGCTTGTAGATTTAAAAATTTATTTATTGTATGAGCAAAATGGTGATACACACAAAAAAAATAATCCATTCAAAGAAAAAATTATATCAGATAAAGAGGTTTCAAATATTTTCAATACAAATATGAAAGATCCCTCTAAAGAAATACATACGATTAAAGAAGCTATCAAAAAATCTGAGGCTTATATAGACAGTCGTAAAATGGAAAGTCTAAGGAATAATGTATTTTTGCCTTTAGAATACATTTGTACTGTATTTGAGCTAACAAGTTTTGAAAAGCATTGTTTCCTATTAAGCTTAATAGTAGAAATAAATAGGAAGTATGAAAAACTCTACGGATATTTCCAAGATGATGTTACCTATAAGCTCCCTACTCTAGACCTTTGTTTAAAATTGTTTACAGATGATCATCCTGTAAAATTAAAACTATTATCTACCCTTCATTCAGAAAATAAGCTTTTAAAATATTTTTTTAAAGAGTCTCCTACTACAGAAAAATCCATATTGTCTCGAAAACTCAAATTAGAACAAAGATTTCTAGATTTTATTTTAAATCCTAGTGTCCCTTTCAAAAATTTAGAAGCTTATTGTAAACTATTTTTTTATACAAATCATGTGCCTTCCTTATTAACAGATACAGCTGTCCAGAAAAAGCTTCATACTTTTATTGAAAATAGCCTAGATGAAAATATTCTATTTTTTCTACACGGTCCTAAAGGAATAGGCAAAAGATTACATATAAAACATTTTTGTAAACATTTTAAGCAAAATGCTTTATTCGTTGATTTAGCTTATTTTGAAAAAAACAATACTTCCTTTGAGGGATTGGTAAAAGATATTTGTAGAGAATCTATCCTTCAGCAAGCTGTCCTATGCTTTTATAATTTTCATACTTTACTAGATGAAGAAAATCCATCCACATACAAAATAGATCAATTATTGAAAGAACTAGATACTTTTTCAAAAATCATATTTATTACTTCAGAAAAGCTTTGGAGGCCTGATAAAGATTTGGACTATGCTTTTATGGATCTTTCCTTTGATCTACCTAATCAAGCTGTTCGAAAAGAGATTTGGGAAACCTTCAGCGAGTCTTATTCCTTTGATGATCCTTCGATTTTTTCAGATTTAGCAAACAAATTCCAGTTTTCCCCATATCAGATTGAAAAAGCTCTACTAGATGCAAAAAATATTGCTCGATTAAATACTTCAGAAAATATTGATACAAACACAATCTACAAAGCATGCTATAATCAAGTTCTTCATCATTTAGAGAAAAAGGCTACCCTTATTCATCCTATATATAACTGGAATGATCTCATATTGCCCAATGAACAGCTTGAAGCTATGAAAAATGCTTGTAATCAAGTAAAATACAGACATATTGTTTATCAGAAATGGGGTTACGAACAAAAATTATCTTACGGAAAAGGTTTAAGTATATTGTTTACAGGTCCTCCTGGTACTGGAAAAACCATGGCTTCCCAAGTGATTGCCAATGAATTGTATTTAGAAATATATAAGGTAGACCTATCTCAAATGGTTAGCAAATATATTGGTGAAACAGAAAAAAATTTAAAGGAATTATTTGATGAAGCAAAAAAAAGCAATACCATATTGCTTTTTGATGAAGCCGATGCTCTATTTGGGAAGCGTTCTGAAGTAAAGGATTCCCATGATCGCTATGCCAATGTGGAAACCTCCTTTTTACTTCAAAAAATGGAAGAACACACAGGCATCACCATTATGACAACAAACTATTTAGAAAACATTGATCCAGCCTTTATGAGAAGAATAAACTACGTCATCCATTTTCCATTTCCTAGTGAAAATTACCGAAAAGAAATATGGATGTCCATTTTCCCTGAAAAAACCCCTTTAAAAAATAATATAGACTTTGATTTTCTTTCCAACAAATTTGAACTTTCAGGTGGAAATATAAAAAACATTGCTGTTTCTTCTGCTTTTTTAGCAGCTCATAAGAAAGAACCTATAGGCATGAATCATATTTTGTATTCCATTAAACATGAACTTCGTAAGCAAGGAAAAATCCTCTTAAAAGAGGATTTTGGAGAGTATGATTATTTTCTAGATTAAGGCACTTGAATAGTTTGTTGCCCTGGATTGGTGATTTGAATCATCCCGCCCCACATGCATACCAATTTTGAGGTATGATTGAGGGCCGGTTGATTGGCTACTAGCACAGTTGGAGAACCAGGTGCCCAAGGTGTAACAATATTTGGTATACATGGCATGGGGGTTAATACCCCAAGGGCAGCTGAAGTAGCTGCCGCTACTTGTGGATTTGCTAAAGACATACACATACCAAAGGGAAGTATATTCATCATGGGCTTATAGTCCATAATATTGGCTATTGGCATAGCTGTTAATACTTTGTTTTGTGGTGTAACCATCAATGAGCTAGGTGCATTGCCAAAACTACATTGAAGCATTGCACCAGAACATACTAAAAACCCCACTTTATCACCTCACCTGGATACTTCCTAAGTCCTTTACTTGACTAGATAAGTATTCTATTTCATCTTCAAATAATAGATCCTCATCTTGGATAATTATTTTTGCTTTATTTAAATTTTCATTATGATCTTTTATGCATAGGATGAAAAAACCTTTTTCATCTGTATAGGTATCATATACCCTTAATAGTTCTGTTCCTTTCTCATGTTTATACTTTAAAGGTTTATAAAACTCATAAGTTTTATTTTCTATTTCTTTTTTTATTGTACATAATTCTTCTTTTCCACTGTCATTGATCCAAAAACTTTTTAAAGTCAAATCTGCATTTTGAGGATTGTTTAAGGTAATTTCTTGTCCATCTTTTTTCTCTAGATCCTTTACCATTCTCATTTTGTTCCTCTGGTGAAGGGGAATGATCTTTACTTTTGTACGGATTAAGCCCTTAGAAGATTTTTGTATTTTTCCAAGAATACAAGTCATTCCTCTTTTTAAAGGATATCTTCTATTGGGTCTTAATCTTATTTTTACAATAGGGTCTAATGGATTTACTGCCCTTAAATCAATTGTTTTTTCTTCGTCCATATAAATATTACCTGTAATAACAATCGTACAAATAGCATCTTCCATATTAGTAAATATAAAATATCCATCCTTTTTTATGATAGGTTTTTTATTTAAATTTTTTATCTCAACCTTAATATTCATCCCTTTTACCACTTCATCAGAGTAATCATCTATACACAAAATAGCCAATGCAACTTTATGGTTCACCCTTATTTTTCTTTCATTCATTTTTTTCACCTTATCCCTGTAAAGTAATATCTACATCTAATACTCTCTTAATTTGTTTTATTCTAGTAGACTCAATATATACAGGAGCTACCTTGTAAAACATAGATAATCTATAAGGTTGATTTGGAAAATTCCATAATCTTATTTTTTCTTCATGCTTCATATTATTCAGAACAATTTCTACTGTTTCGTTATTATTACCTAAGGTTCCAACTAATTTACTACTATCTAATGTAGCATTGTCATAAAGTATTTGCATTGCCCGCCCCATCATTCTATGTTCATCTATTGCTTTTGACTTTATATCTGCATTAGAATATGCTGTAAGCATATAATAAAGGGTTACAGAGAGGGGCGGATATTTTTGTTTATCCATCCCTATATTTTTCATAGCCATAGGTCTAAAATCGCCATTTTCTTGTATATCATATAAATAAAGACCTAACTTATAGTCCCCTCTATCAACGGGTGAACAAAGTCCTATCATATCTTTTTTTTGAATAGGTTCTGGCGTCATATGCTCTCTTAATAATTTTATAATAGAACTTCCTACATCAGCAATAGCTGTATAGCTTCCCATGATTATCCTCTCCTATAATTCATCAGATGCGAATTTATTCTTTAAACTTTCAACGGCTCCACTAGTAGTTAAATTTAATCGTTCCACAGCTTTTTTATACGTAACTAGATTTAAGAATGAAGCTCTTTCGCTTTTCTCTACTTCTTTTTTTATATTTTCTAATTCTTCCTTTGTTATTTTTCCTATTTTATTGTCCTTTATCGCCTTTTCATGCGCTTCTTTGTTTTTTTTAATTTTCTCTAATCCATCTAAATAGGATATTTCTAATAGCTGTACTTGATTATATGTATTATTTATTTTTTGTTCTAAATCTTTTTTTATTTTTTCTTCTTCTTTTTTCGCTTGATCTCTTTCAAGAAGTAGTCCAATCAATGTATATCCTTCATCCTCTACATCCTTTAATCCATAATTTTTCCCTTCAATCCATTCCTGCGGTATGACTATTTTATCTTCATGTTTCGTTACAAATTCATTTATTTTTTCTTGTTCTCTTTTTTTCTTTTGTTCTACCTTATATAATTCAAAATCATGCTCTATGGCATATTCTCTCATATTCTCTAAGAACTTTTTGGGAATGGATTTATATGAAAAATCTTTTTCAAAATCATCCTCTTTCTTCATATCTAATCCTACAATCATCCCTAATACTTCCTTTTTATTTTCAAAAATCAATGTGCTTTTTTTTATATTGCTTATAGAACCATCTATTTCTTGTTTCATAGCCTCTATATCTTTTTTTGAAGCTTTCCCTATCTTAAAATCTTTTTCTAAGCTACTTAATCTTTCTTTTGATTCTTCTAGCGTTTTTTTATAGTCCTTTAACTTTTCCATCTCTAAAACCATATCCATATAGGCAATTACTACATCATATTTGATTTTAATCTTTGTATAAATGATTTCTTTTTCAAGTTCCTTTATTTCATTTTTTTCACTTTCTATATCTTCTTTTGCCTGTATTAAGTCTATTCCTTTTTTTGTTAATTTCGTTTGCATATAAGACAAAGTATCACTATTTTTTATTGCCAATGCAATGGTTTCATCTAAAGATACAGTCCTTTGTTCCTCTGCATTTCCTAAAATAGATAAACAAGTTAACAGGAATACAACTAAAACAATCATTTTCTTATTTATCATCTTTTTCAATTATTACACTCCTCTACTTCTGAATATAAATAAACTTTACTTTTTTTATCTATAAAATAAAAAGTAACATAATAATGATCCTTAATAAACTTCGTTATATATAAAACATTTAAATCCCTTATATCTTGATTCATTTTTTTATTCAATAAGTCATTAGATAAAAGGACAATATCTTTTTCACTTGCCCAAACTTCTCCTTCTTCCACGGCCTTACCATATATTTTTTTTAGCTGATTCGCACTATTTTGTCTCTTCGTTTCAAAATAATTTTCTTCATTCCAAGATCTAATTGCCTTTACTTTAGGGGCTTCTTCTTCCGTTGCAAAATCTAAAACAAATGTAATTTTAAATGAATTATAGGTCATACAAAATTCATCTTCTAATATATCCGTTGTCGGCTCTAATACAAATGAATTTCTTACTTCCTCTGCTGATAATCCTAAATAATATAAATAATTAATTTTTCCATTTTTAAAATTCCCCTTATAAACTTCCCTGCCTAATTTGTCATACAATATTCCTAAACCATCATATTTTCCTTTTTTAAATTCTCCTTCATAGACCCTATTCCCATTTTTATCATATATTTTTCCTTGTCCTTCATAGTAATCTCTAGAAAAATTCCCTTCATATATGATATTTCCATATTGATCAAAGAGCGTTCCATCTCCTGACATTTCTCCATTTTCAAATTGTCCTTTGTATTTTAATTTTTCTTCTTTCGTATATAAAAACCCCTGTCCATGATATGTATTAGATAAAAAGTCTCCTTCATATTTTACAGAACCTTGTTCATAATATTCTTTTCCTCTTCCTTCGTAATTCCCCTGAACAAAATTTCCTTCATAAATCAAATTTCCTTCTTCGTCGTATAAAGAGCCTTGTCCTTCAAATTGATTTTCTAAAAATTGACCTTTATATAATACCTTTCCATTGCTATAATATTTTTCTCCTGTTCCACTATATTGATCTAATAGAAATTCCCCATTATATACTAAGTTTCCATCCGGATCATATAGTTTTCCTTTTCCGGTACATCTTCCATCCTTCAAATCTCCACTATATACAAGATTTGAATCTTTACTCAACAATTTAGCAGGCCCTGTGTACTCATTAAAATTCTCTGTATTTGCTATAAAAGCAGGCACCCACAACTTTCCTTCTAACTTTGGCTTTAAGTATTTAAAATACACCATTGGTAAACATATAATAATAATCAATAGAATCAGCATTAACTTCTTTGCCACATAATGATTTCCTAATGCAATATAGTGACTTAAATCAATAGGTTTCCCTGCTAACATCTTTGTGATTCTATTAATATTTTTTTTAATCCATTGACCTATTTTATACCTAAACTGAAATTGCTTTTTCATCTGATAATATCTTTTTCGAATAGGTCTCGTGGCTGAATTTTTAGTAACCTTCATAAAATAATTAATCGTTTTTTCTATCTTTTCTACCATCTTAATTTTATCGGTCATCCTATTTTTTTCGCCCCTATCCTTTTATATGATTTGAAGTGCAGCATTCCAATTCTCTAGGCTTTCCTTTTTGTAATACTTTTCACATAAAAATAGATAGATTTTTGCAGCTTCATCTTCTTTATTATATTTCATAACTTCTATGAATTTCTTTCTCGCCTCATAAAAGCGCTGCTCTGTATATAACATAATTCCATCTTCAAAAATTTTCTTTGTTTGTAGCTTTTTAGATTTCATAGAATAAAGATCTCCATCAAAGAAATCATAAAGCTTAATTTCTTTTTTTCTTTCTTGATCTAACAATTTACCTATATATCTATAATGATACTTTGTAGTATCTATATCCTTTATAGCAGATTCTGTTACTAAAATAGATACCCCATACTTAATACTCAATTTTTCTAATAACAATGTTAAGTTAATATTTTCAGATACAGCCTTAGCACTCATCCTATTTTCTTGTCCTATAATACCAAGCATAATTTTTCCTTTATGAATAGCTATGCCCATATCTAGTATTCTTTCATTTTCTTTATCTCTAATTTTGTTTCTTAAATACAATTTTTCTTGCAACGCAATAGCAGCCGTTAATGCATCTTCTGAATTTTTTTGATATAAAGAAAGGATCCCCGCATTATCATATCTTTCTACAATCCCATTGTTCTGAATAATCAATGGCCCAAAGGTTTTAAACACTTTATTCATAAAAAGAAAATTCTCTTCTGCATCCATCGTATTAGAAATTTCATAGAATTTCCTTATATTAGAAAACATAATCGTCATTTCTTTTTGTACTTGGTCTCCTAATTCAACCTCTAAAATATTTTCTTTTTTCAAAAGTTCAAAGAACTGAAAAGGTACAAATCTATAATATGCTTCATTCAATTGGGTAAGTTCTTTTACATAATTTTGTATGTTAGAAGACATCTTATTAAAGGCTTTTCCTAAATCACCCATTTCATCCTTTGTCTGAATATCCACAGAAGTAGCAAAATTTCCCACTGCTATTTCACTAGCTCCTATTTTCAACTCTTTTAAGGGTTTAAGCAAATAGTAAACAATGGCTAAGAACATAAACACAATAATCAATGTGATTATACTATTCAATCCAATTAGCTTCATATAAATGTCTTTCAAATTACTCCTATACATTTCCTTCCCCATTCCAATTTCAGCAATCCCTATGATATTTTCATTTTCATCTTTAATAGGTGCCAAAGCAAAAATCCATTCTCCTGAGCTGTCTTCCCCTTCTCCTATACAAACATCTTTTTTTTCTAGTACTTTATCGTATAACTTTTTGTATGATTCATCATATAAATATTCAATCGGATAGTAGCACTGCCAATTTTCACTTGAAATCCCTGTATAAATTTTATCTTTTTTTACTAGATACACATCTCCATAAAATTTTCTATCATAAGAATCTTTTATATAATCATCATAACGAGCTAAATTACTATCCATTTGTTCTGACACTTTTATATAATCTTCATTCCTGTAAGCTCTAGGTGATTTTATCTTTTTTAAGCTATTCATATCTATATTTCCTGCTACTTCTCTAGCAATAGAATATAATTGTAAATTCACCTCGTCTTCTATGACCTTTGTAAAATACACATCCATTCTATTCCCTAAAATGCTCATACATATGACCACAATAGGGATGACAATAATAATATGTTTCAACACAATAGGCATTTTCCCACTTGTTTTCTTTAAGAATAGTCCCATCAATACATTAATCAATACATATATTCCTATCAAAATACCAAAAATAATTATTCCTGTTTTTATATATTGAATTGGTAAAACATTTAGTTTACTAATCGTCTTAAATTCTCCATTTAATTCTCCAAAAATAATTCCTTTTTCATTATTTTTACTAAATGTTCCAACAAGTTTATTCTCATCATATAAATTTATATTTCTAAGATCATTAAATTGGATATTGTTTTCTTTTTTTAATAAATCATCTTTATTATATATTTTCTTTATTTTTCCCTGTTTAATAGACACATAACTCATATTCGATACTTCCGTAAAATATAAATTTTTATCATCTACTAAATGCATTCTATCAGGAATAGTTTCCTTTTCTTCTTGATTAGATGGATAAATCTCTATTTTTTCCCCTGAGGGTTCAATTTTATAAATTTCTCCTAGCTTTGACATTAATATAATTCCACCATCTCGTAATGGTAAAACTTCATCAAAATATATGTCATCACTAAATTCAAATCCTTCAATTGTTTCTACTGGATCGTTATTATCTAATGGTATTCTATAGGTATTAATAATATTTTCTTTATGATCTACACTAGCAAAATATATATTGTCCTTTACATATCTTAAAGACAATATTTTCTTTTCCCATGTTTTTTCATTGGATTGAGTATAATCCATACTACAAATAATTCCATCTATTCTTCCATTCCTGTCATATTTAACAATCTGTTCTTTATGGATTAAATAAGTTTTCGTATCTAGCATATATCGAATAACATATAACTGCCCTTGATCATCAACTATCATATCTCCATATTCATAAAAATAGTTGTCCTTATATTTTTTCTCTTTAATGTTATAGCTAATATTTCCTTTTTGATCTACTTTTACAATATGAATATATTTCTCGGATAATTGTGTAAAATACAAAAATCCAGCCTTATCTAAATACATATTTTTCGGTTTTAAATCTCCTAAATCATTCATTTTTATACTTGCGACCATGGCAATAATAATGCATATAATGATTAATGTTTTCTTTTTCATAAGAATCCCTCTCCATTATTTTTATTATTTAAATAATATCAAGATAATCTATATTAGCCATCTTGCTTATTTCAATGGGTTCACTTATAATGATTTTATAATATAATTTTCCAAATATTCTTTAAGAGGTGACCAATATGTTTTTTAGCAGTATAGATAAAAACTTTTTTGTCCTAACAACCATACAATCTTCAAAATATTATTCCTCCTATATTTGTAAAAAACGTTCCTCCTCATCTGAACAACTTTATCTAGTAAATGAATATAAAAATAGAAATATCATCAATAGTTATCTTCCTTTGTTAATCAAATTACATAAACAAAAAGAATTTTCTCAGCTCTCCCAATTATTTGTAAAAGATTCAAAAGTTTATTTGATTTTTAAATATAAAAAATCCTCTTTATTAAGTACTGGGCTTCTTAAAAACCAATTTACACTTCATGAAAAAGTAAAAATTGCAAATAGTTTTATCATAAGCTTATTAAAAATCAATAAACTTCCCCATTCTATACAATACGAAATTCTTAATATGGAAAACATTAACTTAGATTCAAATAATGAAATTTATTTAAATTACTTTCTGAATTTTGTACAATCCTCTGATCAAATTATGCCATCTGCTGTTATGAATAAAATAGGTTTTATTATTTCTAATATATTTGAAAAGGAAAAAAACCTTCCTTTACCACTAAAACTATTTATTGAAAAACTATATGATCATCAATTCAAATCTTTATCTGAAATTTATGCAACCTTTCAACAAATACAAAAAGATTTACTTACTAACAATGAGGTTGAGGAAAAAGAAACTCTTTTTAGTAAAATTGCTAAATATAAGTACATACTAATTGTTTCTATGATTTTGATTGCAGCTATCTATTTTTACGTCTGGGAGTATGAATCCGTCACCACCTCTACTGAACCTACCATCAAACAAATTGGTACCGTTGAAGTTGACTAAAGAAGGATTTTATCCTTCTATTTTTTCTTTTGTTTTCACTGCATTTTTTGAACCCATCATAAATAACAATATAGCTACTACCAACATGATTGCAAGTATACTAATTCCCTTTTGCATACTAAAAGTCATAATCATACCATATACTAATGGTCCTAATGCTTCTCCTAAAGATTCGTATAAGCTATATACTCCCATAGATTTTGATTCTCCAAGTCTTTGTACTGGATCTAATTGAGAAAAATAGTCCATTTCATGGTTCAATCCAAAACTATCTGTTATTCCTAACATAATGACTACCATAAAGGCAATCCATATAGAATGATTCCATGCAAATATAAACATGGTCCCTGCTAACATTAAAGCTGCAACAATAATAGATTTTCTAGCTCCTAAATATTTAGATGTAATCTTTGTTAGAGAAGGTCCTAAATATATAGTGCATACACCATATAGTAAGAATGCTCTACCTACGATTTCAGGTGTTAATCCTTTTTCATCAATAAAAATTGGGAAGAAAAAGTATAAAAACATACCACATATAGCCGATGGTAGAAATTCTAAAATAAAAAATGTCAATACATCTTTGTTCATAACAAAATTAAGTAAGCTAATGTCCTTTTTCTCATTCTCTTGTTGGTATTTAAATTTATTTTTAATAAATTTAAATATAAATCCTCCACCAACTACAATCACTACACTAATTACATAAAATACTTTTGCATATCCTATTTTTCCTACAATCATACTTCCAATTACAGATCCTGCATTGATTCCTGCTAACGCTCCAGCTGAAAAAGCTACAATACCCGCTTCTTTTTTTTCTTCATCTTTTGTTGATAACATATACGTTCTCATAGCAATTAAAAATAAGCCAAAACCAATCCCAAATAAACCTCTACTGAAAATCAATCCTATTGAACTTGATATATTAGCTGTAAAAATAGATCCTATAATCATAACCACACAACCAAATAACATATCCATCTTCATACTATAAGCATGTTTAATATGTCCATACACTATAGATGTAATTGCTAATAGTGTAGTTTCTATTACCATAGGTAATGCAATAACTATATTTTCAGGTAGTCCCCATAGGGGTTCATAAAGTTTTTTAGCATAGATTACTAAGAATGTAGAAGACATAAATATGCCCATATACATAATAAAACATACAAATCTAATGACACCCACATCTACTTCATTTTTTTCCCTACCAGAAATATTTATTTGATTCTTCTTGTCTAACACTTTATGATCAAAAATAATCATTTCCATAAATATAAATAATAATATAGTAATAATTACTAATAACTTCATAAATAACGCTTTAAACATATTCTTATTTGCTTCTTTGTAAGCAAGTAAATCTTTTCCTACTTCAATAATACCTACAATTTCATTTTTTGTATTATAAACAGGACCTAATACATACATCCATTCCCCATCATTATCTTTTTCTTTTGCTTTATACACCTCTCCCTTATGATATACCTCATAAAAAGGTGAATTTTTAAAATCATAATTGTAGGGATGAAACATATCTGTATCTGCATCATTATAAGTCACAATATGCACCTTTTGATTAATCACCTTATAAAGACCTGCATACATACTATAATCGAGATCATCATTTACCGTAATACATTTATTTAATCCATTTACTAAATCTATAAAATCCTTACTCCTATACTGATTAAGTGATTGTAATTTTTCTAATTCATTTCCATGAATAGATTTTTTTGCTATTTCTAACTTTGTCAAAAGATTTTCATATTGATTCTCTTCATATCTACTTGCCATATTTTCATACACAATATTTGTAACAATACTACTTGTAGAAATGAGCATGATAATAATCAATACAGATTGTTTTACTAATTTCCTATTCCCCATACTAATTTTATCGTATAATTTTCTTATGAAAATAAACATAAAATAGATCAATACAATAAGTTGCAACCATAAAATAATATTAAATACACTTCTACCTAATGAAATTTTCCATTTATCTATAATTTTCAAACCTTTTCCTAATGTAAAATCTATAACTTTGTCATTATTGCATACAATAATATGATCTTCTTTATTAATCTTGAACTTTTTAAATTCATAAAAATCATCTACATATGCTTTTTTTTCACAAATTTCTTTATTTAAAATATCTTTAACAGATTTTTTGTCTATACAAAAAATCCTTCCTTGTCCTATATCACTGATATATACTTTACCTTTAGATGAAATCTGTACTTCACAAGGTATAACAAGTTTTTCTCCTTCCTTATACATAGTGGAATGAATTTGTTTTTCTAAATCACCCATATAAACTTTTCCATCTTTTGTTGTAAAAATAAATTTGCTAAAATCAGGATAAATATCTATATCATATATATAGCTGTCGGCTTCAAAGAAAATATGCTTTTTTTCTTTGATGATTACTCCTGTTTCTTTATTCAAACCATATAGCTTAATCTCATTTCCCTTACAAAAGCTAAAGTCAATACGTTCATCATTGATTTTAATATTTTTTATTTTCCCATTTAATGGAACATTGTCTTCTTCTTTATATTCTTTTGTGTATAGTTTTTTTTCAAATTCCCCATCTGGACTGTATTTAAGAATACTTTCCCTTTCTATAAAGCTCCCCAGCTCATCAAAATAAGTACTCAATACATAGAAATATCCATCTTCGTCTACATCTATATCATTTACATAATAAAAATTTTTGTCATAATCGTTTGATCGATAAAATTCTTTTAAAACAGTCCCATCATAAGCAGTTTTAATAATCTTTGAGCGAGAAGATGTAACAATATAATAATTGTCTTTAACATCCTTTATGGCTGTAAAAACATTTTCTAACTTATTTTCACCACTCCATATATTTTCAAAATACCGCTGTTTATTATAAAAAATTGAAATGATCAATAATAAAATCATTAAGATGACGAATAAATTTTTATTTTTTCTCATTTTTCATCTTCTCTTCCCCTCACTAGATGTTTAAATAATACCAAAGAGCATCTTCACCTGCTTCATAATAATCTGGAAATCTTCCTACCTGCTGAAAACCTATTTTTTTTAATAAACATCTTATTGTACAATAAGATTCTTTATCAGATGTATCTATTAGAAGGCCTCTACCCTCACTATTTTTTACAAATTCAATGGTTATTTGCAATAATTTTTCTCCTATTCCATTTCCTCGATATTCTTTTTTTATAGAATTAAAGGTTCCTAAAAAAATACCATTTTTATGCTCTGCTTCTTTTACTCCAGCACAAGCAATCATCTCATCTCCATCTAGCACATACCAATATCTGCTTTTCTCATCCCCTAAACTCTCAACTGGATGTATATGAGCATTTTCTAATTCGCCTCTAGTTAAATATGTACCAAAGGAATCTTTTCTTGTAAAAAACTGAGCAGCCTTTATAGCCATTTCTATATCCTCTAAAATATATATTGGATAATTACAAAGATAACCATATAAATTGTACATCATCACATCCCTCAGTTCTATTATTTATACTCCACAACTACAAATGCAGAGGCTTCTTTCGTTTCATCTATTTCACTTTGAGCAATAATTTCATATACTCCTTCTTTACTAGGTGCTATATAAACACCATTCTCATCAATGACGCCTCCATCCTCTTCTTTTACACTCCATTTACATGTTTGCTCATCTATTCCTTTTACCTCAGCTGTAAAGTTCACTCGTCCTCTTGGCGCTGTTGTTATGGCATCTGGTTTTATTGAGATCCTTATATCCATTGATTGATCATGTTCTCTTAAGTTTTCCATATCTTTTTTATATGCCCACCATCTTATATGAACAGCATCTGCATCCGTAATATCCATAAGCTTAGCCCCTATCCTAAAGGTTCCTTTATCTACGTAAGCAATTGCTCCTAAAGATACTTTAGGTTCCTTTGGCTCATAAGCTGTTTTATTAAAAATATCAGAGTTTCCAAAAATAAGCTGATTTTCCATAAGACTATTTTCTTCCTTTTGTTCTATTGCTAAATAGATACACACATTTCCTGGGCCTAATTCATGAATAATTTCATCTGAAAAATAACTATTATGATATTTAGGATCTAATCCAAAATTTATTGTGCATGTACCTGTTTTGTATTGTACATCACTTTTTATCAGTAATTGTTCCTCTTGATTATTTTGATTTGAAAAATTGTTCTTTTTATTCTCTTCCTCTTTTTTTATTTCTTTTTCACTTTTCCTATCTTGAATCTCTTGCATCATAGATAAAATAGAAGGACTCAAAACATATTGTGCAAATGGATTTTTTTCAATCTTTTTAATCATATAAGAAGTTCCTGCTCTGATTAATTCTATTTTAGCTAAATAAATATTTTGCTTTTCTGTATTTGCTAAAAAACGATCCATATGCATGCCATAATACTGCATCATAACTTTTTTATCTAGAGCTTCTTCTATAATAGAAACTTCATTATTTCCATCTGTATTTGCACCAAAGATTTTTTCTCCTTTTTTAAGATGAAAAGATTCCTCATTTAATCGAATATTGCCTATTACATTTTTTACATGATTTGCTTTTATTCTATAGTTAATTTCATATTGATCCTTCATTTCAAATTTAGATTCGTCAAATGCAATCTTTATTTTATTGTTTCCATTTTCATCAACGAAGTGATCTGTATCTAACTCATATTTCAGTAAAATAGGCATACTTCTATGATGCTTTTCGATAATCACCTTTAGTTCAAATTCCTTTAATGGATTCACATACCTAGGGGTAATATGTTTGATAGTAATATCTTTACTTTTATAAATAATTTTTGTATTGCTTACCAATCCTTTAAAGGTTAACTCTTCTTCATCTGGCTCTTCTGTTTTAATGATAAGCTTGTAGCCTTCTCTATATCTATTAAATTCACTTACATCTTCAAATTTAGCTGAAGAGTTCACCATAGCATGAATAGGCTCCTTTTCCTCTTCATCATATTCAATACATAAATATACATAATCCGCATTTTCATTTTCTAAAAATCCTTCTATCATAGAAAGTTTTTTTATAATTGGATTATCAACTACAATTTCCCTTCCTCCATAATCTAATGCTACACCCATTTCTAAAGAAACACTTTGATCATCCACTTGAATAATGTCCAATCCACATACGATCCCCACACCATGTAATGCTCTATTGATCAATCTTCTTTTATCATTAAAATACTTTTGTTCTGATTGAAAATCTCGTACCGTTAACAATTTACCATAAAAAAACTTATTTCTGTCAAACGGAAAATATTTCTGGTTTCTCACCTATACTCCCCCTCTCATTTCATAATTTATTCCTCTAATAAAATTGTTGAAAATGGTATAGCTGAATCATTATCTAATCTTAATGGCATTAACTGAGTAAGTCTTGTATTCACGCCTAAATATGTATGCTGATCCATATAGATAAATGGCTTTAATACAACTAGATTAACTTGTGTATAAGCTGGCTTATATTTTTCTATAATTTTTTTCAATGTCATATATTCTTTTTCTGTACGAACACTTTCACTTTTTACAAGAATTGTGAACATATATGGATGATCTCCATATAAATTTTCTAATAAATTTTTAGCATATTGATCTACCATAAATTTTTTTACACGAAATTGTTCAATAATATAAGGTTTTTCTCCTGTATATAATTCAATAACTTCTTCTAACCCTTTTTGTGTCCCCTTTTTCTTATAGAGATTTACCGCATTTTTTACAAGTTTTTTCAATTGATCTCTTGTCCATAAATAATGATCTTCTATACCCACCCACATAGATAGCCATTCTAAAAAATCTTTAGAGACCATATCTGGATCAAAGTATTTATGCATATGATCAATTTCTTCTTCCATATCCAAAAACATTGTTTGAAATATGCCTAAAAATCTTTGTAAGAAATCTTTACTTTTCTTATCTTCCCTATATATTTCAGGAAGGTATTCTAAATAAGATTGCATTGGAAAATATATTCTCATTTTTTTTATAAAAGGAAAACTTTCTTCACTCCCTACAAATTCAAGCTTATACCATAAGTATCTTCCCTTGGCTTTATGTAACAGAGCATCCATTGGATTTAATATACTTTCTATCCAAAAATTTTCTAATACTTCTAGCTTTTTTTGAAAGGAAATACTTTTATCCATCATCAATTGATCAAGATTTATACTTTCTCCATTTAAAACTACTTCTTTACTTTCATTGGCAAAATAGGAAAATTTAATATATGTTTCTTCTGGAATATAGGCATCCATAATAACTCTATGCCATATAGTTTCCTTTTCACAGCTATCCAATGATTTTGATAAGCATACATGATCCTGCTTTAACCAATCTGTATCTTGATTAAAGGAAAAATATTTTAACTCTTCACTCACAAACTCACCCCAACCTCTATATGCTTTATTCATCTACTACCATTTCTATATAACATTCTTTGAAATAAGCTAATCCATAATAAGGAATTTCTATATCTCCATTAGAGTTTTTATGAAATTCCGTTCCACTCGCACTAATGGATAAACGCTTTACATATTCTATACAACCTAATCCATTGACTAAATCATAAAGTTTCCCTCTATGCACTGTATCTCCAAACTGCCATTGATTTTTTTGATGAATCGAATCAATTGGGTTTAAAAACTTCTTTAGTTCTTTTTTTATACTTTCTATTCCATTTCTATAATAAGGTTTTACTACTACTTCTCCATATACAGTAATCCCAATATATTTTGGAGACATGACATGTACTTCTGTAGTAATTAATCTA
This sequence comes from Crassaminicella profunda, assembly GCF_019884785.1. GTDB lineage: Bacteria > Bacillota > Clostridia > Peptostreptococcales > Thermotaleaceae > Crassaminicella > Crassaminicella profunda. Next base: position 3,380,139 of record NZ_CP082326.1, read on the forward strand.
TATTCATTGATATATTTTTGAATATTTAATTTTTGCATTTTATTTAATATGGGTCGTTCTTCATCGCTATAAGGAACAACTACTAATGTTATACAATTTTCTGCTTTTTTATTTGGATATCCTAGCAAGCCGGGTCTATATAGTGATAACACTTTTACTCTAGCAATTCTTAGCCCTGGCGTTGAAAGAACAATATTTTCATAATCAACTTCTGTAATAGCTCTATAAGATCCATTCAATTCTTTTTCCATTCTTAACTTAGCTTCTTCAATAGTTTCTTTATCTTTTCCTATTTGTATCAATCCACAATTATTTGCTTTGATCTCTTCTATATATTCCTCATTGGATACTATCATCAAATCTTTTGTCTTAATATTTCCCTGCTCTCCATTACTAATTCCATAGGCAATAACAGCTATATTTTGCTGTCCTATATAAGGAATTTTTCCATGTTCATTATCTCCAAACTGGATAATCCCTAGGTCTTCATCTAACATATAATGAGAATCTCTTGGTTTTGATGTCTCTAAGTCTTCTACTTTTTCCCAATCTTCCCATATATATTGATGCTCTTCATTTATTCTTCCTACTTGTAGTTGAAAATCATCATATACGATTTCTTTATCTGGTAATTCAATGATTTGATTAGGTAATCCATTACTTTCTCCTATTATTCTTTTTTGTTTAAATTCCTTATCATAATGAATCATTCTCCACCATGATTGATCTAATAAATTCATTTTATTGATTATTTTTTTATCTATTTCTATGATACAAACATTATTTTTCTCATCAATATCTTTTTTTACAAACTCATCAACAAATATCCACTCATGGTCCTTTACTTTCATTTGCACTTGAGTGTCTCCATATATTCCTAAATACGAGTCTATTTTCACCATTCCCTGTTCTAAATTTTGCATAGGTACATCTATATATTCACAATATGTATTTTTTTGAATTGCTTCAAATACATTAAAGCTAACCTTTTCAATTTTAGGCGATACATCATAAAAGCTCTGATGCAATTCTCCTTTTATCCAATACAACTCTTCTTTTTCAAATAAACATCTTCTTTCTTGTTCTATATGAGGAACTTCTTTAAAAGTTATATTTCCGCTTTGTAAAAAAGAATGTGTATCATCTTCTAGTATTTCTAAAGAATACCAATCTTCCTTGCCCTCCTGATTTCCATAAATTTTCCAATTTATCTGAGCAAGTTTCTCAAAATCTCTTGGGATTTTGTTTCTTTTTATATTATATTCATCGTAAATATGGAAGAATATAGATACCTTATCCTTTAACCATAATGGATTGTGCATTCCTATATATATTTCATTTCCTACTTTAGGATTTTTCCCAAAAGCATAATAAGCAATCTCTCGATCAATATTTATATTGGTTACATCTTTAAAAATCCCCTCATTTACCACAATGATTTTTTCGATTATATTGTTATATAATTTCACTTCTTTTTCTATTTCAAAGTGAATATCTTCAGCTAAAAATTTTAACTTTTGAGGCAATAGGATACAAGGTTTCATGCTTTTAAATTCTACTTCCACATTTATTTTAGAAGGAGATGCACAAAAAGGTTTTACTCCTAAAAGCTTTAAAAATTTATATTTACTTTTTTGACTAATTTGGTCCATATAATATTGTTGCATCTCTTTTAACCAAGCAAACAACTCTAAAAAGGTTATCCCCGGATCATGAACATTCTCATCCGTCCACTGTGGAGCATATCTAGGGATCAATTTTTTTGATTCCTCTAAAATATCTATAAATTCTTGGTCATCAAGATTGGGTAAAGGTAACATAAAATCACCACCTTCTATTTGCAATAGCTTATTTTATGATTGCATTTATTTTATGCTGGCCACTCACCACAACAGCAAATTCCTTATTTTTAAATACATCTATATCAATTTCTTTTTTCTTATTTCTACTAATAAAATTGGCAAAAATATTTATTCTATCTATAGACCTTACTTTTTTTAATGATTTTATATAATTATAAATCATCATTTTATTTGGAATCTGACCGATTTGCCAACCACTCTTCTTGTAGTTTCCTTCCAAAGGATTTAAAAATTGTTTTACTTTCTCTGCAATTTTTTGTTCTAATTCAAAACAATCTTCTATATTTTCTGTAGTAATCTGTGCATAAACTGAAATTTCCACATAATCTGTTTCTACAATATATAGCTTATTTGAAAAAATCAATGTACTTGGCATTCTTTCTTTTAGATACTCCTCAATCCTATTTTTCAGTTTATAAAAATGATGAGCTAAATCATTGTAGTCCTTTGGTAATACAACTAATGTAATACATCCTGGTTCTTTCTTCTTCTTGTCATTTACATTTGAAAAACACTTAACACTTTGCACCTTTCTTGATGCTTCTGCTGCTAAATTTTCAAAATCATTATTACTTACTGCCTTATTTAAATGCCTTAGCTTTTGCGGTCCTCTAATAATAGCATTTTCTAGTGATTCTCGATCACACCCTCCCATCGTATCCTGTACATTAAAAATCTTATCTATATATGCAATGGTACTATCTACACTATCTATTGCAAAAGACTTTACATTTCCAAGACTCCCTTGACTCACACTATATTTCACCTTAATACTATCAGCTTCCTGTGCCACAGGAATTTTTCCGTTTTTACCATTTCCAAAAAATATTTTTCCTTCAAATGAATCTATGGTATAATGCCGATCATTTTCATCTGATGAGATAAAAGATTCTACAGGCTTCCATTTTACCCATATCTCTTTTACAATTCCTTCTTCATCCTTTTCCCTATATAATTCAAATTTTTTATTCTCTATAAACTGATTCATTTGTTGCTCATTTAAATAGCCATATTCATTTACCCATACCTCTTGATTGGTTACTTTTTTATTTAATAATTCACAAACCTTATTTTCTTCCTGTGGAAAAACAGAAAAAAATTCTTCTATCGTTTCTTTTTGTGAAATTTCTATTGTATTCAGAAAAATATTCTTAATATTTGGATATTGAAATCCTTCATTCAAATCATTATACTTTCCTAACTGATCTATTAATCTAATCCAATATAATTCTTTTCCAAATAAATTATTTCTTTCAAAATCCATAGGTCCTACAAAAGTAACGATCCCGCTTTTTTTTAAATACTCCGTTTCATCAAAAACACTTAAATTTTTCCAATCCTTTTCATTTCCTGTTTTTGAAAAATACTGCCATTCTAATATAGGCATTTCATGAAATTGATTTTGATTTAACAAAAAAAACAGTTTAATAGGTTTTCCTATTGGGGGATGATCAAAACCAATATATATAGCAGGACACATGGGATCTATAGTAGGAAATACAACAATATTTTCTTTTGTATCAATTATTTTTTTTGTCAAATCCTCTATTTTCATATTACTCTTTTGCAATATTTTTTCTGGCAATTGCATCATTGAATAATCATAGGATAATTTCATTTTTTTTACAAATGGAGATAAATAATATCCATAGGTTTTAAACATATTTTCAAGCTTAATCACTCTTACCCTAATCCAATAAGAATCATGGGTATTTACAAAGGTTTTATCCATATCCATAGGACATTTGAATCGAATCCTTTTACTTGCTTCTTTTTCCGTATGAAAAACTGTATCGTATTCATCTTCTATAAATAGTCTAGCCCACCCTTTTCCATTCCAATATTCCCAAGAAACCTTAGATATACTTATTTCAAATTTTTCAGGTTCTCTAAAATCCGATTTTTTCATAATTAATTTCCAATTGATTTCTTTTTCAGGAAAATTCACTTCTATTTCTTTTTTTTCAATACAAAAATCTATAGATAATGTGATACTTGCACCTTTTTTAGAAAACACTTCTTCACTTGAAATATATAAAGTATCATAAGTTAAAAACCGTTCACCAAAAGCATAAAAATTATTTACAGGCTGTTCTAAATCATTTACAAAAATTGTATCTGGCAATACATCATGATTCCTTACTTTTATTCTTATACTACTTGCCTCCATATTCTTTATGCAAGATTGCTTCTTTAGCTTACAAATAATCCAACGATTTTCAAAGTCTTCTACTTCTTGTAATGAAATAGCATTTTTATCTTTTTTGTGCAATATAATTTTATTATCTATGGCCCTAATCTGCTGAAATGGATGCAATCCTTTTTCATTCATATAAAACCATTCAACGATTTTTTCATCTCCTAAAATTTTAGAAATCTTCATTTCTTCATCTACATATTGATTATGATGAAAAGATAAAACAATTTCTGAATTTCCATTGATATTAAAAACGTCCTTACTACACAAAAACAAGATACGTTCTTGCAAATTGTTTCCTTCATCAAAATTAAAAAAATAAAAATTTTCCTTTAGTTGTTCATCCTCTTGCATTGTATTTATATGCACAATTTCATCTCTTTTAGGGCTAACCCCATAAATTTCTTTTATTGGAGTAGGGATTACAAAAATATCCCCTAAAGTCTCAAATATAATTCTTTCATCTATATCCTTATTTACAGCAAATACTTGGGTTTCTTTTTTTATATAAATACCATCTTTCATTCCTGTACTTAATTTAAAGGTAATATATCCTTCTGCTGGTATAATAGATAAAAATTTTGTATCTATCATATTTAGAAAAGAAATATAATTTTTATAGGGTGTCTTATTCAATCGATAAATCATTTGTTCAAACATATCTATAAAGATCATTGCTAAAGAAGTTCCCGCATCAGGCTGGTCTACATTAAATCTCCATTCAGGAGTATATGTCTTCGATAATTCTTTGAATTGCTTTATTAATTCTTTTTTTGTTCTATGATCAATATTAGGTGGTATCATTTCATCACATCCAATCAATTACCTTCCAATTCCTTCATTTAAATAAAATGGATATACTAAATTAAATGGATTATTCGTCCTTCTCACCACATAATCAATATTTATCCATAGCTTATTGGCCTCTTCCCCATCTACATGAATATTCACATCTACCTCTTCTATCCTGGGTTCCCAATTGATAAGGGCTTGTCGAATTTCAGATTCCATGAGGTTAAGGGTAGTATAATCTGGTATGCTAAATACATAATCATGCATATTACAACCAAAATCCGGTCTCATGACCCGTTCTCCTTTTTGGGTCATTAAAATAATTTTTATAGCTTCTTGAATGTCCTCTTCATATGTAACCATTTTGATTTTGCCACTTTTCGAATCCACTTCAACAGGAAATTTCCATCCTCTTCCTAGAAAACTTTTTGAATCCTCCAATCCTACTCACTCCTAGTTAATTGATTTTCACAATCGCTCCTTTGATATTGCATGTAGCATCCGATTGAATATTTAATGAAGCTGCTTTGATTTTCATAGGTCCACTAGCTTCCATATCTATCTTTTGGGATTTAATCTTTAAAGAAGTACTACTTTCAATTTTAATATTGTTGGAACTCCCATTCATTTCAATATTTGTTGATCCAGATTCAACAATAATTTTCTTATCGCCTTTTATATGGATTTGTCCCTTTTTTATATCTATTTCTAATAAATTTTTTTTATTTTTATCATAGATTTTTATCATTTCTTTTTCATCATCCATTAGAATGCTTTGTTTCTTAGGTGTATGAATCTCTATGCTTTCTTTATTTTCTTCATCATTAAAAATAATCTCACTACCATTTCTAGTCTTAATCTTTCTTATATTGTTTTTCCCATCTTCATTCGTTACTGGAGGCGAATCTTTCCCATTCCACAAAGCTCCTATTACATAAGGTTTATGTATATTTCCTTCTCCAAAGGCTATCAGTACCTCATCATTTACCTCTGGTAAAAAAAAGGTTCCCATTTTTTTGCCAGCCATTAAAGTTACAATTCTTATCCAATCTGTCTCATAGTTATCCATATCTCGATTTAAAAGCCTTACCTTTACTCTTCCTAACTTATCTGGATCTTTATTGTTTGTTACAATTCCTATGGTAACGCCATAAGCAATAGGGTTATACTCTTTTTTTTCATTATCAAGCAAATCATAAATACTCATATCATATTCACTCCTGCTTCAAAAGATGTTATAAATCCGGATGCATCCACTCTATGGTTTACTTTTAAAATATAGTAATCATTATTGATCTCTGGTGAAAGCTTAGATAATCTTATATATCTACCAGGTATAATCTCAGGCAATCCTATACATTCTCCTCTTACGGTAACAAACTTCATAGAGATTTTATCTAATTCTGCTTCTGCTCTCTTTTTTGCTTCTATTTCTGTTTTTATAGAAGAATCTATTATTACAATTTTAGTCGTTTCATTGATCAAACTAGATGTTTTCTTTGCTGTTTTTTTTCCTTTTCCTGCTTTTATAATTTTATTAGCTGTTCCTTTTATAACTTTTTTTTCCTTTTCATTGTAATTTTTCACTGTGACTTCTGATATTTGCTCTGCTAATCCTATTTCCCTAGAAAAATTGATTAGATTTTTATCCCATTCAAGTTGTATAATAGGCGTTTTTATTGCTCTAGGCTTTCTGAAATATGCTGTTCCCCGTAGTATAAAAAACTCATAATTTATTTCTTTGGCTAGCTTTACAACAAAATCATAATCACTCTCTCTAAATTGCTCGATAGTTCTCTCCAACTTTGGAGTCGGGTCTATTTTAGATTTTTTTACGAGTTTACTATATTTTCCTAGTACGTTTTTCGCTGCATCACTATATTTTTTATATGATTTTTTTTCTGACCTCATATTATTCATCATAATTCCTTTTCCATCCATACATTGAATTTCCAAGTAAGGTGCTTCTCCTCCTGTAAAATTTGTATGAATAGATGAAATATATCCCTTAAAAACACTGATAGCTTTTATATATCCTAATTCGATTTCAACAATATTTCCTAGCTTAAAATATTTTTTCATCATTTCACTATTAAATTTTCTATTTACTTTATCGTAAATATGCCTCACAAAAAAAGTACATGCGCTGGCTTCATATCCAATGCCTAAATCAACGTCTATTTCTGTAATAAACGGATGAGATTTTGTTAAAACCTTTCCGTTTATTTTTACTTTTATAGCAGGAACTCTAAAACCATCATATTTTTTCTCTAAATTTTCAAATTTATATTGTTTTTTATCCATCTCTCATTCACACTCTCATTAATCTATTGCTGGAACTTTCACTACTTGACCCGTTTTGATTTTTCTAGGATTCAATAAGTTATTTTCTTTTGCAATCTTTCTCCACATCCTAGGATCGTCATATTCTTCATTGGCAAGCATCCATAAATGCTGCCCTTGGTTTAAAACTCTACTTTTCGTTCGATCTGGTGATTCCCTAGGTGTATTCCTTTGTTGTTGTCCCAGTTTTTCATATTTTAAAAAAGTAACATCTAACTTAGCTCTTACAGGTTTCCCTTCATCCGTAAACATCAAAATAGTTTGCTTCACTTCTTTAACTACACCTTTAAATTTTAAAGATCCCCATTGAAAAGTGCATATAGGTGGTGCATGTAATTTTTTATTGACCTTCATAAGATCAAATACTTTATTGGTATATTCTTTTCTAACATCTTTCTTAAATTTATCAAATTTAAATTCCGTATAAGTATCGAAAAACAATTCTAAATTTAAAGTCTCTTCTTCTCCATTAATAAATTGAAGGATTGGGCTATCTACACCAGTAGGTTTTATTAATGCATAATTATTTGAACGCTGTAGATTATATTCACTTGGATTAAACAAAACCTCTATTTTCTTTGGTGGCTGCGTATGTACATGTATTACAGCTTTTTTAAGTGCCATTCTTTATCCCCCTGTTTTAAATTCCTCTTCTTATTCTTTCAAATTTTAATTTTTTCTCTAATTTTTTATAAACTTTATCCATAATTTTATTGATTTCTGAATCCGAAATGGATTCACTATTCTTTTTCATATCCATTTTCGCTTCAATAGATCTATTTAAAGATTGCGGTTGAATTTTCATAGGTTTTTCTTTTGGCTTTTTTATATTGCTTTTTTTAAATTCCATTTTTGCTCTTTTATTATATTGAAAGTCACTCTTCATGCTATTTTTATGCTCTCTATTTATAAGGGGAACTATTTTGTCATTCATTGTAATTTCTTTTATATTTTTAATTCCCTCATTGAACACACTTACCATATGATTTACATTTACTATTCTGTTTTCTCTTTTTATACTGTTCATTTTTTCTTTTGTATTTGTTTTTTGTAACTCATAAGTTAAAGAATTATCTCTTTGTAAATTCATTCTTTGTTGTAGTTTCTTTTTTTCTTGCAATTTTTCTACATTAAAATGAATCTCATTCTTTTGAGTTAATTCCATATATTTCATCCTATAAGGCTTTATACTTGTTTTTAATCCAATCTTTTTATAAAGCTTACGGTTGTATTCTTCTATCCAGTTTTTTTCTTTTATCAGATTACCAACAGACTGCTGTTTTTCTATAGAACCATAAATAATTTCTATTTTTTTCTCTGTTGTTTTCTTTTTATTGAATAAATCAACCTGATTAGAGTGCCACTCTAAATCTTTATATCCAATCTCTGTCTTTTCAATTTTTGCTTTATAATGCTTTTCTATATGATATAAAGCTCTTTGAATAATTTTTTCTCCTATATTTCTATCAATAAACCTCTTATCATTCTTTTCTTTAAATATATTTTTTTGAATACTCTCATCTTTCCTGCTATAGCTGTTCTTTGACTCTTTGATTTTTTGTGAAAAATTTATATTTTTTATCTCTTCTTCTAAATAATTCTCCAAAATACTATAATTCTCTTTTTGAATAAGCTTTTCTTTCTTTCTATAAATATCTTCTTGATCTTTAATTTTTTTCACGAAAATAAAATTTTTTATTTGATTTTCTAGATACTTTTCTAAAAAACGATCCTTCCTCTTTTGACTAATGTTTTCTTTCTTCCTATAAATATTTTCTTGATCTTTAATCTTTTTCACAAAGATAAAATGCTTTATCTGATTTTCTATATTTTCATAGGTCTTTTCTATAATACTTTCTGTAATTCTAAATCCTTTTTCTTGATTGAACCCTTTTTTAATCTGAAATTCCTTTGTAACATGGATACTTTCTTGATTTTTCTGTTCTTTTTTTAAAATATTTTTTATATGAAAGGCTTTTTCATAATAGCCAATAATTTTATTTTCCTTATTCCCTTGTAGTAAAGATAGTGCTTTTGTGGTCGATAATCCTCTTATTTCTTTATTTTTAGTAAGCTTTATATTTTCTCTAAACAATTTTGTATCTTCTCTAAAACGTTCTATATCTTCTTCTTTATTAAATACTCTATTTTTTATGTCATAAGCTCTTATACTTGTTTTTAATCCAATCTTTTTATAAAGCTTACGATTGTATTCTTCTATCCAGTTTTTTTCTTTTATCAAAGCATCCACAGACTGCTTTTTTTCTATATAATCATGAATAATTTCTATTTTTTTCTTTGTTCTTTTCTCTTCGTTAAATAAATTTACTTGATTTGAATTCCACCCTAGCTCTTTATATTCAATCTCTGTCTTTTTAAACTTTACTTTATACTGCTTTTCTATATGATATAAAACTCTTTGGATAATTTTTTGTCCTAAATTTCTATCAATAGACCTTTTATTATTCTTTTCTTTCTCTATATTTTTTTGAATACTCTCATCTTTCCTGCTATAGCTGTTCTTTGACTCTTTGATTTTTTGTGCAAAATTTATATTTTTTATCTCTTCTTCTAAATAATTCTCCAAAATACTATAGCTTTCTTTTTGAATAAACTTTTCTTTCTTGCTATAAATATTTTCTTGCTCTTTAATCTTTTTCACAAAGATAAGATGCTTTATCTGATTTTCTATATTTTCATAGGTCTTTTCTATAATACTTTCTGTAATTCTAAATCCTTTTTCTTGATTGAACCCTTTTTTAATCTGAAATTCCTTTGTAAAATAGCTGCTTTCTTGATTTTTTTGTTCTTTTTTTAAAATATTTTTTATATGAAAGGCTTTTTCATAATAGCCAATAATTTTATTTTCCTTATTCCCTTGTAGTAAAGATAGTACTTTTGTGGTCGATAATCCTCTTATTTCTTTATTTTTAGTAGGATTTATATTTTCTCTAAACAATTTTGTATCTTCTCTAAAACGCTCTATATCTTCTTTTTTATTAAATACTCTATTTTTTATGTCATAAGTTCTTATACTTGTTTTTAATCCAATCTTTTTATAAAGCTTACGATTGTATTCCTCTATCCAGTTTTTTTCTTTTATCAAAGCATCAACAGACTGCTTTTTTTCTATATAATCATGAATAATTTCTATTTTTTTCTCTGTTGTTTTCTTTTTATTGAATAACTCTACCTGATTTGAATTCCACCCTAACTCTTTATATTCAATCTCTGTCTTTTTAAACTTTACTTTATACTGTTTTTCTATATGATATAAAGCTCTTTGGATAATTTTTTGTCCTAAATTTCTATCAATAGACCTTTTATCATTCTTTTCTTTAGCTATATTTTTTTGAATACTCTCATCTTTCCTGCTATAGCTGTTCTTTGACTCTTTGATTTTTTGTGCAAAATTTATATTTTTTATCTCTTCTTCTAAATAATTCTCCAAAATGCTATCGTTCTCTTTTTGAATAAGCTTTTCTTTCTTGCTATAAACATCTTCTTGATCTTTAATCTTTTTCACAAAGATAAGATGCTTTATCTGATTTTCTATATTTTCATAGGTCTTTTCTATAATGCTTTCTGTAATTCTAAATCCTTTTTTAATCTGAAATTCCTTTGTAAAATAGCTGCTTTCTTGATTTTTCTGTTCTTTTTTTAAAACATTTTTTATATGAAAGGCTTTTTCATAATAGCCAATAATTTTATTTTCCTTATTCCCTTGTAGTAAAGATAGTACGTTTGTGGTCGATAATCCTCTTATTTCTTTATTTTTAGTAAGCTTTATATTTTCTCTAAACAATTTTGTATCTTCTCTAAAACGCTCTATATCTTCTTTTTTATTAAACATTCTATATTTTATGTCATAAGTTCTTATACTTGTTTTTAATCCAATCTTTTTATAAAGCTTACGGTTGTATTCCTCTATCCAGTTTTTTTCTTTTATCAAAGCATCAACAGACTGCTTTTCTTCTATAAAATCATGAATAATTTCTGTTTTCTTCTCTGTTGTTTTCTTTTTATTGAATAACTCTACCTGATTTGAATTCCACCCTAACTCTTTATATTCAATCTCTGTCTTTTTAAACTTTACTTTATACTTTTTTTCTATATGATACAAAGCTCTTTGGATAATTTTTTCTCCTATATTTCTATCAATAGACCTTTTATTATTCTTTTCTTTCTCTATATTTTTTTGAATAATCTCATCTTTCCTGCGATAGCTGTTCTTTGACTCTTTGATTTTTTGTGCAAAATTTATATTTTTTATCTCTTCTTCTAAATAATTCTCCAAAATACTATAGCTTTCTTTTTGAATAAACTTTTCTTTCTTCCTATAAATATTTTCTTGATCTTTAATCTTTTTCACAAAGATAAGATGCTTTATCTGATTTTCTATATTTTCATAGGTCTTTTCTATAATACTTTCTGTAATTCTAAATCCTTTTTCTTGATTGAACCCTTTTTTAATCTGAAATTCCTTTGTAAAATAGCTGCTTTCTTGATTTTTCTGTTCTTTTTTTAAAACATTTTTTATATGAAAGGCTTTTTCATAATAGCCAATAATTTTATTTTCCTTATTCCCTTGTAGTAAAGATAATACTTTTGTGCTCGATAATCCTCTTATTTCTTTATTTCTAGTAGGATTTATATTTTCTCTAAACAATTTTGTATCTTCTCTAAAACGCTCTATATCTTCTTTTTTATTAAACACTCTATATTTTATGTCATAAGTTCTTATACTTGTTTTTAATCCAATCTTTTTATAAAGCTTACGGTTGTATTCCTCTATCCAGTTTTTTTCTTTAAATATATTTTGGGGGATAAGCTCTTCTTTGTTTGTATAACTATGATTTAGTTCTTTGATTTTTTGCACAAGATTTATATTTTTTATCTCTTCTTTTGAATACTTGTCTAAAATACTGTAGAACTCTTTTTGAATAAACTTTTCTTTCTTACTATAAATGTCCTCCTGATTTTTAATTTTATAAAAACCTTGCGTATCACTTTTACCGATTCCTTTATTTTCAAGTAATCTAATCATACTTTCTTTTTGAAATCTAATTGTATTTAAATAAGCTATTTCTTTATTTTTAACGACTTCCAATTGTAGTAATAAATTTACCATGAAATTTGGGCGGTTATCTAAGGGAGGTTGTAACTCACTTTTTTCATTTTTATATATAAGACTCACTCTTTTTAAATATTGATTCATATAGTGCTTATTTTTATTACATATCTTTTGAGAAAAATCATCCTTTTTCTTTATTTCCCTTATATTTATTGCTATCCTTTTGTAAGTTATCACAACCATTCACCGCCAATATCTTTTAGAAAGTTTTCCCTATTATTTTTTTTGCCTGTTCATAGCCAGAAGACATGATCCCAATAGGAATTTCATTAATTCCAGCATGTACCATATGTATTTCTTCTACAGCTACTTCATTACTTAGACCATCTAATTCCGGTCCTATCCACTTCACTGGGTAAGCATTATGAAATTCCCACATTCTTTTTGGCTTTTTATTTTCATCTAATAATGTAATCGTTCCTAATATTTTAGGAATTTTTCCAGACTTTACTAAAGTAAATAAAGTTGATAAAGGGTTAAAATTTCCAATTCCCTTATAAAAAACCAATGTTCCAGTCTCAACATTTTCTGGAAAATAATGAGGAGCACCATTGACGCCACCTTCTTGATAAGTATGCACTTTCACTTCACTTTGAAGTCCAGATATTTTTGAAAAGCCTACTGCTACAGGACCTATTTGAACAACAAATCTAAACTTTCCAGTAGCCGTTGGCTTCTTCTTTAATGTATAACTATCCATATAATGATTTTTTACTTTATTGGCCATATTTTTTAAATTTGTCATATTATTAAAATCCATAATATTTTTCTCCTAACTCATTCATTAGAATACATCAAAAACATTTTCTGGTTCATCATTTAACTTTTTATGAATAGTAGATATTTCTCCACACCATCTTCTTCTTTCCCTATGCTCCATATTCATAATATCATCATGAGCCCAATGGAAATAATAAGCTATAAAAGCTACTTCCTCATAAATTCTATCGATAGGATAGCTTACTATTCCTCTATCAAAAAATCGATAGGCACCTCATGTTTACATCCACATTGTGGACATACTGCAGGATAAGATGGATTTTCCATTTGATTAATTCTTCCATATAAATCTTGTAAATAGGCTAAATCTGCTGTAAAAAGCTTTTCTATTGTCTTTGTATCAACAGCTCTTAAATCTCCTAACTTTACAATCACTCTTGCTAACAATATGACTGTTAAATATCCTGGATTTTGCTGAACTCTAGGATCACGCATAGGTAATATTTCATCTGCTGCTGTTGCTAATCTCATTACTCCTTTTTTATGAAGATTCCCACTTTCATCTATGTATCCTTTAGGTAATTCAAAGCTATACTCTGTTTGAAATGCCATGTTATTTCCTCCTGTCATCTAATTGAAATCCAGGGATAGATCTATCTCTATCCCTAGATTTATATTATTGTACTCTTGTTAATCCTTCGTGTGCCATTTCTAATGTTTCCATAGCAACCTCAGCCCCTAAACCATTAAAATCTGGTGCTGTATATTTTACAGGCCAAGCTTCTATAAGCTGCCATGATGCTGCATCCTCTCCTGCTTCATCAATAGCAGTAATCGTTACAGTCTTTCTTTCAACTTGCCCTTCAGCTATCCCTTGTAACCATTCATATAATACCATTGAATCTGTTGCACCCCACTTAAGGGTTACATTTCCATATTTTATAAGTCCTGGCAATTTACGAGGAGTAATCACCGAATCTCCTTCTCTATATTCAATCACATCAATATTTGCATCAAAACCTGTCACTTCACTAAATCCACCAGCTTCTAATCCGTCGATTTCTAATCTAAATCTAAAATTTCTATATGGATGCTCCGCCATGGTTTATTCCTCCTTTCTTATTTCTATATTTTATTCACTTGCAGTTTTTTGAGTAATTCTAAAGATTACAAATTCAGCAGGTTTTACAGGTGCTACCCCTATTACACAAATTAATCTTCCATTGTCTATATCATCTCTTGTCATGGTACTTGGTCCAATATCTACAAAGAAAGCTTCACTTGCAGCATTTCCTTCTAAAGCACCATTTCGCCAAACTCCAGTTAAGAATACTTCAATAGTTCTTTTTACTCTCGTCCAAAGGGCAGTACTATTCGGCTCAAAAACAACCCAATTGGTATTGGCCTTTATAGATTCTTCTAAGAAGATAAATAGTCTCCTTACGTTCACATATTTCCATAGAGAATTAGAAGAACAAGTTCTAGCTCCCCACACTCTTATTCCTTGTCCTGGGAAGTTTCTGATTAGATTCACACCTTTAGGATTTAATATATCTTGCTCTCCCTTATTATATAAACAATCTAATCCTACACATCCTCGAATCACTTCATTTGCAGGGGCTTTATGTACGCCTCTTTCTTGATCTGTTCTAGCATAAATACCTGCAATAGATCCAGAAGGTGGAATATTGGTATTTACTTTTTCTAAAGGATCAAATACAGTAAGCCATGGATGATACATAGCTGCATAATGACTATCAAATATATCTCTATGGGCTAATATATCATCTACTTTTTTCGATTCTCTAGGAACATCTAAAATAGCAAATCGACTTCCTAAGTTCTCACAATGAGCCACTAAAGATAGCTGCACATTTAAATCTACAATTCCTGGTATAGCCATAATACTTACTTGAGAATTTTCTAAAAATGAAGCTATTCCTGTTCTTTTTCCAGGGCCATTATCTTCTCCTATGAAATCAGCAGCAGAAATGTCTCCTATTGATCCATTGCTACCCTTCATCAATGCAATAATATGACTCTCTTTATCTTCCTCTCCAGCAATCATTCCATATGGAGAAATAATTTCCTCACTATTGGCTCCTACAAATTCTATTGTAACCAAATCTGATTTAGAAAGTTTATTTCCAATAAAATTTGCTGCTGTTTGATTAAGTGACACATTTTCATAAGTTTCTTTTACATCTTCATATACAACTTCCATATCAAATTCACACGTAGATACAGTTTTTATGGGTGCTAAATTTTTATCTACTACATCTACTTCAAAAGGTTTTTCAAACATTAAAATATTATCCTGAGATTTAATCACTCTGTTATAATATTTATCACTACCATCGTTGAATACAACTACATCCCCAGCATTAAAGCCTACACTACTCTTAACAAGGTATTGATTCCCTGCCAATTCATCCTCTACAACCTCATACACCTGGGTTCTTGCTTTGCTAGAAGGTACAAATTTTACTTTCACATTATTTCCCCATACCCCAGGGTCTTTGGCATAAATTTTAAGAATTGTTTCATTTTCTGTTTCATCTGTAAAATTTTTAGCTAATTTTGCACTCTTTGGAGCTACTCTCATTACATAACACCTAGAACCTCCATTTAAAAAGAAATGTTCTACTGCATAAGCAAGATAGCGATATTCTTCAAATTCATTTTTTGATAAAAGCCCTCCAAACTTTCTTTTAAAATCTGCTACATTTGTAACTAATACAGGAGTTCCCTTAACTGGACCTTTTTCTGCTAACCCAATAAAACCAGCTGTGCTTGTACTAACTCCTTCCATAGGTCTACTGCCCGATTCAAACTCTTCAACATAAACACCTGGCGACAAATATTCTGGCATATTATTCTAATTTCAAGAAATAACTTGAAATTAGTGTCCCCCCTTTCCTAAGTTTTTTTGTTTTGAAAAAAATTTTAAGATATGTATTTTAAAAAACTAAATCTTTTATATCTTCATGGGATACATCTGAATGAATTACTTTCATAATTACTGAAAAATACTCATCCATCGTTAACAAATTTGTAGACATGGCTTGTTCAATCATCTCTTCTTTGTCAAAATCACCTGCAAAATCTATACTTGTTTTAAAATGTATTTCTCCTGTATCGAAATCCATTTCAAAATTACCTATCTTAAGGCCATAGTTAATTCTTGTAAGGAGCTCTGCCATTAAAAGCGTCTTTTCTTTTTTTACTTTACTAGGACATATGGAATAAAATAAAAACCGTTCTTCCTCTTCTAAACATTTTCCAAGGGTAGTCCAATTTCCATTTTGACCATCTACATCAATTTTTATCAAATCACTAGATTGATGAGATAGCCAATTATTTTTTTGTGTAATGCTCTTAATAGCATCCATAATAGATTGACTCATGAGCTATTCCCTCTTTCTTATTTTTTTCCTTTTTCTTTACTTTCTTCTTCTACCAAGCTTTCAATTTTCTTAACTTCCTCCTGAATGGTTTTGTCTATTCTTTCTAGCTTTTGCTCTTGCTCTTTCACCATTTCTTCTTTTTGTTTATTTCTTTCCTCTCCATGAAGGTATTCTTTTCTTATAACTGCCATATAACTATCTAACCCTTTTTCTAACTCTTTAGGTGACTTGATTGCTTTTTCAATATCTTCTAATACCTTTTGAGCCATAGCAGCTTCCCGCAAGGCATTATTTTCCATAACTTCATAGGTTTGTTGTTTCTCTCCTATAGATTTCATTTTTTCCTCATATGAACCTATTCTATTTTCTGTATATTCTCTAATATGTTCTTCCATACTTTTCTCTTGATTTTTTTTATGCATTCCCTTTGCCGTTCTAACAGCACTACTATCCAGATTAAGAAATGGTATTACATGATTTAAAAAATGTTTGAAACCACCTTCTGTTTCATAAATCCCTGCAAGGTGCTCTTCTGTAAGTGAAACATTTCCTTTTTTAGCCTCTTCATATCTAGCTATACGCCCTTCATGCTTATTTTTTCCTTTTCGGGAAGATTTTTTATCTCTTCTTCTCTCTGAATATGCCTTTAATTGTTCTCCTAATGTTTTTGTTGAATCAAAATTCTTTTTTACTTCTGCTATAGCATGTTTAGAAAATATTCGCTCTAAACTTTTTTCATTCTCTAAATCAAGCATGCTTTTTCTTACTTCATCATGCCTTGCCAATCTATTTTTATGTTTTTGTATATGTTTTTGTGCTTGTTGTATTCGTAGGGAATAAGTATCTGCCTTCTTTTGATACTTTTTTATATTCCTTATAGATACCTTTAAACTGGCTTCAAATTTTTGCCCAATTCCTTTAGCATCTTGTGCTAAATTAGTTCTTTCACCTGTACTACCATACACTTGCCCTGCTTCTAATAAAGCTCTTTTGGCATCTTCTCCTTCTTTCGATGTAGTGTCTGCTTCTACAGGCTTGGTATTCTTTTTCAATTGCCAAATATTATCTGACGCCTTTTCATGATGAAATTTTCCTTTTTTGTCTCTTGTTACTTCCCCTTTCATCATAAAAAGTCCTAATTCCCATTCTTTAAAACGTATCTCATAAAGCTTTTTATGAAATACCTTTAATGCACTTGCCTTTACTTCTGCACCAACAGCTGCAACTACTTTAGATTCTATATTATATTTAAAGTTAAAGCCTTCCTTTTTTGATTGAATTTTTTTATTTTGAATATAAAAGGTGGTTCCTATATTCCCTATGGCACTAGCATGAATGCCCGCCTCAGCAAACAACCCAGCTGAAGCAGATAAAATCCAATCACTTCCTAATTTTACCCCAGCTCCTATTCTTGCATTTAATTCTCCTTGAATCCCTGCTCTTCCAACTGCATCCCAATCTTTATCTTGACCTTCTCCTTTTTTTATACCCGCATTTCCAGCTACCTTTACTCCTCCACCTATTTCTACTCCTCCATATATACTAATAGGTACACTCGCCACTGGCACATCTAATTCTGCTTTTATGGGCCAAAATGCTGTTTCTCCTGGAAACTCCCAGTCTTCTATTCCTATAGATCCTTGTTTTTCTGGAATATTTAATTTACCTACCACATTAAAAATATGCAATGCAACTTCTCCACAAACAAAACCTATTTTCTCAATTTTGAATCCTTGATTCTTGGTATAGGATAATTTTTCTATTTTTATTCCAAATCCTTCAAATCCTATGTACTTAAATAAATCCGCATGCTTTCCTAAAAAATTTTCTTGCTCTCCATCTTTATTTTCCTCAATATCATTTTTGACAGTAAAAGATACTTCCTCTGCGGTCAATCCATTATTATCTAATTTTGGTTTTTTTAATGTTAAATCTATAAAATTGATTACTTCAATCCCCATGCTCTCTATATTGGTATTGGTTATTCCATTTTCATTTATATGAAAAGAAAACTCTTCTATCCCACCTTTTAAAGAATCTCCTACTTCTATATTAATAGAAGCTGAATTAACAGCAAAATCATTTGTACTGCTGATATACTCCATATCCTTTATGGTTAATGTAAGTCCATGCCATTTAAATTCAAACTGTCCTTTTTTTAAGTTTCCACTCAATTGATCATTTTTTCTATCATAATCCAGTTCTAAAACCCCAGGCATTTCTTCTTTTATACCAAATAAATTTAAATTCATAGCTTCAGGTGTAATAATAATATGTCCATTCCTTTTGACAGTAGCTGTCGGCTTTTTCATTTCAAGAATATTCATAAATCGAAAATCATCTAATTCTCTTGTGGCTTCTCCTAAAAACAAAACCTTTGTATTGAACCATAAATTGCTAAAAAAATCTCCTATATTGCTATGATTCAATTGATTATCTGTTTTTGTTTCATGAACCTGCATCTCTGACAAATCAATATCAAAGCTTTCATCCTTTTCATCAGCAGCTTCACTAGGTTGAAAATCAATTTTCAATCGCTGTTTTAAAAAGGTATTAGATTGATCGTGATCTTGCCCCTCTACATTTCTTCCTCTTGTGTTCTCAATGAATTCCCGCGTAATATTACTACCAAATAGCCCCTGCTCTGGACGCTTTTCTTCTTTCTCAATATGATTGCTACTTTTGAAAAAACCAGCAATTTTTGCAAAGAAAGAGAATCCTCCCTCAGATTGACTAGGTATTTCGCAAGCAGCTGTAATCTCCTCTCTAGATAATTCTGGTTTTCTTTGTTCTTCTTGTACTGCCCTTTCTGTTAACAAGGGCGTTTCTATATTTTTTTGTTGTTCTTCTTTTGGAGATTTTTTAAATAAACTCCATCCCATTTTTATCACCACAATATCCTTTACATTTTTGAATTATAAAAAATTACAAATCATTCATCTCTTGTGATTCTTCCTTTTTCTCATCATGTAAATTTTCTTCTATATATTCTGTGGTATCTTTATGATCTTGAAAAAAAGTATATTCTAATTTTCTTTGATTTTTTTCTGTACTTTTAAGTATTTGTTGTAATTTCTTTTGGAATTTACTCTTTTTCTGAAGCTTTCTTTGAATAATCTTTTTATATTGCTCTATATGTTTTTTCATCTTTTCTTGATAGATCTTTATATGTTTATATTCTTTGTTGAAAAAAATAGTATCAGTTTTTTTTCTTTGCAATATAGTTTCTTGAATTATTTTTTCTCTATCCTCTAACACTTCAAGTCTTTTCTTGAATACCTTGATTTTTTCTTTTTCTTTCTTCGTACTAATAAAAGGGAGTACTTTATTTAAAGTACTATATTTATCATTTTCAATTCTTTTTTGGATGTTTTGTATGAATTTTCCGACATTTTTCGACATATTTATTGTTATGGCTGTAGCACTATTTTGTATAGGATTTTTCATATAATTTACATCACTCAAACTAGTTTTTTTAGCTCTACCCTCATTGACTATCTTCATATCCTGCATATTTGCAGTTTGATTTGGTGCATTTTTTAATAGTGCAATAAATATCCAATGGTCATCTTCTTCAAATTGACCCCCTACTAAATTACCTGTATCCAAAGACACATCTAACAATTTTTTAGGGTCACCCTTTGCTCTTTTTTCCCCTATGGTAGGTATATATTCTTCTAATTTTTTATCTTCTGCTACATAATTATTTTTTATATCTTCTATTAAAGACTTTATAGTATCTAATTCATATACAGTTTCTCCATAGGAATTAGCTAATTCATTCTCTAAAAAATCTCTCGTATCCTTATTGCCTGAAGCTATATCCATCTTTATCAATTCTTCATATTCAAATGCTTTATTCCTTTTTTCTTTAGCATGTACAATAGTTTCTTTTTTCCCTAGACTCTTTTTTATAAGTCTTTTCATCACCCAATCTCCATATTGATTACCAGAATAAATAACAATCTCATTTAACTATATGCTTGTTTTATAAAAATCATTATTCATTTTATTTTACAAAATGTCCATTATATACTAATTATATTATAATTTTCAATTAAATACTACTTTTCATCTATATTTTTCGACTTTTTTTGAAAATTTTGATTTTACTCGTTCAAGTAAATAAATTTTCTATCTATTTATACTTCTATAAAATATTCATGAGCTGTGAAAAAAGTTATCCCTAGCTTTTTAAAGCTTATTGATTTCCTAAAGAAAAAAAGACTATATACGCAAAACTAAGCGGTATATAGCCCTCTATCCATTTTCCTAAAATATTATTTTTTCATTAATGCTTTATTTTAAGTTCTCCATCATCTGCATGAATTTTCACCACATCATTTTCTAAAAGTTCTCCCTTTATGATCATCTTTCCAATTTCTGTTTCTATATACTTTTGCAAATATCTTTTAATAGGACGTGCTCCAAAATTTGGAGAATATCCATGCTCTATAATATATTCCTTTGCTTCTTCTGAAAGAGACACACTCATATTTCTTTCTTTTAATCTATTTTGAATATCTTTCATAGCAAGGTCTATAATCTTTTTAATTTGAGATTTTCCTAAAGGCTTAAATAGGACCATCTCATCAATACGGTTTAAAAATTCTGGTCTAAAATGTTTTTTCATTCTCTTATTGATCATCTCTTTTGTTTTTTCAATAATTTCACCATTTTCAATACCCTCTAATAAATCCTCACTCCCTATATTAGAAGTCATAATAATTACTGTATTTTTAAAATCTACTGTTCTTCCTTGGCTATCTGTAAGCCTTCCATCATCTAATAGTTGAAGGAGTATATTAAAAACATCTGGATGGGCTTTTTCTATTTCATCAAATAATATAACACTATAGGGCTTTCTTCTTACAGCTTCTGTTAATTGTCCTCCTTCTTCATATCCTACATATCCTGGAGGAGCTCCTATGAGCCTAGATACAGCAAATTTTTCCATATATTCGCTCATATCAATTCTAACCATATTATTCTCACTATCAAACAAAGCTTCTGATAATGATTTAGCAAGCTCTGTTTTTCCAACACCGGTAGGACCTAAGAATATAAATGAACCAATTGGTTTATGAAAATCTTTTAATCCTGCCCTTGCACGAATAACTGCATCAGATACAGCTGTTACTGCTTCTTCCTGTCCAACGACCCTTTTGTGTAGAATTTCTTCTAAATGGATTAATTTTTCTTTTTCACTTTCAACAAGTTTAGCAACTGGAATTCCTGTCCATCTTGCTACGATTTGTGCAATTTCTTCATCTGTTACTTCTTCTTTGATCATGCTTCTTTCATTTTGTTTTGTTTTCTCTTCTTCTAATTTTTTTTGTAAACTTGGTAAAGTCCCATGTTTTAGGATTGCCAATTGGTTGAGGTCATATTTTCTTTCTGCTTCTTCTATTTGGTATTTTACCTTTTCAAGCTCTTTCTTTATTTCTTTTATTCCTTCTATATTTTTCTTTTCAAGCTCCCACTGAGCCTTCATACCACTTGATTTTTCTTTTATTTGTCCAATGTCTTCTTCAATGCTTTGTAATCTTTTTATAGATGCTTGATCGTTTTCTTTTTTTAAAGCTTCTCTTTCAATTTCAAGCTGCATGATTTTCCTACTGATTTCATCAAGCTCTGCAGGCATACTATCAATTTCTGTTCTAAGCATGGCTGCTGCTTCATCCATTAAATCAATTGCCTTATCTGGTAAAAATCGATCACTTATATATCGATCTGAAAGAGTAGCACAAGCAATAATAGCATTATCTGCAATACGTACTCCATGATGAATTTCAAATCGTTCCTTCAATCCTCTTAAAATAGATATACTATCTTCTACGGTTGGCTGATTGACCATTACCTTTTGAAATCTTCTCTCAAGGGCTGCATCCTTTTCAATATACATGCGATACTCATTGAGTGTAGTTGCACCTATACAATGAAGTTCTCCACGAGCAAGCATTGGTTTTAAAATATTACCAGCATCCAATGCCCCTTCCGTCTTTCCTGCACCTACAATATTATGAATTTCATCAATAAAAAGAATAATATTGCCATTAGATTTTTCTACTTCATTCAGTACTGCCTTTAGTCTTTCTTCAAATTCTCCTCTGAATTTTGCTCCTGCAATTAATGCACCCATATCTAATGCAAAAATAGTTTTATTTTTTAATCCTTCAGGAACATCTCCTTTTAAAATTCTTTGAGCAAGACCTTCTACAATAGCAGTTTTTCCTACTCCTGGTTCTCCAATTAATACTGGATTATTTTTCGTACGTCTAGCTAAAATTCTAATCACATGACGGATTTCACCATCTCTTCCTATTACAGGATCCAGTTTCTTAGCTCTTGCTAATTCCACCAAATCTCTTCCATATTTTTTCAACACCTCATAAGTATCTTCTGGATTTTGGGATGTGATTCTTTGATTTCCTCTTACTTTATTTAAGCTTTCCAAAAATTTTTCTCGATGAATTCCATATCTCTTAAATATTTTCTCTGAAGGTGTATTTTTTTCACTAAGTAGTGCTAAATATAAATGTTCTACTCCTGTATATTCATCTTTAAACTTATTAGCATAGCTTTCTGCATCAAGTAATAATTTATTAAATCTTCTAGTTGCATATACTTCAGCCCCACTTCCATATACTTTGGCAATTTTTTTTATTTCTTCTTTTAAATCTTTTATCATCAAATCCACATTTTCTTCCATAAACTGAAGGAGCTTAGGAATCAATCCATCCTTTTGCATCAGAAGAGCCAAATGAATATGTTCTCCATCTATTTGCTGCTGTTCTTCTTTTATAGTAATTTCTTGAGCTAATGCAATTGCCTCCTGTGCCCTTTGTGTGAATTTTTCAATATTCATACGATCCCCTCCTAATTTTTATATTTTCCTACTTCTACTTTGACTTTCTTTGACCTTAATTTCATTATAGATAAATGCTTTGAAAATAGCAAGGGGTTTTATCCATTTTTTTACTTGTTGAATACATACTCTATAAAAAACATAAAAAATAAGAATCCCTAAGTGACTACAAAATCACAAAAGAGATTCTCATAGAATTAAATTTTATTTTGCAAATTTAACGTCCTTTTTCTTCTTCAATTCTCTCTGCTAATTCATTTAAATATTCCCATCGCTCTATTTTTTCTTCTAATTCCTTTTCTAATGCTTCTTTTTCACTTACGCATTTTTGTAAGAGCTCAAAATCACTTCCTGCATGATTGATTTTTTCATTAATCTCATCAAGTTTTTCCTCTATCTTTTCAATCATTTCATCAATCTGATCATATTCTCTTTGCTCTTTAAAGGTAAATTTAAGCTTTTTCGGTTTATTCTCTACTTTATTTTTCTTTTTCTCTATATTTTTGTTGCTCTTTTCATTGTTAGAGCTTATTCGTTTTTGATCTACTGATTCTTCATATTCTGAATAGTTTCCGGTGTATTGCTTGATCATGCCGTTTCCTTCAAATGCAAATATTTTATCTGTAATTTTATCTAAAAAATATCGATCATGAGAAACAACAATCACAGCACCCTGAAATTCTTCAAGATAATCTTCAAGGATTGTTAACGTTTTTATATCTAAATCATTTGTAGGCTCATCTAAAAAGATTACATTAGGAGCACTCATTAAAACCTTTAATAAATATAGTCTTCTCTTTTCTCCCCCAGATAATTTCTCAATAGGAGTCCATTGAACATGAGGCGGAAATAAAAATCTCTCTAACATTTGAGAAGCAGTGATTTTCATACCTTCTCCATTAGTAATATACTCTGCTTCATTTCTTATATAATCAATAACTCTTAATGAATCCTCCATTTCGGTACTTTCTTGTGAAAAATATCCTATTTTTACCGTCTCTCCTCTTTCAATCGTTCCATGATCCGGTTGAATTTTCTCTGCCATAATATTTAATAAAGTAGATTTTCCCATTCCATTAGGTCCTACAATCCCCACCCGATCATTTCTTAATACAATATAGGTAAAATCATCAATACACTTTTTTTCTCCATAGCTTTTATGGATATGGTTTAATTCAATAACCTTTTTCCCTAAACGTCTTGTCCCTACGGATATCTCCATTTTTTCTTCATCTGTATTTATTTTTTCTTCCTCTAACTTTTCAAACCGCTGAATTCTTGCCTTTTGTTTTGTACTTCTAGCTTTTACACCACTTTTGATCCAAGCTAATTCTTTACGATAAAGATTCTTTCTTTTCTTTTCTGCTGATACTCTTAGTTCTTCTCTTTCTGATTTTGCTTGTAAAAAGGTGCTATAGTTTCCTGTATATTGATAAAGAGTGCCTCCATCTATTTCCAATATCCGATTGGTTACCCGATCTAAAAAATATCGATCATGGGTAATCATAAGTAGAGCACCTTTTCTTTTATTTAAATATTCTTCTAACCATTTTATGGTTTCATTATCTATGTGATTCGTCGGTTCGTCTAAAACTAATAAATCACAAGGACTAATCAACGCACTGGCTAATGCAATTCTTTTTCTCTGGCCTCCTGAAAGGGTTCCTACCTTCACATCAAAATCATAAATGCCTAGTTTTGTTAAAACATTTTTCGCTTCACTTTCTAGTTGCCATGCTCCTAAATCATCCATCTCTTGATTTAACTTCATAAATTTATTTTGTAAATCATTATCATTTGGAGAATGCTTTAATTTCTCGAGTAGTTCTTCATATGCTCTTAGCACTGTCATAATAGGAGAATTTCCTTTGAATACTTGCTGAAGTATAGTTGCATCTGGATCAAAATAAGGATTCTGTGACAAATACTCAATACGAACAGTATTTCCTTTAATCACCCTACCCGTATCAGTAGTTTCTGCCCCTACGATAATTTTTAAAAAGGTAGATTTTCCTGTTCCATTCACCCCTATTAGTCCTATTTTTTCTCCTTCATTTATTCCAAAGGATACGTCACTAAATAATATTCTTTCTCCATAGCTTTTAGAAATATTTTCAACAGACAATAGATTCATAAATTTACCTTCCTTTTGTATAATTTCTTCATTTATTATATCTTATATTTGAATATTGTCCAAAAAAAAAGAGCTGTCTTCCTCTAGAAGTTACTTTCTAAAGTGAGACAATCTCTTATTCAACCTTTTTTTATCATCCAAATTTTCTTATCTTTTCATATCTATCCTTTAGTAAGGTATCATGGTCTAATTCCAGTAAATTAGATATTTCTTTTAATGCATATTCTTTTATTCCCTCAGCAACAAAGTCAATATCTTTATGAGCACCACCTAATGGCTCTTCAATGATTTTATCAATTACTTTAAATGAAAGTAAATCATCAGCAGTTAATTTCATAACAGTTGCTGCCTTTTTTGCTAAACTTGCATCTTTCCAAAGAATACTTGAAAGTCCTTCTGGGGAAATCACTGAATATATACTATTTTGAAGCATACAAACCCGATCTCCTACTCCTAAAGCTAGTGCCCCTCCACTTCCACCTTCTCCAATTACTACGACCATTATTGGTGTTTTAAGTCTACTCATCTCTAGTAAATTAAGGGCAATTGCTTCTCCTTGACCTCTCTCCTCTGCCCCTAATCCACAATAAGCACCAGGAGTATCCACAAAAGTAATAATCGGCCTTTTAAATTTTTCAGCTTGCTTCATAAGCCTTAAAGCCTTTCTATATCCTTCTGGATGAGCCATCCCAAAGTTTCTTTTGATATTTCCCTTCGTATCCTTTCCCTTTTGATGACCAATCACTGTAACAGGCATTCCTTCAAGGGTTCCAATACCACCAACAATAGCAAAGTCATCTCCATATAATCGATCTCCATGAAGTTCTATAAAATCAGGGATGATTCTTTCTATATAATCTAGTGTAGTAGGTCTTTCTTGCATTCTTGCAATTTTTACTTTCTGCCATGGTGTCAAATTTGTATATTCATCTTTTTTTATATTTTCTAATTTATTTTTTAAAATGTTGATTTCTGTATCTAAAAGGACTTCATTTTCTTTTGCAAAAATCTCTAATTCTTTTATTTTATTCTCAAGCTCTAGAATAGGCTTTTCAAATTCTAAACAATTATTCATTTTTTTCACCTCTTACTGTGTGAATACTTAATATTTTATATAATACTTCTCTTAAATTTTTTCTATGAACAATCTTGTCTACAAATCCTTTTTCCTTTAGAAATTCAGCCCTTTGAAATCCTTCAGGTAATCTTTGTCTTATGGTTTGCTCTATCACTCTAGGGCCTGCAAAGCCTATTAATGCTTTAGGTTCTGCTAGGATGATATCTCCAAGCATAGCAAAACTAGCCGTAACACCACCTGTAGTTGGATCTGTCAATGCTGAAATATAGAGTAGTCCTTTATCTGATAATCTACTAAGTGCTGCTGATGTTTTTGCCATTTGCATTAAGGATAATATACCTTCCTGCATTCTTGCCCCGCCAGAAGCTGTGAAAATAATTACGGGTAATCTTTTCTCTATAGCCTTTTCAATTGCCCTTGTTATTTTTTCTCCAACTACGCACCCCATACTTCCCATCATAAAATCTGGATTCATAACACAAAGGACAAAGGGGATTTCATTCATCTCTCCTTCACCTGTTACAACTGCATCCTTCTCTTTTGATTTTTCCTTTGCTAAATTTACTTTTTCCTTATATTCTGGAAAATTTAATGGATCATTGGCTTCTAATTCTTTATCATATTCTATAAAACTATTCTCATCTACTAATAAATGAATTCTTTCTCTCGCTCCTATTCTAAAATGCTGATCACATTTAGGACATACATACATATTATTTTTAACATCTTCTCTTAATACAAATTCATTACATCCCCTACATTTAACCCAAAGAGAATCATCTATTTTTTTCTGATTATTTTCATTACTTTTATGATTATTTAATGAAATTTCTTTTTTCCCTTTATTTTCTTCATTCTTCTTACTATCATATATATTAATGGTTCCATACTTTTTTTTACGAAACAATTCTTTTATCATATTATTCACCTTTCTACGATGAACCTACTTCATCATTTCTTTTCCTATAAAAGAAGTATCAATTTTATTTTCAATAAATCTCTCATGATTTAAAATTTCTTTATGAAAATCAGTATTCGTTTTTACTCCAATAATAATTAGCTCATCAATAGCTCTTTTCATTCTAGCTATTGCCTCATTTCTATCTCTTCCCCATACAATAAGCTTCCCAATCATAGAATCATAAGTAGCAGGAATCTTATACCCACTATAAATATGACTATCAATACGAACACCATTTCCTCCAGGTATAAAGTAATCTTCAATCATTCCTGGACATGGTGCAAAGTTATTATTTGGATCCTCTGCATTAATCCTGCATTCTATTGCATGTCCATTGATTTTTATACCGTCTTGGGTAAAACTTAGTTTTTCCCCAGCAGCAATTTTAATTTGTTCCTTTATTAAATCTATCCCTGTAATGGCTTCTGTAATAGGATGTTCCACTTGAATTCTCGTATTCATTTCAATAAAGTAAAAATTATAATGCTTGTCTAATAAAAATTCTATGGTTCCTGCACTTACATAATTTACAGCTTTTGCAGCTTTTATAGCCATTTGTCCCATTCTTTTTCTTAAATCATCATCAATCTTCGTACACGGAGCTTCCTCTAACACCTTTTGATTCCTTCTTTGCAAAGAACAATCCCGCTCCCCTAAATGAACAATATTTCCATGTTCATCTGCTAAAATTTGAAATTCAATATGTCTTGGCTCTTCAATAAATTTTTCTATATACATATCATCATCATTAAATGCAGCAGCTGCTTCTGACTTTGCCATATTAAATTTATTGACAAAATCTTCTTCCTCATGAACAATTCTTATTCCTCTTCCACCACCACCACTTGAAGCTTTGATCATAACAGGAAATCCTATCTTTTGGGCAATGTCTAACGCCTCTAGTGAATCTTTCGTAGCACCTTCTGAACCCGGAACAACACTTACCCCAGCTTCAATCATAGTCTTTCTAGCCTCTGATTTATTCCCCATTCTTCTAATATGCTCTTCCTTTGGTCCAATTAACTTTATTTCATTTTCTTCACAAAGCTTAGCAAACTTTGTACTCTCTGATAAAAAACCATACCCTGGATGAATGGCTTCTGCATGAGTAATACGTGCCGCGCTAATAATATTGTTCATATTTAAATAACTCTTAGATGAAATAGCTGGTCCTATGCACACAGCCTCATCTGCCATATGTACATGCAGGGAATCTTTATCTATCTCTGAATAAACAGCAACCGTTTGTACGCCTAATTCCTTACATCCTCGAATAATCCTTAGTGCAATTTCTCCTCTATTGGCAATCAATATTTTTTTAAACATGATAGTTACCTCCTAATTTTCATTAAAGGCTGACCATATTCTACAATATCCTCATTTTCTACTAAAAGCTCTACTACTTGACCTGATTCTTCACTTTGAATCTCATTCATGATCTTCATAGCCTCTATGATACAAATAGGTTGTCCTTTTTCTACAGTGTCTCCTACCTCAACAAAGGGTTGTGCATCAGGACTAGGTGTTGCATAAAAAACTCCTACAATAGGAGATTTCACAATATATAATTCTTCCTCTTCTACAAGTATCTCTTCCTTAATACTTTCAACAGGTTTTTCTATTTTTATTTCATTTTTATTACTTTCATAAGATAAATCATATTCATGAACTGATTTTGTAACACTGATCTTTAAATCCTTTTCTTGAATATCTACTCTTTCTATACTTGTTTGATCTATTGTTAATAATAATTCTTTGATATCTTTTATATTCATCTATAAATCCTCCTGTTTCTTATAGCTAGTTTTAGTATCTGGTACTAATATCTTGTATTATTATATCATATAAAATATATTTCCATCAATTAATTATCTTCTAATAGCAATTTTCTCTATATCTTTCTTATTTAAAACCCTCTATTGGCTTATTTAAAATGAAGATTGTCAATTCCTCAAAATAAAGATTTATTTTAATCTAGTATTGATCCTTAATAAGATAAATCTTTCATACAAAAAAATAAGGACGAAATCGTCCTTATTTTATTTCAACTACACTTCCATCTTCCAAATTTTCATGTCCCACTACAATAATCTGCTCACCTTTTTTAACACCTTCTAAAATTTCATAAGCATCATCACTTGAAAATCCTATTTTCACTTCTCTTTTTACTGCCTTTTTATTTTCATCTACAAATACATAATATTTTTCTTTTTCTTTTATTACAGCTTTTTTAGGTACTGCTAATGCATCTTTGTGTTGATCTAATATAATCTTAGCTGTTGCAAACATGCCTGATTTTAATTTTCTTTTTTCATTATTGATCAAAATTTTTACAGGATATGTCTTCGTTTCTTGTTCAGGTTCTGGCCCTATGTTTGTAATTTTCCCCTCAAAGGTATCTGAAAATACCTCTACCTTTATAATACATTTTTGTCCCTTTTTTATAAAAGGCATATCTTTTTCAGCAATCCCTACTTCTACATACATTTGATCTATATTTACAAGTTTAAATAGTTCCGTTCCAACAGAGAGCATTTGGCCCATCAGAACCTTTTTACTACTGATAATCCCAGAAATAGGTGATTTGATATTAGTATCCTCCATATTTTTCTTTGCCAATGCTACATCATTTTCTTTCATTCCTAATGATTCTTTTTGTTTTTTATATTCCTTTTCTACTATCTCAAATTCGGATTTTGATTTTACATTATTTTCATAAAGTGCTTTTATTCTTTCATAATCATTTGTTAGATTATTATATTCTATATGAGCCATAGAAAGGTCCTTATTTTTATTTTCATATGCTAATTGATAAGTTGTATCATCTAATTTACAAAGGGACTGCCCTTTCCTTACATTACTTCCTAAATCTCCATAAATTTCTTTTACTTTTCCATTAACTTCTGCTGTTACAACCGCTTCTTCCTTAGGCTTTAAATTTCCAGGTAACAGAATTTCATTGGTAAAATCCATGGTTCTCACAGGCTCCGCTTTTACATACACAACTTCTTCTTTTTTTAATTCCTCTACATCCTTTCCATCTGTTTCTTTTACCTTATTTCCTCCACAGCCTACAAGTAAAAAACTATTGATAATCAATATCCATCCTACTATGAATACTAGCTTCTTCAATCTACTATCTCCTCTCTATTCTTTTTCTCTTTTCATAAAACGCTCACTTTTGTCATTAAAAATAGAAATTAATTTAAGTAAGCAGCCACTCCACCTCAATCCCAAATTTACTGTTTTTATATTTTCAATCCTAATGTAATTATAAATATAGTTACAGCTTCTTGATCTGATGTAAGCGTCATACTTCCTCCATGTCTTTCTATAATCTTTTTCGTTATGGCAAGGCCTAATCCTGACCCATCATGGGTACCTCTACTCTTATCTCCTCTTACAAAAGAATCAAAAATAACCTTTTTTAATTCTTCTCTTATGCCAATTCCATCGTCTGCAATAGTGAGTAGTACCTGATCTTCATCCCTATGGCATCTAATCCACAGAGTAGTTTTTGGTGGATTATATTTAATAGCATTGGATAATATATTAATCACTGCTCTTGCCATTTGCTTTTTATCAAATTCTATCAGGATAGGCATATGACTAATATCTATATGTAAATCAAATTGTTTCCTTTCGATTTCTGGATAATATTCACTAATCACTTGTCTCAACCACTCAGCAAAATCATAAGTTTCAAAGTTAAGTTGAAAATTTTCATCTTCTAATTTTGAAAAGCTAAAGAAATCTTCTATCAAATTAGATACATAAAAAGATTTATTGTATATATATTTTAAATACTTTTTCTCATCCTCTTTCGTCTTTGCTTCTCCATCATAAAGTAGTTTAGAAAACCCATAAATAGAGGTAATAGGCGTCTTTAAATCATGAGATATATCTACAATCATCCGTTGCTTACTCTTAGCTATTTTCATTTTTTCCATTTCTACTGCTTCGAGTTTACTGGCCATTTTATTAAAAGCATCTCTTATTTCTCCAAACTCCCTTTGAGCATGAAAATCTAATCTGGTACTATAATTTTGCCTTTCCATTTCTCGAATCCCTTTTCTAAAATATTTAAGAGGTGTCTTTATATATTTAGATGTAAATCGACTATAAAAAATAAGACTTACAAAGAGAAAAAATAAAAAGACAATTAGAAAAGTTCCATAGGTTACATTTCCTATGCTGTTAATTTTTTCTGTATTGATTAATTTGGGCGTAACTACAAAGTAAAATTTATCTCTTGGCCATTTGAATACATATAAATAGGGTTCCCCCTTCGGTCCCTCTACGGGAGAAATGTTATACCAATAGGGATATTTTTCTCTATCAAAATGAATAGATGTTTGATCATACAAAAACCTTTCATCATACTGGTATATATTGTCTAACTTTTTTCCCTTTACATAGATCACTTTTTTATTTTCATCTAAAATTTCAATCCAACATTCCATCATTTCAATACATTTTGTATCCATTTCTTCAAAAGGAATCTTGTAGATATCCTTTGGTTCAATATACTCCGTAGCTATATTTCTATAAATAACATTCTCTAAAATAAAATCTGTTACATAAATGGTTAAGATCAATGACACAACCATAATAAAAAATATAATGATATAATTTTTAAATAAAAAGCTATTGATACTTTTTTTATCCTTCATTTTTCACATTCCCCTCAAACCTATACCCAAGACCTCTTATGGTTTTTAAGTAATCAGGGCTTTTTGAATCATACTCGATCTTGTCTCTTAATCTACTAACATAAACCATAATAATATTGTCATCACCCATATAATCTTGTTCCCATGTAGATTCATATAATTGTTTCTTCGTAAATACTTTATTTGGATTTTTCATTAAAAATTGAAGGAGCTTATATTCTAAGGTAGTAAGTTCTACTATTCTTTCTCCCTTATAAACTTGGCAACTCTTTTCTTCTAAGCACAACTCCCCTATACAAATATTTTGTTTAGATTTTTGATTATAATTTTCATCCTTATCATATTGATGACATCTTCTCATTAAAGCCTGCATCCGTGCAACTACTTCCAGGGGATTAAAAGGCTTAGTCATGTAATCATCGGCTCCTATTCCTAAACCATAAATCTTATCCATATCCTCATCTTTTGCTGATAAAAACATAACAGGAATGTTAGATATTTTTCTCATTTCTTTTATGAATTCAATACCATCCATTTTAGGCATCATAATATCTAGAATAATAGCATCTACAACATTTTCTTTCATACACTTAAGTGCCATTTCTCCATCATAAGCCTTTAATCCATGAAAGCCATGGTTTTCTAAATAAATCTTTAGTAGTTCTACAATTTCCTTCTCATCATCTACTATTAAAATATTCTTCATCCCCATCCCCCTCATAAAGTGAACTCGTCATAGTTTTATATTCCTATCTTTAGTAAAAGATCTTTTATAAATTTTGTGGATTCATCTCCATTTTCCTCAATTTCCTATTCTTAAAATATGCTTTCATCCCCTCTACTAAAGAATAGAGTATAGGTACAATCACTAATGTCAATAACGTTGCAAAACTTAATCCAAATATGATTGCATATCCCATAGGTGCATAAAAATCATTTTTTAACGTAAGGGGTAGTATTCCTCCTACAGTAGTTATAGTCGTTGACATAACAGGTATAAATCTAGTCATAGCCGTTTCTTTTATAGCCTGATCCATCTCATATCCATTTTTCCTCAAATAATTGATATAATCCACTAATACAATGGCATCATTTACTGCGATTCCTACTAAGGATACCATTCCTATTAATGAGGTTAATCCCAAATAGCTTCCTACTAGGGTAAGCCCTATGAATACACCAATTACAGCAAGTGGTACAGAAAATAATATAACAAATGGCTGAGATAAAGAATTAAATTGTATAGAAAGAATAAGATATACAAGAATCATGGCAATCAACATATTTTTCCCCATGTTGATAAAATAATCATTCACCTCTTCTTGTTCTCGATCGAACCCTATAGAATACCCCTTTGGCATAGAATATTCATTCACTTTCTTCATAAACGCTTCTTGTATAGCCATCTTTTGTTCTTGATTTTTTACATTTGCTCCAACCTTTGCATATCTTTTCTCGCTATGATGAAAAATTGCTGAACAGCCTTCCTCTTCTTTTGCAGTAGCTACATAAGAAAAAGGTATAGGTTGATTGCTTTTTCCATAGAAATAAATATTATTAAAATCTTCCTTATGAGATAATTTTTCCTTCGTTGTACGAATCATCACATCAATCTCTTCTTGATTGATTTTAAAAGTAGTTGCCTTCAAACCATGTACAGCATTTCTTATGCCCATAGAAATACTTCTATGATCTAAACCTAATAAAGCTGCCTTTTCTCTATTGATAATAATCTGCATTTCACTTAAACCATTTTCAAAATTGTTTCCTGCATCAAAAGTACCCTCTATATTCTTTAATGTATCTGTAAAATCTCCTGCGATGGTCTTTAAGGTATCAAAGTTCTTTCCATAAATCATGATTTCTATATCCTTATTCCCAAAGTCAATACCACCTTTCATTTGTCCTATAGTGATCTCTGCCCCTGGAATATCTTTTATACGCTGCCTACAATCCTCTGCAATTTCCATACTTGTTCTTTCTCTTTTATCCTTCTCTAAAAGCTTTACTCGAATTCTTGCTCTTTCAGGATTTGAAATACTTGTGCTAAAGCTCTTCATTTCAGGATAATCAAACAATATTTTTTCAACCTCTGCTGCTATATTAGATGTAGTTTCTAGCTCTGAACCTACTGGCGTTTTAATATTTACATTAAATTCTTCTGCATCCATATCTCCAAATACGGTAATCTTTAATATACCTGATATAGGTAACATGACACTTCCTATCAATAAAGCTAAAACAATTCCTAATACTGCAAATTTTTTCTTTTTGCTAATAATAATGCTGTGTAGGATATTCCCATAAGTTTTTATAAAAGGACTATCTAATGGATTTTTCTTTCCTTTTATCAGCTTATACAAAATGGCACCTGTAAAAACAATAGTAAAACTCCAAGCAAGTATATTTGTATTTAAAAACCCTTCATGTTTATCCTTAAAGGAAAGCATAGAAAGAATAAATACAGAAAGTATGGATATTCCTCTGATTCCTATATCTAAAAATTTCTTTCTTTTTTTATCTTTTTTACCATGTTCTTTTAAAAATACAGAACTTAATGCTGGTGTTACAGTAGTAGCAATAAAAAAAGATGATCCTAGTGCTGCAATTACAGTTATAGGAATCCATTTTAACCAATAACCATAAAGACCAGGAGTTATTGCCATAGGTAAAAATGCAGCCAATGTAGTAAGAGTTGCTGATAAGATGGCTGGTGCTACTTGATTTGTAGCAGCCTTTGCTGCATCCTTAGCATTTACGCCCTTCATCCTCAAGCGATCTATATTTTCCATCACTACAATTCCATTATCCACAAGCATCCCTACAGCTAAAATCATAGAGAAAAGAATCATTGTATTGATGGAAGCTCCCATATTCTTAAGTAATATGGTAGATGCCAAAAGGGCTAGTGGAATAACTACAGAAACGACTAATGACTCTGATAATCCTATAAATATGTACAAAACAATAATTACTAGAAATAAACCTGATTTAGCATTATCGAAAACATCTCCAAGCTGACGATCTATTTCTTCCGCTAAATCCATGGTGATATGAGTCTCCATCTCCTCTGGATAAATACTTCCTTTCCCTTCAGTTAAGATATTTCGTACTTCTTCCCCTATGGCTATGGCATCAGACCCTTCTTTTCTCTTTACTACTAATGTTACTGATTTTTTCACCGTAGGATTTTTAGTCCCTATTCCAACAGACATCCTAGCATCAGATTGTATTTCCTTATAACCATCTACTACAACACCTATATCCTTTATATATAAAGGGCCACTTCCTGTATAGGAAACAACTACATTTTTCATATCTTCTACAGCTTTAAACTTACCTATCGTTCTTACATTATATTTTTTATGATCTAGATAGACATTTCCTCCTGGTATAGTTGTGTTGCTATCTTTTAGTGCATTTCCTATCTGGTCTAGCCTTAAGTTGTATGCTACTAACTTATGAGGATCTACAATGACCTTGATTTCTCTTTCTAACCCTCCATATACCTCTACATCAGATACATCCTTATTCTTTTTAATCTCATCCCTTATTCGATCCGCAGAATTTTTAAGCTCTACTAAATCATCTACTCCTGTGAGATTAAGGATCAATACATATTTATTTCCTGTTTCAGCTTCACTTATATAAGGTTCATCTGCATCATCTGGAAGTGCTCCTTTTGCTTCTGATACCTTATCCTTTATCTCATTTTTCATCTTTTCCATATCAGCACTTACATCAAAGCTAATATCAATATTTGAATACCCTAATGCAGATGTGGATTTCAAGCTTTTTATTCCTTCTATCTCACTGATTTTATTTTCTAATTCATCCGTCACTAAAGTTTCCATTTCTTCTGGTGATGCTCCTGTATAAGTTGTTGTAACATTTATATACGGAAGTCTTATCTCTGGATTGATTTCTTTTGGCATTTGGGTAAAAGAAATCATGCCAGCATAAACAATCAAAATAATTAATAAAATCATAATTCTCGGTCTATCTACAAACAAACAAGCCCATTTACCAAGAACATTTTTTTCATCATGAAGTTCTGGTATATAGCTTGAATATTCCTTTTGGTCTTTCATATATTTGCTCCTTTCTCATCTTACAAAATTTAAAATATACTATTTCTAAAATTTATTGCAGCATGATTTTACCATATATTTGAGTATAATAGACAAATTTACGCTTTTTTTAATATTATATTAAGAAAAAGCTGTGTGATCATTCACACAGCTTTTAGCTTATATTCATTAAAGATTTACAACATTCACAGGTGTTCCTTTCAAAAATTGTTTTAAATTATCTACAGCAATATTCATAAGTCTCTCTCTTGCTTCCCTTGGAGCCCATGCTATATGAGGGGTAATGATACAATTTTTAGCTATCATTAATGGATTATCCATAGCTGCTGGTTCTTCAGATAACACATCTACCGCCGCACTCGCCACTTTACCACTATTTAAAGCTTCTGCTAAATCCTCTTCAATAATCAAAGGTCCTCTAGATGTATTAATAATCATCACACCATCCTTCATTTTTGCTATATTCTCTTTATTGATGATTCCTCTAGTATTTTCAAATAATGGACAATGCAAACTAATTATATCTGATTTTTCAAATAATGTATCAAGCTCTACATATTTTAACATCTCATTTTCTAATTCTCTCTTTGGATGATTAGCATAGGCTAATACATTCATCCCAAAGGCTTGTGCAATTTTAGCTACCTCTTGACCAATTCTACCAAGTCCAATAATCCCCATGGTCTTTCCTGCAAGCTCCATCAAAGGATACTTCCAATAACAAAAGTCTATACTTTTGCTCCATACTCCTCTTTTCACACTTAAATCATGCTCTCCCACATGATGACAAATTTCTAAAAGAAGTGCAAAAGTAAATTGCGCTACAGCCTGTGTGCCATAGGTAGGAATATTTGTAACAACTATCCCTAACTCCTTCGCAGCATCTACATCAACTACATTATATCCTGTAGCAAGAACTCCAATAAACTTCACATGTGATAATTTTTCAAGGGTTTCTCTTTTTAAAACCGTTTTATTAATATAAATAATCTGTGCATCTCCAACTCTTTCAATAATTTTTTCTTCTGGTGTACGATTATATACCATAACCTCTCCTAATTTTTCTAATCCTTCCCATGTTAAATCTCCAGGGTTTAATGTATATCCATCTAGCACAACGATCTTCATGTGCGCTCCTCCTTACTCCTTTGTATTGATATTATTTTATATAATTTATCATTTGGTTACAATGTTATTCTTATTAGAACAAAAGACAATTCAAAATCTATCACTTTTACTGAACTAACTGGTATCCATCAAAAAAAGTCATGTGTATCTATGCATTTTTAGCATAAATTTACATGACTTCATACAATAATTTTATTTTTCAAATATACAACTTACAATAACTTTTCATATAAATAGATACACTTATTCTTCTCCCCATAATCTAAAACCTCTTTTGTAAAACCACTTTTAGAGAAAAAAGCATAATATTTTTCTTTATAGGGTAGTATTTGAGCCTTTTCTATAAGAGCCATGACTACCTTCATATCTAAGGGTTCATTTCTCCATTTACATTCCCCAATAAACGCACATTCCTTACTAACTGCCAAAATATCTATTTCTTCTTGACGTCTTTTTATAGGATTATTCCCCCACCATGAACCAATTTTTTCAAAAACAAAAGGTAACTCATACTTTTTATTTTGTCTGATCAAATAATCTATACAAATCTTTTCAAATATATATCCTAAATAATGATTCATCTCAGGCTTTATTTTCTTTTCATAAAGATAATCAATCATTTCCTGTTCAATCAGTGATGGATAGTCAAAGACAAATCGATACCAAAAATTAAATAAATTATCTTTTAATCGATAAATGGTCTTTCTTGAGCTTTCCTTTTCTCCAACAGGCACTTGTTTTTCTACAATCTGTAATTCTATTAAAGTTTTTAAATAAGCTGAACATTTACTCCCTGCCTCTCCTACCTTCGTTGCAATTTCATTTAATTTAGACGCACCTGTTGCAATGGCCTCAATAATAGAATTATACATAGCAGGTTCCCTTAGTTCTTGCTTTAAAAGATTCATAGGCTCTGTATACAAATAACTGGATTTATCTAATATCTGCCTTTTTATATTCTCTTCAATAGAGTCTTTATCTCTAAATTTCAATAGATATTGAGGAATCCCCCCTAAAACACCATAGGCTTTTACTTGTTCTTCAAAGCTATAATTTTGAAAAAACTTTATACTATCAAAAAAATCAAAAGGCTCTATTTTTAATTGTGCTGTTCTTCTTCCATACAAAGGACTTCTATAAGATAAAATCTCCTTTTCCATAAAACTCATAGATGAACCACATACCACCAAATACAATTTTGTGTTCTTTAAATCATGATCAATCAAATTCTGAAGCAAAGATGGTATACTCTTATTGGCTAAAGCCACATAAGGAAATTCATCCATTACTAAAACAATTTTTCTATCAAGACTTTGCTTTGCCAAAAATAAGAACGCCTTCTCCCAAGATTCAAAGCTTGATATAAAGTCCTCCATTTGAAAATGCTCTAAAATCTTTTGAGAAAATTTTTCTAACGCCATCTTTTCATTGTATTCTTCCGCTACATAGAAAATAGATTCTTTGTCTTTGCAAAACTCTGTCAATAATCTGGTTTTTCCTACTCTTCTTCTTCCATATATAACAACAAATTGAAATTGGTCTTCTGTATATAAACGATTTAATGTATTTAACTCATAATCTCTACCGATAAACATTTGTAATCTCCTTTTATATAATTAAGATTAAGTAAATCTAGATTTACTTAATCTTAATTATATTATATCCAAAATATCGAATAAAACAACTTATTTACAATAACATACCTCTCAAAAACAAAAGTATAGCTCTACACTATACTTTTATCTGTTGCCTTTCTTAATTCTCTTATAATCAGATCTAATTCTATTAACACTTGCTGAACACTTTTAGAATCTTCTCTTATAAAACTCGAATTCATTCCGTGTTCTCTTATTTTATCAATCCATTGTAATACTTTTTCTTTAGAATACCCCTTCTCCACTAAGGAATAAAATATATATGCAAATTCATTACTAAGATTCGTATTAAACACAGAAGGGTCATCTGTATTGATACTGATCATCAGAGAATCTATATTACCACTATTTTCAATACTGTTTAATTTTGTTATATAGTGATTAAAAATATTCTCAATCTCACCTATAGCTGTATTAGAGGTTGGATTGGTTTCTACGATGATTCCTTTATTACTGGTTTTCTTTAATACTAATTTTTGCATTTCCTGTATAATACTTAATTTTTCTTTCGGCACTTCCACTTGAATAGGCTCTACCATTTTTTCTAGATATTTTTTGCAATAATAAGCTCCAATAAGTTTTTCTTTATCCCATGCTCTATTTTCCCCTTCTATGCAAGGACAACAAATCATCTCTTCTAGTGAATATGCTTCACAAGCTACTTTATCTTCTCTTATTTTAAAGTGCCTATTTGATGTATCAAATTTCTTAAATTTACATTCATAAGCTTCCCATAGATTGTAAATAGTAATCCCTTCAGTATTCACATATATTTCCTTCGCATAATCCATGATTTTTCTTTCTAAATAGCCCATATCAATACTTGAATTGTTATATTTACAGCTTCCCCAAATCCAAATTAAATTTTCCAAATACTCCATACGAGGCATGGTTACTACTGGATGCTTCTCCCTCCAACACTTAATATTTATCCCTAGAGCAATTCCATGTCCAATTCGATCTCCAGCATGATATTTATAACGATCAATAGTCTCATCTATTCTTCTAAGCCCTGTTAATATATGTCTAAAATCTTCTCCTGCATGAAAGGTAAAGCCTAATGTTTTTAAAGGCTTCATTCCTTCTCCATACATTGAATGTAAGCTATCTCGAAGTTCATCATAAACTTGTGAAAATACCCAAGGATCAGCATAATTTTCTATACTCGCCCCATCAATGCCTACAATATATTCTGATATCTTAGGGATTTCTTTTCTGATTTTCAAAATAGCCTCCGCTTGTAATTCATACTCATATTTCTGTTTTTCATAATATAGATGTTCTCTTTCCTTTTCTCTTTCATAATCAACCCAACACTTTTTATTGATTGGTAAATCTGGCTTTTTAATAAAATGATAGATGATTCCTAGTTGAGGAATTGGTAATATTGTTTTTGCATTATATTGATTAAGATAAAACAACCAATTGTAATGATCCGAAAGACTCGGAAATGATCCCTCTAAAAAATCACATTCGCTTTCTCTTTTCAAGATTTTTTTATAAGCTTCAAAGATTAATAATAGTTCTTCACACATTTCTCTTTTTATATTTTCACATCTTCTAAATTGATTCTTTTTTCCTTCCTCAAAAACATCTGCTGGAGAAATACGAATTTCTAGCTTTTTTAAATTTTTATCTTTAAATTGAGCATTCAATCGTTCTTCCCAGCATATATTTTTATCTGAATATCTTCCATTTTTTGTAGATTGTTGAAAATATCCCTCAAAATTATTTAGTCCTTTGATTTCATTTCCTTGAACCATAAAAGAGAAAAATTCATTCTTTACTCTTAAATAATTCATAAAACAATTGCTAAAATCTTTGTCACACTCATTTTTATCAATATATTTAACAGCTTTCATTAGAAATATATTTTCTGTATAGGTTCCAATTTCACTTTTAAAATCACTCTCTTCATCAAACATCATATAGTTTAGTATATCCATTGGATCATTCTGAAGTTTATTTATATCCTCTTCTTTTGACCCTGTACTTACGTTAAAAACATCTTCAAACAATAGTATAAAAATATTTTTTAATTCTTCTTCTTCAAATTTTTCATATCTTTCATAGTCTACTTCTTTTTCTTGACCCTCACTTAATAGTTCCGTTATGAATGTATTTAACAGGGGCTTTTCATAAAAAATACTATTTTTCTTATCTGTATCACTTCTTAGATAAGGAATTAACTCAACAAAACAACGAAAACAGCAATCTAAATGTTTATATTTCACAAGAAAACAAGCCATGATCATTCTCAAAATACTTGCAACTTTAAAATATTTTCCTAATGTATATTTCTTACTTCCAATTACCTCATGGTATCGTAAAGCCTTCGGTTCATCGTTATAAAGATTCATCAAGTTTTTCCAAGAAGTATAAAAATCTGTAGATGCAGATACATGCAAATGTGTTTCCGCAGTTCCTTTCTTTAAAATGCTTTCTAGTTGCATATCTTCAAGAGCTACTCTTGAATAGTACCCTTCTAAATATTCCTCCTGCTTCTTATCATTATCAAGTAAGTATAATACCCCTAGTATATCTGTAGTAAAATACCTATTTAAACTATTCCATAATAATACCTTGCTAATACCCTTATACACCTTAAAATATTTATTATTTTCTGTTTCCCAATATTTAAAAACTAATCTACCATCTCTATGTGCAATAAATGTACGAGAAAATTTTTTCAATAACTCTAAACAATAAATATCTACATTATAATCATATTCTTCTACTTTTCTTTTAGGGTAAAACAATTCCCAAAACATATTGATTTCGTCTAAATTGTCAATGGTCATATATTTATTGAGTACAGGATATATGGCTCTTTTTTGATTCGCTCCTTTCTTCTCTAAAGGATTATTTTCAAAGTATTCTATCTGTGTCATAGGTAATAAGGCAGTCTTAATCATCAAATCCATATTTTTGATATTTACTGAATAGCTCATCTTATCACCTAACCTTTAATCTAATAATTTGAATGCTGTATTATATAAATCTTTATTGTAATCATCAAGTTTTTTCAATAATTCCTTATAGAATTCCTCTTTTTCTTCATAAACTTCTTTAGGTGTAGTTTCTTTCTTAATAATCGCATATAAAAGTGCGTATATTCTAAAGTGCATTTTTTCTTTTGTAGTTAATGGTTCTATTGGAATATCTTTTTTTATTTTT
Source organism: Crassaminicella profunda (assembly GCF_019884785.1). Lineage (GTDB taxonomy): Bacteria > Bacillota > Clostridia > Peptostreptococcales > Thermotaleaceae > Crassaminicella > Crassaminicella profunda. Next base: position 3,422,359 of record NZ_CP082326.1, read on the forward strand.
CTAAGTTCATAAGCTATTTCTTTAATATATGCTTCTTCTTTCTCTAACACCCTTCTAAATCTTACATCTTCTTCATTCATGTATTCTGGTATTCCATGCATTAGATAAAAATCTATACTTCCCATAAAATCCATAAAATCCTTCACATATATTAACTTTTCCTTTATCGCATCCCCTGACCCAAAGTTATATATTTTTTCATTTTTAAGTTTTTCTAACTTTCCTTTTAAATCATCCGCTATTAGAATAAATTTATTATTCTTTAATTCATCATCTTTATATTTTAAAGCTCTTCGAATTCTTCTTACATGGTCTTCTTTTAAATCAATTTCTTGCATCTTATTCTTTTTTAACACAGAAATTATTTGATATAAAAAATAATATGCATCTACAGAATTACAATCATAACTTACTTTTTCCTCATCTTCATTGATAATTCTATCTTTTAAATCTATCACATCTCTTCCTAAATATCGATAGATCATTTCTAATTCTTCTTTTTTATCCTTTCCCTTTTCCATAATTCTATCTTGTAATTCATTCATAATATTATAGTTTTTCAGATTTTCATTATATTCCTCTGCTTCTTGAATAAGAATTTGTTCTAGAATCCAAAATAAATCTCTAATCATTATTTTATTTTCTTTTACTAAATAATCCGTTCTTTGATTTAATTCGTCAATACAACCATTTTCTACATATGCTTTAATGTTATAAAAAAAGTTTAATGTGTTCATTTTTCTATCTTCTATCAAAAAGTTCTTAATGTAATCATATACATTATATTCTGATGAATCTCCCCATTCCTCTTTAAAATAATTAGCCACACCACTCATCATATTCATCTTATCTATATGATGTCTTACTGATTTTTGTAAATTTTTTAAAAATACATCTAGTTTTTTCATTTCTTCATTTTCAAAATCCGCTTTTCTTATTACTTTATTTAACTTTTCATTTTTATCCATATTATTATCTCTAGCTACAATCTTTTCAAACTCTTTTAATCGTTCTTCTTGCTTTTGTTTGTTTTCGAATATTATCTTAAATTGCTCTCTATTTTCTATTCCTAATTTTTCTATATCCTCTACTCTTTTATGCATTTCTTCTATCATTTCTATTACATATTGTTTATGCTTTTCTTTACGCAAAAACTCTTTTTTTTCTATTTGTTCTCTAATTGCAAAATATCCATTAAACCAACCTAGATTTCTAGCTTCTATTCTTGTTCGTTTCCCTTTTCTTTTCCATTCTGCTCTTTTCTTTTGCCATTCTTCTTCTTCCAACTTCTCTATTTTCTTTAATGATGCTTTTACATTGTTCCAATCATTTTTTGTTTCTTTAAAAAATTGTCTGTTTTGTTCTACAATTTCTTCTTTTTCTATGAAAAGATATGAATGTAATATTTCATCTAATTCATCTTCAACATCTAACGCTAATAGTTCAGAACCTATTTCGCATATTTCTTTTATTTCGCTTAACCACATTTCTTCTTCAATTTTTTTCATTTTAATATATTTAAGAATTTCTTCTGCTTTTCCTTTTTCTATTTTAATTGTTTCTTTAGTAATCCATCGCTCTTCTAAAGATACTTCAATTAAAGTTTTTCCTATCGCAAGAATATTTTCTTTTTTACGTTCAGTTCTTACAGGATAATTCAATGCTACAGAAAAAACGTACAACATTTCAAAAGGGTTTTCCATTTTACTTATTATATTTCTGTAAATACTCTTTTCATTTAGTAACTGTTTATTTAAAAAATCTCTAATTTCTCCAACTTCATCATTATCTCGTGTTGTATTGAAAATTTTCTTATAATCTTCTTTATTAAGGGCACAACAAATCCCATCAAATAACATTCCTAAACTCAGAACATCTAGTTTTCGTCGTTTTTTAATAATTTTTTTCCCTTCTATTTCTCCTTGAAAAATATCTACATACCTTACATCTATATATATTTTCTTGTCTTCTGCTGGGTCTTTTTTTATTTTAATAACCGATTTGATATTTTCTTTATATATATTTAATTCAGATGAAGAATCAATAATAATATCTAAAAACCGATTTAATTCTTCTGCTGTCCATATTTTATGAATATCATCTGTTTTCTCAATTTTTTTACTCATAGAATTTAGATAATAATAAACATTCATTAATCCCCTTGGCTTGTTGTCAAAGCATTTGAACAAAGTAGGAATTACAAAGTTTTTATCTTTTCCATGAATGCTTTCATACATTAAAAAGTTAGTTTCTTCTAGTTTGAATGTTTCTTTTAATAATTCAAATAAAGATTTATACTCTGTGTTTTCTTGCGAACTGTATTTAAAATTAACTTTTTCTTCATCTGTTATTTTTTTCAAGTTGTATCTTAATGCAGGAGATAATACTTTTTTCAAATAATCATAAGCAAGCTCTTTTCGGATTTCTAGTGCTGTTTTACTCTCTTTCACACTATCTGTAGTAAAACTCTTTTCTATTAACTTTGCATCTAGTATTTTATCGTTATACAAATAATTAATGATAATAGTTTCTTCAAAGGTAATATAATTCCCAGAAACAAATATGACAATATTAGAATGAGATAAAAATCTAATAATGGTTTCTAATACATTCAGACATTTCCTTGTACTAATATCCACATCATCAAAAAATATATAAATAAGTGCATCCTCATTTCCACAATTTTTTCTTGTATGTCTTTGGTATTCTACATATTCATCTATAAATTCTTTGAAACATTTTGCTAGTTCTATATCCTTTGATAATGTATCAGAACTTAAATCTACATAGTCTCTCTTAGAACCTACATCACTCAATGATTTTTTATATTCTTCTTTTCTCAAAAAGTATGCTTTCTCTACTTTTTTGAATGCCTCTCCTACATAATTAATTTTATCTGCCCTTGGAAATGCTCTATCTGTTCCGCACAACGGACAATTTCTACTACTGCTTTTATAATTAAATATACTTTTATCTTCTTGAAAATCTTCTTGTACTTTTTTAACGATCTCTGCAAAGAATCCAATAATCCAGCCTAAAGAATCACTTTCTTCATCCATGTCTTGTGGTACGATAATAGGTAAAACGGTATCATACTTTCTAATATTTTTTCTCTTTTCTCCTTTTATGCCTTCCATAATTTTATTCTTTATGGTTAATAATACAGAAGTTTTTCCACTTCCTCGCTCTCCTAAAATAGAAAATACATTATTATGATGCTTTACAAATTCAGGCTCTTCTTTTACTATCTCTGCAAATTTTTTATGTTTATCATCAGTTCCTTCTAATCTCTCTCTCAGCAATTTTGCATTATCTCTTATTTCTTTTATTTGATCATAGATATTTTCATGATTAGGTAATAATATATTCATACTATCTTTAGGTAATATTCTTGATCCTATTTTGATAGTATTATCATAATTTTCTGTAGTCACTACTTCTCACTCTCCTCTTCTGTATTCTCTGATTTTTCTTCCTTTGCATCAGCTTTTTCTACTTTTTTCTCACTATTTTGCCCTCTTGCCATTACCAACTCATACAAGAAATTGTCTAATGCCTTTCCTTGATTTGGATGTTTTCCATATATGATCTTCATACCTCTTTCTTGTAAGATTTTTTCTTGCACAGGATCTGGTGTTGTTGTAAATACAAAGAAATTTCTTTCCTTTTTATCAACATGATTTTCTTCTATTTCATTAGAAGGATTTTGTCCCATTTTATATAGAAAATATCTAATATTCATATCACTTAGACTATATCCTAAGAAAACAAAAATTTTATTCGCCTTTATATCATCTGCTAATTCTTTATACAAATTTTTCTCTTTTTGGGCTTCTTCATCTTTATCTTCTTCATCTTTTTTATTTACTTTTTTATTTGCTTTTTCGATTTCTTTGAAAGCTTCAAAATAACTTGTTTCCGTTAAAACTATCTTCTTATCAAATTCAGCTTCATCAATCTTTTCACCTTTTTTACCTATTATCTCTCTTATATCTCCGTGTATTTTTATAATTCTAACTTCCTTTTTGCTAAGACAATTTCTTTCTCCTTGTAAACCTTTTACAAGACATTCTTTCATCTCCGTTTCCATATCTGTATGAATTTCAAAAGCTTTTTCTAATGTTTCTTCATAATTAGTGGTGTAAATTTTTTCTGGTGATAATGCTACAATACTTTTATATATAGATGACTGATAGACGTCTCTTGCAATATCTCGTTCACCTAATTCTTCACCTTCTATTGAAAAATTATTTTTAAACTCTTCTAGCAACTTTTCTTTATCTTCTTTCATTGCAAATTCTGCAAGGGCTAGATAATCATCAGATAATGAAAAAAAGACTTCTTCATCATAGCCTAATTTTTTGCCTATATTTTGTAGTAACCCTCTCCATGTAGGCATCTTCAAATTATTCGGCACACCTGCTCCTATAAATAATATAAGTTTTATCTCATCAGATTGTTTTTTATTAGCGTCTTCTTTGTTAAATTGTTTTTTCTTTATTGCTTCTTTTAGTTTATCTTTGTTCGTATCAGATCGTTCATAGAAAACAATCTCATTCTTTTTTAAATACTCTCGTAATTTATTAATGGCTTTTCTTCTCATGGATATTTTATTTTTTTCTTCTTCCATCATTTCCCCATACGTTTTTTTACAAGGGTTATCTTTCCTTGGAATAAAAATAGCATCCCATCCAAATCCATGATTTCCCCTAGGGCATCTAGAAATTTCACCCTCTGCAATTCCTTCAAATGTAATTATTTTCTTTCCATCACAATATCCAATAATCGTTCTTGCCGTTGCGCATCTATATTCGGTGTTTATCATTTTTTCACAGATGGCTTCATTTGACATTTTCTTTAAAAATTCTTTTGTGATATGTGATGGCAATCCTCCAAAATAAGGAATTTGTAACATTGTATGTTCAACAATAATGGGCATTTTGATTTTTTTAAAGGCATTTAATGTTTTCTTTTTTACAAATTCGTTTATATTATCCATTTCTTGAACTTCTTCTAGATTTAATAACTCTCCTACTCGCTCAATCCTATATAATTCACTTACTTCCTTCATTATATCTTGCATTTCTTTCTCTTTTCGTTTATTGGAAGTTACAAATGCAATAACTTGTTCTTGTCTTTTTTTAGAGTTCATTTTTGGTTCCTCCATTTACTTATTTACTACCGTATAACGCTCTATTTGTAGCTATCCTATTTTTCAAACAAGGATTCTTATTTTTACACTATACTTCATGATTAGTAATAAAATATCAATTTATAGTTAAATTTTCCAACACCATTTATAATTCTACATTTCTCTTAAATCTACCTTTGTCGAACTTTCACTTGTTTTGTTGAATTTACTAAAACAATCTCATCCTTTTTTAAACAAATAAACTAACAATCACTATTAAAACCCTATTTCGAAAGAATACAAAACTACTCTACATTGAACAATTCCAAAATTCTAAATTCTCCAACCATTAAAAACCAATACCAATTGACATGTCTACTTATATGAGATACTATATTACTCATAGGACAATGTTATATTTTTACATATATCTTAAAAATTACAAGGGGGTAGATTTATGCAAAAAGTAGATTTATTGATTATTGGTGGAAGTGCAGGGGGCATCCTTAGTGCTACTACTGCAAGAAAAGTATATGGGGATATTGATATTACCGTTATACGTGATAAAGAAACCGTAATGGTTCCTTGTGGTATTCCCTATATCTATGGCACCCTAAAGGATACATCAAAAAATATTATCCCTGATAAAGTGTTGACAAGTAATGATATCAACTTATTAGTAGACAAAGTTACTAAAATCAATAAACAAGAAAAATTTGTAGTAACGGAAAAAAATGAAAATATCTATTATGACAAATTGATTATTGCAACAGGTTCTCTTCCGATCATTCCATCCTTTCCTGGAAAAGAACTAGAGAATATATTCCCTGTATATAAAGATGAAGTTTATTTGAAGAGTCTCCTAGCAAAAATGAGCGATTTTCAAGATATCGTAGTCATCGGTGGCGGATTTATCGGTGTAGAATTTGCTGAGCAAATGAAGAAATCTGGAAAAAACATTACATTGGTTCAAAGAGGCGATAAATGCTTGAGAAGAAATTTTGATGCTGAATTTAGTGATGAAGCAGAAAAACTTTTAATTGAAAATGGTATCAATGTAAAAACAAATACACAAATAGAAGAATTTATTGGAGAAAAGTGCGTAAAAGAAATTAAACTTTCAAATGGAGAAACCATAAAAGCAGATGCAGTATTACTTGGAGCTGGTGTAAAAGCAAATTCTATTCTTGCACAGGATGCAGGTATTGAAGTAAATGATGATGAAGCTATTGTTGTCAATGAATACATGAGAACCTCAGACCCAGATGTATTAGCAGTTGGCGATTGTGCTCAAAAGACATGCTTTTTCACTAGAAATAGCGTTCCAATCTTATTAGCATCTACTGCTGCTGTTGAAGCAAAAATCGCAGGATATAATGTTTTTAAAAACAAATTGACTCGTAAAAATAAAGGAACGATCAACGCATTCTCAACAAAAATCTATGGTAGAGCATTTGGTGCAGTTGGTTTAACTGAAAAACAAGCTATTGCTGAAAACTTTGATATTGTTGTAGGTGAATTTTCTACAATGGATCATCATCCTGGTTCCCTTCCTAATACACAGACCATTAAAATGAAATTGATTTTCTCAAAATATTCAGGTGTGATTATGGGGGGACAAATTTCTGGTGGAGATTCTATTGGTGAAATGATCAATATATTGAGTCTTGCAATCCAACAAGGAATGAGTGCTGCAGATTTGAATACCCTTCAAGTTGCTACTCATCCTCTTCTTACAGCATCTCCAATTGCTTATCCTATTAATGGAGCAGCTATGAATGTCATTGAAAAAATGTAGTTAATCCCTTATTCTATAAAAACATATATAAAGAAATCCTGTAACTCATTTATAAGTTACAGGATTTTTTTATATACAAATACTTATAATCATTTTTGTAACTAAACAACTGAACTGACAGGCACAACTATAAAGCAGGTTTCTTAAATCCTTTTCCATGAACTTCTGATGTATCTAATATAGAAATAAATGCTTGAGGATCTGTATCTTCAATTAATTTTTGTATTTTAGGCAATTGCCTTAAGGTTACTATACAATAAATAACATTTCTTTCGTTCCCTGTATAAGCTCCCTGCCCATGAAGAAAAGTAACCCCTCTTCCTACTTCTTTTATAATATGATCTGCAATCATTCTTTCCTTTTGCGTTACAACAAATAATAATTTTTTTCTTTCTATTCCGTCCATTACTCTATTCATTACTTGTGATGTAATATACATAGAAATCAATGTATAAAGTGCAATACTTAATCCGTTAATAGTTGTTCCAATCAGTACAACTACTATGTTCATGGCAAACAAATAAGTGGCTATGGTTCCTCCAGTTTTTTTCTTAAGGATCACAGCAATAATATCTGTTCCTCCCATAGAAGCTCTATTTTGAAAAACGATGGCTCCACCAATGCCGCCTAATATTCCTCCATATATACTAGATACAATCATATCGTCTATTGAATAGTAATGGGATATATTTTGAGTTAAAATCATAAATAAAGATAAAGACAGCATACCAATTAAACTAAAAATACAAAAATCTTTATCCACTTGCTTCATTCCTATTAAAAATATAGGTATATTCACAGCTAATATATAATAACCCGACTGAATATTGGTTAGATACTGTAAAATTAGAGCAATGCCCCCTACTCCTCCACTTAAAAACTTATGCGGTATTATAAAGGTATTAATACCTATGGATGTGATTGCACTTCCTAACATAATCAACAATATTCTTTTTGCTAATTCTTTTTTGTTATATTTCATAAAAATCCCACTCCCTTCTTTCTATTTTTAAGCACCAACGAATTATATCAGTATTTAATGTATATTTCAATTCAGATTTCGTTAATTTTTTTTAAATTTTTCCAGGAGTTTCATTCCATATATTTTTATATATCTAATATACTTCTATCTACCTCTACTATTTTTAAAAACAACTCTGCCGTAGCTTTTGCATCCCAAGATGCCCTATGATAATTTTTAAGTACTATACCATAATACTGACAAGCTGTATCTAATTTATTATTTATACCAGCATAAAGTCCTTGCTTTTTTAGTTTATTTAATGCCTTTAATGTACATATATGTCGATTGATTAGAGGTAACCCTAATTTTTTAAAATAATGATTCAAAAAAGGTACATCAAATTTTGCATTATGACAAACAACAATACTATCTCCTATATATTTTCTAACTCTTGGTAATACTTCTTCAAGCTCAGGTTGATCCTTTGTCATTTCTTTTGTTATACCATGTGCCTTGAATGCAAAAGGATCCATTTCCCCATGAAAACGAATTAATGAGCCTCTTCTTTTTGAAATTTTCCCATCACTAATTTGCACGGCTCCAACCTCTATAATTTCAGCACCGTTTTTATAGCTTAATCCTGTTGTTTCTATATCTACCACTGTATATTTTCGATCCCTTTTATACATACTAACTACACCTTTCCTTTTTATATATTGCCATCTTCTGCACCTCTAAACAAATAAAAAACAACTGTTCTTTATTGCATATTATCACAAAACAGTTGTTTTCAATTCCCTCAAAGCTATATAGCTTTACGTACTCTAGCTAAAATTGCCCACTTTCTATGAATCCTTCTTATTCCCTTTGGACAATATGCATATTCTATTAAAACTTTTGAAAATAATTTTTTTGCTACTTCATTATATCCTTGTTTTTTATAAATCATTCCTAACTTATAAAGATTTTCGGTGTTCCCAAACCTTTCCACTTCTTCTTCCCAAACATTTATCTTATTTTTATCAGGAGTATGCTTTTTTATCTCATGATCTATTAAATAAATATATGGCAACCCATATCCTACACGAGGATTTGATTCTAATGCTTTCTCAATATAACTTTTTCCCTCCATTGCTTTTCCAAGCTCCATAAGGGTCATTCCTAGATAATGATAATATTTAGCACCTTCATCCTTTTGTAACTTAGGATGATTGAAATATTCGAGTGCTTTTTCGTATTTTTTCTTTTCAAAATAATATTCTCCAAGGGCAAAAGCTGCTTGAGCATTTTCTGGATTTACATTCAGTTCCATCAAGCTATTTTTCATCTGACGTTTTTTACGAAAACCTTTTGTAAAATCAGGTAAAAATCCTAAATAAAATTTGTCAACAAGTGCATATATCAGTAACACACCAATAAGTGCTACTAATGGATTGCCTGTAAACATTCTTAATAAAAAATATAGAAAAAATCCTTTCATTTAATTTCCCCCTTTTCTTTCATAATTTGGAAGCAAGTTTTATTATACTAGAAATTGATCAAAATCTATATTACAGATATTTTACAAATCCTTTCATAAAAAAATGTATCATCAAAAAAAAGTAGTTATAATGCGTTTTTTTATATCCTATTAAGATGCAAACGCTCTCTTCATAGATGCAAACGGTTTTTTCATTCATTTTAAAGAATTATGCCTTTTTACGGTTTAAATTACAGGTGCTATAATGTATTCAAAGTTAAGTAATTCAATATTCAAGAGCTTAAGTACTAGCTCCATAAATAAAATATAAAAATAAAAGGAGGAATTTATTATGTTTCAAACAGTATATATGTTTTTAGGATTAACATTCTTATCAGGGATTGCATTAATTGCTTCAATTGATGATAAAAACAAAAGATCTTTTAAGCTAAAATAATTAGCCTAAAAGATCTTTTATTTTATCAAATTCTTTTAATAATCTTTCCACTACGATAATTGATTACACTTCCCTTTTCCATAGCTATTTTTCCATTCACCAAAACATAATCAAGCCCTTGGGCTTTTAGTGTAGGTTCCTCAAAAGAAGCTTGATCTATAATGATTTGATCATCAAAAATGGTAATATCCGCATCCATTCCCTCTTTGATCTCACCCTTTTGAAATAATTTTAACCTCTGAGCAGGTATTTTTGTCATTTTTTCTAAAGCATCTATCAATTCCATGGTATTTTTTTCTCTAACAAAATAACCCAGTACCCGTGGAAATGTTCCTGCTCCTCTTGGATGACCCTGTCCATTCACATAAATACCATCAGATGCTACCATCACAAAAGGTTCTTTTAAAGCTTGAATCACTTCTTTTTCTTCCATAACAAAAGCAACCGTTAACATATTTGGATGATTTTTTCTTGCCTCTTGGAATATTTCAGGTGTACACCGTTGATTCTTAAAGGGTGGCTGTGTCAAAAGTAAATCCTTATACTCCTTATGCCAACGCTCTAAAAAACCCTCGTCAAATACAGCAGAACCAATATGTGTGCAAAATGCTTCATAAGGATAACAATCTGCCATAATATCAATTTTATCATTACGTGCTCTTCGAATCGTATCTAAGCAACTATCCATAAATCCAAAGGCTGCACCACTTCCTAAATGTGAAATTTGAAAAGGTATTTTCGTCTCTTTTGCAATTTCAATCATCTCATCCATAGCTTCTTTAGCTCGCGCTTCATCATATCGATAATGAGCACTCAAAAGATAATCATCATTTGGAATAACAAGAGATGCTTCCACCATTTCTTTAAATGAAATACCAGGAGCATACTCAATTCCAAAGCTCATACCTGCTGCCCCTGCACGAATATCTCGTTCAATTAACTTCTTGATTTTCCCCACAGCCTGTGAATTAATTTTAGCATACCGATCATTATACCCAGCTTCTTCTCTCAAACTATTGTATCCTGTGAACATAATATAATTAGTAGGAGCGCCTTTTTCTTCCACAAAAGACATGAAATCAATTAATGGTGTCTTAGATAATCCACAATTCCCTCCTGCGCAGGTAGTCACACCCATATTTAACATATAATTCGTAATATCATAGTTATAGTTTTCTTCTACCAAATTTTCTTCATGCATATGTATATCTATAAACCCCGGTGAAACAATTTTACCCTGTGCATCAATAATCTCATCTGCCTTTTTATGAACCTGACCTACTTCTACAATCTTTCCTTCTTTAATAAAAATATCCTTTTGAACAAATTTTCTTTGATTAAAATCAGGAATTTTTCCATTAATAATCTTAATTGTATCCACAACTCCACCCCTTTTGACATAGACTTACTAACAATCAATCCATCTATTATAATTCTTATATAATATTTTAAATTTTTAGTGATTATCTATTTTTTCTAAATTCCTGCCAAATATTTTCAAGTAACGTTGGATCTGTTAAAACATCATATCCCGTCCATGCCATAGCTATTGCTCCTCTTTTAACAGCTTCTTTTGCTTGATTTGTTTGAGTATAATCAGCAAACTCTTTTGTATGCAAAGCAATATTCTCACATCCAATACCCAACCATGGGTGAATAGAAGGTACCTCATAACTAACATTCCCCATGTCAATAGAGCCTGCACTTTCTTGGTCCGGAATAATAAAGGGCTCTCCTGCACTTATCAAATTGGTATCAAAGCAATGAGATAATGCTTGATTTGTCATCATATCATCATAGGATAGTTCAAAAGGAACCATTTCCATCTCTGCCCCCACTGAAAGAGCTGATGCTTTAGCACAATTGATTACCTTTTGGGATACCTCCTCAAGATATTTTTTCTTATTTGCTCGAACATAAAATTGACACGATGCATAATCTGGAACAATGTTAGCAGCTTTTCCTCCGTCATCGATAATTCCATGAATTCGTACATCACTTGTCACATACTGACGTAAAGCATTAATGTTATTGTAAGTCCCTATAACTGCTTCTAGTGCATTGATTCCTTTCTCCGGCTCTTTTGCCGCATGAGTTGTTTTTCCAAAAAATTTGAATTGCATAGGACACAATGCCAAAGAACTCCCACTTGAAACAGTTTTATTACTAGGATGAGTCATCATGGCAATTGATAGATTCTTAAAGACTCCACGCTTAGCCATTTCAACTTTTGCACCATTTGTTTCTTCTGCAGGTGTTCCAAAAACATGAATTTCTCCACCGATGGTATCAATAACAGATTGCAGTCCTAATGCTGCCAAAATACTCATTGTAGAAATGAGATTATGTCCACAGCCATGACCCATACTAGGTAAAGCATCATATTCACAAATCAAAGCAATTTGAGGACCCTTTCTATTACTTTTATAGGTTGCTTTAAAGGCTGTTTCAATGTTGCAAAATTTTTCTTCAACACTAAAATTTTTCTTTTTAAAAAAATCCGTAATCAATTTGCTTGATTTATATTCTTCTTCACTTATTTCAGGATGATTATAAAGTGCTGTCCCAATATGACAAAAAACTTCATCCCAATACTGGTTAATTGTTTTTTCTATTTCCTTTTTCAATGGAAAGCCTCCTAACTAGAATGGTCCAAATTTTATCATATGGGCAACTGTCACCAAAATTCCTCCTAAAAGATACTCTAATATAATTAATGGTAACATCCATTTCGCCCATTTATCCCATGGGATTTTAGCTAATGCCAAACCTGCCATAAAATAACCAGATGTAGGTGTAAAAATATTAGAAATACCATCTCCTAATTGATAAGCCAATACAGCTGTTTGTCTAGTTACCCCTGATAAATCAGCTAATGGCGCCATAATTGGCATACTAACAGCTGCTTGCCCACTACCTGATGGCACAATAAAATTCAATAAACATTGGAAAATATACATACCTAATGCAGTAAATGTGGAAGGAACACCTGCTAGCATATTACTAATACTAAAAAGCATAGAATCAAGTATATGCCCTTCATCTAATACCACCAAAATAGCAGTTGCAAATCCCACTACTAAAGCTCCCCCTGTTAATTCAGACATACCTTTGATTAAATTTTGAGCATACTCATTCACACTATAACCATAAACCAAACCAACTACTATACTCATTCCAAAGAACAATGCTCCTATTTGTGTAATATACCATCCATATTTAATCACGCCAAAGACTAAAATAGCAATTGTTATAAGAACTGTCCAAAGAACCAATTTATGACGTGTTGTAAATTCAGGTAATTGATTAAAATCAAAATGATTCTCTCTTTTCTGATCAACTTCATACATCAAACTTTTTCTAGGATCTTTTTTGATTTTACCAGCATACAGATAAATAAAACCAATATTAAGAATCAAGAAAGCGCAATAAACAAAAATTCTATAGGTCATACCAGAAAAAATTGGCAATCCTGCAATCCCCTGAGCAACACCAATTGTAAATGGATTCATAAATGCTCCTGCAAATCCAGCTCCTGCTCCAATCAAAACCATTCCAGCTCCTGTCAAAGAATCAAATCCAAGAGCCATTGCTAATGCAATTCCCATTGGAATAAAGGGAAGTGTTTCTTCTGCCATACCAAAGGTTGAACCCCCTAATGAAAATACAAACATAATAACAGGAATTAATATTCGCTCTCTTCCAGCCATTTTTTTTGACAATCTTGCAATAGCAGCATTAATAGCCCCTGTCTTAGAAACCAATCCAAAAGCGCCACCTACAATAAAAATAAAGAAAATAATAGATGCTCCTTTACCAAGACCCTTTGGAATACTTTGGAGGGCTCCCCACAGATTAACAGGTGATTGATCAATATAATTAAAACTAGTTGCATCAACAACCATTCTACCATCAGGAGCTTCTACTCGAGCATATTCACCAGCAGGAATCACGTAAGTTAATAGTGAAAAAATTAAAATAACACCTAATAAAATAATATACACATGTGGCACTTGAAATTTTTTCTTTTTTGCTTCCGTTAACATTGATTCTCCCCCTTTTTTTATTGTTACATGTTTATATGTTTAATAATATCAACGCGTTTGGTTTAAAAAAATTAACACTCCCTCCTTTAAATTGAAATAAACCTCAACAGCCCTTCTGCTAAAGATGTAATTGCGTAGATATTAATTGAATAATAAATCTCTTTTCCTTCTTTTCTAGCATAAACAAGATTAGCTCTTTTTAAAATCTGCAAATGATGTGAAACAGTTGGTCTTGAAATATCAAATTGCTCTGCAAGGTCATTTACATTCATTTCTTCCATTTTAAGAAGATATAAAATATCCATACGTATTTCATCTGCCATAGCCTTGAGCACATTAACGTCTAAACTATTTTCATTTATTCCAGACATATCATACTCCCTACTTATTCTATATTTATTTAAAATGGTCCATAATCAATCATCGTTGAAAATATTAGAATCAAACAAGCTTCTATACTAAATATGATAAATAATGGCATCATCCATTTTAACCATTCTTTCCACTTAATATTAGTAATTGCCAAACACGCCATGAAATAACCAGATGTTGGAAACATGATGTTTGATAAACCATCTCCAAACTGAAATGCAAGAACAGACGTCTGCCTTGTAATCCCTGATAAATCTGCTAAATTTTTCATAATAGGCATTGTAACAGATGCCTGACCTGTTGCCGATGATAAAAACAGATTAATCACCGTATGAAAAACATACATCAACATAGATCCTGCTACAGGTTGAACATCATCTAAAATACTAGCACAATAGTAAATAATCGTATCTGAAATATGTCCATATTCCATCACAACAAATACTGCCTTGGCCATTCCAATAATTAATGCACCATAAACCAATGCTGAAGCACCTTTAACAAATTCTGCAACAATTCGATTAGAACTAAGTCCCCCTACGATCCCTACAGCCAAACCCATTATAATAAAAACGGTGGAAACATCAATTGTATCAAATTGTAATGATAATACTCCATAAAAAATAAAGCTAATACTACTAATCACTACTATTATTATTGCCAAGTCGTGCCGTTTGAAACGATATACCTTTTGAGTTTCTATCATTTGATTTTGTTTCTTGATTTTAGTAGCATAACGCATAACATATATAATCCCTGTTACTAAAAATATAATAAATGTTGCTAATCTTAATGAAATTCCTGAAAAAAGTGGTAGCTCCACAATTTGTTGGGCTATCCCCGTTGTAAAAGGATTTAAAACACCTGCTGCAAATCCAGTACAACCACCTACTAAAACAACTGCAAGCCCTGTTATTCGATCCATCCCTAATGCCATAAAAAGAGAGATAATAATTGGACAAAATGGCAAAAGTTCTTCAGCTGTTCCAAAAGTTGTTCCAAATACAGCAAACATAGTCATTAAAATAGGAATAATCAAGCTTTCTTTTCCTTGATATTTTTGAGTTAATACCTTAATACTTCGATCCATAATACCTGTGGAATTAATAATACCAAAACTCCCTCCAACAATAAAAACAAAAATAATAATATTGGATCCTGCAATCATACCTTGTGGTATAGCTTTAAATAGTTGAAAAATGGATACGGGTGTTCTAGGTATTTCCATATAACTTCCTGGCTTCACATAAGTAATATGAGTTGTGGGATCAACAATGCGCTCGTAACTTCCCGCTGGAATAATATATGATAATCCCGCTAATATTACTACAATAGTAAAAATTAAAACATATGAATCTAAGACCTTTGGTTTTTTCCATTTGCGCACAATCATAAGATTCCCCCATGATACGTTTAAATTTTTCAACATATCTTAATTTATATAATAACCTATTTGTTTAGAATTTTCAATAAAATGTGCAAGTTAATTTCCATATTTTTAAAATATTTCATTCAATTCAAAATATAAGAAGAAAATGAATAGCATCCTCTTCCTATATTTATAAGTTACATATTGTATTTTTTACAACATAACTAAATATATTATATCTTGTAACATAAGATCTACTTCTAAAGACGCTAATTAGTCTAGCTATCCTACGCTTTTTTATATCCTATTAAGAAGCAAACGCTCTCTTCATAGATGCAAACGGTTTTTCAATGTTTTTTAGTCAATTATGCCTTTTTACTCTTTCAATTACTGATGCTATAATGTAATCAAAGTTAAGTGATTTAATATTTAACAGCTTAATTACTAGCTCAACAAATAAAATATAAAATTAATGGAGGGATTTATTATGTTACAAACAGTATATATGTTTTTAGGATTAACTTTCTTATCAGGGATTGCATTAATTGCTTCAATTGATGATAAAAATAAAAGATCTTTTAAGCTAAAATAATTAGCCTAAAAGATCTTTTTTTATGCTCTCAACAAAATTACAACTATATTTTTCAAAGATTAAAATTTTTCTTCAAAATAAATTTTTTTATTGTTTTCTAGAACTCAAATAGCATTTATACCACTAATTTACAACATATATATTCCTTTTATGATGAAAACTAATCTTATATAGATTAACTTAATCTATACAATGTCATTAATAAAATGGAAAGCTAGGTGATATTTTAAATGAAAAAATTTTTGACTATCTGTGTTATGTTGCTTTTTATAATAACGATCGTTCCAGCATCTGCTCAAGCTGCATCAAACACTTATACGGTACAGTCTGGAGATAGTATGTGGAAAATTGCTGTAAAATACGAAGTAGGTTTGAGCGAAATTATTGCTAGTAACCCTCAAATCAAAAATCCAGCATTGATTTATCCCGGTCAAAAGTTAAATATCCCAAACATCCAAGATATTAAAACATTAGAAAATCAAGTTATAAAACTCGTAAATATAGAAAGGTCAAAAAAAGGTCTACCAGCTCTTAAATCAAACTGGCAACTTTCTAGATGTGCAAGATATAAATCTCAAGATATGATCAATAAAAACTATTTTTCTCATCAATCTCCAACTTATGGTTCTCCTTTTAAAATGATGGAATCTTTCGGGTTAAAGTTTTCATCTGCTGGAGAAAATATTGCAAAAGGACAAAGAACTCCAAAAGAAGTTATGAATTCTTGGATGAACTCACCTGGACATAGAAGTAATATTTTAAGTAGTTCCTTTAGTGAAATCGGTGTTGGACTTGCCAAAGATAAGTATGGTCGATGCTATTGGACACAAATGTTTATGAGACCTACAAGATAACCACTAAAAAATTCCTTCTTTTCATTTAAGAAGGAATTTTTTACTTAAATATTTTTTTATCCATTTATAATCAAATTCATAATTTCATCCATACTCATCTTATTTAAACCCATATTTTCAAAAGATCTTCCATAGCTTGTAAGATCCTTTTGTAACATAAGCTCAGATAACTTTATAATCAATTCCATTCGTTCTACCTGTACCCCTAGTTTTTTTCCTAAAGACACAAAAGGTACTAAACCCATAGGAATATCTTCAAGAATATAACGTGTTTCAAGAGTTTTTTGACCATATACACCTGAATAAGCATCTGTATTTTTAAAAATTTCGCTTATATTTTCTCCCTCTGCATGGTATTCTACACGATATTGATCTTTTATAGCATCCATCTTATATCCTAGCTTTTCAGCTATATTTAATCTTTCATGATCCATCCCTTCTATAAAATTCCCTACAGCAGTTGTGATTCCATCCCAATAAAATAACCAATCTTTATTGGATTCTACTAAAGATGTACTAAATAATGTAGCTGGTGGATGGATCATTGGATTTGTATTATCTAAGCTAGTCATCATTACATTATCAAGTCCTTCTATCTGTGGATATGCACTTTTTAAAATTTTCACTACTTCTTCTGTTTTAACCGCTGGCAAAGCAGCTATTTGTAATCTATCTTTAATCCCTAATATACATGCCATGCCAGGTTTACTGAGGCGACATGCATAGATTAGCGTACTAGTTTCAACAATTGTAGTATCTGCTTTACAATTTTCATCTTTCAATGCTTTATAAAAAGCTAATGCTCCAAAAGTTGCTCCTGGATGAAGAACAATCATCTGATTATCTTTTAAATAGGGGGCACAATCCTTTGCAACCTGAGCATGGTCTAAAGCAGGAGTAATTACCATTATAATATCTGCTCCTGAAAGGGCTTCTTCTAAATCATTAGTTGCATATACACATCCGAATCCTTTAACTGCCCCTTCTAAAAATACGCCTCCTTGCTTTTTTATTACGTTTATTGGCTCTAAACAAATATCATATATGCTCACATCAAACCCCATCAATCCTAAATGACCTGCAACAGATTGTCCTCCATTTCCAGCTCCTATAATAGTCCACTTTAAGTCTTTGTTCTCACTCATAATTTTTCTTCCTCCTATTTAAAAACGTTAAAAATTTCAAGCAAAAGGCTATAATCACATAACCTTTTGCTCTATTTTTTCTTAGTATTTATTCTTCATTTGCTAATTGAGTTGCATTTTCAATAAATTGATCAATCTTACCTTCCTTTTTTAGTTGATCTATAATGTTATTTAACTCTTTAACAAAATCTTCATTCCCTTTCTTCACTGCTATAGCAGAACCATTTCCTCCCCCTAAAGAGAATTCTGGTACAAAAAGTTCTTCATTTCTATCTGCATAAGCTTGTGCAGTTGCTTTTCCTAAAATAACCGCATCAATTTTATCATTAGATATTTCTAATACTAAATCCGTTATTTTACTGATTAGCTTCAAATCCGCTCCTTCAATCCCTTGTGCAATGCCTTCCTGTATAGATGCTTTTTGTGCACCTATTTTTAGGTTCTTCAAATCATCTGCTGTTTTGATTTTTTCTGCATCTTTACTTTTTATCAATACTTTATGTTCATCTACAAAATATTCCTTAGAAAAATCAACACTTTGTTTTCTTTCTTCTGTTGGTGTCATTCCTGCAATAATCAAATCGATTTTATCTGCAGCTAAAGCAGCTAATAATCCATCAAATTTTATGTCCTTAATTTCAAGTTCAACTCCAAGTTCTTCTGCTAGTGCTTTTGCCATTTCAATCTCAAATCCTACAATTGTATCTTTTCCATCAATTTCTTTATGGAATTCATAAGGTGGATAATCTGCAGATGTACCTAATACAATTTTTCCTGCTTTTTTAATTTCTTCAATCTTTGTTAAGGGTGCATTATCTGCACTACTTTTTTCTTTTGCACATCCTGTAAATGCAAATACCATACAAATCATAAGCATTATAGCCAATGTCTTTTTACCTTTTATCTTGATCATGTTTATCATCCTCCTAATAGATAACTTTTTTTCTCGCTTTTGTAATATTATACATTCAAGATTATATTTATGCAAGTAGTTTTTTGTTTTTTCTCTATTTGAAAAATATTTTTTATTTTCTATAATGTACTTTTCTAAATTCCACCTACTTTATTTCAAAAAAACATTACACCTTCAAACAAGACTATTACTTCATCTCAATCATTCCCCACTCATAAATATAAGTATATACAATCAAAAAAAGTCTACCTCTATAAATAAAAGGTAGACTTTTTTTAGAAAAACACTATATATATTTTCTATTTTTATACATTTATTCAAGTACTCAAACAACCCATTTCTTTATTTAAAATCCTATGCTGACTCCACCATCAACTGGTAATATTACACCATTTACAAATTTTGCAGCTTTTGAGCAAAGATATACGGCTGCCCACCCGATATCTTCAGGATCTCCAAATTCACCCATAGGTGTACGTCCTAGAATTTTATTTTTTCTTGCATCGTCTCCATCTAATGCTTTATGTAACATAGGTGTTTCAATCCAACCTGGAGCAATGGCATTTACACGAATCCCATCCGATGAAATTTCTGCAGCTAATGACCGAACCATTCCTAAATATGCAGATTTAGCAGCTGCATACGGTAATACATAAGGGATTCCAAAAAGAGATGCCATGGAAGCTGTAAATAAGATATTTCCTTTTTTCTGCTTTTTCATATAGGGGATTATTGCTCTTGTTAGGGCAAAAGCTCCTACCACATGAACATTCATGGTTTTTACAAAATCTTCATCGGTCATATTTTCAATCGTTTTTTTCACATGTACTCCTGCATTATTTACTAATATAGTAATTTCTCCAACATTTTTTATAACTTCTTCTATCAAATCATTCGCTTTGTCCGTATGGGTTACATCAAATTGACGATAAACTGCTTTTTCTCCAAGTTTTTCACATGCTTTTTTTAACTTTTCTTCATTTCTACCTACAATAATAACTTCTGCTCCTGCTGTAACAAAACATTGTGCTATTGCAAAACCAATCCCAGTAGCTCCCCCTGTAACTAAAGCTCTTTCTCCCTCTAATCTAAACATTTTTTTATCCTCTAACATACGCTCATCTCCTGTATTTAGCAACATAGTATTCTTGGATTTATATTGTATTTAACACTTTAATATTTTCTTTATCCTTATTATAGCAAACCTACTTATCCTCTATCAACAAAAGGACTTTTCCCTGCTACGGCTAAAGGTACACCATACGCAATCTTTACATCCTCATGAAAATATCCCAAATTGAGTGCCGCTTTTCCTACAGAAAACATGACTCTATTATCACAACGATGATTTGCAGCAACAGATACGGCAGAACCTATTGCAATCCCTAGATCTCCTGTATTAAAAGCACAAATTCCATTATTTGCACGATTTTCTGCACAATTTTTATAACCACAAAAACCACAGTTAGGACAATCAATCGGATCAATACTTGTT
This sequence comes from Crassaminicella profunda, assembly GCF_019884785.1. Classification (GTDB taxonomy): domain Bacteria; phylum Bacillota; class Clostridia; order Peptostreptococcales; family Thermotaleaceae; genus Crassaminicella; species Crassaminicella profunda. Next base: position 3,442,954 of record NZ_CP082326.1, read on the forward strand.
CCAAATATTACAACAACCTGAGATTGATCTACATTTCCACCATCTCTTTTAATAAAATCAATGTTATTTTCTTCTCCTATCCTACGCATTTCTTCTGCAAGTCTATCTTTTTCAGATCCTTCTACAATAATGATTTCCAAGTTATCAACAGCATTTGCTTTTGGTGCTGTTCTTGCTGCTACCACCATTAATTCAGCTACTGTTTTTACAGCTTTCTTTTCAGCTTCTAAACTTTTCGTAATCATTGCTTGTCCCTCCATCTATTATATTTTTTATAAGATTTACGACAATTTTATATAATTTATTAAATCTTAAATAAACACTAATTCTATTCCTATTTTTTTAACATACCAGCTACACCAATAATTTTTATATGCATATTTATAATTTTTCTAAACATAAATATAGTCACTCCTTAAATCGTTCATATTAATACTATAATTTAAATTTCTAAATTATACAAATTTTTTCCAATATCAAAATCCCTTTATGGCTAAATGCATAAAGGGATTTTAGTTCTAAAAAAAACTACCTTGGTTCTGAAGCTACTATAGCCTGCAAAGGTGGTGTTTCACCTGCTAACCCAACTGCATAGATTGTATAATAATTGTCTGCCATTAGCTCCACATTTGGAATAGTTAATACCACATCATCAGTCCCTGAAGGACGAACTTGGAAGGTATAAGTTCCAGAAGGAATACAAGCATAATCTGTAATATCTTTATAGCTAATATTACTAAATATTTTTCTCCCATCAGATAGGGTTATATCCACAGCTGGTGCATTTGGAGATAAATGCACAAATCTTATACAAGGTCTTCCAAAATTTTGTGCAGTGGTTGGTTCTGGAATAGGATATAAACTTATATTTGGAAGTTCTCCAATAGCAGCTACATTAAAAAACGTACCTTGTGGAATATATACATCTGTATCTATAACAGGGTTTTCTTTTTTTCCAGTAGGATAAACCTCAATATTATAGTTACCAGGAGTAACAGGCACATAAGGTGAAAATTGCCTATACGCAAGATCTTGTACAATAAGATTTCCATTTGCATAAACATCTACATTCGGTGCATTAGGTACAGCATGTAATACTCTAATATAAGAATTATCTGGTGTATTTTTTTTTCTCACCATGGGCATATATGGATAATAGTACATACTAGTTTGCCCCCTTTCAATATTACAATATGAAAATAATCTCAATTTGTGCTATAAACCATTAGGATACATTATATACTATCCCACAATTCATGTTCTACTTCTTATATCTTGTACATATACTCTTATAGGTGATTTTCCATGAACAATGTATCCCATGTATTCTCAGACGACCCAAATGATAAAACCCTTGATGATATACTCATAACAATTTTAAAGATTATAGCAAGAGAAGAGGATGACTAACATCCTCTTCTTTTAATGTATAATAAAATGAGAGGATGTCTATTATCCTCTCATTTTCAGTAATCTAAATTTATAAATATTTTCTATTGTTCTAGTACGCCCTCATCAACAGTTTCTACTTGTTCAGTTTGTACTATAGCTGATTTCATCATATCACTAAAATATAATGTATTTTCAATTGTTAATGCAGGCTTCTCAATTTCAATCTCTTTATTAATATTGTATATTTTTGAATTAAAGTTTAATCCTATTTTGAATACACCATTTTTTGCTGGTACACTATTTGTTTTATTAGTATTTACTTTTTTAAATGCTTTTTCTAGTTTTGCTAAATCAATATTTAAATCAATTGTCCCTTTTTCGTTGACAATATATCCATCTTCATTGATCATATACTCTATCACAATGCCATTCTCGCCTAAAACCTCTACATCCTCAAAAGCATCCATGAATACATTGATATTTTCCTTCATTTGAGGAATATTATTTTTAAATTCATCAAACCCTTTATCCATCTCTTCTTTAGCAGTTTCCTTTTCTGTATCTATAGCCTCTGTCATATCCACTACTGTAGTCATATATTCTTTTATAAATTTTAACGCATCTTCATTTTCTAAGAAGTTATTTGCTGCATATCTTACAAGCTTTTTAAAAGATCTATCGTCTAATCTTAATTCATAAACAGATACATTTTTTCCATCAACAGATTTATTGCCTTTGTATTCTACCATTTCAAGTCTAGGATTAAATTGTCCTGCATAATCTCTTAAAAACTTTGTTAGTTTTGGCTGTAGTTCTTTACTAACATTCATTAATTTATTAAAATCAACTTCTTTATTTTGATTCATATCCATCATTTCATTAAAATTATATACTATGTATTCCTTATTTTGAAATTCTGGAGCTGCTGCCATTACCATTGGCGGTAATTTTATAACTTCAACTAATTTTGGTGTCTTCCCTGATAAATCAGTATCTACCCATACTTGTGTGTTCATCATCATTCCACCAAAAGTAATATCTGCATCTACTTTAGCTTTAGCTATTGTCTTTTCTTCATTTTGCAACATTTTTTGATGTAAACTAATTTTTGAATCCTTTAACATTTGTTGTACCATTTGCATACTATTTTGCTCTTCCTGTGAAAACCCTGTTGTATTAAAAGTAAAAGTAATATCTGTGTCACTTTCCATTGATGTAATTTCTTGCGCTTTTTCAAAAGCACTATACAACTTCATTTCTTTGTTTGAGCATCCAGTAAAAGATAAAACAAGTATTACTACTAGTGCCATAATCGACATTTTTTTCATAACATATTTCTCCTTTTCTTGACATTTGTTTACATCAGTATACAATATATTCTTTAGCTTTTCCAGCAAAATCTTTTCTTTTTCTTTTTATCATTATTTTCAGATAAATTCACAACCTCTAATTTATCCATATTTTTAAGTTTCAATCTTCTTTCAATGTCTTCCTCTAAAAGGGTTTTTACAAGTACCAATACAGGAACGCCTAAAAACATCCCAGCAACCCCTCCTATAGCACCACCAGTAGTTACTGCTATAATAATCCAAAAAGCACCTACCCCTACTTTATCACCTAAAATCTTTGGTCCTAAAATCAATCCATCAAACTGTTGTAATAAAACAATAGTTATTGCAACTCCAATAGCTAGCTTTGGACTAGTAAGAAGAGTAATCAGTACTGCAGGCACGCCTCCTATAAATGGTCCAAAATAAGGAATCATATTGGTAGCCCCTACTACTAGAGCAATAATTGAAGCATAAGGAACTCCTATACTAAAAAGAATCACAAAGCACAATAACCCTATAATAGCTGAATCTATCATTTTACCTATAACAAAGCTTGAAAATATATCATTTCCTTTTTCAATACCATATAAGATATAATCTGCTTTTTTTTCATCTACAAAAGCATATAGCAACCTTTTCATTCTGGCCAGTAAATCTCTTTTATCTAAAAGCATATATATAGCAACAACAAAGCTTACTATTCCTCCGAACACCCCTGATGTTACAGCATATATTTTACTAAGGAGTTGTTTTAGTATAATACTCCCTGCTTTACTGATCTTGGTTAAAATTTCTTGCAATGAATTTTCTATATAATCATTGATTGCCTTGATACTTTCATTATCCATGTCTTGTGTAAGTTCATCAAAGAACTGATCATTTCCCTCAAAAGATTCAGGAATCACTTGCAAAAACTCTGATATATTATTGACTAAATTAGGTATAGCAATAGCTCCTAAACAAACCATCAATAATAATAGTACGATTAATACACAAAAAACACTCTTTCCTCTAGCCCACTTTAATTTTTTTTCTAAAAAACTCACAGCTCCATCTAAGATATAAGCTATGGCAAAAGCTATTACAATAGGCTTAATCACCTTCATTACACCCATCCTTACACTAGAAACTGTAAAAAAAAGATATAATAAAATAGAGCTTATTACTATACTCATAATTTCTATATATCTAAATCTATGCTTGCTGTTCTCCACCATTATTCCTCCCTATGCTCATTTCATTCAGATAACATTCAGTATTTTTTATATCATTTAGCATAGCATTCCTATACTTTTGCCCACCTCCGCATACCATATAATTTATATCAAAATTTATATTATTAGATAGATACTATCACATGATATTTTAAAATTCAACAAACACAAAGGATTCCTCTACTAATTTGTTTTAACGCTATAACCATAAAAGAATTTAAATAAGGCTTTCCATAAAAATTGGAAAGCCTTATTTTCTATCATTATTTATTTTTTCTTAATATATTTTCTCGAATCAATAGCTACTGCTGTAATAATAATAAGTCCTTTAATGATGAATTGAAGATATGGATTTACCCCAATAAATGATAATCCATATGCAATAACTTGGAATATCAGTACCCCAATTACAATCCCTCCAACAGTACCAATTCCTCCTGAAAAAGATAATCCTCCTACAATACATGCTGAAATGGCATCGAGTTCATACATGTTCCCTGTGTTATTAGTTGCACTACCAATACGAGCAGCCTCCAAAGATCCTCCTAATCCATACAGAATACCACCTAACATATACACTAATAATAAATACTTCACAACATTTACTCCTGATACAGTAGCAGCTTCTATATTTCCTCCAATAGCAAATATATTTTTTCCGAATTTTGTTTTGTTCCACAATACCCAAATGAAAAGAGTAACAAGAGCTGCATATATTATAAGATACGGAATCTTAAATCCCCCAATATAAAAGGCATCTTGTGCAAAATCCGTAAACGCTTTGTCTAACCCTCCAATAGGTTGTGCACCATAAGGTGGACGATCAAAATAAATGGAGTTAACCCCATAAACAATAACCATCATTCCTAATGTTGCAATAAATGGATCAACTTTTAATTTTGCCACAACAAATCCATTGATCAATCCGAAAAAACCTGTAATCATCATAACAAATACTATTGGTATTAAAATTGGCAAATGAGGCAAATTAGGATACATTTTATAAGCATAATCGGGTGCTTGTAAAAGAGATGCCGATACAACAGCAGCAAGCCCTACTAGTCGTCCTAAAGAAAGGTCTGTACCCTTTGCAACAATAATTCCACCAACTCCAAGTGCCATAATAACACGGGTGGATGCTTGAGATAAAATATTTCTAAAATTCCTTATAGATATGAAATCAGGTGAGACAGAAATAATAATAACTAGTAACCCAATTAATACTAAAAATATAGCATTATTCATCATCCAATTTAATACATCTTCTTTTTTCATATTTTTAGGTTTTTTGTTTTTTATATCAATAGATCCTTTCATTCCAGACATATTATCCCCCCATAATCTATAGATATTTAGCTGATAACTTTAATATTTCTTCTTGGGTTGTTTCTTTTGTATTTACAATACCAGCTAATCTTCCATTACTCATAACTAAAATCCTATCCGTAACGCCTAATAATTCTGCCATCTCAGACGATACCATAATAACGCCCTTTCCTTTATTAGCTAACTCAATCATCAATTGATAGATTTCATATTTTGCACCCACATCAATTCCACGAGTTGGTTCATCTAATAATAATATTTTAGGATCTGTTAATAGCCATCTTCCAACAATAACCTTTTGTTGATTTCCACCAGATAATGAGCTAATGAGTGTTTTATGAGAAGGCGTCTTTACGCTCATACTATCAATCACCCAGTTTGTATCCTCCATCATCTGTTTGTCATCTAATACATTAAATAATAACAGGCTCTTTAAATACTTATCTATATTCGCAATAATAGAATTAAAACGAACATCTAAAGTCGAAAAAATTCCTGTGGCACGCCGTTCTTCTGTAACAAGAGCAAATCCATTTTTTATTGCAATATATGGATTTTTATTTTCTAATTTCGCACCATTTAAATAGATACTTCCAGATTGTATATGCCTTGCACCAAAAATAGATTCCACTAATTCCGTTCTTTTTGCTCCTACCAATCCTGCAATCCCTAAAATTTCACCTTTTCTTAGCTCAAAGGAAACATCCTTTATAGACGGTTGGTAGGTAGCTGTTAAATTTTTTACTTCTAATATAATATCTCCAGGTTCATTTGTCTTTGGTGGAAATCGATTTGTTAAATCCCTCCCCACCATTAAATTAATAATTTCATCTGTTGTTATATCCTTAGATTCCCTTGTTGCAATCCATTTTCCATCCCGCATAATGGTTACTTCATCCGATATCTTTGATATTTCTTCCATCTTATGAGATATGTATATGATACCTACCCCTCTATCCTTTAATGCTCTTATAATCTTAAATAAATGATTTACTTCTTTTTCTGTTAATGATGATGTTGGTTCATCCATTACAATAATTTTTGAATGATATGAAACAGCTTTTGCAATTTCAACCATTTGACTTTGCGATACAGGTAAATTTTCAATCTTTTCACGAGGATCTAAAGGAATATCTAGTTCCTTGAAAATTTTCAATGTATCCTGATACATCTTCTCTTCATCAATGAATAGTCCTTTTTTAGGAAATCTTCCTAACCAAATATTATCCATAATCGTTGTACTTTGCACTTGATTTAGTTCTTGGTGTACCATAGAAACACCATGATCTAACGCTTGCCTAGATGACTCAAAATTTACGCCTTTCCCTTCCAAGAGAATTTTTCCTTCATCCTTATGATAAATTCCAAACAAACATTTCATTAAAGTTGATTTGCCAGCACCATTTTCTCCCATCAATGCATGAACAGTTCCTGTACGAACCTTTAAGCTTACCCCATCTAATGCCTTAACCCCTGGAAATTCCTTAGAAATTTCTAACATTTCTAATAAATAATTGTCATCCTTCATCCATAAGCCCCCTTTTCTTTCACGCTTATCTTCTATGAATATAAAAGATGCATATGCATTTACAATGCACCATGCATCTTTATATGAGCTTTGTCTTTATTCTTAGATTTGACAATTATTCTGAATAACAATCTTTTGCAATTTGAATATTATCTAATGTTATTGGTAGATACGGTACACGAACAGCCTTTTTATCATCAAGCTTCCACTCTGTTCCTTCTAATATATCCTTTCCTTGGGCAGCATTTAAAGATACATCTACAGTAGCTTTACCTTGATTTGCTGCATCATTCAATACACTACCTACCATAAGTCCTGCTTCGATTTGTGTAAGTGCATCTGGAATAGCATCTACACCCACTACAGGCATGAATTTTTCACCTTCAAAGTAGCCTTCTGCTTTTAATGAGTTGATTGCACCTAATGCCATTGCATCATTGTTACAAATAACAAACTCAATATTGTCTCCATGCTTAGCAATCCATGCATCCATTAATTCTTTCCCTTTTACACTATCCCACATACCTGTTTGAAGCTCTAATTCTTCTACTTGGATTCCTTCAGAAACGATGGTTTCTACAGAATATTTTGTACGAGCTTCAGCATCTGGATGTCCTGGCTCTCCCTTTAACAATACATATTGTAATTTACCATCACTATTTTTATCCCACTCTGGATGTGCTTTCCAAGCATCTACAATTAATTTACCTTGGATCACTCCTGATTCAGATGAATCAGTACCTACATACCAACATTTTTCATAACTTGCTAAATCTTCTTCACTTGGCTCTTTATTGAAGAATACAACTGGTAAATCTACTTCTTTTGCTTTAGAAATAATAGTCGCTGCTGCTTGTGGATCAACTAAGTTAATAGCTAAAGATTTAACCCCTTTAGAAATCATCATTTCAACTTGTTCATTTTGTTTAGCTTGATCATTTTGTGAATCATTTAAAACTAATTCTGCTTTATCCTTTGCATCCTTCTCAATAGCACGACGTACAAAAGACATAAAGTTATCATCAAATTTGTAGATTGTTACACCAATCTTAGGCATTGCTTCAGCATTTTCAGTACTTGCTTGCTCCTGTGAATCATTTTCAGTACTTGCTTGTTCTCCCCCACCACATGCTACCAATGCAAACACTAATGATAACACAAGTAATAATGATAATAGTTTTCTCATACCTCTTCCTCCCACATTTTGATTTAAATAGTATTTTTGGAAAGCTTTTCCTTTGTTTAATTTTATTAAATATTTTGACAAAAGTCAACGATTCTGTTTTTTTAGATTTTTCAAAACTTATATTTATTCAGTTTTTTATTCTTCTATACAAAATCTCTATAAGATTAAAGAACTTTTTATTTTTCCTCATCTTCCAAATTTATGTAATCTCACACCTTCTTTTTCTTTTTTTGTTAGAAATTTTATAAGTATACATTACAACAACTAATCATTTTGTATAAATATTCACAAAATATTTAATCATTCTCTTTATTAAACGCACTCTTATTACTTTACGGATTATTGTATGCATTGCTCATAGCCTATTTTAAATGAAAAAACAATAGCGCCTAAGCCCTATTGTTTTTCATTAATCTTTTTTTACATTTTAAAATAATTCATTTCTACATTTAATTTTTCAGCTAATTTATTCAATTTCTCAGCCGCACTTGCCACTTCTTCTACAGCTGCTGATTGTTGCTCCATAGATGCACTTACTTCTTCTGTAGCAGCTGCCGTTTCTTCTGAAACGGAAGATATATTTCCAATGGTATAGACTATATTGTCCTTATCCTTACTAATATCATTTACAAATTCCGTTATATCCTCAATCTTTTGAGCGATATTTTCTATAGCCTTATAGATATCTTCAAAAGAATGATTTGCTTCCATTACTGCATTATGCTGTTCTAGCGATCTTTCACTTACTTCTTTCATAATATCTACCGTATTGCTACTTTCCTTTTGTATATCTACTATAATTTTATTGATTTCATCGGCAGCTCTTGCTGAACCTTCTGCTAATTTTCTTATTTCATCAGCAACTACTGCAAATCCTCTTCCATGTTCTCCAGCTCTTGCTGCTTCAATGGATGCATTTAACGCCAATAAATTTGTCTGTTCTGCAATTGAAGTAATGGTCTCTAATATGCTTCCAATATCTTTTGACTTTATTGCAAGTGCATGAATAGCCCCTTCCACTCTTTTTGTGGCATCATTGTTTATTTCTGTTTTTTCTTTTAATTCATTCACTAGTTGTACACCTTTTACATTAGCATCCATAACCTCTTTTGTTGCATTACTCATATCTTTGCTATTCTCTGATAATTGATTAAATTTGTGGTCTAATCCGATTGTAAGCTCTGCACCTTTTTCAGCATCAGCAGCTTGTTCACTAGCTCCTCTTGCAATTTCATCAACAGCTCTTGCCACTTCTTCTACAGACATATTTGTCTCTTTCGAAGATTTTTCCAAATAGTTAGATGCACTTGCCACTTCCCCTGCAATAGTTTTTGCACTAGACACTAATTTTTTCATATTTTCAACCATTATATTAAACTTTGAAGAGATTTCTCCAATTTCATCATTTGATTGAATATTTAACTTTACTGATAAATCTCCATTTGATACAGCAGTTAAACCTTCTAAAATAACAGGTACATCCTTTAATATTTTTTTCGTTAATAAAAGTATACTTATAGCAAGACCTACACAACTTAATCCATAAAGCAATAGAATAATTTTTCTAATGGCATTTACTTTATCTAATACATAAGTCTCAGGTATAGTCATAGCAACAGACCATCCATTAATCTCTATAGGCATATAGGCAATATATTTTTTTTCTCCATCATGAACATATTTTGTTACCCCAGATTCTCCACGAACCATAGCTTGTCCAATCTCGCCTAGTTCGCCATCTATTTGTGTCATATTTGATTCTAATATCAGCTTTTCATCTGGATGATAAACAACCGTTCCTGTGTTATCTATAAGTATGGCATAGCTACCTTCTCCGATTTTATACTGAGACATCATAGTAGATAATCTATCTATGGATACATCAATGGCTGAAGCTCCAATAGATTTACCATTTTCAAATATTGGAGTAACTGCACTAATTACAAGCTTGTTTGTAACATTATCTATATATGGAACAGTAAAGTGGATATCTTTTTTGGCTACGGCATCTGTATACCATGCTCTTTGCATGATATCCCATTCTGTAGGAACTTCCCATGCTGGATCTTCACTAATAAAATTATTATTATCTTCTAATGCTACATAAACAAGTCCCAAATCTTTATCAGATTTTTTCATATTCTGCAAGGTTCTTAATATAGAAGGATAGCTGGGTGTTTGCTTTACTTCACTTCTACTTGCTAATCCCTCTGTACCTTTAATATAGTTTGTAATACTATCTGTATTGGCCATAATTTTTACAATATCAGCTTTTTCTGTAAAAAAATTTCCTATATTGGCACTAATATTTTGGGATTGACTAACCATATCATTCCTTACTAAATCTGTAACCATGGTACTCACCTTATTATTAATAATAAATCCTGTCAACATAAATGTAATAACTACTAAAGTAATAACTACTAAAGTAATAACTACTAAAGTAATAACCACCATTAACAATTTATTAGCTATGCTTTTGCTTTTTTTATTGGAATGTCCTTTAGATTTGCGTTTAATCTTTTTCATCTGATCACCCTTTCCTATGTAATTTTTAATCTTTTTTCAAATTTTTTCTACTAGTTTATCCCTCCCTTGATTGATTCATTTTATAAAATTTTTTTAGGAATATTATCTTCATACTATAGAATATAAGGAATGTTTCTTTATGAAAACCTAGATATATTTATATAGGAATGTTTTCGACGCAAACATATGCATTGCACATATATTAATTAGACCTCTCTTTATCTATTATAGATAAGTAATAATGATAAGCTTTTTTATTTAATGATCCTTTCTATAATCTATTTCTACATTTTTTGATATTTTCCTTCGTATTTTTCTCTTTTATCATCTTATAGATACCCCATTTTTTTCCTTTATATTCAGATTTTTTAATTTCCTATGTACACATTTATGACTTTAATCTTTCACAAATCTTATATATATGTTTTCATTATATTTGTACCTTATACAAAAAAATCATAGAGAGATATATCTCCCTATGATTTTTAGTTTAAAAGCTCTTTTGGATTTCCTACTTGAATGATTTTTCCTTCCTTTAATATAACTACTCTATCTGCAATAGCTTTTGCATCATCTTTATCATGGGTAACAAAAATAGATGTGATTTGGGTACTTTTTATGATTTTTTTCAATTCTTCTCTTATTTTTATCTGCAAATCTTTATCTAGATTGCTAAAGGGTTCATCTAATAATAATAAGGACGGATTAGGTGCTAATGATCTTGCTAATGCAATTCGTTGCTGTTGTCCTCCACTTAATTCATAAGGATATCTCTTATGGAATTTTTCCATGTTGACTAATGTTAAAACTTCTTTTACCCTTTGACCTTTTCCCTTTCTGCCTATTCCTTTTAATCCAAATTCTATATTTTGGGCTACTGTCATATGAGGAAAAAGGGCATAATCTTGAAAAACCATTCCTATTCCTCTATTTTCAGGTAATATAAAAGTGTGTTGATCTACCATAGTCCTTTGGTTTATTTGAATAAATCCGTCTTTAGGTACTTCCAGCCCTGAAATCAATCTTAGAACAGTACTTTTTCCACTTCCACTTTCTCCCAAAATACCTATAATTTCTCCTTTTTCTATATTCATAGAAAAATCCTTTACTGCATCTTCCTTTGCATTTTTATACTGAAAATTTAATCCTTTTATCTTAACATACATTAAACTTCCTCCTTATCCCCTACCTTATAAAAAAAATATATTGAAACAACACTAATAATAATGATTATTAATGAAGATATAGCCGCTTCATGAATCATCTCGTCATTGGCATATTCAAAAGATTTTGTAGCTAAAGTATTGAAATTAAAAGGTCTTAATATAAGGGTAAGGGGTAATTCTTTTAATATATCTACAAAAACAAGCACAAATGCACTTAAAATTGCAGGCTTAATCATTTGAAAATCAACTTTAAAGAAAGTCTGTGTCATATTCATTCCAAGGGTTCTAGAAGCTTCGAAAAATCTTTTACCCACCTTTTCAAATCCTGATTCTATAGAATTGTATCCTATGGCTAAAAATCTTATGATATACGCAAAAATAAGCATAATAATACTTGTACTTAAAAGTAATTTAGACGTATTCGGATTGATTATTTTGTAAATCCAATACAACTTATGATCCAAGTTTATAAAAAACACAATCACACCTATTGCAATAACAGCCCCTGGAATAGAATAACCCACCACTGTCATTTTTGAATAAACTTTGGAAATGATCCCTTCATGTACTCTACAATAATTAGCAATTACAATCCCTATGATCACTATGAGCACTGAAGAAAATAAGGCAATCCATAAAGAATTCATCATAAGTCCTAAAAACTTCATGTCTAAAATCTTTTTATAGGTCATGATTGTCCAATGGGTTAGCTGTAGGGTAGGAATAAGAAAACTAAGACTAAACACTAAAAAGCAATAGCTACATGCCAAGATTCCTTTGATTCCTTTTAATTGAATACATGTTAAAGGTCTTACTTTTGCAGTAGTATAACTAAATTTCTTTCTTCCTCTTAAAAATTTCTCTAATATTAAAATACCAAAAACCAGAAACATTAAAATAGAAGATAACTTCACTGCTGAATCTATATCTCCCATAGCAAACCATGTCTTAAAAATAGCCGTACTAAAGGTTGGAATACCAAAGTATTTCACAACACCATAATCATTTAATACTTCTAATATAACTAAACTAACACCACCAATAATAGCTGCTCTTGATATAGGCACTACTACATGTATAAAAATTCCTAAAGAGTTTCTTCCTAAAACTCTCCCACTTTCAATTAAGGATGAAGATTGCTTTTCTAAAAAGGATCTGGTAATAATATATACATACGGAAACAAAAACATAGTAAAGACAAAGATGGCACCCTTCATGGACATGACATTAAAATATTTTTGATTTACATATATGTCCAAATAATTTCTAAGAAATGTTTGTATAACACCTGTATAATTTAACAATCCATTATAAGTGTACGCTCCTATATATGCTGGTATTGCAAGGGATAAAACTAACCCCCATTTAAAGAATCTTTTCATAGGAAAATCATATATAGAGACAATCCATGCAAGACTTGTCCCAAGCATAGTGGTAAACAGTCCCGTAAAAACAATCAATATAGTAGAGTTTACAACATAGTCTTTTAAAAGATATTTCTTAATATGAAACCAGTTTTCATTTGGTTCATTAAAAAAATTGATAAATATATTCATATTAGGTAATATTACTAATCCTACAAATATGAAACTTAGGATCGCCCATATATTAAAATTGGATTTTAAGTTCCTTGTTTTAATCAATTTTGCACTTCCTTTACATTTCAATAGTTTTAAAGCAGCCCAAAAGGACTGCTTTCATTTACTTCCATCCAACTTCGTTAAAAATTTCTACTGCCTTTTTATTATTTTCTCCTAGTTTAGATAGGTTTATATTTTGAGTCTTAAATTCTCCCCATGACTTTAAAAGTTCTGATGGTTCATTTTTAGGGTTTACAGGATATTCATAGTTTGCCTGGGCGAATTGTTTTTGAGCTTTTTCACTAGATAAGAACTCTATCAGCTTTATAGCATTTTCTTTATTTTTAGCATGTTTCGTAAGTCCTATCCCACTCACATTGATATGTGTTCCTGTAGTGTCTTGATTTGGGAAAAATACCCCTACATTTTCAGCTACTTTCACCTCTTCAGGATTAGAAGAATTTAGCATTTTTCCTACATAATAAGTGTTCATGATTGCTAAGTCCCCTTCGCCTGCCACAACAGCTGTAGCTTGTGCTCTATCATTTCCTTTTGGCTCTCTAGCCATATTTCCAACTAACCCTTTTGCCCATTCTTTAGCCTTTTCTTCCCCGTTGATCTCTATAAAAGATGCAAGAAGGGATTGATTGTATAGATTCGATGATGATCTTACAAGTATTTTCCCTTGCCATTTAGAATTTGTTAGATCCTCATACGTTGATAAATCTGAAGGATTTACTCGATCCTTAGCATATACCACAACTCTTCCTCTTACCGTCAAACAAAACCATTGATTGTCTTCATCTCTTAAATTTTCAGGAATATTTTCCAATAGCTCTTCACTTGCTACAGATTGCAATAAGTCTTTTTCCTTTGCTCTATGTAGCCTTCCTGCATCTGCTGTAATTAATAAATCTGCTTCTGTATCCTTTCCTTCTCTTGCAAGTCTTTCAATTAATTCATCTGAGTCGCCTTTTACTACATTGACTTTTATCCCTGTTTCTTCAGTAAATAATTGTAATAATTGTTCATCTGTATCATAGTGTCGATTTGTATAAAGATTTACAGCTTGTTCTTTACTTTCCTCTGTTTTTTCAGTAGCTCCACTTGTCTCCTGGGTACTTGAACACCCTGCAAGAGTTAGTAGTGAAAAAATTAGTACAAGACTTAAAGAAATTAAAATAGATCTTTTTTTCATTATTTGTTCCCTCCTCGTTGATAATTTTTTTCATTTTGTATTATTGTTAATTTGATAACAATTATCGATATCATCATTGTAATTGATAGTTATTCTCACGTCAATATAAATGCATATATTTTATATATGTAATTTATACCTTAATAGGAAATGTATAAAATTAATGTAATATATATCAATAGTCAAAAAAACTAACCTTGAATAAATAATAAATGACCAGGATTAATCCTGATCATTTATTATTTATTCATGATCTACCTCACTGCATACAATCCTATAAAAACTATTTCCTATAACTTATTTAATCTTTTTTTCAACTTTTTTCATCAGCATTTTGTAAAAATATTATTCTTTAATTATTCTAACAATCCCATTTGATCCATCAACTTCAAGTATGTCACCATCTTTGACAATATCCATAATGCCAAGCATTCCACTCACACAAGGAATACCATACTCTCTGGCTATTATACCACCATGCTGAAGAGGTCCTCCTACTTCCATAATAACACCTGCTGCATTGATGAAAATCGGTGTCCATGATGGTTCTGTGGCTTTGGTTACTAATATCTCACCTGAATTTAATGGTTTCTCATAGGGAGTTCTCAGCACCTTGGCCTTGCCCCTCGCAACACCAGGAGCTATTGGCGCACCCACTAAATCGCCATCTTCAGCATTAATTTTTGGCTTAAATATCTTTCCTCTACTATCAATTACAAGGGGCCAATCCTTAATATGTGCAACTTTTTTATAAGGTTCCAAGTTTTCATCTCTTATCCTCTTAAGATCAATGTCTTCACCCTTTTGAGCACAAACAATTTCATTAACATGAAGATCAAATATATGCCATTTATCTTTAAGTCTACCCTCTTGTACAAATTTTTTTCCAATTTCAAGAGCAATATCATGAAGTTTTGCATAGATCATTACAATCATATATTTAGGGTGTTCTCTGTAACCAAAAGTTGCTTGATAAATTTTTGCTTGTTTTTCAAACTTTTTATCGAAACCACCTATCTTTGCTACAGCAAGTAATTTTTTATATGCCTCTTCTCTTTTTGTTTTTACATTTAAAATTTGACTATCTTTAATATTGATATTTGTAAGCTTCTCATATAGCAATGTAGGGTCTTCGTATACCCTTTTAGAAGCAACATCTATCTCCATAAAGCCCCTTGCTCCAAATTTGTCTAAATACTCAACGTAATCATTCATAAACTCCTTTGAATATGACTTTTCTTTAATTTTTTTCATAAACGCCTCTACGGATTTAGTTGCCTGAAATTCATCATAAGAGGCAAGTTTAAATAATAAATGCCCCATTTGACTCGTTGGGTTTCCCTCTAAATCCATCCCTAAGGCCGTTACAAGTGTCTCTACATCCTTCCCTTTAAACATTTTCTTAATAGAAGAAAATGCTGACATTCCTGCTATCATTATTCCCATGGTATTCATAATAGTTTCAAGGTCTTTCATTGTAAAATCAACGATTTCACTAAAATTTTTATTTGAGTTTAATATTTTAAGATGTTCTATAATCCTACTTGCTGTCATATTATATTCCTCAACAACTTCTTTATAATCGGAAAACTTGGCTTTTATTGTAGATGGTATCATTGGAAAAATCATTTTTAACATATTTAATTTTGTTTTTTTCATTACTTCTGGCATTTGAGCAGGTTTATATTCTTTGCCTAAATCTATATCCTCAAATATTTTTTTTACATTTTCATCATAACTTTTTAAAAATTTTTTTGTTGCGAAAGAACCCCAGCCTGCCATTATATTAGAAACATTCATATATTGTCTGCCATGGAGAGCTGGCATAGCTCCATCTAGTGAGGTTGGCATAATACCCCCTTTTAAGTCATCTAGCATTCTTGCCCATAGTTCAATACCAAGAACAGACATACTTTCAGTAAATCCTTGTGTAAGTCCCATTACATCAATATAAATATTTTTCTTTTCTCCAGGTTTAGTTACAAGCTCAGGAAATAAGGGAATATACGTTGTAATAGGTCTTGATTGTAATAGATATAATATATCTTTTTCAAAAGCCCATTCTGTATCCATAGGCTTTTTATAATACTTTTCACATTTTTTAATAAGTTCTGTTAGCTCTAAGATCTGCTGATCCGTAAGCGCCTGCTCATCTGAATTATTATTATCTTTTTGAATCGTACCTCCATCATCTTTAAGCCACAGTGCAGTTTGTTTATCTCCTATTTTCTTTTTAATAATTTTATTTTTTATACTATCTATAATATACGTATCAGGTGTTACTACTCCTGAAACGATACTTTCCCCAAGTCCAAAAGAAGCATTGACCATCACTTCATCATAACAATTGTTATTAGGATTCAGTGAAAACCCTACACCACTTACATCCGAAGCAATTTGTTTTTGCACGATAACGGCTATACATGTGTTTTCAAGGTCTATGTTATATTGCTTTTTATATTCCATAACTCTAACATCGAAACAGGAAGAAAATGCAGAAGCTATAGCCTGCTCAAGCCCCTGTGTTGTTATGCCAAGTAACGTCTCATACATTCCAGCAAAACTAGTGCCTTCTAAATCCTCTTCCGGAGAAGACGAACGCACAGCAAAAACTGTACCTACCTCAAATTCTCTTAACGCTTCTTCCATAGCTACCTTTTGTTTTTCATTAAACATAAGCTGTGCTGCTTTTAATTTTACTGCTTCACACTGTTCTCTTGTCACCTTTAAAAGTACTTCTAACCATTCACTTGAATCTTTTATTTCTTGAAGCCACGGATTAAAAAAATCAACAGATAAGACAAAACCTGATGGAACTAGAAAACCTGCCTTTGTCGTTTCTATAAGTGCTTTCGCTTTACCTCCAACTTCAGATAATAGTGGACTATCTTTTGTCGTAAAAGGATATATCTTCTTATTCATTTCTTTCCCTCCTTTTTATCTTTTATTTAAATTTCATTCTCTACTAAAGGATACGCTGAATCCTATTGAGAACACGCTGTACATATATTCATTAGCTATTACCTTCTGTATAAATGTCTTCACTAGAATGTTAATGAACATAATAGGTCATCATCACATCCATTAAAGCAATACCTATAAACAATAGTTTACTTAAACCTATATATTTTCCAAATCCGACCAAAATATACTTTTCAATAAAAATAAGAATAATCCAATGGTTGCTGCACATTCTCTAACATCAATTATATATAGGAATATAATCAACATTTGTATAAAAAGACACCCTTTTTATTGAGTGTCTTAAAAAATTCTTTTTTACTTTTCTTCTTATACCTTTCATCTTGTGCCTAAGCTTAAATGCCTGCATCTATATAATCTTTTTTATTTCATTAATGCTTATATTCATATCAGATCCATCTTCAAAATAACTTCCCATTATAATATATGCTTCTTATAATGGGAAGTTGAACAGCTCAAAGATTAGTCTTGGTACGGTTAGCCCTTTCGCTACTTGGCTTACATTTCCTATATATCTCTTTATTCCTCTGTCTCTTTAACAGATTTAAGTTTCATATCAAAACCATTTACATGATTCCCATTCAAAGAAATAGCTATGATTTTATTTCTGCCTGTTTTTTCATCTTTTCCATATATAAATTTGTATTCTCCTAAACTATTACTTTCTATGCACTTGATGTCTTCTTCATCTGCAAATTTATGTTTTTTAATAAATACTGCTGCAATTTTTTTACCTTCCTCTTTTGTTAAAGAAGCTTGTTTTATTTCTTCACCATAACCTACACCTTCAATTTTCCCTTCCTTTGTTAAGACTATAGAATATTTTTCGCCATCCCACCGTGCAAACCAAATAGCAAAACTATAATTATATTGTAAATCCTCTGCTACATCCTTCGTATCTACTTTTACATTAAAATACTTTTCAAATACATTTTCAGTAATTTTTACAGCTTCTTCTCTTGTAATCTTCTTGCTTTCTACTTCTTTTGCTTCAACTATATGATAAGCATTCTTCTCATACTCTGATACTGCCTTTTTCCCTACAGAGAAATAATTTACTTTCCCTGAAACCCTATCAATCTTTATATTTATTTTTTTACTGACATCATTCATATTTTCATAAAAAAGCATAAAAGTATCAAATATATGTTCATCCTGTTCAAAATAAGTTACATCCTCTATAAGTCCAATAAACTTTAATTGCTCTACATCTTCAAGATTATTTCTAGCTATAAATGCTTCTGCTATTTTCTTTGATTGTTCAAAACTAATAAAATCTATTGGTTTTAATTTTTTTAATACATCTCTTTTTATACATGTAACTTGTAAAATTTCTTTTGTTTCATCATCAAAAGACACAGCATATGTTTCTAACTTTTTACCCCCATATACGTCCCCAAAAAAATCAATGGTTCCAAATTTAATTCTCTTTTTTTCTTCTTCTAAATAATCTATGGTTGCTCCTCTTTCTCCTGTTCTTGTTGATAATTCGACTATCATACTTTCTATTCTTTCTAATTGCTTTTCTACTGTATTATGCTCAATATTAAATTCTAATTTGTCTCCATCTATTTTTACTTTGTAATGCTTTTCAATAGCTTCTATTGCTTTAATTTTTAGATACTCATTTTCTGCTTCTTCTCTTTTTTCTTCATGTACTACCTTTTGTTTGATTTTATTTGATGCAGTATTATTTTCTACAAGATTATATATATTGTATCCTGCTACTAATAAAACACCTGCTACTAAAATGCCTACTATTATTTTTTCCCCTTTCATTTTATATCCCTTTCATTACTTTAATGTAACTACATTGGTAACATCCATTTCATCAAATGGTCTTCCATTATTTTTAGGCTTTTTACTATGCATCATTATTTTTTGACCAGATGGACTCCATTTAATAGGTGTGTAATATTCCCCTGTAGCAATCAATGATTTTTTCTTTGTTTTTACATCTACTACATAAACCCCTTCATGTCCCTCTTCATTTGATATATAAACTACCTTTGTTCCATCAACAGACCACTTTGCACCAAATATATATCCTTCCACTAAAATATCTCTTTGTTTTCCTTCTAAATCTATTGTAATCAATTCATTTACATCTTTATCAAGGTTTGATGTAATCATAAGTAGTTGTTCTTTACTAGGAGATAGCGTAACCTCTTGAACATGGTCTTTCACTAATACTTTCTTTTCTTTTTTATTCATATCATAAACTTTTAGCTTGTTATCATCATGTGCTCCTCGATGTATTGTTACATAATATATTTTATCTAAAACTTTTATTGGGTTTGTAATACTAAGTCCATCTAACGGATCTTGTGTCCCCATTGTTCCACTTTCTACATCTTTTATTTTTTTTATCCTTCCATCAACGTTTATAGTAGCAAACCCTCTGATACTGTGGCAAGGAATAATTAATTCTTCATTATTTATCCATTGAGCTTCACTCAAATCATACTCATCTATAACATTATCTGTAATTTTAGCTATCGTATTTCCTTGTGCGTCTGAAATATATCCTGTTGCCTTTTCTTCAAATTCATTTCTATAAAATAGATACTTATTATTAGGTGCAAAAATTGCCCCATCTTGGAATTTTGATTGATCACCAATGCTTTTTTCTGCTTTATCATTTAGATTATATACATAAAGATTTTTCACTTCAAAATCAGCCTTCAGTTTCGCATTATCAATTTTTACTGGTTCTAATTCACTATTTTCCTTTGTGATTACTATTTTATTTTCATCTATCCAATCATTTCCTATTATTCCTTCATAAATATCAATTTTAGATGCAACAACTTCAGTTGCTAAGATATCTTTTGTGTCCTTTATGATAGTTATATTTTCATTATTTTCTTGTCCCTCTGCTTTGTATTGTGTACATCCCACTGTTCCTACTAAAGCACTAAGCACCAAAATACCTGCTAATAATTTTCTTTTGATCATTTTTCAATTCCTCCTTATTTTCTATAAGGATACTATACCTAATTGATTTTTCAAAAGTATATCTAATTGTTTCAAAACTGTAAACTTTTATAAAGCTGGAAAAGAAATCAAAAATGTAGTTCCTTTTTCGTTTGTATCTAATACAGAAATGATTCCTTTTTGTTTTTCTATTAATTCTTTTACAAGAGAAAGGCCTAATCCTGTCCCCTCATGATTTTGAGATTGATCTTTATTAACGGTATAAAAAGGTTCAAATATTTTCTTCCTTGCTTCTTTTGGAATTCCTATTCCTGTATCTGCTACTTCTATAAATACTTTTTTATCCCGCATATAGCTGTTAATAAATATTTTTCCTTGAACCTTATTATATTTTATAGCATTGTCTATCAAATTTATAAAAATATGCATTAGATTTTCCTTATCTCCTAGAATAAAGCCAGATTGCAAGCTTTTTATTATGAGAATATTAAACTTTTGAGCTTTTCCTTCCATACGGCTACAAATTTCTTCTAATATTTCTTTTACATCTATTTTTTCACATTGAAATTCAAAATCATATTTTTGTAATGAAGACAAATATAAAATCTTCTCCACCATCTCATATAGTCTTTGTGTTTCTTTTGCTATATTTACCTTTGCATCTCTTAACAAATTCGGATCGTCTGAATACATATCTAATAAATCTATATAGGTTCTTATAACTGTAAGAGGTGTTTTGAATTCATGGGTTATATTCCCAATAAAAATTTTCTGCTGCTTTTCTAATGCTTTTAATTTCTGTACTGCTAGTTTGAGTTTTTCCTGTTCTTCTTCCATCTCTTTTATATTTTTTTCAATTCGACTACTCATATAATAAATGTCTTCACTCAATTCCCCAATTTCATCCGTTCTTGTAAGGGGAATAATACGATTATATAATCCCATTTTAATGTCTCGTGTATCTTTTTTTAGTTTAAAAATACTTTTAGTAAATGTATTAAAATAAAAATATGCACTAATAAAACTAAATACAAATACAACTACTCCGATCTTCATAAAAAGAACCTTTATAGCATTATAAAAATCAATATTTTTTTTAAGAGAGTAATGAAATTTGATAACTCCTATTTGTCTCTCATTATAAAGTGGAGCCATATATACTACATGCTCTCCTACAATTTCATATGCTATTTGATCTTTCAATGCATGAGAAAGTAACTCTTTTGTATCTGTTCTATTATTATACGGCATAGAATTAACTAATTCTTTTCCATTCATATCATAAATGGCAATATGCATTCCATTTATTGAATTTAACTGCAATACAAGTTCTTGTGCACTTTTTTGTAAAAATTGTTCTTGATCTTCTATTGATTTTGTAAGATACATCTGCCTAATATAGGTGTTTGCAATTTTTACTTGTCGTGCTAAATACATTTCATAGTCCTTCTTTTGATTGTTTTGTATTCCATTTAGTACTAGTGTACTGAGTATACTTACTGTTAAAAGTAAAAGAATTGCTAAAAATACACTGGATTTTATCTTTATACTAACCTTCATAGATTTCACCTATCGCTTTATATCCTACTCTATATACTGTCTGTATGATATTTTCATAAGGCTTATCTAATTTTTTTCTGAGTCTTTGAATATGAATATCCACTGTACGAGTTCCCCCAATATACTCCATTCCCCAAATTAAATCTAAAAGCTCATCTCTTGTATATACTCGATCTAAATTTGATAATAAAAGAACTAACAAATCAAATTCTTTAGGCGTAAATTCCAATTCTTTTTCTTTTATAAGAACTTTTCTTTGTTTTAACATGACCTTTAAATCTTTAATTTGTATATGTGTATCTTCAGATTCATTTGTATTTTTATTTAACCTTCTAAGTAATGATTTAACCCTTGCTATTACTTCCCTTATATCAAAGGGCTTTGTTATATAATCATCCGCTCCTAACTCTAGCCCTAATACTTTATCTACAATATCATTTTTTGCAGTAAGCATGACAATCCCTAAATTTTCTCTATTATCTAATTTCCTACATACTTCAAATCCATTCATTTTAGGCATCATCACATCTATAATCACTATATGTGGATTAAAGTTTTTTATTGTATTTAATGCTTCTTCTCCATTATAAGCAGTCTCAACACTATAGCCTTCTCTTGTAAAAGCATATGCAATTAAATCCGCAATACTTTTTTCATCATCTACTACTAGTATTTTTTCTTTCATTTATTCATCCACCTCTCTATCTATATCACAGTATAATATATCTAATAAGAAATTAGAAATTATTTATAGACTTCTGGTGGTTCTCTTATTTTCATTTCTTTTTATATTATTTATTCATCTAGTATATCCTTAAATATACTATTCTCACTTTATTTTAGAAAAAAATACAGTTATTTATAATACGCTTCATCTCACCAAATCCTAAATTTCTATATTTTATCCTTTCTAAAATAATTTTTCTTGCATATTATGTAGTAATTGTTAGTTACTCATGAGGTGCTAAAATATTGTTATCTATATTTATTTTATTTATAGGCACGGGATTTTTAACACCTTTATTTTCAACAAATTTATTTAAGTCTTTCATTATAAAATCAACGATTTCACTAAATTTTTTCTCTACATTTAATGTTTTAAGACATGCTATGTTATAAGGTATTATGAACTCTGGAACATAGCATTCCTGTGAATCGAATCACATTTTCTAAACATAGTGCATATGCTAATTTTATAAGACTATGAAAGGAATGAACCCTATGTATAATGTTTATAATCTATATCCATGTCCTTATTACATTAACACACCAATGTATAATATGTATAAAACGTATCCCTATCCTTACTACGTTAATATACCAATGTATAGCTCAAACTTTTCAAAACAGTATACTACATTGAAGGATTATGGACCAGAACCCTTTGTAATTAATATTGAGGAGGCTACTACACAAAACCCTACTTTTCGTACCGCCTTATGGACAGGAGAAAATTTGCAAGTTACCTTGATGAGCATCCCAGTTGGAGAGGATATAGGTTTAGAAGTTCATCCCACAGGTGATCAATTCATACGTATTGAAGAAGGTCAAGGACTTGTTAAAATGGGGGATAGTAAAGATCAATTAGATTTTCAAGAAAAAGTCTATGATGACTATGCAATCATGATCCCTGCTGGTAAATGGCACAATATCATCAATACAGGTGATAAACCACTTAAATTGTACGCTATCTATGCGCCACCTGAGCATCCGCGTGGTACAGTTCATAAAACTAAAGCAGATGCAGAAGCTGATGAAGATAACAAGAAATACAAAAAGGGCTATTAACTATGCCCTTTTTTATATAGCAATTATTTTTAATTTTTGCTTGACATCCGTTAGCTGATTTAATGTTTCTATATTAAGTACCGCAAAAAGTTCTGTAAGGACAGGTTGATGGCGGAGGCAATGTGGAGTAATCAACCTGTTCGGGAGAATGGGCATAGGGACTTGAAAGAACATCAAGAAACCGCTTCATCACGCTATAGTCTCCTTGTTTCACTGCAGCTTCTAGTGCTTCTTCTACCCGGTGATTTCGAGGGATTAGCGCGGGATTGGAGTTTCGCATCAGTTGTTGCGAGGAATCTTTTGGTTCATGCTGCCTGTCTAATCTCGCCTGCCACAGCTCGTACCACTGAGCAAATTCCGTTGTGCCAAACAGAGCCGTATCCTCTGACTTATCAAAAGTTAATGCTAGAAAGGTATTGGTATAATCCGCACGATACTTCTGCATCATACTGAGGAGACCTTCAATAAGAGATTCATCCTGTACCTCTTCGTTAAAAATTCCCAGTTTTGCTCTCATTCCCGTGATCCAATTACAATGATACAACTCAGTAAAATCTGAAATCGCATCCTGAGCTAGTTTAACAGCCTGTTCCTGGTTAACATGCAGCAGCGGCAATAGAGTTTCAGCAAACCTGGCAAGATTCCACGCGGCAATATTCGGCTGATTGCCATAGGCATAACGGCCATGAATGTCAATGGAACTAAATACCGTTGCAGGGTCATAAGTATCCATGAAGGCGCAAGGACCATAATCAATAGTTTCTCCACTAATGGTCATGTTGTCGGTGTTCATCACCCCGTGAATAAAGCCAACCAGTTGCCATTTGGCAATCAGCACAGCTTGACGCTTGATCACTTGTTGAAGTAAGAAAAGATAACGATTCTCAACATCGTCAACGTCTGGAAAATGTCTTTGCAATGTATAATCAGCTAGGGTTCGTAAATCCTCGACAGTCCCCCACTTTGAAACGTATTGAAAGGTTCCCACACGCAGATGACTAGCAGCCACGCGAGTCAGAATTGCACCAGGCAGATCAGTTTCGCGGATTACTGACTCGCCAGTTGTCACCACCGCTAAGCTACGGGTAGTAGGAATACCAAGCCCATGCATTGCTTCACTGATGATATACTCACGTAGCATGGGACCAAGTGTCGCTCGCCCATCTCCCCCCCGAGAGTATGGTGTTTTCCCTGAACCCTTGAGCTGAATATCAAACCGTTCACCAAAAGGCGTGATCTGTTCTCCAAGCAGTAGAGCTCGACCGTCTCCTAACATGGTAAAATGCCCAAATTGATGCCCTGCATAAGCTTGAGCAAGCGGCAAAGCACCTTCAGGAAGCCCATTGCCAACAAACACTACTACGCCATCATTGCTTTGCAGTGCCTGGACGTTCAACCCTAGGGATGTTGCCAACGTATGATTGAGAATGATTAACTTCGGTGAACGTACAAGAGTTGGGTTAAGTCTAGTAAAAAATGTTTTCGGCAGGCGAGCATAACTGTTATCTAAATTCCATCCTGTTTCTATTACTACTTTTCTCTCTGTCATCGTATCTCCTTTTCTTTAATCTTTTTGTATTCTGGCTTTTTCTTTTACACAAAGCAAAAAACATGGGTATTATATAACATTCTTAGCTATCTACTTTCTATATCAACACAATGCAGCCCCTTTTAGTATCTGCTTCTACCAATTTATTATGCCCTTTTCACACTCAAGTACTATCTCTTCAATTATGGTATTCTGGAATATATTTCAATTTATATTTCTAATCTGTAGAAAACAATAAAATGTTATATATCTATACTCATTCTTTACCCCATCTCTTGAAACAACAAAATCAAGAGACAAAAAATAAAACGACACACTTGTTAATAACAAATAACAGGGGTATTTACCTCAATATTATTAAATATCTCCTTTGCTACGTTGTAAGGCATGTTTATACAACCATGGGATCCATTTGTCTTATAGATATTCCCTCCAAATTTACTTCTCCAGCTTGCATCATGAAGCCCTATTCCACCATCAAATGGCATCCAAAAGGCAACTGGTACAGCGTAATCTGGACCCCTTAAGATAACTTTTCTCTGTTTATATTTTAATCTATGAATACCTTTACGTGTTTCTGTATGTTTTTTTATATTACCAGATACAATAGGTCCTTGGACTATTAGAGAACCCTTCTTATAAAACCATATATGCTGTTTCCCTATATCTATTTCAACATATGTATCTCCAATATCAGTAGCCCCGTGAGAAAAGGCCGTCTGACTGTATGCTGGTTCTTTTGTTATAGTCTTTCCCTCTCTAATATTCACAATCAGATTTTGTACTTCTTTCGCTATATCAATGCACCAACCATAGTCGCCACCGCCTATATGAATAGTTTGCCCTGATGATCCAGCAAGACTTCTTATTTTTCCAACAGTATTATAGGTTTTAAAAATTTTTTCTAAATAATCCTCTACCTTTTTTCCATCAACGACGACTTCCAGATTCTCATTTACTATAAGCCACTGGTTTATTATAGAATCATCTATTGTTTCTTTATCATCTCCGAATGTATAGGTAATCTTTGATGATACGTATTTGTTAAGCGTGTCTTTGACTTCTATGATTTTAGGAGACTTTGAAGTATATTCTGGCTTTACATAGCAATCCCCTGTTTCTAAATCTACTTCAGTATCACCCCTTAGTATTGCCTCTTCTACAAAGAGATGTAGCTTCTCTTTATCTACCTTGCTTCCTGGAATTTCATCTAAGATCATATAACTACTATCCAAATATCGAAAGCTAGGATTCTTAGGTTCAATTATATTCCTATCATCAAAACATGAAAGTCCATCGATTTGTTTCTTCAGTAGTTCCTTATCATATAATAGATCTGCTGTGGTTTTTGAATTTTTCTGTAAGCAAAGTTCAAAAAACCAATAGAAAGGATTTTGACTCTCTTTAAATTTATAAAATTCCTCGTCTGAACAATACCGTAAATTTATGTCATTGCCTTTTATCTTTTCAATCTTATCCTCTCTCTCTTTTATACTTAAAGTATACTCCTGAAGCTGAGATGTCACTATGATTTTAGCCTCTTCTACAGTTCTTGCAGAAACATCTATGTCATTGATTTCAGAGCCAAAACAATAATGACTTTCGAAATGCTTCGCCATTCCAAAATAAAGAATAAGTAAGTAGCAGATAGAAACTACTATGTATCCGACATATTTTTTACGCTTTTCTTCTAGCTCTTCTTTTGGTTCTTCCGTTTGCTCTTCGAAAGGCTTTTTAATTAACTCATCAGTTTGTTCTTCTGTTTCCTTCTCTATTGACCTTTCTATTTTTTCCTCCATGGTCCCCACCCCCTTATGTGAGAACAGATTCTAGAACTGCACTTATCTCTTAGGGATTACTGCACCTTATAGAAAAAGTTCACATTACATCTTATGTGGTACCATCCGTTCTTAAAACAATTATTTTCAAAATCAATTTCACAGTAAGCACCTCATAATATAAAAGATACCGAAATATTGTGTTGTTCATTCTCACAAAAAAAACACCCGTTTTATTGAAGTCACTGAAAAGTAATACTTTTTACAGTGACCTCCTTTACAGGTGTAACCTTTTTTGAGCCTTTCTTTTGAAATTTAGTGTCCCATTTTCATGTCTTCTATATGCACTTTATAAAGCTCCTCTTTATAAAATCTATAATCAATCTTTGAACCGTGTGCATAAATATCATATTCTAAAAACTCTTTATTCTCACATTCTAAAAGTCTTTGCTCTAATTCTTCATGATCTATTTCTTTATCTATAGTATATATAAGAGTTCTAAGAACTTTTAAAAATTCGCTCTTATTAAAGTTCTCAAAGGAAATATCGATAAAACCTTCTTTATAATTTATTTCATATTTTTTGTTTATCATATATGCTCTTAAAAAGTTGCTATTTTCTTTTGGTGATCCTTCTTCAATGGAAAAATCATACTCTAAAGTTTTTAATGTGTTTTTAAATTCGTTTATAAATGTTTCTTTTGTAACGTAATCAAAACTAGGTGAAAAATTGGGATTTCCTATTATATCTCCTTCATTTACATCTCTAAAAACGTACTCAGCAATGAAGAATTCTCCCTTATGATAGTATGGTATATACATACTACCTTTTTTGTATATATTAAAGCACATTATTAATCCAAAAACACAGATGATGATTACTATCTTTTTTTTAATTATAGACTTATTCATACGATCACCTAATTAGCCTTTCTTGTATTTAAAAAAGGTCTTTTAAACTCTTTAGGTCTATATTCTATATCATTTACTATACACTCAAGTTTTCTAACCATTTCCCTTACTTTGTAATTATGCTTCTGAGCATCTAAAACATCTTGGCTTGTAGTAATATTTCTTGGTTTTCCTCCTTCATCTAAGTTTTCACTCTCAATAGCTATTCTTATATGCTTTTTCATATTTTTCACAGCAACATCAAAAGAATTTTCGCCAGAAATATTCGTTAATTTAGCATTTGCACCTCTATTAATAAGATCATCTATTACATCAAATTCCATATTAAAGGCAGCTATCATAAGGGGAGTAATTCCATAATTATTCTTATGATTTACATTAGATACTTGATCCTTTATCATACTATATTTACCATACTTTATAGCATCAAATAATGCTGTTCTCCCATGATCATCTACTATATTAACGTCTGCTCCTGCTCTTAATAGTAGTTTTACGGTTTCATCTCCATGATTATTTTTTATTGCATAAACAAGTGCAGTTTTACCTTCTTTTAAACATTTCTGATTTATATTTATACCTTTTGATATCGCATTTTTTACTACATCGTTATAGGTAAATTCATTCCCCTTATTCTTAAAAAAGTGAGATGAACAAGCAATCATTAAAGGGTTTTTACCCTCATCATCTGTCAAATCAAATTCACGTCTATCAATGTATCCCATAAGTTCATTGACTTTAGCAAGATCTTCTTTATAAGCTATTTTACTCCATTTTCTAGAAACAAGAAATCCTTGAACAAAAGCTAATATAATCAGTATTAAAATAATAAAATCCATTATTTCACCTCCACTTTTGTTCCG
Organism: Crassaminicella profunda; assembly: GCF_019884785.1. Classification (GTDB taxonomy): domain Bacteria; phylum Bacillota; class Clostridia; order Peptostreptococcales; family Thermotaleaceae; genus Crassaminicella; species Crassaminicella profunda. The sequence continues at coordinate 3,471,773 of NZ_CP082326.1, forward strand.
CACTCAGTGCAGAATTTTCCTCTACCAATGTCCGCACCACAATTTACGCATTTAACTTTATATTCCTTTGTTATCTTTTTAGGCTCCAATTCTTCTGTTGTAGTTTTAATGTTTTGTTTATAATCGTCCTTATATTGTGATAAATCAATAGCAATGTCCTCATTTGTAGTTTTAGAACATTTAGGACAATAGACCATTTCTTTTGTCAGCTTTTGTCTGCAATTTGTACACAATATCTCAATATTCTCAAAATATACTTTATTCTTTTTTGTTAAGTTAAAAAATTTTTTCTTCTTATACCCTAAATTCTTTCTATATTTACTAAGTAGTATATTCATCCCTAGGAATATGAGTATCATAAGTAATTTTGTAATAATACTATCGTATCCAATATCTGATTGAATAACAATCATGGGTATTCCAAACATGATAAACCCTACCACCATAACCGCAAAACAGCCTTTGCCTTTACTTGTAGGATTTTGTGCTTGTATTTCCTTAATTTTTTCTATCTGTTCTTTCTGTACATTTGATACTGGCATTTCAATAACTGGTGCTTTGCAATTTTCACACCATTTTGCTCTCGCCCATATTTCACTTCCGCATTTATAGCAATACTTGTTAATCATATATTCCTCCTTTCCTACTTAACAATATTTTCTAGCAACTGTTCCATTTATATTTCTAAAAACTTTTACTTCACTTTAGAATTTTGGTAATGAAAATCTTGCAAATCAATATGTTCAATACTTTCTAGATTCCCTTCAATATTACTATCTCTTACATTTAATCTGATTAAATTTTTCAATCCTCTTAAGTTTTTAATATCACCGTAAATATCAGAAAAATGAAGATATAAAGTTTCCATTTCCGTTAAATTGCTAAGATATTTTACATCTCCTGTTATTTGGCTATAACTTAACCCTAGACTCTTTAGTTTTTTAAAATTACTAAAATGACTTATATCCCCTGTCACATTAGTTCCTTCGATATAAAGCCTTTCAACATCAAAACAAGTAAGATCCCTAAGATCGCCTTCAAGAGTCACGCCGCAAAAACTCACGTACTTTAGATCCTTTAACTCTTTTAAAACAGAAAGATTTGCCGTTACCTGTATTCTATTATCCATTTCCCCATTGATTCTTATCTTTTTTAAGTTCTTAAAGTATTTTAAATCATCTAAACTTTTTATCTCATCCTGATATTCGCTCTTTTTCAAATCTAATATCGTCTTTTCTTCAAGATCATTAGCTGTTATTGTCTTATCTCCAAATCCGTAGATATCCCTAATGGCTTTTTCAAAGCCTTTATCACTAAATCTTATAGCCTTTTCTTTATCTTCACTACCACTTGTATTGCCATCAGAAGATGCTTTTTCAGCATAGGCTATAAAATTACCATTCATATCAAATTTAGCAATTTTATCTTCTTCACCAAAATGTACATAAACCATATCACCTTTGATAGTTACACCATTTGCCCAATAAAACTTTTCCGACTCTTTAACCGTCCACAAAAGCTCTCCTTTGGATGAGAAGCATTTTAAGAAATCACCATAATAACAGGATACAAAGATTAGACCATTATCAGCACAGGCAATTTCAGCTCCACTACCCTTTAAATCCTTTTTCCATAAGATATTCCCTGTATCACCCTGAAAACAATATAATGTTCCTCTTATCTCCACCATTACATTCTTTTGAGCTGTTAATACTCCTTTAGATATTGGATCCATCTCTGTTAGTTCACCCTCTGGCATATACTCAATATGCTCCCAAAGGATCATCTCTTCTGTTATCCTATCTGTTTTATCTAGTTCTTCTTTATTGGTAAGTCCTAAAACATTCAATTTAATCCTACCATCGTCATTTCTGTTTTTCCCTACAGCAATCGTTTCGATAAGGACGTTATCAGTATTTCCATCTATTACATGACTATTATCCTCTAATTCATCATTTTGATTAATAGTGCTTGTAGTATTGTTATGATCAGTAAATGTATTACTTTTATCTTCACCTATAACCTCATGATCATCACTACCTAAAAACATCAAACCCCCAATAAATAAAATAAATACTACTATAGCCACTGGGATAATTTTATGTTTTTTCTTTTTACCCTTTTCTCTTTCATTATCTTCCTCAATTACATTATATTGTTGCTCATAAGTAGGTTGATTAACATTTTCTGTTTGTTTCTTATACACACTTTCTGCTACCTCGATTTTCGTTCCACATTCACCACAAAATTTTGCATTATCATAAAGCTTACTTCCACATTCGCTACAATATTTCATAGGTATCCCTCCTCGTATACTATATTTATACACACAATTTTAATATCTTAATATAGTTTTTTTCAACCTTTCTGTCCTTTCCTAATCATATGAATTATTTCAATTCCAAAGCAGTATATACTTACGCCAATAAAAAAAAATACAAGAAAAGCACCTAAATTTCACATTTTAGCTGCTTTTCTTTAAGTCTTTTATATTTTCTTGTTATTTTCTTGTTATTTTATTATCAGTATAATTATGACTATTTTTTGTTTTTTCTCTTTTTTTATTTCTAATAAGCCAACTTTTGCTCATATTATATCATAAAAATGGTTCTATTAGAATTTTTCTAAAGGCTCTTTCTCCTTCCCACAACTTTCACATAATCTTCACATAGCTTTATAGTAGATTAAAATTACATATGCCCTTATAATCAATTTAACAGAAAGTTTTCTTTAACAAAAATTTATCAGTAATAAATAAGGTCTAGACTACCGTTTGATATGAGAAGGAGTGAATATCATGAAGAAAATTCAAAAATATCGTTTAGTGGTTCAAATTCTATGTTTAGTTCTTACAATATTTGGATTTTTTACTAATTTTAAAGCAACATTATTACTGATTCTTGGTTTGACACTTTTATCTGGTGTATTTTATTGTGGTTGGATCTGTCCATATGGGTTTATACAAGATCTATTCAGTAGGGTAGGACGATTATTAGGTATTAAAAAGAAAAAAATGCCCATATTTATTCAAAAAGTATTGGTATTCAGTAGATATATACTATTAGCTCTTGTTTCTCTCATTGGGTCAGATTTGATTTTTAATATTATGTCATTTGATCCTAGAATAAATTTTGAGAAATTATTATTAAGTGATATAGGTACAATTGGTTCTATTACAGTCATGTTATTCTTTGTATTCATTGCTTTATTCTTTGATAGACCATTCTGTAATTACTTCTGCTTTGAAGGAGCCAAGTTTGGTTTGATGAGTCATTTTAGAGTTTTTACAATCAAAAGAGATAAATCTACATGTGTGAACTGTAAGAAATGCGATATGACTTGTCCTATGAATATTGAAGTATCAAAATGTACTAACTTAAGATCCCCTCAATGTATTAACTGCTTTAAATGTATTTCTAGCTGCCCTGTAAAAGGTACGCTTACTTATGGTAAAGCCAATATGATTCAGCGAGAAAAGAAAAAATATTTAGCTATGCTTATCAGTGTATTCGTATTAATTGGAGCTTTCCTAGTATATAATATCTATAATGGAACTAATCCTTTAAATCTTGAAAACAAACATCTTTCTGAATCTACTTCTGATAAAACTATGCTAGGTGAAACTGCATCCTCAAAATCAAATGAATTTACAGTGATTTCTGAAGAAGATTCTAAAAGTTTAGGAGATGGAGCAGGTATTGCCGACGGCATATACACAGGCAAAAGTGAAGGGTTTAGAGGTCCAATGACTGTACAAGTAACAGTAAAGAATGAACATATTATAGCAGTAGAAGTCATAGAACACCGTGATGATAGAAAATGGTTTAATCGGGCAAATAATGTTATCCCTGATAAAATTGTTAATAAACAAAATGCTGATGTTAATGCGGTAAGTGGTGCAACCTATTCATCTAGGGGTATTATAGATGGTGTTAAGAATGCGTTGAAAAAACAAAATAAATAACGTGGTGATAAGTATGAAACGAATATATTTAGTTGAAGATGAAAAACCCCTAACCAATTTATTAGTATCTTATCTGATAGATGCTAAGTACCATGTCAAGACCTTTGATAATGGATTAGATGCAAAGAATGCTATTTTAGAAAAACCTGACCTATGGGTACTTGATATTATGCTTCCTGGTATGGATGGATATGCCTTAATTAAAGAGATTAAGAATAATACCCCTCAAATCCCTGTCATATTCATGTCCGCTAGAAGTGCAGAACTAGATCGTGTAATTGGTCTTGAGATGGGAAGTGATGACTATTTACCGAAGCCATTCCTTCCTAGAGAATTGGTCTTAAGGGTAAATCGCCTTTTAAAGACAAGGCAGAAGAAACAAGGTGCAGCAATAGTTCCACTAGGTCCTTATTTATTCCATAGACAAAGAAGGATAATCATCATGGAGCATGAAGAAATATCCCTAACAGTAAAGGAATATGATATTTTGGAATTCCTTATAGATAACCGTGGTAATGCAATAAGTAGAACAAACATAATCGATGTGGTTTGGGGAACCGACTATTTTGGATCTGAACGGGTAGTAGATGACACACTTAGACGTCTTAGAAAAAAAATTCCCAAACTCCCCTTAGAAACGGTCTATGGCTACGGTTATATACTGAACGTGGAGTGATATAAAATGAAAAAAAATTTTAGGTCTATCAGTTGGAAAATATGGTGGTCAATGGCTGGGACCATAGTAGTGCTATTGATTCTAGTTTTATTTGCACAAACTCTAATTTTTAGTAAAGTAAAAAACGAATTTATTTTTGAACAACTAGAAGAATCAGCCATAGCTAAAAAGGCTGCACAACAGTCTCTTGTGCAATCTAGTGAAGAGAATGAGCCACTTTGGGTTGCTCATTTTGGAATTGAGAAAGATAAAAATAGATTTAATATAATTGTTGATCCATTCACTCAATCTCTATATATTGATAATAAGGAAGATGAACAAATCATCGAGAGAATTGTTGAGCGTGTATTAAAAGAAGGTATTAAGGAATATAAAGGTATAATCAGTAGTCATGGTTCCTCTCATTACTACTATGTGGATTGGGATAAAAGTGGTAAGGGTGCTATGGTATTTTTAACTTCGATCGAGGAAAAGCCTCCGTTTGAAATGGAAATTTTAGCGATTATAATAGGTCTTCTCATCATCAGTTTCTTTACCTCAAGGATTGTGGCAAAAAAAATCGCTAAGCCTATTCAAGACCTTGAAATCTTTGCAGAAGAAGTTTCTAAACGTAATTGGAAAGCCAAGGTCCCCAAGACTAATCCTGATGAGATTGGCCTCTTAGCAAAAGCTTTAGAAAACATGAGAGATTCATTAAAAATTGCAGAAGAGAGAGACCGACAATTTTTACAATCTACATCTCATGACCTAAAAACACCAGTTATGATCATTAAGGGATATGCTCAAGCTATATTAGACGGTGTAGATGTAGATTCTGAAAAATCAGTGGCCCAAGTAATCAAAACAGAATCAGAACGTTTAGAGAGAAGAATTACCCAACTCTTAAGACTAAATACCCTTGGTCATACACTTGAATATTGTGAAAACAGGGAAATTATTAGAGTTGATAGACTTCTTAAAAGCCTTGTAGCAAAGTTTAGTGTAGTTAGACCTAAACTTAATTGGGAACTAGATCTAAAAGAATTGGAAATTAAAGGTGATCCTGAGGCCCTTCTTATTGCCTTTGAAAATATCATTGAAAATCAATTAAGATATGCTAAAAGTTCAATTGGAATATTAATGGATGTGAATGAAAATATACAAGTAAAAATTTCTAACGATGGTCCTCCATTTGAAGTGAATAATCCCATGGAACTTTTTGATTCTTACAAGAAAGATAAAGAAGGTAAATTCGGACTTGGCCTTGCTATTGTAAAACAAGTCATAAACTCCCATGAAGGAACTATAATAGCTTATAATACAAAAAAAGGGGTTGAATTTAAAATTAGCTTTTAATACTATATGATTAAAGGCTATTTTTTATATTTTATTATATTAATCAGCCACCCTTATGCAATAGCCTCTGCTATGCATAAATAATATATCTTCTCATAAAACTATAATCCTTTTTTAACTACACTTATACAGATTTTATCTGCATCTATCACATTAATAAGTTCATAGTTTCCTTTTTTATTCATTTCAAAAAGAGCAAAACCAAAGTTTTCATATTTCTGTTCATCTTCTATTAAATAACCCACTAGTCTATGATCATCAACAACATCCATGTTATATATCATAATTGTTTCTTTAGCTTTAATCTGTTTTGAAATCATTTTTTCCATCGAATCAATATCAACTTGGGGACGAGACATCTATGTTTAAAAGAGAAGTATCTAATATTTCAAAGCTGTTACTCCCTTTTATATAATCTCCCCATTTTATCATTTACACTTTACATTAGAGTGCTGATATTTTTGTACATATTCATCTTTTAACATTGACATTAAATGAACATTATAAAACTTACCATTTTTTCTACAGTTGTTCCTCAAAACGCCCTCATATTTAAAACCTAGTGATTGATATAAGAAAGAAGCAGGATTCCCCGTATAATGATCAAGATACACTCTTTCAAGATTCCACTCTTCAAAACAAAGTTTCATAATTGCCTCCATGGCTTGTCTGCCATAGCCTTTATTTCTCAATGCAGGATTACCGATATAAATTCTGAACACTTCAACTTTCCAGTCCTCAATTAAATCTCCAAGTATAATTCTTCCAATTGGCTTTCTTGTCTCTTTAAGGACTATAGTATACTGCCTCTGGTTAGGATTATCATCATAATGAATATATGTGCGTGCAACCATCTCATAGCTTTGATTTTCAGAAATACTAAAAAATTCATTCACCTCAGATGTTAATTCCCACTTGTAGAAAATATCAATATCATCCCATATAGAATTCCTAATGATTAAGTCTTTTGTTTCCATGCGATTCTCCCCCATATTTTAATTGCTAATCATAATTTATAAATACAGTATATCATAATTATATATTATTAATTTCATGAAACAATAAATGTTACCTACATTTAGTCATTGTGTAAAAACTCCAGTCCTTTATGGTACGGTTTCACCATTTCGCTATAGCTTCGGTTTTTTCTTATACTAGATATCCATATGTTGTAGGTTAAAAATTTGATAATGATTCTAAAGAATATTTCATAAACTCTTTTAATAATGGTGATAGCCACTTATTTTTATGGTAAGCTAATTGAGTTAAGAATTTAATTTCTTGATCTTCACTTCCTATTATTTTTACTTTTTTATCTCTAATTAAATCTTTTACACACATTTCAGGTAATAAGCTAATGCCAAGTTCACTTGCTACACATTGTTTTATGGCTTCAATAGTTGAAAATTCTAATGTACTTATTGGAGTTATACTTTTGTTGTATAAATAGTTTTCAAAAAAACGTCTTAGGGCACATTCTTTTTCTGTGAAAATAATACATTCCTTACTTATTTCATCTTTATTATCTACACTTATTTTCTCCACATTATTTCCTAAGCCACTTATAAAAACAAGGGGTTCTTCATTAACCCTATTTACTACTAAATCCTTATTATCTATAGCTGGTTCAAGGGTTATTGTTAAATCAACTTGTCCAGTATATAGCTTTTCTTTAAGTTTTGAACAATGATCACTTATTAGTGTAATATTAACATTGGGATAATTTTCTCTAAATCTAGATAAGACAGGCTGTAATCTATATACTATTATGGATTCAGAAGCTCCTATGGCAATATGTCCATTTAGATTGTCTTTATCTATTGAAATATTTTTGATTTTATTATGAATATCTAATAGTTCAACCACATACCCATATAACTCTTTTCCTACACTAGTTACACGAATCTTTTTTCCTAATCGATCAAATAAGGGTGTTCCTATTTCTCTTTCAAGTATTTGTATGTGCTCAGTAACAGTAGACTGTCCATAATTTAGTTCTTTAGCTGTTTTAGAAAAATTTCTCAGCTCAACTACTTTTTTAAATGTTTTCAACTGACGAATTTCCATTTCCATATCCTCTTTTCACAATCTGTTATCATTAATACCGAATATACGTATCACTTATTTCGATTTTACCGAACCATCTAGTGATGCTATAATTTTATTACGAAGTACAGAAATTGTAAATGCTTTACATTCGAAAGGGGAATTACTATGAAGAAAGTTTGTCTATTACTTGCTAATGGATTTGAAGCTGTTGAAGCAAGTGTTTTTACCGATGTAATAGGTTGGAATAATTTTGAGGGAGATGGTACTACAAAATTAGTAACTGTTGGAGCAAGGGATACGCTAAAATGTACATGGAACTTTACCGTTACTCCTGAGCTTCATATAAAGGACTTAAATGTAGATGATTTCCATGCTTTAGCTATTCCTGGTGGTTTTGAAGAGGCTGGTTTTTATGAAGATGCATATAGTGAAGATTTTTTAAGTGTCATCAAGGAGTTTGATAGGCAAGGAAAGATTATTGCTTCCATTTGTGTTGGATCACTTCCAATTGGTAAAAGTGGTGTTTTAAATGGGCGAAAGGGAACGAGCTATAGTCTTAATGATAGAAAAAGACAAAAAGAGTTAGCTCAATTTGGTGTAAATGTTATCCCTGATCAGCCAATAGTTATTGATAACAATATTATAACTTCATACAATCCTGCCACAGCCTTTGATGTAGCCTTTACTCTTTTAGAATTACTTACATCAAAAGAAAATACACATAATGTAAAAAGGTTAATGGGCTTTATATAATAGACACTCATGCTTATATCAAAAGTATCAATCCCTGCTCAGGATAGCTTATTATTTAAATTTACAGTTATGCTAAACATTGAATTTTCATCAATAAACTTACCGAACATATTGATATAACTTTGTTTCATGGAAAACTATAGTTACTTATGGTACGGTTCAGCTCACGAAATCCTAAATTTCTATATTTTATCCTCTCTAAAATGATTTTTCTTGCATAATATGTAATTATCGGTAAACCGAATGCATTGGTACCCACGTAAAAAAAGCTACCTCTTTGATTGAGATAGCTTTCATCTTATCTGCTTTAATAATTAATCCTTAAAATAGTATTTTCCTTAACAATTTCTAATAAAAGCATCTTTTCACTTGTAGGAATGTATAATTTGGCTTTACCTATTTGTGATTCACTTCTGCGATATAAATCTTTGAATTCATTCTGCCTGCAATATCTATTGCTTCGCCGGCATCATCCACTGATAAAATAAACCTTCTAGATACCACATCCTTACCAATATGCAGTTCCACATTTGGTCTGGATTTGATTGAATCTGTATGCATTGTGTTTATTTCGGTCCAGTTCCACATATTATGAAACTGGATTCCACAGACAGTGTACAGAATATCCACTCCTTCTTGTGAAATCACATGTTTTCTGTCCGAAAAAGTGGCAAGAATCATGATCATTCCAAATGGCAGGTAAAACCAGTTATGATTTACAGCTGCGTTATAAACAACATAAGCTCCAAAGATGATAACTGCCACCTTTACCCACAGTTTTCGTTCCGGCATGATTCCGTAATATTCCATAGTATCTCCTCTCTTATATTAGCTAGATTTGTTTCTATACGTTCTTACATAATCCAGCAGTTCTTCTTTCTGCAAGAGCCTTCATAGCCTTTTTATGTGCTTCTTCAGGTGCACCCGCAGGTCCATGACCCTTTTTTAGCTTACCAAACATATTCGTTCTTGATCCATCAGCATATAAAATATTTCCACCCCAACTTACAGTAACAATAGCATAAATAGGGTTGATAATATTCATGAAGCAATATGGCAAGTATGACAATGTTGGAACTCCAAGTACTGCTGAGTGGTATGCACCGCAAGATGACCAAGGGATAAGTGGTGACCATAAAGTACCACCGTCTTCAAGTGTTCTTGACAGCATGTTCCTACCAAGACCCATTTCGTCAAAGTTATTCTTATACATTGATGAAGGAATGATTAATCCTAAGTACTGGTCGCACATAGTTGTGATACAGAACATTGAAGTCGCAATAGTAACAACAACTAACTGGAATGGAGTCTTAACCTTCTTGATAAGTCCACCAAGAAGTGATTCTACTGAACCAATCTTCTGAAGTATACCACCAAAAGCAACCGCAACTATTACAAGATTGTTAGTCCAAAGCATACTATCCATACCACCCCTGTTTACAAGCTTTGTAAACAGTGCGTTTCCTGATTCAGCTGCATATCCATAGTGTAACATTTGGATGCAGTCAGAGATTCCGGCACCCTGGAAAATTAAAGCAAATGCACATCCAAACAAGGAAAGAAGTACAACTGAAGGAATAGCTGGCATCTTTATTACTGCTACTACTATAATCAGTAAAATAGGAATAAGAAGAATTGGACTCATATATGTATAGTGGTCAATGATTGCAGCTGATAACTCATTTGCAAGAGTAGGGTCATAGTTGCCAACCTTTGAAAGTGAGAAAAATGCATATATACATGTTGCAATAACTACACTTGGGAAAGTTGTAGTTACCATAGCTCCTACATGATCAAAAAGTCCAGTCTGTGCAGAACCAGCAGCCAGATTTGTTGAGTCTGAAAGTGGTGAAAATTTATCGCCACAACATGCGCCTGACATAATAGCACCTGCAATAAGTGCTGGATTTAGTCCCATTGTTGTACCTATAGCCATAAATGCAATACCAAGAGTTGCTGTTACTGTCCATGCTGATCCAAGTGCAACACCTACAACTGCACAAAGAACTGTTACAAATGGAAGGAATACAGCCGGTGTAAATAGCTTCAACCCATAATAGACTACCGCCGGGATAGTTCCACATGCAGTAAATGAACCAATCAGGCATCCCACAAGAAGAATGATAATGATTGCTTCAAGGGACTGATTAACAGCTTCCAGACCTGCAGCAAGCATTTCTTTGTAGTTGTAGCCGCACAGTTTTCCAATAATCATGGCCACTCCACATGTAAGAGTTACAGGAATATGAGGATCCATTCCCCAGTCAAGTGCATAGTTTGTGATCATTACTGTCAGAAGAAAAACAATTGGAATAAGAGCTTCTACTTTGTTAGGCAATCTGACTATTTTGTTTTTTTCACTCATAAAAACACCTCCGAAAATATAATGATTTATTAAATTACAATTCCATCATAATATTCTCTCCGTCAAGGAAGTGTCAATAAATATGAATATTAGTCAATTTTTTTAATATTTATTTTTGATATTTCTCCCTTTCGATGAAAGCATTAACCTCTTCAGCCCAAGAATACTGAGCCATATATTCCCCATGATAAAGCTTTCTGCCCTCTACACTGTTTTCTACCCATTTAAAGTAGTCACACTGGATACATTCTAAGTTTGACAGTCCAATCTGACCTCTTGCACTATATATTATTTTTCCACATCCAAGCTGGTTCAACACATCCTGCAAGTCTTTTTTCAGCATCCTGTAGTACGAATCATGACCATCTTCCTCCCATAGAGTTGCAATTACTTCCTTTGAAGTACATCTTGCGCCCTTTCTGTGAACAAGATATGCCAGAAGCTCCTTTGTCTTTTCAAATTTAAATTTTACAAGTTTTCCATCTATACATATCTCAAAATTTCCAAAGCAGGTTATCTGTATCCTCCGTTCCTCTTCCCCTACTGGATTCTCCTGAGATGAATATCTAAGATTTTCAAGTGCATGACGTATCTGCTCCACATTTGCTGGCTTCATGATATAGTCACTGGCATCCAGTCTAAATGCCTCTCCCATATGATCCGAATAACCAGTCACAAATATGAAGTTGGTCTTAGGGTACAATTTCTTAAGCTTGTTGGCAAACTCTATGCCATTTAATCCCGGCATTTGTATATCAATAAAGCAAACATGAAACTGCTGCTGCTTGGCAAGCTCCAGTGACTGAACAGGATTATTTGCCGTTACAACTTCTGCTTTTTCATCAGCTTCACATATTAATGCTACAAGATACTCTGCTGCAATTATCTCATCGTCCAATACTAAGTATTTCACGTCGTTCACCACTCTCCAGTCTTACATTTTTTCTTTCTCCCGGAATAATAATTTTTACAGTTGTTCCAATTCCTACAAGACTTGTAATTTCCATTTCTGCCTTAACCGTACTTTTTAGCCGTTCATTTACATTATGTATGCCAACATGAGGCTTTCCATCATTTAATGCCTTGTCTATTTCAAAGCCTATTCCATTATCTGCAATTGTTATGATGTGATCCCTCCCCCGCTTTTCTGTAGAAATCTTTATTGTTCCTCCCTTAAGCTTTTTACATATTCCGTGCTTGACTGCATTTTCCACAATTGGCTGCAACGTCAGGCTTGGCATATTAAAATCATCTGATTTTATATCATATTCTACCTTTACCCGATCCCCAAATCTCAGTTTTTCTATATCAAGATAAATATTTGTATGCTCCAGCTCCTGAGAAAAAGGATGTGTGTCCTTTTCGCCCATGCTATACATATTTTCCCTAAGATATCTGGAAAATTTTACAGTAGTTTCCTCTGCAAGCTTCGGATTTGCTCGGCAAAGTGCAGTGATCGTATTTAATGTATTGTATAAAAAATGAGGCTGTATCTGTGAAAGCATCAATGATACTCTTTGCTCCCTCAGCTTTATTTCCTTTTCCTCATTTACCTGCTGTGATATATATACATGTATTACAAGGTAATAAAACAAAAATGCTACAGCATAAGTTTCGTTCAATATTCCTGGTCGTACCCCTATTGATTCCATAATATTTGCAGTCATCAACACGGCTATACAGAAGAATACACCAAGAAGATTTACATCTGTTTTTCTGTAAAATTTCATATTCAATACAAAAAGGAATATAACCCAATATACCCAGTCCGTAACAATAAAGGTATATCCCACAAGTCCAAGTTCAAGGCTCCCATCGGACCCAAAATAAAATACATTATTTTTAAAAAATGCACCACAGTAAAAAAGGAAATTCACTATGACGGGAACATAGATTAATTTATTTTTTGGTTTCACCATATTTATGATTGTAGCCATAACCAAAGGTTTTAGAGAGTAATAGGTTATACCTGTTATGATGAGCGGCAATCCCACTATAGCTTGCTCCTTAAGATAATTCATATAGAACTCCGCTATAGACAGAATCAAAAGCAGTGTCATATTTATAACCATTCGTTTTTTTATAAATATATCTACTGCCGATTTCATGGAAACAACAAAATATATACCCACTACCATTGCAATAAGTATATAGTTTTCAACAAGATAATTTTGCAAATATGTCTCTTTCACTTACTTCACCTCATACTATTCAAAAACACTTTAAACTGCTTAGCCTCATTTCAAATCAAGTGAATTTTAGTGACATGACCACTTTTTCGCAAAATGGATATGTCATTTTTTCACTTCCATATAAACATACAATAACTACCACTAGGAATTTTATTTTTACTTGTAATATTACTATATCATGTTTACTTAATTAATCAATATGCACATGTGAAGTCTGTATCTGATGTTACTATCAAAAGATAAAAATAAGGCTTCCAGCAGTCGGTGATTGTTACCGAAAGTCTGGAAACCTCTGATTTAAGCCTTTCTGGACCTATTTATTTTTGCGTGACATCAAGACAACTATCTCCACGTGTGTCATATATGGAAACATATTATAAAAAAACCGCAGTCATTTATGGTACGGTTCACCTCACGAAATCCTAAATTTCTATATTTTATCCTCTCTAAAATGATTTTTCTTGCATAATATATAATAATCATAAAATGGTCATGAGGTGATAAAGTGTATTACAATTTGTATATGCCAATTAATTATAGCATCACAATTAATACCAATTCTCGAATCCTTACTTTATTTCGTAACGGACAGTGGTTTAAGTCTTATCCTGTTGCTATCGGTAAACCCTCCACCCCTACACCAAAAGGAACCTTCAAAATTATCAATAAAGCTGTAAATCCTGGAGGTCCCTTTGGCGTACGTTGGATGGGTTTAAGCAAGCCCCACTATGGCATTCATGGTACTAATAATCCATCCTCTATTGGAAAAGCCGTATCTCATGGATGTATAAGAATGTACAATAAAGATGTGATTGAACTTTATAATCTTGTTCCTATAGGAACTTCTGTAAAAATCATATAATCTTTTTATATCGTCAAAAAATCAGAGCCTAGATTTTAATCTTTTCATTCAGATTAAAATCTAGGCTCTTGATTGATTATTAATTTAAATCTTTTTTTATTTTTTCAATTTCTTCTTTTGCACTACTAATCATATTTGCTCTTTCATGCAATGCTTTTTCTCTAGCCTTATACAAAGCTATAGTTTTTGGATCACTGCTTAAATAGTCTAATCTTTCTTCAGCTTTTTTATTTTCTCTTCAAAAGTATACGTAATCCTCCCCGCTCCTTTTGGGTTCTCAAATTCAATAGTATCATCATTGATCCATGTAGGTAAAAATTCTTTCGTAATTGAAGTAGTAATCTTTTTTGTATGTTTATTTCTAAGATCATGTATATATAAATTTACTTTCTCTTTACTGTTTTTAAAAGCATCATAATCAAGAATATCAAATATTACGGGATAATCACTATAAACAATCATTTCATTATTAGGATTCAACTCCCATTCAAGCCCCATTCCCATTGGTAAATAAGAATTATCGAATTTTTCTACATCCCATGAATTTATATTTATTTTAAATAAAGATTCTGTATCCGGACCTACAGCTGAATATGTCCAAAAACTCTTATTATCCTCTGTCCATTCTAATAAACCAAGCCCAAATTCACATTCATTATTCTTTTCTAATTGATCAATCGTATATGCTTTCAAAACATTTCCTTTATCATCAATCAATCTTACTTCATCATCACATTCTATTGCAATATATTTTTCATTAGGAGATACTCTAAAATCTAACCCTTGGCATGAATAGATTTTTGTTCCTTTTTTATGGATATCATATTTCCATAATTCATCTATCCAATCATTCTCATCATATCCACCATCTCCAACAATTCTTTTTATAATATATAGATTATTATTACGATATTCATGACTATGATAATGACCCACAGAAACATCTGATAGTGTTTGAAATCTCTCTCTTTTTCCCTTATCTATATTTTCTAAATACAAATCAGCTTTTTCATGCTCTTCCTCCATCTCACATACGACTTTTACATTTTCTTTTTCATTTGCTTGGACTTTAATAGTTGTTGTAAACATAATAGCTATTAATATACCTATAGCAATCATATATATTTTCTTATTCACACTGATCCCTCCATATTTTGTTTCTTTAATTTTTACGATGCATACTTATATTTACTCGTCAGACAATAAAATCTATACAATACAATCCTCCTTATTATTAGTTAAACACATTATGTAATAATATTCCAGAATTAAAATAAATTTGAGTAAAAAAGTAGGCAAAAAACATGCCCTTTGACAAAACCGAAAATTCAGAATATAATAGACCATATAGTCTAGACTACATGGTCTAATCTTAATATAATAAACTTAGGAGTGATTTTACTTGGATAAAATGGATCACACAAGAAAAGAAGAACTTTTAGAAGCTGCTCTTGATGAATTTATTAACAATACCTATGATGAAGCTTCTTTAAATAACATTTTAAAAAAAGTAAATATGAGCAAAGGCGCTTTTTATTATCGTTTTAAAAATAAAAAAGAATTGTATTTGTATCTATGTGAAAAAGTACAAAAGGAAAAGCTTGAATATATCAACAAATGGCTACTAGATCAAGCTATTGATTACAACAATCTAAGTATATTTGAATTACTTCATTTACAGGGTAGAGCTGGTTTTGAATTTGGAGAAAAATATATAAAATATTTAAAGCTCGGTCAAAGATTTATGTCTGAAGAAAATCCAGAAATCAAAAAATATATTTATGAAAAAATAAAAAACACCTCTGAGAATATATTCGATCCCATTATAGAAAGAGGCATTGCAAGAGGAGAATTAAGGGATGATTTTTCAAAATCCTTTATAAAAAAAATACTCTACCATTCTATGTTTAACTATACCAACATTCTTTTAGATGATTATGAAGCTTTATCCCTCGAAGAACAACTTGAATCTTTTCACCATTTTATTGATTTCTTGAAAAATGGTCTAAGTAAAAAGGAGGGGTAATCCATTGGAATTCATAAAGGTAGAAAATCTGAGTAAACACTACAAAATGGGAGAAGTAACGGTAAAAGCATTAGAAAGAGCATCCTTTCATATCAACGAAGGGGAATTTGTAGTCATCTTAGGTCCTAGTGGTTCGGGAAAAAGTACCCTCCTTAATATTTTAGGAGGAATGGATCAACCAACAAAAGGAACTTTTCACTTAATGGACCAGAATATCACCTCTTATAATGATAAAGCATTAACCAATTATAGAAGAGATAAAATAGGATTTGTCTTTCAATTTTACAATCTAATGGCAAATTTGACTGCTCGTGAAAATGTAGAGCTTGCTACAGAAATTTGTAAAAATCCATTAGCTATTGATCAGGTTTTAGAGGATGTGGGATTAAAGGATAGAAAGAATCATTTCCCCTCTCAAATGAGTGGAGGTGAACAACAAAGAGTTGCCATTGCAAGAGCAGTAGCAAAAAATCCCTTATTATTATTATGTGATGAACCAACTGGTGCTTTAGATTATGAAACGGGCATTGCCATATTATCTTTACTCAGTAATATTAATAAAAATTATAAAAAAACGGTCATCGTCATTACTCACAATGCTCCCATTGCACAGATGGCCGATCGTGTGATCAAAATGAGAAGCGGTGAAATTATAGAAAACTATTTGAATGAAAATCCAATAAATCCTGAAAGGATTGAATGGTAATGAAAAAATTAAATCTAAGACTTTTACGGTTAATGAACCACTCCAAGGGCCAATCTATTGCCATCATATCCGTCATTGTAGTAGGTTTACTCATCTATACAGCCATGAGCATGGCTGCTATTAACCTTGAGAATACAGTGAACTATTATTATAAAGCTAACCATTTTGCAGATATTTATGTTCAGGTTGTTAAAATTCCTGAAAAAGCAATAGAAAAGATCAACGGAAAATTTGGTATTACTCTAGCACAAGGTAGAATTGTAAATGATGTTCCCCTAAAGATTAAGGATGGAAAAGAAAGAGTATATGTAAGAACTATTTCTATACCAGATAATGACTTTTTGCTGAATGATTTATATTTAGTTGATGGTAGTCCTATAATTAATAAGAGTAAAGATGCCTACGTCATAGAACAATTTGCAAAGGCTCGAAATATTCAAGTTGGAGATACCATAAAGCCTCAAATTTTAGGAAAAGAGTATCATCTAAAGGTAAAAGGCATTGTTGCAAGTCCTGAATATATCTATCTCATGGAAAATGAACAAAGTCTTCTTCCTCAACCAGAAAAATTTGGTGTCCTTTATATTTCTGATCAATTAGCAAGACAAAGCTTTGGTTTTGGCAGTAGCTATAATGAAATTGTCTTAAAATCCAAAAATGAAAATCACCTAGAACAGATAAAAGAAAAATTAGAAAAAGAACTTGATCCATACGGAGTAAAAAGAATCATTATAAAAGATGATCAATTGAGCAATCGAATGTTATCAGAAGAAATCAAACAGCTAAAAAACACATCTAAAACTATTCCTGTACTCTTTTTAGGGGTTGCCTCTGTGATTCTTGCTGTTATGATTTCAAGAATGGTTAGGAATGATCGGGTTTCAATAGGTCTTTTAAAAGCTCTTGGTTATAGCAACATCCAAATCATTTCCCATTATACAAAGTATAGTCTCATCATTGGTGTTTTAGGAGCTATCATCGGAACAAGCGTAGGAATGTTTTTCTCAAAGCTTTTGACAAATATGTATATACAGTTTTACAACATCCCCATGCTAAAAGCCACCTTTCACATAAAATATATTCTCTTAGCAGTCCTTCTATCCTCTATATTTTGTGTTATTTCTGGCTTATATGGAAGCATGAAAATACTAAAAATATTTCCAGCTTCAGCTATGCGTCCAGAACCTCCTTCATCAGGAAAAAGAATTTTTTTAGAGAAAATAAGCTTTTTCTGGAAAAAAATCAGTTTTAGCTGGAAAATCGTTTTGAGAAATATTTTAAGAAGTAAAAAAAGATTTATATTCATTACTTTAGGTTTGTCTTTATCCTTTAGTATGCTATTTCTAACAGTTTATCAACAAAATGCTTTCTTTGATATTTTTAATAATCATTATGGAGAATTTTTAAGATTTGATTATAGCATCAATTTTAATCAACCCTTAAATCAATCTACCATCAAAGAATTTGAACACATTATAAATATAGAAGCTATAGAGCCAAAATCTGAATTCCCTTTTGAAATCATTCATGGTCATAAGAAAAAAGTTGTCACCATTATAGGTCTTAAAAAAAATACACAGTTCTATAATTTTATCAATTTAAAGGATAAAAAAACAAATCTTCCTCCAAAGGGTATCCTTCTTTCTGAAGGTTTAGCAAATTATTTAGGTATAAAAAAAGGTGAATTCATAGAAATAAATAGCTTTATTCCCTATCGAGAAGATGTATCTATGGAAGTAAAAGGGATTATCAAGCAAAGCTTAGGGATCAATGCTTATCTATCTATAGATACAATGAATAAAGCATTATTAGATGATGAATTAGCAACAGGAGTGCTTATCAATTCAAAAGATCCTATAAAAGAAAAATTAGAAGATGTAAAAAATATTTCAAGCTTACAATCTCTACAAGATCTAGTAGATACCTTTTTAGACCTTTTAGCGCTATCAAAGGCTTCTATTGGAATTATGGTTATTTTTTCAGGTATTTTAGGATTTGCTATCATCTACAATACCACAATCATGAGTATTTCAGAAAGAAAGCTTGAATTCTCATCCTTACGGGTAATGGGTTTTTCTCGAAAAGAAATTTACCTTATTTTATTAAAAGAAAATTTTATCATGACATTCTTTGGTATCCTCCTTGGAATTCCTATAGGACATTTGATGATTCGAGGTGTAGAAAAAGCTTTTAGTAACGAATTATTTACATTGCATTCAAAAATAACAGGTAGTACTTATATGACAGCTATCTTTCTTACTATTTTCTTTGTATTTTTAGCACAGCTTTTTACCTTAAGAAAAATATACAAATTAGATTTTTTAGAAGCACTTAAAAATAGAATTTCATAGTGAGGTGTGAAAAATGAAAAAAAAATGGATCATTATAGGAATCATGATCCTCATCACAGGAGGAATTCTTTACACAACAAAGAGTAAAAATAAAATATCTGTAGAGGTTTCAAAAGCTTTTATAGGTGAAGTTTCAAAATATGTAGAAGAAACAGGTACTATAAAATCTCACCATCAAAGAATCGTTCATGGAAATAGTTCTGGAGAAATCACTACTATTCATGTAACGGAGGGAGACTTAATAAAAAAGGATCAATTATTAGCAGAAATCAATACAGAAAAAATCAACCTTAAAATAAAAGCTTTCGCATCTCAAATTGAAAGCTTAAAAGCTGAATACCAAGAAACCATCAAGCCTACTGATAAAGAAAAAATATCTCAAACGGAAGGAAAAGTTGCAAATGCTAAGCTTGAGCTTGATGAAGCAAAAAAGAATTTGACTCGTAATAAAATCCTCTATGAACAAGGTGCATTAAGCAAGAAGGTTTATGAAGATGCTGTTAAAGATGTTTCTATAAAAGAAAATTTATTAAGTATGGCTACAAACGAATTACAATTACTAAAAAATCCTGTATCTTCTAATATAAAAGATAAGTACCACTCTCAAATTTCTCAACTCCTTTATCAAAAAGAAGTTTTAGAAAAAGAAAAGGAAGATTTATTAATCAAAGCTCCTATGGATGGCATCATCACAGAAGTATTTGTAAAAAATGGAGGATATATTCAACCAGGTACACGTCTTTTAGAAATAGCTAAAAAAGATGATCTATATGTAGAGGTAGATGTATTAGCCAGCGAAATATCTGAGATGATAGAAAAAAATCCTGTATTCATTGAAAGTGATGATTTAAATATCAAAACGCTACAGGGAACTGTCACAAAAATTTTCCCAAAGGCTTTTAGCAAGGTTTCTGATCTTGGTATTGAACAAAAAAGAGTTCGTGTTCATACTTCTATTTCTAAATTTGAAAACCTTAAAATAGGTTATGAAGTAGATGTGAAATTTGAAGTTACGCACAAAGAAAATATTTTAACCATCCCTGAAAATGCTATTTTTTCTATAGATGATGAAAAATATGTATTTGTCGTAGACAATCATAAGGCTCTTTTAAGAAAAATTGAAACTGGATTAGAAGGCGAAGATCATGTTGAGATTCTTTCAGGAATAAAAAAAGGAGATCAGGTAATCCTTTCTCCTAGTGATGAGATTGAAAATGGCACTTTAATAAAAGTTGAAAATCCATCCTAAAATATTCATACACCAAAGGCAATCTTTAAAATAACCTATAAAGATATCCCTTTGGTGTATAAGTTAGGTTAAAAATCACTATTCTATAACCCGAACAATCCATTCCTTTCGTATTTCCCACAAAGCTGCTCTTTTTGATTGGGATAAAACAATACTATCATCAAATAAACGGTCCCAGCTTTTCTTTACCTTTGCTTTTAAATGAGGATAAAAATTTTTCATATATATATCCGTTTCATCTTGAATCCCTTGCTTTTCTAAAAGTGCTTCATATGCTTTAGCATCCTCTTCATCTTTAGGAATATAAGAAAGGTTCAAAATACGGTTCCATTTTGCTCGATCAAATACAAGGGCTTGATCACGATCTACTTTTATCTCTAAAACACGAGTGTCAGCATGATGTTCAACATATTTTAAATCCGTAAATAGCCAAACAGGATATTCTGCCCCTTCTGGTTTAGGAACTATTTTTTCTGCCTTATGAATAAACCAATTATAAGAAGTTAGAAAAGTATGGGCTACTTGTCCATATTTTTTTGTAATATATTCTTTTTTCACATGATATATACCTTTTTCTTCAATGGTATCTAATACAATCTTTCTTTGAGCGGCATATAAGGTGATTTTTTCTTTATCCATATTTTCACTCCTTCTATATACTTTTATTTACCCTTGTAAAACATCTACCACCCATTCCTTTTTAATCTCCCATAGAGTTGCTTGTGTAAAACATGTCTCTTCATTCGTTATATAAAACATTCTTTCCCAGCTCTTTATAATTTTATTTTTTAGTAGTGGATAGAAATTTCCTTTATCCCCCATAATCAAAGCAGATTCATCCCCTATACCATATCTTTTTAATTCTTCATTATGTTTCTTTTCATCTTGTTTATCAATAGGAACATACCAATAATTTACCACATACCCCCATTTATCAAAATCTGTAATCACCACATCTTTTCGATCTACTTCTAACTCTAATACCACCGTATTTTCTACAAGCTGAAGCCTATTTTCTGATGATGTTGAAAGCCAAATAGGATAGGTTACCCCTTCTGGTCTAGGGACAAACCTTTGTGCATGTTTTATGTACCAATCATATAGCTTCAAATAATAATCTGATATAGTGTCATTTTTCTCTATGATATGTTCTTTTTTAGCTCGATAAATTCCCTTCTCTTTTAATTCTTCCCACACCTTTTTATGCTGTCTTGTCCATAATCTTATTTTTTCATTAGAGCTATCCAGATTTTTCGTCATATGCATTCAGATACTCCTTTTTTAATTACATTTTATAGTAAATTATACTGCTTTTCAATTTACATGTCTGATTTATTTGAAAATTAAAAATTCTATTGTTTTAAGCCAATCCTATCCATCCTCAAAATTTCAATATTTTAACAAAACAAGTTTTTACTGATAAAACAAAAACTGCTCTAAAAAGCAGTAATTTATCTTTAAGTACATAGCTAATCTATCTGAAAATCCTATTCCTCTATCCAATTAGGAAATCTTGATATTTATCTATTAAATCTAAATAATTCTAACTCCGGTCTGTCTTTTCCTAAAATGGAATCTCTTAATAATTGCCCACCCAAAATAGAATATAGAATTCCATTTGCTCCATATCCTAAAGAAAAATAGCAATTAGGGAAATCTTTATATTCTCCAATATAAGGCAATCCATCTTTTGTTACTCCAAATAATCCACTAAATTGGTATTCAGGGGCTATATCCTTTATTTCAGGAAAATATGACTTCAATCGATTCAATAATAGTTCATATTTTTTATTAGATACCAAATCATCATTAGATAAATTAGACATTTTACTATTTATTCCTCCTACCTTCTCGTCCTCTCCACCTATAATGATTCTTTTATCCCCTGTAATTCTTAAATAAGTATAAGGATCATTATTATCTCTTATAATACATTGATGAAACCACCCATTAAAATTCTTTACAGGTTTTGTGACAAGGGTAAAGGTTCTAAGTAAATGAACTATTTTTTCTTTAATATATTTTCTTCCTTCATAGCCGGTAGCAATAATTACTTTTTTTGCTTGAATATTAAAATGATTTTTCGTTTCCAATAATACATGCTCCTCTTTGGGATATATATTTGTAATCTCTGTATTTTCATACACTTTTAATTTGTTCTTTACAGCCTTAGCAATCAGTGCATGGGTAAATCGATAAGGGTCTATTTGTGCTGCTCCAAATTTCGAATAAATCCCACCTTCTACTGGAAAAGAGAATCTTTTTTGTGCATCTTTTTTATCTAAAAATTCTACATGAAATCCATGTTTTTTTCTTGCATCAAATTCTTTTTTTAAAGAAGAAACCATTGACGCTTTTGTTGCATAATAAAAACATTCTGTTAATGAAAAATCACAATCATCTTCTAAATCATTTATTATTTTTTCTATATCATAAACTGCTTCTTTGCAAAGTTCAAAGGATTTTACCCCTTTCTTTTCTCCTATCATACTGATGAGTCCATGTAAATCCGTATCAATTTCATATTGTAATATAGAAGTAGATCCACTAGTACTTCCATATCCTATAATATTTTTATCTACAAGGACTGTATTTACACCTGACTTAGTCAAATAATAAGCAGCTATTGCGCCACTTATCCCCCCTCCAATAACTAAAACATCACATGTAATAGATTCATTTAAATAATTATATTGATTAGGAATCTTATTTATATTTGTCCAAAGCATATTTCCAGCTACTAACTTCATTATATAATCCTCCGTTTAATGATTAACGTTGTTATCTCAATATTATTATTTATTTATAAAGAATTATTATTCCTAAAAAAAATGCACATACTATGATTGAGGTGAAAAAAGTGAAATTATTTATACCAGATATTGCATACATCAATCCTAAAAGTTTAAATTATAATGTAGGAAAAACGGCAAAAGAATATTTAGAAAAACTACATGTTCCTACCATTGATTCTAGAAAAGTTGAAATTAACGGAGCTTGTCCTTCTGAGAATTATGCAAAAGCAAAGAAAACTATTTATCTTACTGTAAATGCTCAAAAAAAATTAAGGCCCTGTAAACCTTCTGCAGATTATCAGTTTGCCTTATCTAGTTCATGCCCTGGTCACTGTGAATATTGTTACTTACAAACTACACAGGGAGAAAAGCCTTTTATGAAGGTATTTGTAAACATTGAAGAAATCCTACAGGTTATTCAAAACCATATAGATAAAAATTTACCCAATATCACTACTTTTGAAAGTGGAAGTATTACTGATCCCATCGCTCTTGAACATTTAACGGGAAACCTTAAAAGATGTATTGAATTTTTCGGAAAAAGTCAAAAAGGCAGACTTAGAGTCATTACTAAATATAATAATGTAGATTCTTTTTTAGATATCCATCATCATCAACATACAAAATTTAGATTTAGTATCAATACAAAATATGTAATCAATAACTTTGAGCATCATACAGCTAGCTTCGAAGAAAGAATAGCAGCTTCCAGAAAAATTGCTCAAGCAGGATATCCTATAGGATTTATTATTGCACCTATTATGATTTATGATGGTTGGAAAAGTGAATACGAAGAATTACTTTCTCACTTAAAATCTCAGTTAAAAGATTATCATGAAGAAATTACTTTTGAACTCATACAACATAGATTTACAGCCACTGCTAAAGAATTAATTCTCACAAGATTCCCTAAAACAAAACTTGATATGAACGAAGAAACAAGACAGTTAAAATGGGGACCCTATGGAAAATTCAAATACGTTTATCCTAAAGAAAAAAGTACTGAGATAAAGAAATATATTACAGAACTTATCCATAGCAACTTTGAAAAGGCTCTCATTGAATATTTCACATAAATGAATCATTCCTTTCAAACTCATATTTTTATTTGAAACACTTTACCTTCTCTAGTATATAGCTGATTATCACTTTTTGTCGTATAGCACCCAATTTCACTTCCTAATCTCCTATAAAGTGAAAATGATTTTTCATGACTAGATTTAAGAAAAATATTTTTTATACCTTTATTCTTATAATGAGGAATAATCATTTGACTGAGCCACTTATAACCATTCCCACGAGCATCTGGTGCTATATGAAAATAATTTAACATAACATTATTTTCATTTATTACCTCATTATTTATTTTTACTTTCAAATAATGATTAAAATCAATTTTTCCACCTTCTATAAACACAACTCCAACTACTTCCTCTCTCTTTTTCATCATATGGGTATGAATCCAAGCATCATCTGTTTTTTGTATACTCTCCATCAGCTGACAACAATGATAAACTTCATTATAATCATCCCAATTATTTTTCATCTTCCATAGCATATTTAATACGATAGGTTCTAGATATTTAATATTGAACCCTTCTACTACCTTAAATTCTAAGTCATTTATTTTTTTTAATACTTCCATTATTCAATCTTCCCTCCATCATCAATTTTAAATTCACTATAATTTCAATTCTATCTTATATCTATATTTCAATATCTTATCACATAAAATTTTCTTTATTTTATCACAATTCTATTAGATCTGTTTATCATTTTAAAGCACTTCTGTATTTTTCATAGTGTACAAGCCTTCTTTTTACTCTATTAGATCATATAAATTCATTTGCCTTTTTTCAGTAACAGCTGTCCTATGATTTGCATATCATATATTAGAAAAATTTCTATCTTGCGTTAATCTTTACAATAAATTATTGAATAAAAAGGAGGTCCTTTAAAATGAATGTTCACGATTTATTTGAACCTATGCTATTTCCTGCTAATCAAATGGGGCAGTTTGAAGAGTTTATGAATCAATATGGGGATAAATCCGAAAAATATATTTTAGATGAAATCATTAGGATTAAAGATTCTGTTCCTGAAAAGACATTACAACAATACATGAAAAATCTTGATTTGCTCTCCCAAACAGAAGGCTTTGTCTCCAATGAACATAGAAGAAAAATTGATAATATCAAAAGAATTCTCTCCACAAATACTTCAGCTACACAACAATCTGCCACATCACAGTCCTTTGCTACAAGTTTACTTTTGTGGTTCTTAATTTTAGTAGCCATATGGAGAAAGCCACCTTATAAACCATATCCATCTAGACCGTATAGACCTTATCCGCCTTATAGACCTTATCCACGCAGAAGATCTCCTTTCTATCCATTTTTTTAATTTTTAAAAACTGTAGCGTCTTGTAGGCGCTGCAATCTTTTTTATATTAAATAAAGAGGAGATTTTTCTCCTCTTTATCTAATCTCAAAATAATATTATATTTTTTAAAGCATTTATTTCTAGCTCTGTTAATTGATCTTTTCTAGTTTGTATCCATTTTAACTTTAAATCAGTTTTATTTTTACCCTGCTATACTTTTAACTTCTTCTAATTTTTTATAATCAAATTCTATATGCTTTAATAAACGATCATACAATTGATCTAATGTCTTAACAATTGTTTCTTGATCTTCATTTTTAATAGCTTCTCTTAGAGTCTTTCTAAGGGCTTTTCCTTCCTCACGTTTGCTCTCTTGTGCTTCTCTCATACTAGCTATTTTTTCCTTTTTGTTTTGGAAAAACTCTTTCTTTTCTTCTTTTTTAGTAACTCTTAAAGCTTTTAATTCTTCTTTTGTAATTTCTCCAGATTTAAGCTTTTCCTTCATCTCAGCTTTCTTTGCATCCCATGACGACTTTAATTCTTCTTTCTTTTCTTCTCTTATTTCTTCCTTAATTCCTTTGATTTGATCATGAATCCCTTTATGTTCATTAAATTTATTTTCCCATTGATTCAGTGTGTCTGGTGCATATTCTTTTACTATACTTAAAAACTTTTCCTTCTTCTCTTCTCTTTTTTCACTTTTTTCTTCTCTCTTCGCTTTTCTTTCTTCCTGTTTTTCTCTAAATTTCTCAGCAATTACTTTTTTCTTATTTACTTCATTAGGTACTGAAGTATTGTTATCTGCGAATGCTAAGGATGGAACTAGTAAAGCCGTACATAAACAACAACTCATCATTACCTTCATTATTTTCTTTCTTAACATTTTCACCACTCCTTAAATTTATTTTATTTTTCTTTGTATCTATATCATAAAACTTAAATGTGGTGAAAAAATAGAATAACTGTGTAAAATTTGTGTGAAAAATATTTTATTTCTATTTACTATACTTTTTCATGTTATAATCAAAAAAAAGATAAAGGAGGGCTTCTTATGGAACATTGTACAATTTCATACAATTCTTTGCTGATTATTGTATTACTAGCAGCATTTGTACCATTTGTTATTAAAAAATTAAAATGGTTGCCCATTCCCATTGTTGTAGGAGAAGTCATTGCAGGAATGATTATTGGTAAAAGTGGTTTTAATCTCATAGATGAATCCTCTTGGTTAAGCTTTCTTTATACCTTTGGATTTGCCTTTTTAATGTTTTTATCCGGACTAGAAATTGATTTTGATTTGATCAAATCTTCTGGAAAGAAATCTAATGAAAAATATCATGAAAAACCAGTTACGCTAGCAGTTGTTTTGTTCCTAGGCACAATTATTTTAGGCTATATCATCGCTTATCTTTTGAAGGAATTTGGTTTTATTATCAACGTTCCTTTGATTACTTTAATTTTTAGCACTACCTCTTTAGGAATCGTAGTTCCTACTTTAAAAGAAAAGTATCTTTTAAACAATGAATACGGTCAAACTATATTGTTAGGTTCATTAATAGCTGATTTTGCAACCATGGTTTTAGTAACCATATATATTTCTTTCTACACTTGTGCAGCAACTTATAAAGTATTTTTAGTACTTTTATTATTTGTAGCCTTTTTTGTTCTTTACAAAATGGGACTAAAAATTGCAGGAAAAAAAATTATACAAGATCTTGCTCATGCTACATCACAAATAAAGGTTCGAGGTGCTTTTGCCCTCATATTGATTTTTATTGCATTGGCGCAAAGACTGGGGACAGAAATTATATTAGGAACCTTCTTAGCAGGTTTAATTGTTTCCTTGTTGGATTCTAGAGAATCCTCCCAATTGTCTTTAAAATTAGATGCCATTGGTTATGGTTTTTTTATCCCTATATTTTTTATTATGGTAGGGGCCAATTTTGATATTCGATCTGTAATCAATAATCCTAAGTCCATTATTCTACTTCCAGCACTATTGCTTTCTGTTTATGCTGTAAAAATAATTCCTTCTTTGATTTTAAAAGTAAAATTTTCTATGAAGGAATCTATTGCTGCTGGGTTTTTATTATCTTCTAGATTAAGTTTGATTATTGCCACTAGTGCCATTGGACTAAAGCTTAACATTATTAGTGAAGAAACTAATGGAGCGATTCTCCTTGTAGCTATTCTTACTTGTACATTATCACCTATATTATTTAATAAATTATCTCCAGTTTGTACTGTTTGTAATAAGAAAAGTATTTATATGGTAGGGGTAAAGCAAAAGACTCTGCTTTTAGCTAAAAGACTTCAAAAATCTGGCATAGATATTACTTTTATCACCCATAATCCAGAAAAATATGAAAAAACCCTTAAACAAGGTTACAAGGTATATTTAGGAGATACATTAGATATTGATTTTCTTAAAACAACAGGTATACAAGATGCAAAAAGTGTCATTATCTACAAATCTTCTGATGATCTTAATAATGAAATTTGTAAAATTTGTAAAGAACTACTACAAATAGAAAATGTTCTTCTACTTACAAATAGTCAAGAAAATCTCTTAAAAGAAAATAACTATGGTGCAACGATCATCTCCCCTGAATTTGCTACTGTATTTATGGCAGAAAATTTGATTTTACATCCAAAAGCCTTTACTCTTTTATTTGAAGAAGAGGACGACGATTTTTGTATGGCAGAAATTCAGCTTAAAAATCCAAGTTATTTTGATTACCCCGTAAGACAATTACGATTACCTGGAGATTGTTTGATTCTATCTATCATTAGAAAAGGTGTGAAAATTATTCCTCATGGAAACAATATTTTAAGAGAGGGAGATTTGATTATGCTATTAGGATCTAAAGAAAATATGAAAGAGACAGAATTACTATTAGAAACTAATACATAAAAAGGATAGGCCAATGCCTATCCTTTAATCTTTTATTAGTTAGCTGGTACTACTAATTGTTGTCCAGTTACTATAAAGTTTGGATTTTTCAACTCATTCATCTTTGCAAGTTTTTCCCAAGTCATTTTGTATTTTTCTGCGATTTTCCAAAGAACATCTCCTGATTTTACAGTGTATGTAGCAGTATTTTTATTTTCTACTTTTGTTTCAGGTACTTTTACTTCTTCTTTAGAAACTTCTGTTTTTGCAATAAATATACTTCTTCCTTCTTTCTTAGGAGCAACTTCCCCTAATTTCTCCATATAAGCAATTAATGCTTCATCTAATGCACTGTATTCTATTAACACAGGAGCATCTTTAAACATTGTATAGTTATCTCCACCAGCAGCCATAAAATCATTTGTAGCTACTAAATAAGTTCTTTCTAACTCTAATGTTTTTCCATTTACCATTACATCACATACTCTATTTCCTACAGGCTTATTTGCATCAATTTTATAAGTCATTCCAGCTACATGTGGATATGCGCCCTTTGGTTCTGGAGCAGAATCTGTTCCATGCTCTAGAGCTTCTAATATTTGCTTACCAGTTAAATTTTTTGTGACAATATAGTTTCCAAATGGAAGAACTGTAATGATTTCTTCTTTCGTAATTTCACCTTTATTGATAGAAGCTCTTATTCCACCACCATTTGTGATAGCTACTTCAGCTTTTGTCAGGTCAATCATAGCATCTGTAATTAAATCACCTAGATTTGTCTCACCTGTTCTTACGTCTGCTCTTTCTCCATCTAATACAACACTAGTTTTTCCTACTACTTCACTTAATACTTTCTTTTGACTTTCTTTAATCTCCGTAACAACTTTTACAATATCTTGGTCTTCTTTGATATTTGCTGCTTCTTCCTTAGAAAGCAAGCAAGCCTGCTTTGATACTAATTTATTATCAGCAAACTTTAAAGTAACTTTTCCAAGATTCTTATCATATTCTCCAGTACTTACAATTAGAGTATTTCCTACTAATTTACCTGTCTCTAGAGTTGTATGACTATGACCATCTACAAAAACATCTATTCCTTCTACTTCTTTTACTACTTTTTCACTAGTCACCTTACTACTTTCATCTAATCCTATATGTCCTAATGCAACAATTACATCCACTTGATCTTTTAATGTTTCAACCATTTTTTTTGCTTCTTTTACAGGATCCGTAAAAGTAATTCCTTCTACATTTTTAGGATGGGTCATATATGCAGTTTCTGGTGTTGAAAGACCAAATATCCCAAATTTCACCCCATCTACCTCTTTAATCATATAAGGTTTTAGTAAATCTTTTCCATCTTCTTTTTTCACATTTGCAGCTAAAATCGGGAAATTCGTCATCCCTGCTAATTCAACTAATCGATCTTTTCCATAATCAAAATCATGATTTCCTGCAGTCATTGCATCATAACCCATCTGATTCATGATTTTTGCAATACTTTCTCCTTTAACTAATGTAGCAATAGTTTGTCCATGGAATGTATCGCCTGCATCTACTACTAACATGTTTGGATTTTTTTCTTTTTGTTCTTTTATGTATGTAGCAATTTTTGCAAATCCCATTCCTGCATATTTTCCTTCTTCAACTCTTGCATGAGTATCGTTGGTGTGGAATAAAACGATTTCCTTTTCAGCAGTAGCATGTACATCTAAAGCAGAAAATTGGAAACATAAAGTAAACACCATTAAAACACTTAATATGATACCGGTTACTTTTTTCATTGCATATCCTCCCTTTATAAAATATTATCTACTATTTGATTATACCAAATTTATGCAGAACTTTTTATCTTTTTTCTAAATTTTAGCATATAATATGTAAATTTTAAGTTTATCAAAATTTTTAATTTCAACTTCTTCTATATTTTTTACTATTTCCTATATATCATCATAAAATTTATTATATTCAATAAAATCTTCAAGACAAAAAGAGTATGGCCTACTAAGCCATACTCTTTTTTGCTAAATATATTAAACCCTATTCCTTTACAACAATCTTTTTCGCCCCTGTCATTCCAGGAATACTCATAGTCATAACTAAATCATGATAAGCTGTAATCTCCATGCCCTTTTGTAAATCATCTATTGAAATTTCCTTATCCTCTTCTGTAACAATTTTTGTTTCATCATTGATGATTAACATGACCCCATCGGTCATACTTCCAACAAGGATTTTAGTACTTTTATCATTCATACGAATATCTGTAATCTTTCCATCTAATACGGCTGTACTTTTAAGTACTTGGATTTTTTCAGCTTTTCCAATTGGTGGCAAACTTCTTGTTACTGCTGGTCCATAAAAGGCTCTAATTGTATCTCCTTCTTTTAAATCTTCTACTGAAATCTCTTTGTTATTAACAGGATTTTGTATTTTTGTATCTTCAGTTATGTTTAAAATAATAGACTCATATCCTTTACCTTTTTTGATCACTTCAATAAGAATTCTTGTATTGTCATTTATTTTTTGAATCTCAGCAATTTTTCCATCTGTATATAATACTGATTTTTCAATAGCCATCCTTTTATCCTTAATATGTATGGTACCTGTTTCATCCCTCATAACTTCTAGCCTTAATATATCTGTTACAAATTTTAATGGTATATAGGTTCTCCCATTCTTAATTTCTGGTATAGTTCCAAGAGTAACTGGCGCCATCTTTCCAAAAGTATATTGATCTTCTTCAGCCTTAATCATAATCCATTGAGGCCCTTTTATAAGTTCTATAATTTTCTTTTTACTATCCCATTTTACTTCGTATCCTAAAGTTTCAGAAATTAATCTTAGTGGAATCATAGTAACTCCATTTTCTTTCATATAAACTTTTGTGTCTTGTGGGTTGAGTCCTTTATCATTTATTACAAGGTTCATATGAAGACCCCCAAAAGAATCTTGTGGCAACCTCAAAGTAGTGATGGGTCCAGTCACTACTTTATTTGGATTATATTCTGCAAATGCAGGAAACATGCTTGATGCTAATGTCATCCCTATTAATGTTATCCCTATTAATTTTTTTGATTTCATCATAATCTCTCCTTTTGTTTTTCTTTTCATATTATTAGACGAATGTTTATATAAAAAGTTCCCCCTTTTTTTATAAAAAAAAGAGGATGATCTTTCCATCCTCTTCTTGCATTATTTTTCTGTTGTACTCATTACTGCTAAGGCTATATTGGATGCATGGTCTGCTATTCTTTCTAGATTACTAATAATATCTAAAAATACAATTCCTGATTTTGCACTACACAGTTGTTTATTCAATCTTTCAATATGGCTAGCTCTAAGAGATTTTTCCATATGGTCAATCTCACCTTCTCTTTCAAGAATTTTTTTAGCCATATTTAAATCTCCTGTTTTTAACGCATAGATTGCTTGATTGTAAGATTTTACTACACGATCATGCATGAATTTTAATTCTTCTGTCCCTTTTTCACTAAATTCTAATTTGTTATCTATTCTATAAATCGCCAGTTCTGCCAAATTATCTGCATGATCCCCAACTCTTTCAATATCATTGATTGTATTAAATAGTCCATTAACAATTTCATGCTGTTTCGCAGATAAAGAAGTATTGGAAAGTTTAACTAAATATTCTGCAATATCTCTTTCCATGCTATTTATAATCTTTTCTATTTTGAAAGTTTCATTGGCTATTTTCTCGCTGTTTTCAAAAAAAGCATTCATTGATTTTTCATAGCTTTCTAAAGCTAAATTTCCCATATTTAATGTTTCTTTTATCACCTGGATAATAGCAACAGATGGAGTTTCTAACATCCTCTCATCAAGATATTGAATTCCTCTTTGCTCTACTACCTCAAAATCTTTTAAAGGAAGTACTTTGTTTGCCAATCTTACGAGTATACCTGCAAAAGGCAATAATAATAAAGTATTTGCAATATTAAATAACGTATGGGCATTTGCTAGCTGCCTAGCTGCATCTGTTGGTGAAAACTGCTTCACAAGGGTAATAGTAATATTCTTAAATAATACCATAAACATTATTGTTCCTAAAATATTAAACATAAAATGGACAAAAGCAGCTCTTTTGGCCGTTCTATTTGCTCCTATACTTGAAAGCATTGCTGTAACACAAGTTCCTATATTAGTACCGAAAATAATAGGTAAAGATGCTTCAATAGGAAGTAATCCTTCACTAGCTAATGCAATTAAAATACCGGTAGTAGCACTACTACTCTGTACAACAGCAGTAACAAAAAATCCTGTAAAAATTGCCATTAACGAATCCGTAAATGTTCCTTTTCCAAAGCTCAGTAGCATGGTTCTAAAACCTTCATACTCTCTTAGGGGCTTTACAGCATGTTTCATAAGATCCATACCAATAAATAAGATTCCAAAACCTATAAAAATTTCTGCCATATTTTTCACTTTTTTATTACTTGTAAAAAGCCATACCCCTACACTTAGTCCTACTACAATAGGTGCAATTGCTGATAACTTCAAAGATGCAATCTGAGCAGTTACAGTTGTTCCAATGTTTGCCCCCATAATAACACCTGTAGCTTGTACCAAATTCATAATCCCTGCGTTTACAAATCCTACAACCATTACAGTAGTAGCACTACTACTCTGAATAATCATAGTTACCACAGCGCCTACAAGTACAGCCATAATTCTGTTGTTTGTAAGTACTTCAATAATTTTCTTCATTTTGTCGCCAGCAGATTTCTCTAATCCATCTCCCATAATAGTCATCCCATAAAGAAATAAACCTAGTCCTCCAAGCAATTCAAAAAAAATCTTCATATGATACCTACCCTCCCAAATTTGCTTACATAATCAATTAACTATTATTAGAATACATTATTTTTTTGTTGTTTTTGTTAAATTCGTGTTAATTTTATTAAATTCGACATTTGTAATATCTACCTTTTGTCAATTTCTTTATCATTTCTTTCTTATTGACCTCATAGAACGCCTCTTTATTGTACAAATCATCAACATAATCACTGGTATAAAGAGCTCCAATAAGACAGCATAATAACTCCATATTTCCCCGTTAAATTCTACAAATCCCATTCTACTCTTAACTAAAATATTAGAATAATTTATTATTAACAAAGAAATTGGCAATATGATCAATCGATAGTTCGTCAAATTAAATATGGTTGAAACCCCTTTGCATATAGCCAATACAAGTATGGTATTTTTAAGAAATGCTCCTATCACCCCAATGAGTGCTGCTAATATTTCTAGTCTTTGTATAAAATTTCCAACATTGATTCCTGAAGCAGCATTGAATACAGGAAAGTATGAAGCTGTAGCAATATCTATCCCTAAAATCAAAATAGTAGTTATTGAAGTAATTAATGCAATAATTCCTGAAATGAACAATCCACGCATATAAACTTTATAAGCAGATTTTTTGTTTGTAAAATTTTGAAAAACCATTGCAAGCATTACAATCTCTCCAAAGGGAAATGCAAATGCAGAAAAAGTTCCTTTAATAACCGGTTTGATTCCTTTAAATAATATAGGTTCAAAATTATCAAAACTCATCTGTGGTATTAATAACATTCCCATAATAAGAATCACACTAATAAAAATCATAACAACAAATTCAGACCACTTTCCGATCACCTCAATACCCGCTTTTACAGCCCATGCACATAAAATAGCTATGGGAATAATGGCTATTGTTTGGGGAGTTTCTGGTATAGTGGTTTCTGTAATAAATTGTTTAGCATTTATTAAAACTAATGTTGCTTCTTCAAATGTCCAATAAATATATAAAATACATATGAGCTTTCCTATGAATTTTCCAAAACACAATTGACACATATCAAAAAAATTTTTGTTGGGGAAAACTTCATGTAAATGACCAAATACAAAAGCAGTAAATAATGCTATAGCTAAAGCTAAAATAATAGCCAGCCAGAAATCACCTTCAGCAGATAGTGCTACCATAAGTACAGTAGATGTTCCCGACATAAAAAGTATTATTATGGATATAGCCTGCTTATCAGAAATCACCTCTTTTTTCATCCCGTACTTCCTCCTTATTTTATATAATACATAAATACTACTATGTATTTTAAACATACATCTAATATATTCCATAGTTTAACCCTATTTCTACTTTTCTATTTTCGTTTATTTGTTAAAATAAAAAAGCTGTAGATGAAATCAAAACTTTCAAGAAATTCAGGAATAATATTCCAAACTTTATTGACAGGGTTATCAATTTTGCCTATAATGAAAAAGTCAACATTAGCATTCTTTCAATAAGTAATATGGTTTAAAAATAATTAGTAGGGTATTTTGTAGTTTTGTAGGTTTTTGATAGAATTGTTTCTAGAATAAGTAGGATAGGTAGAATAGGTAGAATATAGCTTACCCCTATAAAGGGTTTTATTTTTGCATACCTTAAACTTTCCTATGGAAAGTTTTTTATTTTTAAGAAATTATAAGATTTAAAAAGAGGACGGTGATCATCATGTCAACAAAAAACTTGGTAGAGAGAGAAACTTGGACCAGTAAACTTGGATTTATTTTAGCTTGTATTGGCTCTGCCATCGGTCTAGGGAATATATGGATGTTTCCTTGGCGA
This sequence comes from Crassaminicella profunda, assembly GCF_019884785.1. Taxonomy (GTDB): domain Bacteria; phylum Bacillota; class Clostridia; order Peptostreptococcales; family Thermotaleaceae; genus Crassaminicella; species Crassaminicella profunda. The sequence continues at coordinate 3,506,999 of NZ_CP082326.1, forward strand.
TTGGGACAATTTGGAGGAGCAGCCTTTCTCATTCCTTATCTAGTATTTGTTTTCTTATTAGGAACAACTGGACTTATGGGTGAATTTGCATTAGGTCGGTCTCAACAAAGGGGTCCTATTGGTGCCTTTGAAAAAGTATTTAAAGACAAGAATCTTCCATTTGGTGGAATAATAGGAAGTATCCCTGCCATTGCAGTAGGAGGAATATTTACATTCTATTCTGTTGTAGTAGGATGGGTATTAAAATATTTTTCTTTAGCTGTATCAGGTGCATTTTCTCATATGAATATTGACAATGCCTTTGAAAATTTTGCAGGGCATCCTGAAAGTATTTTTTGGAATATACTTGCAATACTAATCACTCTAAGTATTGTTGTATTGGGCGTAAAACAAGGTATTGAAAAAGTGAATAAAATCATGATGCCATCATTATTTATCATTTTTATAATACTCTTAGTTCGTTCCTTATCCCTTTCAGGTTCTATTGATGGAGTAAAGTACTTGCTATTACCAGATTGGTCCTACCTACTTAAACCGATTACTTGGATTATGGCATTGGGGCAAGCATTTTTTACAGTATCTTTAGGTGGAGGTGCTATGCTTGTACTAGGAAGTTATCTAAGAAGAGATGAGGATATTCCTTCATCTGCTATACAAACTGCCTTTTTTGATACAGGAGCAGCTTTCTTAGCAGCCTTCATCATTATCCCAGCAGCTTTTGCATTCAATTTAGATGTATCCGCTGGTCCTCCTCTGCTTTTTATTACTATGCCTCATATTTTTATAAAAATGAGCGGAGGAACTTTCTTTGGCATTGCATTTTTCTTATGTATTATATTTGCTGCCATCTCTACAGAAGTGGCTTTAATGGAAGTAATCGTAGAAGCCTTTATGGATCGACTAAGGTTTAGTAGAAAAAAAGGTGTTCTAACAGCTGCATGTATTGCCATTATTCTTGGTATTCCATTAGACTTGAATATGAACTTTTTTGGAAAATTTGCAGATTTTATCACCATTTATTTATTACCCCTTAGTGCACTTCTAGCTGCCATTACATTTTTTTGGATTTATGGGGTAGAGCGTGCACGAGCTGAAGTCAATCGAGGAGCTTTACGACCATTAGGAAAATGGTGGGGCTTTTTTGCAAAATATGTTTTTGTCTTTGTAGCAGGTGCTGTTCTTATTTTAGGAATCATTTACGGTGGCATTGGTTAAAATCATAATGGGCAAGGTTTATAAACCTTGCCCACTTTTTATATTTTAAATCGATATCCCACACCCCATAAGGTTTCAATATATGTGGGCTGCGATGTATCATATTCAATTTTTTCACGAATCCTTCTTATATGCACCGTTACAGTGGATACATCTCCTAATGAATCCAGTCCCCATACTCTCTCAAAAATTTCTTCTTTACTAAATACACGATTCGGATTACTTGCTAATAATAATAATACATCAAATTCTTTTGAAGCAAGATTAACTTCTTTATTATTTACATATACTCTTCTTGAATAAGCGTCTATGGAAAGACCATTCATTTCTATGATTTCATTTTCCTTTCTATCTTTATTAGTTAATCTTTCATATCTTTTCAAATGAGCTTTTACCCGAGCCACCAACTCATTTGGACTAAATGGCTTTGTAATATAATCATCTGCCCCAAGACCTAATCCTCTGATTTTATCAATGCCCTCTCCTTTAGCTGAAACCATTAGTATTGGAATATCTAAAGTATCTCTTAATTCTTTACATATTTGAAATCCATCCATCTCTGGAAGCATTAAATCCAGTATAATGAGATCAAATTTTTCCTTTTTTGCACGATTCATTCCCTTTATTCCTGTATTTTCAATTTCTACAGAAAATCCATTAATCTCAAGATAGTCCCGTTCAAGTTCAGCAATACTAATATCATCTTCAACAATCAATATTTTTTTCATTTTCTTCTCCCCCTTTCAAACCCCTTAATGAGAAAAATATACTTGTTCCCTTATTTTTTACGCTTTCTGCCCACAGTTTTCCACCATGCTTTTCTATAATCTGCTTAGATATGGCAAGACCTAATCCACTGCCCCCTACAGAAGTATTTCTTGATGGATCTGCTCGATAGAATCTATCAAAGATATAGGGGATATCTTCTTTTGAAATTCCTTTTCCATTGTCTTTGATTTCAACTACTATATTTTCATCCTGTTTCTTCACCAAAATATCTATTTTAAGAGGTTCCTCCCCTTTATATTTCACAGAATTTCCTACAATATTCAGTACTACTCGCTTTAACTTTTGTAAATCTGCTCTTACAAAACTCCTTTCTTCTTCATATTCAAAATTTATTTTTCCACCTATTTTTTCTAAATCAAAACTTAAATCTTCCACGCTATATTTTAAAAATTCTATGAGATTCATATTCTGAAAGTCAAAGGATACTTTTTGTAAGTCTAACTTTGAAAAAAGGAACAATTCACCAATCAACCCTTCCATATGTCCTGCCTTTTCATAAATGGTATTGATATACTTGTCCATTTTTTCTGGCGTATCTGCAATACCATCTTTGATGCCTTCTATATATCCTTTTATGGACATAATAGGTGTCTTTAGGTCGTGGGATATATTTGAAATGAGATTTTTCCTATTCTCTTCATATTTTCTCTGTACTTCGAGAGAATCTTTTAGTCGTATTCTCATTTCTTCAAGAACAAGACTTAAATCTCCTATTTCATCATTTAGATGTTTCTTGATTTCATAATCCAAATTCCCTTTTTTCATTTCATTAGCAGCATATTCTAGCTTTTTGATAGATTTAATAATACTTTTGTAAACAAAGAAAGTTAACGTAAAAGTAGTTAGAATCAATATGCTAATTACCATGAGAGTCATTCTATTCCTCGTTTCACTAAAGTCTTTTCTTGTTAAACTTACATCGGTACCCACAAATAAAGAAATTTCAGACCCATCCTCTAAATAAAAATCATTTTGCATATTCAATACATAGCCAATTCCATGATTTCTATAAAATTCTGCTGATTGAAAAGGTTCATTAAAATCTGGTAATGTAGATATAAATCTATCATCTTTTAAAATTTTTGAAACATATATGATTTTATCATTTTTCCTCATTATGATCCCCGAATAATATTCTTCTAATTTTTTATCATATTTCTTGATGTATGTAGAATCTATTAATTTCTCTTTATTATTGAGTATTTCTATATTCAATTGTCGGTTTATTTCTGTCTGCTTTACAATATATTTTCCTATAATTCTCATGGGATTGAAAATAATTTCCATATCTTCCTGTTCATTATCTCCAAAAACAATAAACATAGAATTTAGTAAAAGGATAATGATAATAGGAATAATAATCATCCCTGCATAAGAAAATAACAGTCTAAATTTTATAGACATAAAAACCTCCAAATTTAAGGGAGAAAAATTTCTCCCCATATTTTATTCATTGTAAGCTTCTTCATTGACAATATGAATCAAGCTTTTTTCATCTATATAATTCTGTCCCTTTACAATCAATAAATCTCCAACCTTCAACTTTCCTGCAACTTGAACAGCTCCATCTTTTGTTATCTTTTTCTCTACAACTACTTTTTTAGGCTTATTTTCTTCTACAATATACACATAATTTTCATTTCCAATAGCAAGTATTGACTTTTTAGGTACTACGATTTGATTTTCTTTTTTTTCAACTTCAAATTTTACTTCTGCAAACATGCCTGGTTTTAAAACCCCTTCTTTGTTCTCTATTTGAATTTCAATAGGATAGATGTTCCCATTATCTGTTCCTACAGGACTGATCATTGTGATTTTCCCTATATACTCTTCATCTTGAACATTCACCTTTACCTGATTTCCCATAGCAATTTTATTGATAACATCTTCTGAAACACTTGTCTTTGCTATTACTTTATCTGTTTTTACGATGACAAAATCAGCATTGGTAGTACTTTCTTTCACTTCTATATTCTTTTGTGCCACTACTCCAGTAATAGGGCTTTTCATGATTGTATCACTGATAGAAGCATCTAATGTTTTTGTATTGGAATCAAAATCCCTTTGTGCTTGTTCATAATTTAATTTATTTTGTATATAAGCTTTCTCTGCATTCTCATAATCATTTTTTGATAAAGCACCTGATTCATATAATGCTTTTGTATTATTAAAGTCATTGCTCGCATCTTCATAGTTTATTTTAGCATTTTCTAAAGCTTTTTTATATTGACTTTTTCTTAACTCAACATCTGTTATTAAATCTTCATTGTCTAAGGTATATAAAACATCTCCCTTTTTCACTAAATCTCCCACATCAAAATGAATACTTTTTACCTTTCCATTTTTTTTACTTGATACCTTAACTTCTTCACTAGCATAGATTTTCCCTGCTGCATGATAATCTTTTGTAATATTTTTTGATTCAACCTTTGAAACTTCTACTGCAATTTCTTCTTTTTCTATTACTTTCCCTTTTGCTTCTGATTTGGCACATCCAGATAATAAAAGTGCTGTTAAAAGGAATCCTAATATCCATAATTTTTTCGTTTTCATTTTTTTCGCCCCTTCCTAAGATCTTTGATCTACAAAGATTGGAATCTTTCTTCTTATTTTTACTTTAAATTCTTCTACAACAGAATATAATATTGGAATAAATATGAGAGTAAGCACAGTAGATGCAAGCAATCCAAAGATTAATGCAAATCCTAATTGTGCATAATCTGGTTCTTTTAAAGCTAAAGGAAGTATTCCTCCTATAGTAGTGATAGATGTTGCAAACACTGGTGCAAATCTAGTTTTTCCCGCTTCCTTTATAGCATCCATTAATTCATATCCTTGTTTTCTTAAATAATTCGTATAATCTACAAGAACGATAGCATCATTTACAGCAATTCCTACTAATGAAACAATTCCCATAAATGAAAACAATCCAAAACTATTTCCTGTAATGATCAATCCTATAATTGCCCCTATGGTGGCTAATGGTACTGAAAATAAAATGACCATTGGTTGAGATAATGAATTAAACTGAACGGCTAATATGATGAATACTAATAATATAGCAATCCCCATATTCATAAACATATCTGTAAAAGATTCTTGTATATCTTTTTTCTCTCCTCCAAAAGAAATTTCTACATCCTTTGGCAAATGATAATCACTTATTTTTGATTGGAAATTTTTTACTACTTCTGTTGAATTGGCCCCTTTAGTCATATTGGATTCTACTTTAACAATCTTTTTTAAATCCTCATGCTTGATCTTAGTAAAACCTTTTGATTCAACCAAAGATGCTACCTGTGAAAATAAAATCTTTTCTCCCTTATTAGATGTAAAATATATCTTCTCAAGATCACTGATGGTTTTAATTTGCTGTTCATTTGTTCGTACAACAATATCGATCTCATCTTGATTTTCTTTGAATGTAGAAATTTTTGTCCCTTGAATAGCTTTTCTTATTTCAGAAGATGTATTTTTTACATCTAATCCTAGAATACTAGCTTTTTGTTTATCTATGATAACCTGAAGTTCAGGAGGACCATCCCCTACCGTACTACTTGTTTCAGTTGTTCCATCTACTTCTTTCAAAATCTGCTCAAAATCATTCGCCACTTTTGTTAGACTTTCTAAGTTTTCTCCCTTTAGCTGAATACTAATTGGTTTCCCTGAGGAAGGTCCCATTTTTTCTTCTCCAATAGTAATTTCAGCTCCTGCAACACTCTTTAAATCTTTTCTTACAGCATTAACAATCTCATTACTGCTTCTTTCTCTCTCCTTTGCATCTACTAAATCTATAGAAATCTCTGCTTTATTAATGGTACTTCCACCACCACGAAATCCTCCTGCTCCTTCACTTCCAACTTTGCTTACAATGGTATTCATTTCTGGATAACTGAGTAGAATTTCTTCAATCTTTGTAACCGCTTCTCCTGTATCCTCTAATAAATATCCTGATGGCAATGCTACATCTATGGTAAAACTCGTACTGTCTGTCGTTGGAAATAGTTCGATTTTTAAAATTCCTAGAGGAATACTTAGTAAGCTTACAAAAAATATAACGCCCCCTAGTATAATAATACCGATTCTTTTTATTTTACTTTTTAATAGGGTATTCATCATATTTGTATATTTTTTGATAATTTTTGATTCCCCATGACCTTTATTAGAAGATTTGAATAGTTTTATATACATTGCTCCTGAAAAACCAAATGCACAAACCCATGATATAATCCCAATATTTCCGTCTTCTAAGAATGCAAATAATGAAAGAACAAATACAAATACTACAGATATGATTTTTCTATAAAATTCAAATTTACCTTTGTTTTTACTATTTTTTTCCTTATGCTTACTTAGAAATCTTGAACATAAAACAGGTGTAACAATAATAGATACTACAAAGGATGTACCAATAGCAAACATAACAGTAATCGGAATAGTCTTTAAAAATTCTCCCATGATTCCTGATGTTAAAGCCATAGGATAAAAGGCTGCCATGGTGGTCAGTGTTGATGCAAATACAGCAGGTGCTACTTGGTTGGTAGCTACCTTTGAAGCATTCAATACATCCAATCCCTCGTCTCGAATTCTATCTATATTTTCCATAATCACAATGGCATTATCTACAAGCATCCCTAATGCTAAAATTAAGGCAAGCATAGACATGGTATTAAAGGTCATACCATTTTTTTGTAAAAGTACAAAACTTGTTAACAGTGTTAATGGAATTACAAAAGCTACAATAAGTGATTCTCTAAATCCTATAAACAAGAATAACACAAGAATAACTACCAAAAGCCCAGATAGCGCATTCCCCATTACATCATTTAACTTATCATCTACTTCTACTGCTACATCTCCACTAATAGCAACTTCTACATCCTCTGGATATAAAGTCCCCTTACTGCTTTTTAGCAGTTCTTTTATTTGTCCACTAAGTCCTACGATGTCTGCATTGTTTTCCCTTGTAATAGACAAGGAAATAGTACGTTTGAAAGTTTGATCCTTAGAAACACCTTTTTCATATCGTTCCGAATAAGATGTAATTTTCTCGTAAGAATCTTTTACATTAGCAATGTTTTTTAAATAAATAGGCATTCCATTTTGCAACGCAACAATTGTGTTTTCTATTTCTTCGATTTTTGTAAATTCTCCTATGGTCCGAATATTAAATTGCATATGGTCCAATTCAATATCTCCACCAGGAACAATGGTGTTAGCATTAACGATGGCATTTCTTATTTGATCAATGGTAATATTGTATGTAGCTAGCTTTGAAGAATCTACATATATACTGATCTCTCGATTAGCCCCACCTACCATATTTACTTCACTAATGCCTTCTATCTTCTCTATCTCATCCTGAATATCTTCCGCCATATCTTTTAATATGGTTAAATCATAATCCCCACTAACATTTAAAGTCATGATAGGTTTATCACTAGTACTAAATCCTTTTACAATGGGGGTATCGCTATCTGTAGGTAAATTGTTTTCGATTTCTGATATTTTATTTCTCATATCATTTACTTTTTCATCTATATCTGTTCCAATTTCAAATTCGACAACGATACTCGAAATTCCATTACTAGATGTAGAAGTAATGGATTCAATATCATCCACATCCTTTAACTTGGTTTCTATTTTATCTGTAATCAAATTTTCCATTTCCTGTGGTGCTGCTCCCATATACGTGGTGGTAACCATTGCAAAGGGCAATGTGATTTCTGGCATTTCTTCTCTTGGTAAAGTATTATAGGCGTTTAATCCCAACAAAAATATTGCTATAATAATTAAGTAAACAACTCTAAAGTTCTCAATAAAAAATTCTGATACTCTTCCTAATATATTTTTAGGGTCTTTATTCACGCTTCATCACCATCCTTTATTTTCTTATGCTTCTATATTAAGTCATAGAGATTAAAGAATTGGAAACGAATTATTAACTTTTTATGAACAAAGAATAACAAAATTATTAATCCTATAATTTCCTAAAACATAAAAAGCCACAATGTATGTGACTTTTTAATATTTTCTATTCCAAAAATTTATTGGCTGTTGATTTTTATTAATAGATACAGGATTGTAGCCATTTTCCTTTAGATATTTTAATATCTGGGGAAGAGCTTTTACAGTAGTACTTCTTTCATGCAATAAGATCACAGGTATTTTCTGTTTTTTAACTTGTTTTTTTACATTTCTAATAATAACATTTGGAGAAATATTTTTCCCTAAACTATCTCTGCTATCCACATTCCAATCCCACATCTTATACCCGGCTGATTGAACAGCTTTCCTATAAGGCTTTGTCATATACGGTGCACTACCATAGGGAACTCGAATCAAGTTAGTTTTTGTACCGGTTACTTGTTGCAGTGATGTATTACAACTATTCATTTCTGAAACTACAGTATTTGGCGAACGATAAATTTTTCTTACATTATGACTGACACCATGAAGTCCTACAGCATGTCCTTCATTGATTAACTTTCGAACAATATTTTTGTAGGTTCTTATTCTATTAGACAACATAAAAAAGGTAGCTTTGGCATGATATTGATCTAAAATATGAATTATTTTTTCTGTATATATGGAAGGACCATCATCAAAGGTAATATAAACAATTTTCCCTTTTTTTCTTAGCAATAACCTTTTCCTTTCAGCTTCTGCTTCTTTTTTCTTTTGTATTTCTCCTAAAATTCTCTCTTTTTCTTTGAGAATTTTATTTTGAAGCATAAAAAACAGTTCATCATCACCTACTGATAAAGTATTATCTTTTGCCCTTGCAATAGGTCCTTCATCAATATAGCTTACCTCATATCCAAAATAATTTGCTATAAACTTATACGGCGCCATCGTATGATCATTTTCTAAAAATATACAATCTGTAATAATCTGACCTTTATCTGTAAATAATGCCTTTAAAGAAAGATCTAAAACAATTTGTTGATCCTTTTTTGTAAGAAAAACACAATGACTACTTTTATCCCATCTTGTATGCACATTTAAATATTCGGCTAATGCACTTATAGGAACATAAGTAGTTCCTTTCCTTATTACAGGATAGGTATCATGAAAAGATACCAACTGATCATTTACTACAATGTAGACAAAATTATTTAAACTTTCATTAGCTGCAAAGCTTTGAAAGGGAAAAAATATAACGATTAATAAAGTAATAGCTATTATAAATTTTTTCATAATCAAGACCCTTTCATTTTTATATAAACTTATCACTAAAAATAGTTTTTGTTTTTTTCTTTTATCAATTCCTTGTAGTTTTATGAAAGTTAACCAAAATTATTTTTCCTAAAATTCGTAGTATATTTTCATAAAGACATTGTAAAAAATATAATAAAGAGGTGAAAACATATGACTAAAAACTTTATCGATCCAAATGCAGTAAAAGCATTAAGTCAAATGAAATATGAATTTGCAAACCAATTAGCTCTAGCAGAAAATTTTTTAGATAATAAAGGAAACTTGTCTTCTAGTCAAAATGTTTGTTTTGGTGGATATGTAGGTGGACACATGACAAGAAAACTTGTTGAAATGGCTGAAAAGGATTTGATTAATAAAAAATAAGTGGGAGGAAACTCCCACTAAACAATCTTTCTATACTCTTTTCTTCTTTCTATTAAATCTACAAAAGCTTCTATCCGCGTCAAATACCCAATCTCTCCTGTCATCTCATCTAATACAATTTTTAAAATCGGTATATCTTTTTCTTTTTCTATTGTAGGAAGTATACTACTTGCTACGATTTCAGGCATACAGGTAAAGGGGAGAAGATGAATGACACCATCATAATTTTCTTTTGCGTATCGTACTGTATTGCCTATTGTATGACGGGCATGGCCACCAATTTCCGTATCTAAATAATCCTTTGCGGCCCTATGTACCTCTTCCTTCTCTGAATTAATAAAGGGAAGAAAATCTAATTGTTCATTTATAAATTCACTAGAAACAACACTTCTATGAACTTCTACACCCATATTTCCTAGTTTTTTAATGAGATCCAAATTAATAAAAGGCTCTACTACTGTATAAATTTCTCCAACAATTCCTATTTTCAAAATATCCTTTTTTTGATCAATTTCAATATCTTTCAAGGCTTCTTTATATCTTTTTATAATCTTTAGTGTCTCTTTATATCCCCTAGAAAGATAAATTTCTTTTTCAAATTTATCGTAAAGCCTATCTACAGCTCCCTTTAGTAGCTCTCTAGGTCTTATTTTATGAACCAACTCATCAAATTTATCCACTTCATTTAATAATTTTACTCCCTTCACAAAGGAAGAAAATATTTTAAGATAATTTTTCGTTCCTGATATTCTCTGAAGTTTTTCTAAAAAGCAATTGATTTCTTTGAAGTTTTTAAAGGGTTCTACACAAATTAATTCTATATTATACCCTAACTTTTTTAGTATTTCCTTTTGAAGAGTATTATAAAAACCAATTCTACAAACATCACACCCTCCCCACATAAAAAGGGTATCTGCGCCCCTTTCAATACTTTCAATATAATTTCCTACAGTAATTTTAAAAGGAATACAAATAAGCTCTGGAGAATACTTTGTCCCAATTTCTAGCGTATTTTTACTGCACTTAGGAGGAGGAATCACCTCTACCCCTAATTCTTCAAAAACAGCTTTTAATGCAATGTATATATTACCCATGTGCGGAAATGTTATTTTCAATCCTATCCCTCCATTTAATCATATCAATAAAAGCCTCGATTCTCGTATTGATTCCTGCCTCTCCGTTATGTTCATCAAGTGTTAATAGCATAAAGGGAATACTACTGTTTTTTCTTATATATTTTTCAACAATATCTTCTACAACTGAATCTACACCACATCCAAAGGTAGAGATATAAATAACCCCGTCCACATTTTGTTTGTCTACAATAGCTCTAGCAGTTCCTATTAGCTTTCTTGCAAAAGTCCAATATAAATGCCCTTCAAAATTTTTCGCATAAAAATGAATGATATTGGGATCTATCATCTCTGGGGTTACCGTATCTATTCCCCTATTTTTTATTTTATTAAATATATTCATATTCAAATTCTCATCGTATAAATTATAGGGATGTCCCATAACCATTACTTTTTTAGTATTTTCTATAAAATCTTTCTGTATTAATCTTTTATGTTTTTTATATTTTAAATAAGCTTGATCAAAGGCAGCTAGAATATTTCTATAATCATTAGAAAAATATTCTCCTATGTTATAAATCGTATCCTTTAAGCCCTTTTTTGATTGAAAAAAATCAATTTCTGTAGTAATCATTGTAGGCAAATCCTTTATAGAGTTTTTGATCATTTCTGGAAGTCCGCAAAACTTTGGACAAATATATTCACCCTTTTCTATGCTCTTAATCCTAGGAATAAATAGATAATCTACCTGATCTTTTATATCCATCACATGTCCATGAAACAGTTTTACAGGAATACAAGCTTCATCTACTGTATTTTTTATGCCCTCATCAAATATTTTTTTATTCGTTTTTTCTGATAGGATTACTTCTACCCCTAAGTTTTCAAAAAAAGATATCCATAATGGATAGTATTCATAAAAAAGAAGGGCTCTTGGAATCCCTACAGTAACTTTCATATTGTACCTCCTACCAATTTAATCATTTTTACATTATTGTCAAATATTTAAATATTTATAATGAAAGTATGAAAAAAGAGCTTTCTTTAAAAGATAAGCTCTTTTTTACTCTTTACGAAGGATACAATTAAATAAGCTAAAACCGAAAAAATAATAATTGCAGCTCCTGAAGGAATTTGAAGGATATAAGAAAAATATAATCCTGCAAAACAAAATAAGATTCCTATTCCTACAGAAATCATCATGATTTTTTTCAAATCATAAGTAAACTGCTTTGCAATAGATGTGGGTGCTGTAAGAAGGGTAATAATTAATATAATTCCAACTACCCTTATTAAAATGACAATCGTTAAAGCAATTAAAATATAAAGAATATATTCTAAAAGGTTCACCCTTACCCCAACTACTTGTGTAAATTCTTCATCAAACAAAAAAGATTTAAATTGCTGAAAATAGGCAAAAACCACAAATACAATAATTATATCTAGAAAAAATATAATATTTAAATCCATTTTGGATACAGTTAAAATATCACCAAAAAGATAGGAAGATATATCTGGAGGATATCCAGGAGTCAAATAAATAAAAATAATCCCTATTGCCATTCCAAAGGACCAAAACATACCTACTAAAAGATCTGCACTTGTATTCATTTTTTTATTTATTTTTTTTATACCAAGTGCTGCCATAACCGAAAAAACAAGTGCTCCTAATATAGGCTCAATGCCAAGAAAATATCCTATTCCAATTCCACCAAATGCAGTATGGGCAATTCCTCCACTCATCATAATCAATTTTTTCTCTGTAATGATTGTTCCAATAATGCCACAAGCAATACTTGCAAATACAGCACTGATTACTGCATGTTGTAAAAACTTATATGTTAAAATTCCTTCAATCATATTCCTCCTCCTTATGCTTATGTAAAACTCTATGAGGAATGCCATGGGCGATAAGATCTACAGGGCAACCATAAACGTGCCCTAAAATATTTTCAGTAAGTTTTGGCTCACCATGATAAAATAATTCTTTATTTAGGCAAGCAATGCTTTTTACATAAGTAGACACAGCACTCATATCATGAGTAACCATAATGATCGTCATCTCTTTATTTAACTCCTTTAAAAGCTCATAAATTTGAGTTTTTGCATTGGCATCAAGACTTGCTGTTGGTTCGTCTAAAAGAAGTATTTTAGGATCTGCTGCCAAAGCTCTGGCAATTAAAACTCTTTGCAGCTGTCCTCCTGAAAGCTGACCAATCTGTCTATCCTTCAATTGAATAATATCCAATTTTTTCATAATTTCTGTAGCTTTCTTTTGTTCAGAAAATTTAAATCGCATAAATAATTGATTGTTATTTTTCAGCATTCCCATAAGTACTACCTCTTTTACACTTATAGGAAAGCTTTTGTTAAATTTGCTAAACTGAGGTACATAGCCAATAATCCCTGTAGATTTATGTATAGGACTATCAAATAATTTTATTTTTCCAGAAATTGGTTTTCTCAATCCTAATATAGTTTTTAACAAGGTGCTCTTTCCACCCCCATTAGGTCCAATAATAGCTAAAAAATCATTTTCTCTTACTTTTAAATTTATATTATAAAGAACCTGCACATGGTCATAAAAAACATTTACCCCATCTACTTCTAATGCATTTATCATATTTTTCACCTCTATTTCAAAGATTTTATAAAGGTTTTGGCCATATTTTCAATATTTTTTATATAATCTGGTGCTAAAGGAGCAATGGCCTGAGTACTTCCCTCTATTTCTTCAGCAATAACCCTAGACTGTTTTGAATCAATCTCTGCTTGATAAAATAGGGTCTTAATATCTTCTTTTTTTGCATAATCGATGATTCTTTTTATATCCTCTATAGTTGCTTCTTTCCCATTTTTTTCAATGGCTATCATTTTTAATCCATAATCATCTGCAAAATATCCAAATGCAGGATGATATACTAAAAATCCTTTTTTAGGTAAATCTTTTATAGAATTTTTTACATCATGATCTAATCCATCTATCTTTGACATATATTCTTTGGCATTTTTTTCGTATATCTCTTTATTTTTAGGATCTATCTCACATAGCTTATCTTTGATGATCTCAGTCATAACTTTTACCCTTTTAGGAGATAGCCATATATGAGGGTCTCTCTTTCCAGGTGAAAACTCTCGATCCTTATAAACCTTTGAAACCTCCAATTCCAAAGGAACTACCTGAATATTTTCATTGATACTAGATAATTTAGGAAGAATATTAGCCTTTTCAGTAGGTACTCCTATGGAAAAATAAATAGAAGATTTAGTAAGCATCTGTAGTTCTCTTGGAGAAGGTGCATAGTTTTCAGGGCTATTGCCTGGTGGAATCATTGTCACAACTTCAATCAAATCTCCTGCAACTGCCTTTACAAAAGTCTCTTCAGGAACAATAGAAACTGCAACCGTTAATTTTTCTATATTAGAAACTTCTTTATTACAACCTGTTAAAGAAAAAAGCATGGTGAAACTGAGGAATAAATAAGAACATATTTTGAATATATTTCTCATATTTACACTCCTTTCCATTTTCTATATATATTATATTCCTACCATAAACGTAAATGCAAGTCATTTGCATTTAAATTTTATATAACTTACATATTTTCTATTATTATCCTAAATTGATTGCTTCTATAAGTTAAAATAACATAAATAAAAGAGCTTACTTACAAGTAAGCTCCTTTTTATTAAACTTTAAATACCTTCATAGATTGAGCTAGTTCATGAATCATTCCATTTAACTGATTCATAGATCCTGCTACATCTTCTATAGAAAGGTTTTGCTCCTCAACAGATGCACTAATTTCATCAGTTGAAGATACTGCTTCTTGTGCTACTGATGATATTTTTTCAATAGAAATAACCACTTCTTTTTTGGCTAAATCCATATCATGTACATTTTCATTTAGTCCTCCAATTTGTTTCATTACATCTTGTACAGACCTTCTCATTTCGTTATAAATTGTTGTTGTTTTTCCTAAATATTCATTCCCTTCTTGTATAATCTCTTGGGCATTTTCCATTTTGTTATTGGTTTGATTAATAACTTCTGTTATTTCCTCTATAATATATTGTATTTCCTTTGTAGCATTTGATGATTGTTCTGCTAGTTTCCTGACTTCATCTGCTACAACAGCAAATCCACTTCCTGCTTCCCCTGCCCTTGCTGCTTCAATAGCTGCATTCAGTGCTAAAAGATTGGTCTGTTCTGCAATAGATTTTATGGTCTCTATAATCCCACTAATAGATTTTGATTTTTCCGAAAGCTTTCCTACTTCTTTTGCAACACTCTTTGATGCTTTCATATTTCCATCAAATTTTTCATTTAATGTGACCATAGATTGAATACCTTCTTCAGTTTTTTCTTGCATATTTTTAGCATGACTTGTTACTTCTTTTATATAATTCTCCATAGATTGAATTTTTTGTGCCAAATTTTTTGTTGTTTCAAAGCTATTGTTTGATTCTATAGCTTGATTATTTACCCCAGTAGCAATCTCTGTAACTGTTCTTGAAATTTCTTCACTGGCATAGCTTACTCCTTTTACCGAATTCATAATTACTCCAGATGCATCTGTGATTTTCTCTGTGATACTTTGATTTTTATATACCAAGGTTCTTATATTTTTTACCATTTTATTAAAAACCTCCGATAAAGCAGCTATTTCATCTCTTCCCTTCATATTTGATGCTACTGTTAAATCTCCATTGCCTATTCTTTCTGCATTTTTTGTAAGAGTAATAAGAGGGTATGTTAATCTACGTGAAAAATATAATGCAAATAAAACAATAAAAATAAGGGCAACAGCATTGATTATTATATACTTCATTTTTATATCTGAAAGAGGCTTATAAATCTCATCTTTAGGAACAATCACTCCTAAAACCCATCCTGTTGTTGGAAATTGTCTATATACCATGAATGTTTCTTTTCCATTCACAACAAATTCTTTCGTTCCCTGTTTTTTATGTATCATTTCACTGGCTACCTCTTTCATCTCCTCATTTTCTGAAAGTTTTTTGGCCAATAAATTTTTATCTGGATGTGAAAAAACAATACTATTTTCATCCATTAACATGCCATACCCATATCCATTTATATTAATATTTCCAACAGCTTTGGTTATTGCTGTCAATATAATATCTTGTGAAACGACTCCCTTTAATTTATTTTCTGAATCCTTAAATGGAATAGCTGCTGATACAACATATTCATTTGTTTCTTCATCCTTATACGGTGCAGTAAATATCTTTTCCCCTTTTTTTGCTGCTTCTTCATACCAAGGACGTTTTCGAGGATCCCATCCTTCTTCTGGAATCCAATCTCCTCCTTCTATATAACTCCCATCTGAAAATCCAATATACATACAAGATAAATCTGCATCATGTTTATACGCTTGTACATATTTTTTATAAACAATTTTCTCATCTGAAACATCTTCTAGTATAATTTGAACCGTATCAACAACCTTTCCCTTTGTAAGAATCCATTGATCTAGCTCATTACTTACACCATCTACAACAGCTGTCATTTGTAATTCAATATTATTTCTAAGTTCTTTTTTGATATTCATATAGCTTAAAGAAGAAACTGCTATCAATGCAATACTTGATAGTAAAACCAACATCAATATGAGTTTAGATTTTACTTTCATTCCTTTTTCCTCCTTTTCACAACTTATAAAAAATAAATGGCCTATTTTGTTTTTTGTTATTGTAACATATTCTTTTGTCATATTTTGTAAGAATCTATCCTTTTTGATTCTCTTTTATTTTATAAATAAAACCTCCTTATGGAGGTTCTATGACACATGAAAAGCTTTCATGGATTGAGCCAATGTATGAATCATTTCATTTAACTGATTCATAGATGCAGTTACTTCTTCCATAGAAGCCGTTTCCCCTTCAATGGATGCACTGATTTCTTCTGTTGCTAATGCTGCTTCTTTTGCAACTACAGATATGTTTTTAATAGAAGTAACAACTTCACCTTTAGCTTTATTCATATAGGATACATTGTCATTTAATGTTTTTATGTGGTTCATTACATCATCTGCTGATTCTTTTATTTTATAAAAAATTTCTGTTGTTTCCCCTAAATAATCATTAGAATTTTCTATAAGATCTTTGGATACATTTACAGTTTTATTAGTTTCATCTATTACCTCTGTAATCTCTTCAATAATATTTTGTATTTCTTCTGTAGCACCAGATGACTGCTCTGCCAATTTTCTAACTTCATCTGCTACAACAGCAAATCCACTTCCTGCTTCCCCTGCTCTTGCTGCTTCAATGGCTGCATTTAGTGCCAAAAGATTCGTTTGTTCTGCAATAGATTTTATGGTTTCTATAATGCCACTAATGGATTTTGATTTCTTAGCTAATTGTTCTATTCCTTTTGCCACACGCATAGAAGCTTGTGTATTTTCTCCAAATTTATCGTTTAATGTTCTCATGGATTGTAATCCTTGCTCATTATTGTCCTGCATATTTTTAGCATAAAGAATCACTGCCTTTATTTGATGATCCATATGTTGAATTTTTTCTGCTAAATCCTTTGTAATTTCAAAACTATTTTCTGTTTCTACATCTTGCGTATTTGCACCAGAAGCAATTTGTCCAACAGTATTTGAAATTTCTCCACTTGCTAAGCTTACTTCTTCCACAGAGTCCATAATATTCTTAGAAGCATGTGTTATTTTTTCTGTTATATCTTTATTTTTATGTATTAAATCTCTTATATTTTTTACAGTTTTATCAAATACCTGAGATAAAATAGCAATTTCATCCGTTCCTATCATATTTGATTGCACCGTCAAATCCCCATTTCCAATTCTTTCTGCATTCTTTGTAAGAACTACTAATCGTAGGGTTAATCTACGTGAAAAGTACAATGCAAATAAAATAATAAAAATAAGAGCAATCCCATTAATCATCATATACTTCATTTTTATATCTAAAAGAGGTTTATATATATCCCCGTTATCAGCTATAACACCTAAAACCCATCCTGTTGCTGGAAATTTTTTATACACCATATATTGCTCTTCCCCATTTATTTTAAAATCTATAGTACCCTCACTATTATTGATCATTTCATTCCCTATATTCTTTAATGTTTCATTTTCTAAAATATTGGTTTTTAACAATTTTTCATCAGGATGTGAAAAAATCATTCCTTTTTCATCTATTAATATAGCATGTCCATATCCATTTATTTTGATATTTTTAACAGTGTCAGTGATAGCTGTCAACACAATATCCTCTGTAATAACCCCCTTTATATTGTTTGTTGAATCCTTTACAGGTATGGCTACTGAAACCACATACTCTTTTGTTTCTGAGTCTATATAGGGTTCCGTAAAGATTAATTTTCCTTCTGCTTTTGCTTTTATATACCAAGGACGATTTAGATGATTCCAGTCTTCTGGCGGAATCCAATCTCCTCCATCAAAGTATCTTCCATCTTCAAAGCCTATATACATAGAATATAGATCAGCATCTTCCTTAAACGCATGCAGATACTTCTTATAATCTATTTCCTCCTCTCCTAAATCTTTTAAGATCCTATGAGTAGTACTTAAGGTTCTCTCTTTTGTTAAAATCCACTGATTAAAATGGTTACTTACACCATCTACTACAGATGTCATTTGCAACTGGATATTATTTCTCATCTCTCTTTTGATATTTATATAACTTAAAGAAGAAACAGCTACCAATGCAATGCTTGATAGTAAAACCAATGCTAGTATGAGTTTAGATTTTACTTTCATTTTATATCCCCCTTTGAATATAACTCATCTTCACTATTTGTTGTAATATTCTATCTTTTCTTAATCTTACCATATTTCCAAAGTAAAATTTGTATAAATTTGTATAAATATAACATTCACACAAATTTGTATATTTTTTTCTAAATCCTATCCTTTAGATATTTTTTTTATTTATTATTTTTAATATTTCTCCTCCATACTTCCCTACATTAAAAGAAGTATCATAAAACAATTGTTTTATTCCTGGAAGCCCAATAGTAGTAATCAATCGATCATAATCCTTATTGTTAAGTCTATTAAAAGCTTTTCTAAACTCATACATATATAAATTGCTTTTTACTAAATTTTTAATGAGTTTCTCATAATCCTTTCCATAAACAATAGATCTACCCGCCATTACACCTGTTGTAATAGCATTCATTTGACCAAAGCCTAAAAAGGGATCAATTCCTCCTGCTACTGTACCTACAAAATATAGATTTCCTATTTTATGAGGATATACATAACCTGTTTTATGTCTTAATTTGAATTCTTCTACGATGGTATAGTTTATATTTTCTGCATATAAAAAATCTTGCCATAGCCACTCGATTCCCTTTTCTGTCACATCTGTTACAATTGCTACAAGAGAAGCTCTCCTCTCATTAAAAGGCGTCAAATAAACATAACCATTTTTACAATAATCTTTATTAATCCAAACAATCAATGTATTGGGATCAAAGTCTCCTAGAACAATAGCCCCCTTTACATGAGTATCTACCCAATCCTGCCAACAACCAAGCTCTTCTGTAAAATTCCCATTCCCATTAGCAACTACCACATAATCATATTTTCTTGAAAGTTTTTCATAATCGGCTAATTCATTGAATCGTACCTTTGTATATTTTAATTGATCATAAACTTGATTTTTAATAGAATCTTTTTCTTTTCCTCTTTTCTGAAAATATCCTAAATCTCCTTCTATAACAGTTCTTTTATTTGGAGAATAATGAATAATGCGATTAAGAGTATTTAAAGGTTTCACACAAATACCCAATTTTTTATAGTAAGCAATAGAATCCTTTATAGGTCTATGAACAATTCTTAAATCTCCACCTACATGAGAATGCATCTCCCCAATATAATCATTTTTTTCATATATTATTGGAATAACACCATGTTTTTCTAATTCATGGGCACAACTCAATCCACTTAAGCCAGCTCCAATGATTGCAACCTTCACATCCTTCAGCTCCCATATTTATATAAAATTTTAAACCACAAATAAACAAAAAAAGAAATTATAATCATAAATAAAATATATCGTAAATAAGACATATATTAACATCTCCATTTGTTCAATATAGTTACTGAAAACCAACTTATAATAATCATGGCTCCCACATTTACCAATAAACTATCAAAATAATACCAGTTTTTATATTCAACCACACCTCTCTCTACCAAAATTAATTCCGTTAAAGAATATAGTCCTGTAATAACTAAAGCATTCAATACAGCCATCCATCTCTTTTTAGGATAATATTGTGCTATAAGGGTGCCAATTACAAAACAAGGTCCTAATAAAAAAAATAGAGAGGATCCGAAAATATTGATCATAGCATCATGAATCATATATCGTTGACGAATCATCCCATTATAATAATCTGTGATCAATGCCATCCCCATGGCTAAAAATCCTGCAAACATATTCGTAGTAAATTTTTTCCAATCTACTAAAAAAAGAAATATGATCCAGTTTAAAAAAAACAAAAGTATCCATTCCATAATTGTTATCTTTCCCTCCCCAATATACTTTTATGTTCTAGGCTTTATTGGAAATATCTTTGAAACAATATAGGGTTTTGCATCTAATCTTTCAATTTTTTGTTGTAAGTTTATAATAGCTCTCATTTCATCATCTCTAAATTGACTAAAAAGCTGTCTTACTTCAGGATTTTTAATCTCTATCAAATTTTCATTATAAAATAATTCATTTGAAATTCTATATTGAAGTAAATCCTTCAGTCTATCTACATCTTTCATATAATCACCTAACTCTGTATATTTATTTTAATCATCATATCTTTCATCAATTTTATATGTTCCTTTGAGTTTTTTTCAAACTCCTTGATCATTTTCTTAAGTTCTTTATTCTTTATTTTTTCTAGATACTCCTTATATTTTTTTAAAAGGAGTTCTTCTCTCTCTACAGCAAATGTAAATGCTGTATCTAATAAATATTCTTGTGAAACCTTCTTCATCCGCAACCTCCAAATTTAATCTTTATTATTTATTTTTTACTATGTTAAAAGTTATATTCATGCTAGATAATATTTTCATTCATTCTTGCAAATATTATACTTATATCCATCCATACTAAGGAGAATAAAAATGAATACTATTCTTTGGACAAAAATCTTTTTTTATGGAAACATCATTGTACTTTTAATCATTTTTATAAAATTCATCCATAAAGAAAGATTGCAATCACTCATTCCTATAGGTCTATTTATTGCAGTAGAAAATTATACAGTAGAAATTCTAGGACTTCATTACAAAGTATGGACATATCCATTAGACAATCCCGGGTATCCAGAAGTAACTATTATCTCTAGTCTTATTTATTTTCCAATTGTTGCAATGCTCTTTTATCAATATCTTTCTAAAGACATTTTTAAGAACCTCTTATTAATTTTAGCTTTTATAACTTGTAATATGGTCATTGAAATCATTACTTTAAAAACAACACGCCTTTTTATCTACGGAAAAAACATGAATTTATTCATAGCATTTTTTATGTATTTATCTGCTTATATGTTGATTATTATATTTCAATATTTTTATCATAAAAAGCTCTCAAAAAGGAGTTGAAATCTTTTATGAAGGTCGGAATCATAGGTAGTGGATTAGCAGGTTTATCTTGTGCCTTTGAACTTAAAAAATATGGTATCATTCCTACAATTTTCGAAAAAAGGAGTTATCTTGGAGATGGGCTAGATTATACAATTGTTACCCTTAGAATATTTGATTTATATACCCAAAATCCTATGGACTATTTTGGGGAAAAATATAATTTATCCATATCTCCCTTAAGACCTTTAAGAAAAATTATTATGATGGGTTCAGATAAAAAAACTACAGTTAGAGGAAGATTAGGATATATATTTGAAAAAAGTTCAACAAAAAATTCCTTAGAGAATCAAATTATGGAGCAAGTAAACCTGCCTATCCTTTTTGATCATTCTATAAATATAGAAGATTTACAGAATGATTTTGACTATATTGTCTGCGCAAATGCTAATCATGAAACTGCAAAATCCTTAAATAATTGGACTACTACCTTTAGTGCTCACACTAGAATTGCAACAGTTCTAGGAAATTTCAAAACGGATACTATCACTATGTGGCTCAATACAGAATATGCAAAACATGGATATGCCTATCTTCTTCCTTATCATAAGGATAAGGCAAATCTTGCCTTAACTGTTGATAACATATCCTCTCATGAGTTAGATTATTACTGGAAAAAGTTCTTAACTCTAGAAAATTTGCAATATAAAATTTTAGAGTCTAGAGATATTGAAAGTAATGGAGGATTTACCCATACTTTAAAAAAAGATAATATTTATTTAGCAGGAAATGCAGGTGGGTTATTAGATGACTTTTTAGGCTTTGGTTCTATGAATGCTATTGAAAGCGGCATCCTTGCAGCAAAGTCTATTGTTAAACACCTAGATTATAATCATCTTTTAGAACATATTTTAATAGATCAAAATAAAAAACATAAACTTCGAAAAGTATTCAATACCTTTGATAATAAGGATTTAAATAAATTAATCACCCTTTTAGGATTTCCTATAGTAAAACAATATATATATAATAATCCTTTTTATCGAGTAACAAATAGTCCCTCTATCCAAACATTTTATAACCACAAAATAAAAATCAATCAGCTATAACTTTACTGATTGATTTTTATCTTTTTTATACGAATCATAATCAAAGCCATAATCGGAATGATTACTTGAAATGGAAATGCATAGTAAGCCCATACAGCAGAATTCCATTCAAACATTTCTATGATATTTTTATGAATAATAATAGAGAGAAGAAGCATTAATAATCCTATGGGCGCTACTAAAAACCGATAATTATTTAATCTAAATAATTTCATTATCCCTCTACAAACAGCTAACAAACATACGCTAACCTTAAGAAAAGCTGCTGTTATAGTCGCAAGAATTACAATTACTTCCATTCTCGATAACATTTGTCCAATATGAACTTTTCTAGCAACACTATGATTTGGAAAAAAAGTAACTGCATATAAATCTGGACCAATCACTAGTATTTCTGCTAATGAAACTCCTGCAATCAACATCCCTCCCAATAATAATCCCTTTATATAAATCTTATAAGGAGACTTCTTTGTCTTTAATGAAGATAAAATCATTGTAAATACAACAGTTTCTGCAAAAGGAAAAGAAAAGGCTGAAAAAGTACCCTTTAATAAGGGTTTTATCCCTTCATACAACACAGGTTGAATGTTTCCTATATCCATTTGAGAAATTAATAATAAAATAAGAATAGAAGGAAGAGGGGCATTGAATAATAAAAATAGCTTTGCCCATCTCCCTAATACTTCTATTCCTTCTTTAACAATCCAAATACTAAGAATAACTACTAGAAGCATAGGAGCAATGATAGGCGTTTCTGGAATAGATACAGTAATAGGAAATTCTCCAAAATCCCTTATCACCAATGCTCCTAAGTGGAAACTAAACCAAATATATAATATGCCTATTATTTTTCCTAAAAAACGCCCAAATATCATAACTAAAATATCAAATAAATCTTTTCCAGGATATAACGAAAGAAGTTTACTATATAACAATAAAATAGGTATTGCAATAATAATTGCAATGATAATGGCTAGCCATAAATCTCTTCCAGCATCTCCTGCTGTGGGTAGTGCTAAACTGCTTCCTGATATAAATAAGATTACTAGACATATTCCTTCTCGATCAGAAATAGTTTCTTTATTACTCATTTCTTCCTCCCTGGTTATCTTGCTACTTTAATTGGCTTAGATTTTAGTGCACTTCCTTTAATATTTACAACCACATTTATATCTGTCTTTAAATCTTTAAAAACCTTATCCCAATCTGGTTTTATTTTTTTCCACATATCCGGCATTTCTTTTTTAATACTTTTACTAAATTTAAAAATGTCACTATCATAATCTTTTTGTACTTTCTTGATCACATTTTCTACCTGGGTTTTTATTTGTTTTTCAGTATCTTTTTTTAATATAATTCTTCCCTCTTTACCAATAAAATCTTGTACTCCTCCTATCTCTCCTATCATTACATCTGTTTCAATATCAATCTTCATAACGATTTCATCTTCTTTATATATAGGTTTTATCTTTGTCTTGTTTTTAAGTATTTCTAATGTAACTAAAGTTGATTTTTCGTTCATTTTAGATTCTACGACTACCACTCCACCCTCTATATGATCTGTCACCCATAAAAATCCTTGTGTTTCCAATTCATCCAACCAACCAACCATTTTTTCTCCCTTAAAAACTGCAAGACCTCCTATATAAGGATGAATTTTTCCTCCAACTGAAATATTTCTTATGGCAGGTAATGTTGAAGACACACCTTCAGCATATAAATCTTTTATAAATTTCCATACTTGCCCACAATGATATTTTCCAGTGCTCTTTTCAGATTCTACTACATCATCTAAGTGAAATGCCCTAATAGGATATACTTTTTTCTCTTCATACATTTCTAGTATTTCTTTAGCTGTTTTTTCCTTTGAAACCATCAACCTCATATCTTCTCTAAATTCAGCATCTCTATATATATAATCAAGAATGGATATGATTTTTTTTTCAGCAATATTTTGGCTGATAATAATTGTTTTTGCATGAGCCCAATATAATTTCCGTCCAGTTTTCATGATAATATCTCTTACCCCATCAAAGGGCAATTTCCCTCTACTTTTATATAGTTCTCCGCTCATTATAGTTTCTTTCTTTGATGCTGGATTGATAATCTCAATCGTTGTAATATACTCATTTTTCTTTTCATCATAATCTAGCGCCATACCTGCAACCAGCCTTGTATCATCAATTTCTTTGTAATTCCAACATCCAGAAAGAACACATATACTTATACATATCATTAAAAGAAATATTTTCTTTTTTATCATAAGATCTCCTATCTCCCAATAACCATCTTTACTACTTTTTCTATAGGCTTTGCAGGACTTGGAATTTTTACTCCTAGACTAAGGAGTACGCTAATAATGAATGCTGCTGCAAAAGTTATACTGTAAAGTATTAATTCTTTTTTTTGATTCTTCTTTACTAATGGAACAATTTCAATAACACCAATCACTATATACACCAATACAATTAAAATAACCATAAATTAATTTCCCACCTTAATTGGTTTTGATCGTAATGAACTTCCTCTAATATTTATTTCTGAATTTACTTCTATTTTTAACTCTCTAAATATTTTATCCCAATCTTTTTTTACTTCTTTCCATACCTTTGGATGCTCTCTTTCAACAATAGAACCAAATCCAAAAATATCACTATTATATTCTTTTTGTACTTTTTTTATAATCTTTTTTATTTTGCTTTCAAGCAATTTTTCAGCATCTTTTTTTACTTTGCTTCTTCCTTTTTCATTGATAAAATCTATCTGACTTTCTAATTCGTTTATATTTACAGTTGTTTCTGTATTAATTTTCATGGTTAATTCTCCATTTTCATATATAGACTTTACTTTTGTCTTGTTTTTAAATATTTCCAATGCTACTCTTATAGGTTCTTTAGGGGTACCTTCTTCTACAACGATGACACCTCCCTTTATCTTATCAATTACAAATAAAAAACTTCTTGTTTCATCCCCATTAAGCCATCCTACTAGCTTTGTACCTTTAAAAACACCTGTTCCATACATTTCAGCAATCTTTTTATCTTTATAGGATGTTATTTTCACTGTAGGAAGAGAGGGTTGAATACCTTCAGCTGCTAAATCATCTACAAATTTCCATAATGGGATAGCCTCATATTTTTCTACTCCTCTTTCATTTTTAAGAATATCTTCTAATTGAAAAGAAACAATATCTTGTACCAATACATCTGTTTTCAAAATTTCACCGGCGGTTTTTTCTTTTGATAGGATCATCCATATGTCATCTCTGTATTCAGCATCTCTCTTAGCAAAATCAACAAGGCTTATGAGCATATCCTCATTTTTTGCTACTTCCTCACTAATAATAATTACTTTTGCATGGGCCCAAAACACTTTTTTTCCCGTTAAAGGGATCATATTTCTAATGGCTTCAAAAATATTTTTTCCTTTTGCTTTAATAATTTCAGGTTTTATTTTTGTATCTCCATTGGCTACCATAGGATATACCACTTCTGTTGTTAAAATAACCTTATGATTTTCTTTGTCGTAGTCTACTGCCATGCCCACAGCAATTGACATATCATTAATTTCTCTATAATTCCAGCATCCTGTAGTAAAGATTGCATTGAACAATATTATGAAAATAAGGATTATTTTTTTCATTTCTTTACCTCTTTTCTGGAATCTTTGAATCTTTCTTCCTTATAGGATTTTTATCCCCTATGAGCTTTGGTCGATAATACATATACCACCAAGGAGCTCTAATAAACGTATCTTTTATATCTTGCATCTTAAGAGACCCAATAGGTGTCATATAGGGTATACCGAAGGATCTTATTGCCATTAAGTGAATAAATAAACCAATAACCCCAAATATATACCCATACAATCCTAAAAAAGATGAAAGGAATAAAAATACTAATCTAAGGACAATAATGGGCCCCATCATCTTAGGCACTAAAAATTTTGAAATCCCTGTTAAAGCAATTACAATTACAATAGGTGCACTAACAAATCTAGCTTCTACAGCAGCTTGACCCAATATAATAGCACCAACAAAACCTATGGTAGAACCTATAGGAGCTGGTAATCGTACGCCTCCTTCTCTTAATATTTCAAAGGCAAGGAGTAACATTAGCGCCTCTACAATTGTAGGAAATGGGACCCCTTCCCTTGCTGCTGAAATACTTAAAAGAAGGGGCGTTGGAATCATTTCCTGATGAAAAGTTACTAAAGCTACATAAATAGCTGGTACACTTGTTGTTAAAAAAAATCCAAATACCTTTAGTAATCTATTGAAAGAGGCAAAAATAAAGGTATTATAATAATCTTCATTCGCTTGAAAATATTCAATAAACAAATAAGGTACTGTTAAAACAATAGGTGTTCCATCTACAACAATTGCAATTCTTCCCTCAAGCAAATTTGCAGCAACAATATCTGGTCTTTCTGTATTCCCCATGGTGGCAAAAGGGGATAAGGGTTCATCTTGTATAAATTCTTCTATATATCCCGATTCAAGTATTGCATCTATTTGAATATCATCTAATCTTTTATTTACCTCTTTAATGATCTTCTCATTAGCAAGTGTCTCCATATAACATATACATACCTTTGTTTTTGTTCTCACACCAATTTCTTTAAACTCAAATTTTAAATCTGGACTCAATATTTTCCTTCTTATTAAAGTTAAATTCGTGGTTATGGTCTCTGTAAAACCTTCTCTAGGACCTCTTACTACTTGCTCTACAGAAGGTTCTGTTATGGATCTTTGTTCCCATCCTTTAGTATCTATGATCAAACTCTCAGTAAATCCTTCTACCAAAACAATTGTATTTCCAGATAAAATACTCATCAACATTTCATTTGCATCTTTTTCCTTTTTTACATCTGAAGCATTGATAATTTTTTTTTCCAGTATATCTATCATACCCATTTCTAATTTTTGAGGAGCTGCTGCTTTCATAATTGGTAATATAATATTTTTATGAATATCTGTTTTATCAACCATTCCATCAACGAATATCATACAGCATTTTAAATTATTCCAATCCCTACTTTCTACCCGTCTAAAGATAATTGTTTCATTAGGCTCAATAACTTTTTTGAATGCTTCTATATTCTTTTCAAGGGATTTTGTTAATTTTATATCTTTTGTTCTATTGGGTTGTTTTCTATTGTTCGTTCCTAGAATTTTATCTTTTAATATTCTAAACATAAGAACCCCCTCGAGTATTCTATTTTCTGAGATATTTACTAGTATTTGTTACAACCTTTAATTCTATTCCATAAAAAAATTCGCATGTAGCTAATCGTATATGCTCATCTCGCAAGCTTTATTACAAAACCACTTTTTTGTAATAAAACTTACTCAAAGTAGTTGAACATTTGATTTTTCAATCATAAGTTATCCACAAATTTTAAATTTTATAATTTCCTAGAAAATAAAAAACACCTATACAAAATAGGTGTTTTAAAAATAGATATTTTATTTTTCAATTATTTTTTATGATCTCGATGCAAATCAATTTTATCTATATCAAATATTCTAAGAGCATCCTTTACGCCTTTTTCAATAGCTAAGTTTCCATAGTTGTCTACTTCTCTTTTATCCTTTGGTCCGTGATGAAGAGATGCGGCTCCTCCAATACAGCCTCCTTTGCAGGCCATTCCCTCAATAAAATTACCTTGAAGTCTTCCTACTTTAGCTATTTTCAATGCTTTATCACATTCTGCAATCCCGTCACAAGAAATTGGTTTGAAATCCGTTTCAATATGCTCTTCTTTAATAACATGTTTGATGGCTTCTGTAAGACCACCTGTTCTTGCAAATATTCTTCCAAAGAAGGATGCATTATTTAAAACATCTTCTCTACATTCCTTAATATCAACATCAGCAGCATCAATCATTGCACATAATTCTTCAAAAGTAAGAACATAATCTGTATTTCCCTTAACATCTGGTTCTTGAATTTCTGCTTTTTTTGCCATACATGGACCAATAAATACTACTTTTGCACAAGGGTCTATCTTTTTAATTAATTTAGATATAGCAATCATCGGTGAAACAGAAGTAGAAACCTTATCTAAAAATTCAGGATAACATTTCTTGATATATGAAACAAAAGCTGGACAACATGAACTCGTCATTACTTTTTTATCTTCTATTGTCTCTGCAAACTCATGGGTTTCATGAAGTGTTACAATATCTGCACCTAAAGCTGCTTCTACTACATCATGAAATCCTAATTTTTTGATTGCAGTTACAACTTGACCTATTTTTGCTTCTGTGAATTGACTTGCAATAGCAGGCGCAATTACAGCATATACATGAACATCCTTTTCTTCTTTTGTTTTTAATAATTCAATAACATCCACAATATATGATTTATCCATAATGGCACCAAAAGGACATTGAATAACACATACTCCACATTGTATACATTTTTCATTGTCAATAACAGCTTTTCTATTATCTGTATCAATGGTCAAGGCTTTCGTCGGACAAGCCCCTCTACAAGGTCTTAATACATCAGAAACTGCATTATATTGACATGCATCTCTACATCTTCCACATTCAATACATTTTTCCTGATTAATATACGCCCTTTGCCCCACATGAAAAATTGCACCTACAGGACAAGCCTCTGAACATCTATGAGCAAGACATCCTCTACATGCTTCTGTAATAGTAAAACGATTGATAGGACATTCATCACATGCAATCTCTAAAATTTCTATAATATTAGGATTATTCCTATCTCCTCCCATAGCAAGCTTTACACGATCTATCATGATGGCTCTTTCTTTATAAATACAACATCTTGTTCTTGGCTTTGGACCTTTAATAATAATCTCTGGAATTTTTTCATAATTTTCTTCCAGGGTTCCTTCCATAGCAAATCTAGCTACTTCTCTTAATACTTCATATTTTATTAGCTGTACATTACTCTCAAATTTTCTCATCCCCACACTCCTCACTATACATATGTCAATTTTACTTGTTTCCCTAACTTTTCCATCAACTCAATCAACTCATCTACTACTTTTAATTTTATGGTCAAATCAATTGGAAAATCCGTATTTTGATGAGCAGGATTTACAGCTTTTCCAACCCATAGATTCAAATGGGTACAATCTTCGATAAGCATTTTCGTCAGCCTTGATGCACCATCTTGATCCTTTGGTTTGTACGCTGCATTTGTTTCAGATGCATTGATGTATCTCTTTATTTTCTCTACAACTTTACAAAGGGTAAGAACTCCTTCAGTAACAAGGTCTACTCCTTTTATATTCGCTGTAGGGGGAACATCTGGATCATAAAAGTCCATATTTACTACCAACTCTTCTTTTAATTCTCTTGCTACAATGTTTGCAGCAGTTCCTCCACAAACAACCTTTTTTCCTTCCCCTTCCATAAATTTTTTAATTACACAAGGGTCATCATTCTTATCTTTAGGAGGACCTGTGAACATATCTATTTCTTCACCTTTTCGAAATTTCACTGTGACTACAGTCGTATCATCTCCAGGCTTATTAGCATATAGATTTTGACATACTTCTATCAGGTTTTTGGTAACATTTTTTGCACACTTTTCCTTCCCTGAAACCCTACTCAAATGATCTTTTACATTGTCCCACTGCCAACCTAAGTTCAGTATAGCTCCTACTCCTGCATGAATTACACCATCACTTACTACAGTTAGGGTATCTCCAGGTCTTAGTGTGAAATTACTTTCTTTAATAACTCTTTCATTCATTGGGATGCTTCTTTTTTCTATATGAATATATTCATCTTCTCTTATAAGAAATAAAGGGGGATTATCATATTCAACAGCATATACTCTCCCATCATTGTTGATCTTTATAATTGTAAAAGTTGAATAAGCAATTTTTCTAACACTACATACAGGCAAAGTATTCATAATCGTATCTACTGTCTCATCAAGGCTTGCCCCTTCCATCAACATAGTCGCTGCAATTTTTGATGTTAAGGTTGCTAATATGTTTGCTTTTACACCGCTTCCTAGCCCATCTGCTAGTACAATAATCATCCCGTCCTTTGTCCTTATGATTTCTACTTTGTCACCGCACAACTCTTCTCCATATTTATTCAAGCTATCAAAAGCAACATCTATAAAATAGGTCACTTGGCATCACCATTTTCATCTAAAGTGATTTGCTTTAATTTTGTTAAAATAATTTTTGTCTCTGCCGTTGTTTCTCCTAGAAGGCTTGCAATTTCTTGTGCTACACGCATTTGCTTTTCAATAACTTTTTGCGCTGCATCTATTGTTTTTTCTTTTACCCGAACTAGTTCTTTTTTATGTTTTTCCTCTGATGTAGTATTTGTCATAATAGCTAATAAGACATTTTGCTTCTCTAGGTATAAAATACTTTGTAATAATACCACACCATATTGAGAATAAGCAACCTTATGTCCAATAAAATCTTTTTTTGTTTCTTTAACTTTTCGAAACATATTTTCATCCATAATCACAGATATTGGTTTATCCTTTATTTCTTCTGCCTTTATATTAAAAATTCTTTCTGCTGTTGGATTGAATTCTTTCACATGCATTTCTTCATCTACCAAGATAATAATATTGGGTGTATTTTCAAATATCACATTGGTTAAGCGCTCTGCTTTACTTCTCATAAAAGGAAGGCACATATTCAGCTCTGCCATTCCTTCATATACAGCTTGAGCCTTTTCTCGACATGTATTATAACCACATCCACCACAATTTAGCTCATCCTCTGGTTCATACTTTCCTATCTTTCTTAGAATGCCTATAATTTCTTCTTCACTTGCTTTTTTCTTGTCTATATTTCTATCAAAAAATTTCTTTGAAAACTCAATATGCTCTAAATCTTTATAGTTTTCATCAGTCAAAGAATCTTTTTTACTTTTTACATATTCCTTTATTTTTCTCTGGCTCTTATAAAAATC
Organism: Crassaminicella profunda; assembly: GCF_019884785.1. Taxonomy (GTDB): domain Bacteria; phylum Bacillota; class Clostridia; order Peptostreptococcales; family Thermotaleaceae; genus Crassaminicella; species Crassaminicella profunda. The sequence goes on from NZ_CP082326.1 coordinate 3,538,308, forward strand.
TTTTTCCTCTTTAGGCATTCCTGATCCGCCTACACAACTTCCTCTACAAGTATTTACTTCTATACAAACATTTTCTATATGATCATTTTCTATAGATTGAAATATTTTCATACATTGATCGATTCCATCCACCTTAATCACTTCATATTTTGTTTTATCCTCATTTAGAAAGCTTTTTAAAACGCCTCCTTCTAAAGGAAATCCACATCCTTTCTTTGAACTATCTCCATCAAAAGGCTTAGGCACAAGGTCACTTAAAATGATATTTTCTTCCTCTAACCATTTTGTTAATTCTTCAAAAGTAAGTACTGCATCAATGGTACCTTTATGTTGAAAATTAATAGATTCTATTTTTTTCCCTGTACAAGGTCCAATAAATACAGTATAACTATCCATACCATATTCATGTTTCAATAATTTTCCATGGGCAATCATTGGTGAAACAACAGGAGCTAAATATTTTATCAAGGATGGAAAATATTTTTCTACTAAATAATTTCCTGAAGGACAACTAGTGGTAATCAAATTTTTATATTTACCTGAATCTAAATACTTTTTATATAATTTTGCAACGATTTCTGCTCCAATAGCAGTTTCTTCAACAATAGAAAAACCTAAAACGTTTAAAGCAGATACAATTTGTCTTGCATCCGTCATAGAAAATGCTCCAGCAAAGGTGGGCGCAATACTAGCAACCACTTTTCTTTTGCTTTTTATTGCATCTTTGACTTCCTGAAGGTCACTTTTAATTTGTCTAGCATTTTGAGGACAAACAACTAAACATTGTCCACATCCAATACACAAATCCTCAACAATTTCTGCTTGTTCATTTTTAATTTTTATTGCCTTCACAGGACAAACCCGTAAGCACTTATAACAATTTTTACAATTCGCCTGTGAAAAATTCAAGATGCTCACTTTTATAACCTCCCAAGAACAAATTCCTCAAAAAATGCTTCTACTTTGTTTTCATCCACTGAAAGAATAGGGCTATCATTTACTTTTACTGAAACAGCCTTCGTACATTCACCAAGACAAAACTCTGCTTTGATTGTTATCTGATCAGCTAAATTTCTTTCATCTACAATTTTTTGTAGCCCATGAATAACATTGTATGCTCCTTTCAAATGACAGGCACTTCCTATACATACATGAATCGTTACCATCCTTGCCACTCCCTTCTTTGTATGGATTATTTATTGAGAAACTATTTATACCTATAAATTTTATCTTTCAATTCTACCCTCAGTATACTATCTCGTTAAAAATTTATCAACGTTTTATAAGATTTTTTATTTATACATATATATCCATAAAAAGAAAAAGTCTTTTTAAAAGACTCTTCATCACATCATCTTATCTACATATAATAATACTGCAATACATAAAATACATATTCCTACCCAAAGAATCCACTTTTTCAATTAATCCCCTCCCTAATATTTCATTATATGAAGGGAAATATCCTTCTATTACATTGGACAATTTCAAATAAAGTTTTCTTCATTTTCATTCCTTTATTTAAAATATTTATCCACATTTTTATGTGAATGTGGATAAATATTGTGCATAACCTTTCTCTCTTAACAGGCTATATTTGAATACATTTTGAAATTTTTTCATGCTTGTCCACATATCCATATGGAGAAAAATTAGGAACTATGGATAATTTTGTGGATAACTATACATCTATACAACCATTGATTTTACTGAGTTTTGAAGTATTCTGAAAACTTTATTCACATTTTATCCACAACATTTCTTGCTTATTAATGTCGTATAACTTTGAATCTTTGCAAATTATAATCTTCATTCCATCTTAAAGATTATTTAGCTCTTTACATCTTCACGAAAATATCTAAGAATACCAATATAAATACTCCATGCTACCTTCTCTTGATATTTCTCATCCTGAAATAATCTTTCTTCTGTAGGATTAGATAAAAAACCACATTCCACTAAAACCGTTGGCATACTGCATTGTTTTAACAAATATATATCACTCTTTTGTTTTGCTACTCGCTTATTTCCATTATCAAGAACTCTGATAAATTCTTCCTGCATGAGTTCTGCAAGCCTTTTGCTTTCGTCTGAATTCTTAGGATAGAAAGTTTGAGCCCCATAGTATTTTGACTCACTAAAACTATTCATATGAATACTGACAAATATATCTGCCTCACTTTCATCTCTTAGCTTTTTTCTATTCTTTAAATCTTCATTTTTCTTCTTTCTTATAGTTCCATCATCAGAATATAATCCCATATCTTGATCCCTTGTTAAAAGAACAATTGCACCATCCTGCTCTAATAATTTTCTTACTCTTAGTGCAATCTCAAGATTAATCTTGCTCTCTAAAACACCATTTTTTCCAACAGCCCCTCCATCTATCCCTCCATGACCTGCATCTATTATAATCACTTTATTCAAAGTCATAGTCTTTGACGTTTCTAATACTGTATTCATACAAAGAGTAAAAATAATGGCCATTATAAAAATCACTACTCCTATAAGCCATTTTTTCCTTATAATTAATACTCTCATTTTTTAACCTCCTTGTTTTCTATAGATCTATCAATTTGAATTTTAATCTCGTGATTTATCATGGCGTAAGATTAAATTTTAAAGTCCTCATTTATGCCCTCAAATCTATTTATTGACACTTGTTTTTTAATTTACATATCTATATTTAATCCTATTCAATAGAAAAAAATATATGAAACAGAAAAACTATAAAAAAGAAAAAACAGAGTTTTCACTCTGTTTCATAAATGAACTGAACCCATTCTTTATTCAATTCCTCTACACTCATGCCTAATATTCTTTCTACAACCAGATGAAATCTTTCTATAGACTTCTCATTTACCTCAGAACCTGTACCTTCATCATAAGGAAATTTTCCTAATTCCTCTACTATTTTCTTCACTTTCTCAAGACCATATGTCTCTACCATAAATTTTACAATCATTCCAGCACTATCATAATAACAATTAATGCTTTTAGAATCTTCCATTTTTTCAAGATTAGCTTTTTCAAGTTTAAGGATATCTATTTTATAATCCTTATAAGTATTTAGATAATATTCTTTTGTCTGATAATCTTTTAGTTCATTAGGAAAATTAGCAAAATAAACAGCTAGCCCCTCTGTAAACCAATAAGGCATATTATTATTTGACTTTTTTATAGTAATTTTATGAATCAATTCATGTTCTAAAATTTTTCTATAGGTTTCTTCATTTTTAAATTCTGTTGTCTTAATAGATTCTGGATATTCATACCATCCTCCAAATTGCCAGGAAAAAGAAAGCTTTACCGATTGTCTTAATAATTCTTTATCTTCATATAGCTTTATAGTCGTATACCCCTCTATCTTCTCCCCATATCTTTTTTGAACATTCTCATAAGCATCTTCACAAGCACTTTTTATATACATTGCATATTTTTCTAAATTCTTAAGATATTTTATTTTGAAATGTTGGGTATCTATTTCATCAAATAATAGATCATGATCCTTCCACTGGTCGTCTTCCTTCACTAATACTAAAGGGAACTCTATGTTATATTTTTTTCCTTCATATTGATAGCTTTGTCTAAGATTTAAACAAACTTTAGCCGTATCCAATATTTTTATTTTTTCTACATTTAAGGTATAATCTTCAATCTTATTCTCCTGAATATCTCTCATCCAGCTTTTTTTCTCTGCTAAATACTGAGACTCCTCTTTAGAAATGGTATTCATATAACTTTCTAAATCCTTTTCATTTACAGATCTTTCTTGCTTCTGAACAAAATCTTGTATTTCCCCTTTTATTTCTTTCTTGACACATCCTGTACACAATAATATTAAACTCAAAACAATTAATAATAAATATTTTCTCATTTTCTCCCCTTATTGAAACCAATTTGTAGACAGTTTTTTAATAAATCATCTTTTACCCTTCTACTTTGATATACCCTTTTTTCACCAATTTGTTAATATGGTCATCTACCTTTTCTTTTATACTAATCCCATATTCTTCTTCAAGTACAAACATCATGGATACTGCAACTTGAGCCACATCTAAAAGCTCATTACTAATCATTTCCACGACTTCCTTTTCTTTTAAATTAACTTTTTCGCCATTCATTCCTCTAAATTTTCCTATTGCCTGTGCCAATTCTCCAGCTTCTTCCATTAGCTTTAAGCAAGTAGATTCAAGACCTGGCTGTAGATTATTTAATTTCGGTAAACTAATCTGCTTAAAAGTTGTATATTGATCCATTATTTTTTCTCCCTTCTAGATTATATTTTTCTCTATCTATTTTATACTTTTTTTTAAGCTAAACAAAGTATTTCAAAAACATTTTTAAGCTTCTCTTGATTTTTTCGCCATATTCATATATAATTTTATTAAAGTTTTCTATTTATTCATATTTTTTTAATTATTTGCATTTTTTTACTAAACTCTACATAATCTCTTGTTAATCGAGAGACTTTTTGAGTTTTTTGTCATTTTTTGAAAAGGGGGAAGAAAAATGTCAGGAACTGAGCTAAAGAAGAGGATTGAAGAAACAAATGTAGAATTATGTACACTGCTAAGTACCAAGCATTACAATTTACTAGAAAAGGATATTATCAAATGTAGTCAAAAACTTGATACATTGATTGTAGAATATATGCAAACATTATCTTAAGAAACCTTCACGGTTTCTTTTTTTCTTTACTTCAATAAAAATCCATACTGTAAGTTTCTCTATGCTCCTACAATCTACTTTCGTAATAAGTAAAAATATAAAGCAGACAACACAGTCTGCTTATTTTGAAGTCAATGTTTTATTTTTCTTTTCTTCTAATCTTTTATTTACAAATCGCCTGATAGCCATAATAATTACGGATATAGCTGGAACACCTAAAAACATACCCATTACACCAAACAAACTTCCTCCTAAAACAATCGAAAATATAATCCAAAGTGGACTAACACCCATTTTATCTCCTAATATTTTAGGTCCTAAATATAATCCGTCAAATTGTTGCAATAACATAAGGAAAAGAAGTACCCACAAGGCTTTTTTTATACTAACAAAAGCTACAAAAATAAACCCAATAATTGCACCTATAAAAGGTCCAAAATAAGGAATCATATTTGAAATCATTACCATAATCCCAATTAACAATGCATATGGGCTTTTCATCAAATATAATACACCTAAAGCAATTAATCCAATAATAAATGAATCAATAGATTTTCCTATAACAAATTTTACAAAAGTATGATCTGCTTCTTTGCAAAACTTCTTAAAATGATCTACATAATCATCATCAAATATTGCTCTCAAAAATCTTTCTGCATTTTTTAACAATTTATCTTTATCAATCAAAATATAAAAAGAAACGACCAATGATAAAAGAATATTTAATGTCCTTGAGGTAATAGCAATAATACTAAACAGTAAATTGGTTAAACTAGCCTTAAATATTTGACTTCCTTTACGAAATAACTCATTAATATTTTTTTGTAACTCCTCTTCGATATTATATATATCTTGTGCATATAAATCATCAATCCAATTCACAATTCTGTGTTCATGATCTTCTATAAATGTGGGAAGGGTACTCAACAAATCTTTAATACTCATAGCAATTCTTGGAACAACCAAAGATATGACTATTACTATAAATAATATAAATAATATAAATACAAGGACTGTACTAATCAATCGATTATACTTCGTATTTTCTTTAAATTTTGAAATTTTAGTCAGTAAATTGAATTCGAACCACTTAACCATTGGATTTAGAATATATGCAATGAGTACAGCTGCTATAAACGGTTTTAATACACTTATAATGGTTCCCATTTTTACAGAAATAGAATAATATAAATCATTCATATTATCCATAAACTTATAAAATATAATGGAAAAAATAATCACTATGAATAGATTCATATAATGTCCAAACTTTTGCCTCTTATACCACCCCTTCATCCAAACACCCCCTTTTCTTTAATAGGTTTATTATATATAATTGTATCCATTTTAGCTATAGTTGACACAAATAGCTTCTACGAAATTTTAACTTTTGTTCTTTGATCAAATCATATCTTCAGTTTTCAAATTATACATATATCATTTAAACTTATCAGCACATTAAAATTTTTTACCTTTAAAAACTTTCCATATATATTATAGATTAATGATCCACATTTTTTAGTTTCCTATTTTACTAGAAAGTATAAAACACTACTCAGTCGTAAACTAAGTAGTGTTTCTTGTTTCCATATATAAATAATTCGAAGATAAAAAATATTATCTTTTTGAGAACTGTGGTGCACGTCTTGCTTTCTTTAATCCGTATTTCTTTCTTTCTTTCATTCTTGGATCTCTTGTTAAGAAACCTGCTTTTTTAAGGATAGGTCTAAGCTCTCCTTCAGCTTTTAATAAGGCTCTTGAAATACCATGTCTTAACGCTCCAGCTTGTCCTGTGAATCCACCACCATGAACTTTTGCTATAACGTCAAACTTACCTTCAGTTTCAGTAAGTGCAAGAGGCATTCTTACGTCTCTTTTTAATGTTTCATAATTAAAGAAATTATCTATATCTCTTCCGTTGATTGTAATTTTTCCTTCTCCAGGAACTAATCTAACTCTAGCAATAGAAGTTTTTCTTCTACCTGTTCCGTAGTATTGTACTTTAGCCATTATATTTCCTCCTTCCCTATCAAACTTATATATCTAATATTTCTGGCTTTTGAGCGTCATGATTATGCTCAACACCACTGTATACTTTTAACTTTTTAAACATTTGTCTTCCTAAACTATTCTTTGGAAGCATTCCTTTTACAGCAAATTCAATAATTCTTTCAGGATGCTTTTGTAATAATTGCTTATAAGTCATTTCTTTCATATGACCTACATAACCTGTATGATGTCTATACATCTTTTGATCCATTTTCTTTCCTGTTACTTCAACTTTTTCTGCATTGATGATGATTACATAATCTCCTGTATCAACGTGTGGTGTATATGTTGGTTTGTTTTTTCCTCTTAAAATTGATGCAACTTGTGAAGCTAAGCGACCTAATGTCTTTCCCTCAGCGTCCACTACATACCACTTTCTTTCTACTTCATGTGGCTTAGCAACGAATGATTTCATGTATTTCCCTCCTAGCACTACTTTTCATAATTTATCACGTCTATATTTAAAAAAACCGGGGCTAGTGGTTTTTTTAATATGCACATTACCAAATTATTATATTACATGTATCCGTGTGTGTCAAGGAATAATCTAGCTTTGATAAAAAACTTTTGCAAGATATAATCCTTGTGGCGGTGCCGTATGACCAGCCTTCTCTCTTTTACAAGATTTAATAATCACAGGTAAATCTTTTAATTTTATTTTTCCTCTTCCTACATCCACTAAAGTACCTGCTATAATTCTTACCATATTATATAAAAAGCCATTTCCTTTTGCTTCTAGAATCAACAGTTCATCTTTTTCGTATAAATTCAATTCATGAATAGTTCTTACTGTATTTACTATGCTACTTCCTGATGCCATAAAGCTTTTAAAATTATGTTCCCCAATAAAATAATTTGTAGCTTCTTTCATTTTTTCTAGATCTAAATCATATGTTACAAAATATGTATAGTTAAAAAGAAGTGGATTACGTATCTTATTATTATAAATCTTATATATATATTTTTTCCCTTTAGCATTGTATCTAGCATGAAAATCTCGTGGTACTTCTACCGCCTCTCTAATAGATATATCCTGTGGCAATAGAGCATTTAATGCTATAGGAATTTTCTCAATAGGCATAGTAAACTCCTCATAAAAATTAGCTATCTGACCCATTGCATGAACCCCTGCATCCGTTCTACCTGAACCATTAATCTTTATAGGCTTTTTCATTATTTTCGTTAAAGCCTTTTCGATCTCCTCCTGCACCGTTCTTGCATTAGGCTGTATTTGCCAACCACTAAAATTTGTACCATCATATTGGATTGTTAGTTTTACATTTTTCATATACTCACCTTTATCATTGATCTTTTTATAGCATTTATCACTCAATGGAATTTTTCTAGCATTTACTTGAAATTTTCCCATTTTTTAAGTATTATATAGTTTTCTATATTGTAAAAAATAGTCACAATATATGAAGATCACGACTTATTATTTTTCTTCTGTGATTGTATTATAAAATAAATTATTAATATAATAATAACAATGATGCTTTTAACAATTATAGTATTTACTCCAAATAAATCTAAAATAAATGATAATACAAAATAAGTTATAAAACCAAGTATAAAACCCTTGATTGTATCTTTCTTAAACATAAAATTCGCCTCCTATATGCAAATTCAATTCTATTAAATATATACTTTCTAAAATCATTAAACTTAAGTCATGATATTCTACTATTGAGTCTTAAATAACACAACAGATTCTCTCACTATAGCAAAAGAATCTGTGCATTTAAATCATTATTCCTATACTTATATAAATCGATCTAAAAGTATAGCTGCAAATACTATACATGTAAACATGCCCGCTAAAAAATCTCTCCTATGAAGAGACAATTCTCTCATTCTTGTTCTATTTTCTCCACCTCTATAGCACCTAGCTTCCATAGCCATAGCCAATTCATCTGCTCTTCTAAAAGCACTAATAAAAAGAGGCACTAATAAAGGAACCAAGCTTTTTGCACGACTTAATATATTACCACTCTCAAAATCAGCACCCCTTGCCATCTGAGCTTTCATAATTTTATCCGTCTCCTCCAAAAGTGTAGGAATAAATCTTAAAGCAATGGTCATCATCATAGCTAATTCATGAGCTGGTACACCTATTCTTTTAAATGGATTAAGAAGCTTTTCTATACCATCTGTAAGCTGTATAGGTGATGTTGTAAGGGTTAATATTGAAGTTCCTATAATAAGAAGAATCAATCTTGTACCCATAAAAACAGCTTGATGAACACCTTCTAAGGTAATATCAAATGGTCCTAATTGATATATTATTTCTCCTTTTGTCATAAAAATATTAATACTAAAGGTCAAAATAATAATTAAAAATAGTGGCTTAAGACCTTTAATCATATACTTTAAAGGTACTTTCGATAAGAAAATGGTTGTTCCTAAAAAAAATAGTACATATATATATGCTGAAAAATCTTTCACAATAAATAGTGAAGCAATATACATAAATGTTGAGAGAATCTTTACTCTTGGATCCAACCTGTGTATGATTGAACTTGCTGGATAATATTGTCCTATTGTAATATCTCTTAGCATTTTATTTTCTCCCCATTATCTTTAATATTTCATTTTTTGCATCTTCCACTGTAAAGATCTCTTCTTTTACTGACATTCCCATAGATTTAAGCTTTTTCATGAGATAAGTAATCTGAGGCACACCCAGTCCAACACTTTTTAGAAATTCTGCACTTTTAAAAACTTCCCTAGGCTTTCCTGTTAATACCACATTTCCCTTATGCATAACAATAATCCTATCTACCAGTCTTGCAATGTCTTCCATACTATGGGACACTAGTATAATAGTCATTTTGTATTTTTCGTGAAGGCTTTTTATCTGATTTAAAATTTCATCTCTCGCCCTAGGATCAAGACCTGCTGTAGGCTCGTCTAATATTAATACCTCAGGTTTCATTGCAATAACACCTGCTATGGCTACTCTTCTTTTTTGTCCTCCACTAAGTTCAAAAGGAGAGCGATCCTTTATTTCCTCATAAGAAAGTCCTACAAGCTCAATGGCTTCTTTTACTCTATTTTCAATTTCTTTTTCATCAAGTCCTAAGTTAGTAGGCCCAAATGCTACATCCTTATAAATAGTTTCTTCAAAAAGCTGATGCTCTGGATATTGAAATACTAGCCCAACTTTTTTCCTTATCTCTTTAAGGGATACATCCTTTTTAGTAATATCAAATCCATTAATAATAATTTTGCCTGCTGTAGGTTTAAGTAACCCATTCAAATGTTGTATAAGTGTAGATTTGCCAGAGCCAGTATGTCCAATAAGACCTATAAATTCTCCCTTTTCAACGGTTAAACTTACATCGTTGAGTGCTGTTGCTTCAAAAGGACTATTTTGATTATATATATGTGTTAAATTTTCAATTACTATTGACATAAATACTTCACCATCTCATCTACTGTTAATATATTTGTTGGAATATGAATTCCTTCTTTCTTAAGTTGGTCTGCAAGCTCTGTTACTTGAGGTACATCTAAGCCTAATTTCTTTAAGGTATCTACTTGTGAAAATACTTCTTTTGGCGATCCTTCTAATACGATATTTCCTTCTTCCATTACCACAACCCGATCAGCATTTACAGCTTCATCCATAAAATGAGTAATATGAACAATAGTAATACCTTCTTCTTTATTGAGCTTTAGGATAGTATCCATAACCTCTTTTCTTCCCACTGGATCAAGCATTGCAGTAGGTTCATCTAGAATAATACATTCTGGTTTCATGGCAATAACCCCTGCAATAGCAATTCTCTGCTTTTGCCCTCCTGATAATAGATGAGGACCTTTCTTTCTAAATTCTATCATTCCTACAGCCTCTAGGGACTCTTCTACTCTTTTTCGTATTTCTTTTGGTTCAACCCCTAAGTTTTCAAGTCCAAAGGCTACATCTTCTTCTACAACAGTTGCTACAATTTGATTATCAGGATTTTGAAATACCATTCCTGCAGTTTGTCGTATATCCCAAGTATTTTCCTCTTTTAAAGTATCTAAACCTCTCACATAAACCTTTCCACCACTTGGAAGCAGTAGCGCATTCATATGTTTTGCCATTGTTGATTTTCCTGAGCCATTATGGCCAATAACTACTAAGAACTCACCTTTTTTTACTTTTAAAAAAACATTCTTTAGTGCCTTAACTTTTTCTTCTTCATCTTTTCTATATTCATAGACTAGATCCTGTATTTCTATAATATTTTCCATAAAATCACCTTATCCATATATTATCCCCTTATAGGTATGTGAACTATAAATTTTTATGCCCATGTTGCAATAAATACACTATATACACTATAATATTATACCTTTTATTTATACCTCTGTGAATATTAATTTCAATATGCTTATATTTTCTATAAATACATGATTCTTTCTATACAAGGACTATACAATTTCTATATTCATAAAATTGAAGTTATATAGCTGTACAACTTCAATTTTTACTTTCTTCATTAATACAGGTCATGTTCATCCTTATAGCACAAATAACATTTCTTACCATATTGTATCTTTCATAATATTGATCCTTAACTTTTATAATAGCTTACTTTTATTGATGAACAATATTAATTCCTGATACTCTTAACGCAATCTTTACAGCTTTATAAATGATTATCGTCATTAATATATTTGCAAAGGCAGTAGGTAACACAATTCCCATAAATAGTACTTTAAAAGAAGCAGGAAGACCTACAATAAAGCTAGCAGCTGTTAAAAATACACTACCACTAATGAGCGTTCCAATGAAGCTTATTATTCCTACATAAATTATATTATTTATTCTTTCTCCCATTATTTTGACTATAAAATATACGATTATACAAGTTATAAACTTATCAACTATATTGGGCAATTGTCCTCCTGGGAATGTAGTTGTCATGGCTGTAATCATTCCACCTAAAAAAGCAGTAAGAATTACATTTTTAAATTCTTTATTGATAAAAATACAAACAAATATAACAGATAACATTAAATCAAATTTCATTCCAGCAATCACACCAGGTATAATTTGACGCAAAATAAATCCTATGGCAATCAGTAATGCTGTTAATATATTTTTTCTTAAATTCATGATAAACATCTCCTCTTTTTTGTATTTTTTTATTTTTATATTTCCAATCTACTTCATCTATTGTTCACAACATACTGACCACCTCCCTAAAAATTCAAATAAAAAATTCGCATTATGCTATGGCATATGCTCATCTCGCCAACGAAAATTCAAAACTTACTTTTGAATTTTCCTTTGCTCAAAGCTGTCCAAACAATTGTACTTTGTAATAACTATCCACAATTTTAAAATTTTATAATTTCCTATAACGTAAAAAAAGCCCTTCATCCCTATAAAGGGACGAAAAGCTGTTCTTTCGCGGTACCACCCTAATTAGATAGTAAAAACTATCTCACTTATTAGATACGGAGATTTTTCTCGATATCCTGTTTCTATAACGGGAAACCCCCGGCTTAAGCTACTCTATAAATTTTCACCAAGCTTCTCCCAGGTCCATTCACCAGACACCCTCCCATCGGACTTCCACTATCTCCGACTCGCTGTAAGTTAGATATTCTGACTACTACTCCTGCTCTAAGAATTGCGAATTTTAAGTTAAAATTATTTTAATCTATATTTCAAAAAAAGTCAAACATTTTTTATGAAAATTTGAAAAAGCAAAACAGTTTACACGCTCTTATATAATAAAATAAAAGGGACTAAGTTATTCACTTAATCCCTTATCTCACTATACTAATTCTATGATAACCATTTCAGCTGCGTCTCCTCTACGAGGTCCTAGCTTTAAGATTCTTGTATATCCACCATTTCTCTCTTGATACTTTGGTGCGATTTCATCAAATACTTTTTTTACTACTGTTTCATCTAATACAAAAGAAAGTGCTTGACGTCTTGCATGTAAATCTCCTCTTTTTCCAAGAGTAATCATTTTTTCTGCAAGCTTACGTGTTTCTTTTGCTCTTGTATCAGTAGTTTTAATACGACCTTCTTTTAACAGGCTTGTAACAAGATTTCTAAGCATTAGATTTCTATGCCCTGTTGGACGGCCTAGTTTACGATGTCCTGCCATGTCTTTTCCCTCCTTTTACCTATACTATTCTTCACTAGGTTTTAAGCCCAAACCAAGTTCATGTAGTTTGTGCTGTACTTCTTCAAGGGATTTCTTACCTAGGTTTCTTACTTTCATCATGTCTTCTTCTGATTTTTCAGTAAGCTCTTCTACTGTATTAATTCCAGCTCTTTTTAGACAATTATATGATCTAACAGAAAGTTCAAGTTCTTCAATGGTCATTTCCATTACTTTTTCTTTCTTGTCTTCTTCTTTTTCTACCATAATCTCCACATTATCTACATGGTCTGTTAAATCAATGAATAATCTTAAGTGATCATTCATGATTTTAGCGCCTAAAGAAGCACCTTCATCTGGTTTTATACTACCATCCGTCCATATTTCAAGAGTAAGCTTATCATAATCTGTAACTTGCCCAACTCTTGTATTTTCCACGTGATAACTAATTTTTCTAACAGGAGTATAGATAGAATCAACAGGGAGCACACCTATAGGCATTCCTGGTGTCTTGTTGTTCTCCGCTGGAACATATCCTCTACCCTTAGAAAGGAATATTTCCATTACTAATCTTGCATCATCTTCTAATGTTGCAATATGAAGATCAGAATTTAATATTTCTACATCTGCATCTGCAATAATATCACCTGCAGTTACCGGTCCTGGTCCTTGGGCTTCAATTCTCACAACCTTTGGTTCATCAGAATGAATTTTTGCAGATAAGTCTTTCAGGTTTAAGATGATTTCTGTAACATCTTCCTTTACTCCAGGAACTGTAGAAAACTCATGAAGTACACCATCAATCTTAACAGATGTAACAGCAACGCCTGGAAGAGATGACAGAAGTATTCTTCGTAAGCTATTGCCTAATGTAATACCATAACCTCTCTCTAGAGGCTCAACAACAAATTTTCCATAAGTATTGTCTTCACTTAGTTCGACACACTCAATTTTTGGCTTTTCTATTTCAATCATAATTTTAACCCTCCTTATTTCTTTTTATCTATACACTATGAGGGTAACTGATTCTAATACTTATTATCTTGAATATAACTCGACAATTAAGTGTTCAGCTATTGGAATGTCAATATCTTCTCTAGTTGGTAGTGTTACTACTTTTCCCTCTAAGCTTTCAGCATTTACCTCTACCCATTTTGCTACAGTTGGTGCAGCTTCAATCATTGCTTTAAACTTAGGAGAACTTGCACTTTTTTCTTTTACTTTCACTACATCACCAACAGAAACTAAGAAAGAAGGAATATCAACTTTCTTACCATTTACTGTAAAGTGTCCATGTCTTACTAATTGTCTTGCTTCTTTTCTTGAAGCTCCAAATCCCATTCTGAATACAACATTATCTAATCTTGTTTCAAGAATTGTTAGTAAGTTTTCACCAGTGATCCCTGACATCTTATCAGCTTTTTCAAAATACGCTTTAAACTGAGATTCTAATAATCCATAAAATCTCTTAGCTTTTTGCTTTTCTCTTAATTGTAAACCATAGTTAGATATTTTTTTTCTTCCTTGTCCATGTTGCCCTGGAGCATATTCTCTTCTGTTTACTGCACATTTATCTGAATAACATCTTTCACCTTTTAAATATAGCTTTTGTCCTTCTCTACGACAAAGCCTACAAGATGGTCCTGTATATCTTGCCATTATTCTTACACCTCCTAATCCTTCTTAAACTCTTCTACGTTTTGGTGGTCTACAGCCATTGTGTGGTACTGGCGTAACATCTTTAATTAAGTTTATTTCAAGTCCTGCTGTTTGAAGAGCTCTGATTGCAGCTTCTCTTCCAGCACCAGGTCCTTTTACGTATACTTCAACTGTTTTTAAACCATGTTCCATAGCAGATTTAGCTGCTTCTTCTGCTGCCATTTGTGCTGCAAAAGGAGTAGATTTTCTTGAACCTCTAAAGCCTAATCCACCTGCACTAGCCCATGATAGTGCGTTTCCTTGTAAATCAGTAAGCGTAACAATCGTATTATTGAAAGTTGACTGAATATGTGCTTGACCACGTTCTATATTTTTACGCTCGCGTTTTTTTCTACGAGTTTTCGCTACTTTTTTAGCTACCATGTCATTTACCCTCCTTTACCTATTTCTTCTTACGTCCAACTGTTCTCTTAGGTCCTTTTCTAGTTCTTGCATTTGTTTTAGTCTTTTGACCTCTTACTGGAAGACCTCTTCTATGACGTATTCCTCTATAACAACCAATTTCTTTTAATCTTTTAATATTTAAAGCGATCTCTCTACGAAGATCTCCTTCAACTTGATGTTCTGCATCAATAATTTGTCTTAACTTACCTACTTCATCTTCAGTAAGATCTCTTACTCTTGTATCAGGATTTACTCCTGCTTTTCCTAATATATTATTAGACATTTTTCTACCTATACCGTAGATATATGTTAAACCAATTTCTACTCTCTTTTCTCTTGGTAAGTCGACACCAGCGATTCTTGCCATTTTTCTTTACACCTCCTAAATCTGTACTCCTAAAAACACTTTTACTAAACAAGCTATATATAATATTAGCTATAAGATTTTTAGTCTAATTAGAGACTAACTGCAGCCGCGCACTTATATACTAACATTTATACCATGAGTTTACGTGAAACCAATTTGCAAAACACTAGCTAAAGATTTAACCTTGCTTTTGTTTATGCTTAGGATTTTGGCAAATAACCATCACTTTGCCTTTTCTTTTAATAATCTTGCATTTTTCACATATAGGTTTAACGGATGCTCTAACTTTCACTGTTATCCCTCCTTAATCACTTGCCTTTGCCTCGCCAAGTAATTCTCCCTCTTGTTAAATCATAAGGGGACAATTCAATTGTAACTGTATCACCAGGTAAAATTCTGATGAAATTCATACGAAGCTTACCAGAAATATGTGCTAGTATCTCATGTCCGTTTTCCAACTTAACTTTAAACATGGCATTAGGCAGAGCTTCTACGACTGTGCCTTGAACCTCTATAACATCATTCTTTGCCATTAGGAAATTAACCCTCCCATTCCTAGGTTAACTAAGACCCAGTTTTTCCAGTTCACGCCTCAAAAGTAAATTATTTATCTTATCGTTATTTTCTATCCTGTTCTTTACTTCATCACTAATTATATTATACTTTTGTAAGTGCTTCATCTTTTTTTTCTTTGATTTATCAATTTTTCTTAAGTCTCCGTCAGCTATAAGTACATATTGTTCATCAACAATATCTAGCACAATAAATGCTCTATCCTTATCTCTTCCAGCTTTAGACTTAACAATTTGACCAACTGCAATTTCATGAGTCGTATCCACTTTTTTCACCTCTTGAGCCTAAAGGCTTGTTAAAATAATCGGATCATCTTTTGTAATGACGATTGTATGTTCATAGTGAGCCGAAGGCTTTCGATCTAAAGTAACAACAGTCCAATCATCTTCAAGAACTTTCACTTTAAAAGTTCCCATATTCACCATTGGTTCTATAGCTAAAGCCATTCCAGATTTCAATCTAGGACCCTTTCCTTGAGGTCCATAGTTAGGAATTTGTGGATCTTCATGCATCTCTTGCCCTATTCCATGACCTACAAAGTCTCGAACAACAGAAAAGCCGTTGCTCTCTACATAAGTTTGTATAGCATGAGAAATATCAGATAATCTGTATCCTTCTCTACAAAACTTAAGTCCTTCATAAAAGCTTTGTTTCGTCACATCTATAAGCTTTTGAACTTTATCAGTTACTTTTCCTACAGGGTGAGTTTTCGCAGAATCACCATTATATCCTTTAAAACTAGCTCCAATATCCACACTTATAATATCGCCATCTTTTACCACTTTTAATCCAGGTATTCCGTGAACGACTTCCTCATTGATTGAAGCACAAATACTTGCAGGAAATCCATATAATCCTTTAAAAGCTGGTATACTACCATGTTTTCTTATTTCTTTTTCTGCAATTTCATCAAGTTCCTTTGTAGTAATACCAGGTTTTATAGCATTACGTACTGCCTCATGTGCATGAGCTACGATTTTTCCTGCTTCTTTCATATACTCAATTTCCGTGTTTGACTTTAAGATAATCATTTTATTTTTCTCCTAAAGCAGCTACAATATCCTCAAATACTTTATTGATCTCTTGTTGACCATTAATTGTGGCTAACACTTCTTGATCTTTGTAGTAATTAATTAATGGTTGTGTTTCATTAAGATATACTTGAATTCTCTTAGAAACTGTCTCTTCCGTATCATCTGCTCTTTGATGTAGCTCTTTTCCACATTTATCACATACTCCATCCTCTTTCGGAGGGTTGAATTTCACATGGAATGTTGCTCCACAAGTTTTGCAAACTCTTCTTCCAACAGCTCTTTCTACTAGTACACTTTTATCTACATCCACATTAATTACTTTATTTAAAGATACATTCATTTTTACAAGCACTTTATCTAATTCTTCAGCTTGTTTTACTGTTCTAGGAAATCCATCAAGTAAGAAACCATTCTTGCAATCATCTTGTTGTAACCTATCTTCTACAATTGCTACAACTAGTTCATCTGGAACCAAAAGTCCTTGATCCATATATTCCTTTGCTTTGTTTCCAAGTTCCGTTCCCTCTTTAATATTTTTTCTGAATATATCACCTGTTGATATATGAGGTACATGAAACTTTTCAACGATTCCTGAAGCTTGTGTTCCTTTTCCTGCCCCTGGAGGCCCTAATAAGATTAATCTCATTAATATCATCTCCTGAGTTTTAATGAAGGTACACATGGGGAGTATCCCCATGATGTCCTATCTATTTTAAGAAACCTTGGTAGTGTCTCATCATCATTTGTGCCTCTACTTGCTTCATGGTCTCTAATGCAACCCCTACTGCAATTAAAAGCGATGTTCCACCAAATCTAAATTGAAGATTTGTAAATTGTAGTATAATCGTAGGCATTACTGCAATCAACGCAAGGAATACAGCACCTGCTAATGTAATTCTATTTAATACTTTACCTAAATACTCTGAAGTTGGTTTTCCTGGACGAATTCCTGGAATAAAACCACCATTCTTTTTCATATTATCTGCAACTTCTACTGGATTAAATGTAACTGCTGTATAGAAGTAAGTAAAGAATATAACTAGAATCATATATAAAGCGGAGTAAATCCAAATTCCAGGATTTCCCGTTGGTGATAACCATTTCTGTACAAAGCTTGAAAATCCACCACCTTGGAAGAAATATGTTAATGTTAATGGGAATTGAAGTAGTGAAATCGCAAAGATTACCGGAATAACTCCTGCTTGATTCACCTTCAGTGGAATATGCGTGCTATGTCCCCCATACATTTTTCTTCCAACCACTCTTTTTGCATACTGTACAGGAATCTTTCGTGTACCTTGTTGTATTGCTACAACACCTGCTATAACAAGTATTGCTATTATCGCAAATACAACTAAAGAAACGATGGAAACTTCTCCTACTTGCCATTTTTTAAATGTTTGTGCTACGCCTAAAGGAAGTCTAGAAATGATACCCGCAAAGATGATTAGAGAAATACCATTTCCTATTCCATTTTCAGTAATTTGTTCACCTAGCCACATTAAGAAGGCTGTTCCAGCTGTTAGGGTAAGTACCACAAGACTTACAGACCAAAAGTCTTTTGCAATAAGTGCTTGATTGAATAAACCAACACTTACACCTGTAGCTTGAATCAAAGCTAATACAACAGTTCCATATCTTGTATACTGTGCAATCTTTTTTCTTCCTTCTTCACCTTCTCGAGCTAAAGCTTCTAAACTAGGTATCGCAATTGTTAAAAGCTGCATAATAATTGATGAAGTGATGTATGGTGTAATACTTAGGGCAAATATTGTAAACTTACCAAAAGCTCCTCCTGAAAATAGGTTGAATAAACCAAATATACCATTTTCTCCTTGCTGGAATAACTGAGCTAAAACTTTAGCATTTATTCCTGGAACAGGAATGGTTGAGCCTAATCTAAATACTACCATCATCATCAATGTATATAGCATTCTCTTTCTTAAATCGGGAATTTTCCAAGCATTTCTTAGGGTAGATAGCACGTTAGATCACCTCTGCCTTTCCTCCAGCAGCTTCAATTTTCTCTACAGCTGACTGGCTGAATTTATGTGCCTGTACAGTTACATTCTTTTGTAACTCGCCATTACCTAATACTTTGACACCATCAACAACCTTTTTGATGATTCCTTTTTCTAAAAGTAATGCAGGAGTTACAACAGTACCTTCATCAAACTTATTTAACGTATCTATATTAATAATTGTCCATTGCTTTTTAAATATATTTGTAAAACCTCTCTTAGGTAGTCTTCTGTATAGAGGCATTTGACCACCTTCAAATCCAGGTTTTACACTACCACCACTACGAGATTTTTGTCCGTCTTGTCCACGTCCAGCAGTTTTACCTTGTCCTGTAGCAGTTCCTCTTCCAAGTCTTTTTCTGTTCTTTGTTGAGCCTTCTGCAGGTCTTAACTCATGTAGCTTCATGGTTACACCTCCTTAACCTATATTTCTTCTACTTCTACTAAATGTCTTACTTTTTGAACCATACCTCTCATTTGAGGATTGTCTTGTTTTTCTACTGTTTGTCTAATTTTCTTTAGCCCTAGCGCTTCCACTGTCTTTCTATGCTGAGGCTTGGACCCTATAGTACTCTTCACCAATGTTATTTTTAACATATTAGCCAAGGTCTTTCCCCTCCTAACCTAATAGTTCCTCTACAGATTTACCTCTAAGTCTTGCAACTTCTTCAACTGTTTTTAAGTTTTTAAGTCCTTCGATAGTTGCATTAACCATGTTTCTTGAATTGTTTGTTCCTAATGATTTTGCTCTTACATCTTTAATTCCTGCAAATTCTAAAACGGCACGTACAGGTCCACCTGCAATAACTCCCGTACCTTCACTAGCTGGCATAATTAATACTTTTCCAGCTCCAAAATGTCCCTGTATTCTATGAGGGATTGTTGTACCTACTCTTGGAACGTAGATTAAATTCTTTTTAGCAGCTTCAATTCCTTTTTTGATCGCATTTGGAATTTCTTGCGCTTTACCTGAACCGATTCCAACGTATCCATTTTCATCTCCGACAACAACAGTTGCACTAAATCTGAAGGTTCTACCACCTTTTACAACTTTTGTTACACGGCTTATATTAATAACTGTCTCTTTTAAATCCAGTTTGCTCGCATCAATAAGTTGACGTTTCATTCATTTCCCTCCTTATCCTAGAATTTTAGACCAGCTTCTCTTGCACCTTCTGCTAGTTCTTTTACTCTACCATGATAAATATATCCGCTTCTATCAAATACAACAGTGTTAATTCCTTTTTCTAATGCTCTCTTTGCAACAAGTTCTCCTACTAATTTAGCAGCTTCCTTGTTTCCTTTATTATCTACTGTAATTTCTTTATCTGAAGTTGAAGCAGCAACTAAAGTTTTTCCTGCTACATCATCGATAATTTGTGCATACATATTGCTTAAGCTTCTGTATATGCTTAATCTTGGGCGTTCAGGAGTTCCAGACACTTTTTTACGGATTCTTAAGTGTCTTTTTTGTCTTTTTGCGTTTTTGCTCTCCTTATTAATCACTTCTTTTCACTCCTTTCCTTACTTACCTGCTTTCCCTTCCTTACGGCGGATTACTTCGTTCTCATATTTGATACCTTTACCTTTATATGGCTCAGGCTCTCTCCAAGATCTGATTTTAGCAGCGTAGTTTCCTACTAATTGCTTATTGATTCCCTTTACAATAATTTCATTTTGATTAGGAACTTCTGTTGTAATACCTTCAGGATCAATCATCTCAACTGGATGTGAAAACCCTAAAGTCATTGCTAACTTATTCCCTTGTTTTGCTGCACGATAACCTACACCATTGATTAACAGCTTTTTCTCATATCCTTTTGTTACACCAACCATCATATTGTTAATCAACGTACGGCTTAATCCATGTAACGATCTATGAACTTTATTGTTTGTAGGTCTCTCTACTGTTAATGTATTTTCTTCTACAGTAAGTTTCATATCTTTGTTAATTTGTTCTTGTAATTGTCCTTTTGGGCCTTTTACAGTAACAAGATTTTTCTCATCTATCTTAATTTCTACCCCATCTGGAATTACGATTGGTAGTCTACCTATCCTTGACATAGCTGCACCTCCTATACCTTAAAATTATCTATTACCAAACGTAGCAGATAACTTCTCCTCCAGCTCCTAGTTTTCTAGCTTCCTTATCAGTAACAATACCGTTAGAAGTTGAAAGAATAGCTATTCCTAGTCCACCTAATACTTTTGGTATTTCATCTTTTTTTACATATACTCTTAAACCTGGCTTTGATATCTTCTTAAGTCCACTAATAACTCTCTCTTTATTGATTCCGTACTTCATTTGTAATCTGATAATTCCTTGTTTTCCATCTTCAATTACATCGTATCCTTTAACAAAACCTTCTTTAAGAAGGATTTCAGCAACGGATTTCTTCATATTTGAAGCAGGGATATCTACTGTCTCGTGTTTCACTATATTTGCATTTCTTATACGCGTAAGCATATCTGCAATTGGATCTGTCATCATGGTATAAGTACCTCCTTCCCTATATTTCTTACCAGCTTGCTTTCCTAACGCCTGGTATTTCACCTTTATATGCTAATTCTCTAAAGCAAATACGGCAAATGCCAAATTTTCTTAAATAAGCATGTGGTCTTCCGCAAATTCTACATCTATTGTATTCTCTAGTTGAGAATTTTTGTTTTCTTGCTTGTTTGATTTTAAGAGCTTTTCTAGCCACTACTTTCCCTCCTTCTTATCTAGCGAATGGCATTCCTAATAATTTTAGCAACTCGCGTGCTTCCTCATCAGTTTTCGCAGTCGTAACAAATATAATGTCCATTCCTCTTGTTTTATCAACTTTATCATACTCGATTTCAGGGAATATTAATTGCTCTTTAATTCCTAGGGCATAATTACCTCTACCATCAAATGAATTAGGGTTTACACCTCTAAAGTCTCTTACCCTTGGTAGTGCAATGTTGAATAATCTATCAACAAACTCAAACATTCTTTCGCCTCTTAAAGTTACTTTTGCACCTACAGGCATACCTTCACGAACTTTAAAGTTTGCAACAGATTTTTTTGCTCTTGTAACGATAGGCTTTTGTCCTGTAATCGTAGATAACTCTGCTACAGCAACTTCTAGAAGCTTCGAGTTATCTTTTGCATCTCCTAATCCCATGTTCACAACAATTTTTTCTAATTTTGGGATTTCCATTGTACTTTTATATCCGAACTTTTCCATTAAAGATTTTGCTACATCATTAGTATATAGTTCTTTTAATCTAGCCACCGTTTTAACCTCCCTTCAAGCTTCAGTATTACTCAATTACTTCTCCGGTCTTTTTAGCTACTCTTACTTTTTTTCCATCTTCTAAAACTTTATATCCTACTCTTGTAGGCGCATTTGCTTTTTTATCCCAAAGCATTACATTTGATACATGAATTGGTCCTTCTTGGTGAACAATTCCACCTTGTTGTACCTTTGCTGTTGGTTTTTGATGCTTTGTAAGCATATTTACACCTTCAACGATTACTCTATCTTTTTTAGGTAATGCTTCTATCACTTTACCTTTTTTACCCTTATCTTTTCCTGATATAACTACTACCATATCACCTTTTTTTATGTGCATTCATTACACCTCCTCAAGCTATAGCACTTCTGGTGCAAGTGAAACGATCTTCATGAAATCTCTTTCTCTCAATTCTCTTGCAACCGGCCCGAAAATACGAGTTCCTACAGGTGTTTTATCTTCTTTGATGACAACTGCTGAATTCTCATCGAATTTTATATAACTTCCATCAGCACGTCTAGTACCGAACTTACTTCTTACTACTACAGCCTTAACGACTTGTCCTTTTTTAACAACACCGCCTGGTGTTGCATTTTTAACTGTACAAACAATCACATCACCAATACTTGCATATTTACGCTTAGAACCACCTAATACACGAATACATAATAGTTCTTTTGCTCCTGAATTGTCTGCAACTGTTAGGCGTGTTTCTTGTTGAATCATAGTAATACCTCCTTCCGGTTATACAATTACTTAGCTCTTTCTACGATATTTACTAGTCTCCATCTTTTATCCTTACTTAATGGTCTAGTTTCCATGATTCTTACGCGATCGCCGATTCTGCACTCATTGTTTTCATCATGCGCTTTAAATTTCTTTGTTCTTCTTACCGCTTTTCCGTATATTGGGTGACGTACGAAATCTTCTACCGCTACTACGATAGTCTTTTCCATTTTGTCACTTACTACACGACCTACTCTTGACTTTCTAGTTGTTCTTTCCACGAGTAAAGCCCTCCTTCCGTATCCTTATTTATGCGTTTTTCTTTAATTCTTTTTCTCTAAGGATGGTTTTTGTACGAGCAATTTCTTTTCGTACACTTTTTACTTTCATTGGGTTTTCAAGTTGACCTGTAGCTAATTGGAATCTCAAATTGAAAAGTTCATTTTTAAGTTCCATCAATTTATTATTTAATTCCTGTACGGTCATATCACGAAGCTTATTAGCTTTCATTCGCTTCACCACCCTTTTCTGTATCTTCACGTGTTACAAATTTACATTTAATAGGTAGCTTATGAATTGCAAGTCTCATAGCTTCTCTAGCTATTTCCTCTGGTACACCAGCTAATTCGAACATTACTCTACCAGGTTTTACTACAGCTACCCAATATTCTGGAGAACCTTTACCAGCACCCATACGTGTTTCAGCAGGTTTTTGTGTCACTGGCTTATGAGGGAATATCTTAATCCAAACTTTACCCCCTCTTTTTATATATCTCGTCATAGCGATTCTGGCAGCTTCAATTTGATTTGAAGTAATCCATGCTGGCTCAAGAGCCATAATTCCATATTCTCCGTAAGTTATTTTATTGCCCCTTTGTGCTGTGCCTTTCATTCTGCCTCTATGCACTCTACGACGCTTTACTCTCTTAGGCATTAACATCGTCGGTTTCCTCCTTCCCTCGCTTTAGAACTACTTTTGTTCGTTTCTTCTAAAATTATTTCTTCTATTATCGTTTCTTCTATCAGTCTTTGGTTTTTTAGGTTTGAATTCTTCTTTTGCTCTATTCGCTCTTCTCATTTCTTTTACAGCTTCGCTTGTTTCTGGAAGAACTTCTCCCTTGTTGATCCAAACTTTAACACCAATCTTACCATAAGTAGTGTTTGCTTCAGCAAAACCATAATCAATATCCGCTCTTAATGTATGAAGAGGTACATTTCCTTCGCTGTACTTCTCATTTCTAGCCATTTCAGCTCCACCAAGTCTTCCTGATGTCATGACTTTGATTCCTAGAGCTCCTGATTTCATTGTTCTACCAATAGCTTGCTTCATAGCTCTTCTGAAGGATACCCTTCTTTCTAGTGAAAATGCTACATTTTCAGCAACTAATTGTGCTTCCATTTCCGCTCTCTTCACTTCGTTAACATTTATAATAACGCTTTTTTCTGTTAACTTTTCTACATCTTTTCTTAATTCTTCAACACCTGCTCCAGCTTTACCAATAACCATACCTGGCTTTGCTGTAAAGATATTTACCTTAACTTTGTTGTTTGCAGCTCTTTCTATAACAACTTTTGCTATTCCAGCAGTGTAAAGTTTTTTCTTTACATATTTACGAATCTTATTATCTTCTACTAGAAGATCTGCAAAGTTTGCTTTATCTGCATACCATTTAGAATCCCAGTCTTTAATCACACCGACTCTCAAGCCGTGTGGACTTACCTTTTGACCCATTACGTATCCCTCCTTCTTAGTCTCTTTCTTTTAATACAACTCCTACGTGACTCGTTCTTTTAAGTATTTTCACACCACGACCCATTGAAGCTGCTCTCCATCTCTTCATTGTAGGAGCTTGATTCGCATATACTTCAGCAACATATAATTTATCCGCATCCATCTCATGATTATTCTCAGCATTTGCTTTTGCTGATTTAATTACCTTTGCAAGGATTGTAGCAGTAGTTCTTGGCGTATATTCTAAAACAGCTAATGCTTCATCAGCATTCATGCCTCTAACCATATCTGCAACTGGCTTCATTTTTCTTGGAGATATACGAACATATTTTGCAATCGCTCTAGCTTCCACCTTGGTAACCTCCTTCCGTATCTATCTTACTATCTCTTAACCTTTGATGATTTATCGTTATCTGCATGGCCTCTATAAGTTCTTGTAGGTGCAAACTCACCTAATTTATGACCAACCATATCTTCCGTTACATAAACAGGTACATGTTTTCTTCCATCATGTACTGCAATTGTATGACCTATCATTTGTGGAAAGATTGTTGATGCTCTTGACCATGTTTTAATTACTTTTTTCTCATTTTTATCATTCATTTCTTCGATTCTACGTAAAAGCTTAGGCTCAATAAAAGGCCCCTTCTTCAATGATCTACTCATGCCTACTTTTCCTCCCTTCGGAAACTTCCTCTGTTTGACCCGAGGACTATGAGGCCAAGGTCATTATCCTTTCCATGACCTCTTCTCCTCTACTACTTCTGATTTCTTCTCTTAACGATGTATTTATCTGTTGATTTATTTTTCTTTCTAGTTTTGTAGCCAATAGCTGGTTTACCCCAAGGAGTCATTGGTGAAGGTCTTCCTACAGGTGCTCTACCTTCTCCACCACCATGAGGGTGATCATTAGGGTTCATTACAGAACCTCTTACAGTAGGTCTAATACCCATATGACGTTTACGTCCAGCTTTACCAATTGTAATATTTTCATGATCTAAGTTTCCTACTTGACCGATTGTTGCTTTACAATTAATACTTACAAGTCTTACCTCACCGGAAGGTAATCTAACTTGTGCGTATTTATCTTCTTTCGCCATCAATTGAGCAGAGTTTCCTGCAGCTCTAACTAATTGGCCACCTTTTCCAGGCTTCATTTCGATATTGTGGATAATTGTACCCACTGGAATATCTTTTAACTGTAGTGCATTTCCTACTTTAATATCTGAACCTTCTCCAGACATAATAGTATCTCCTACATTTAACTTGTTAGGAGCGATGATATATCTTTTTTCACCATCTGCATAAGTTAAAAGAGCAATGTTTGCACTTCTGTTTGGATCATACTCGATAGCAGTTACTTTTGCAGGTACGCCATCTTTATTTCTTTTGAAATCAATTAATCTATATTTTCTTTTTGCACCGCCACCTCTGTGACGAACAGTAATCTTACCTTGTGCATTTCTTCCAGCTTTTTTTGTAAGTGCTACTAATAATGACTTTTCAGGTTCTTTTTTTGTAATTTCTTCGAACGTTGAAACGGTCATTTGTCTTAACGCTGGAGAAGTTGGGTTAAACTTCTTGATTCCCATTTCACTTTCCCTCCTTCTTTACTCGTACTTTAATCTACTGCATTCCTTCAAAGAATTCGATCTCTTTGCTGTTAGGAGTTAATTTAATAACTGCTTTTTTTCTATCAGCTCTTTTTCCGATATTCTTTCCCATTCTCTTATATTTACCTTTTACACGCATTGTGTTCACTTTTTCTACTTCTACTCCAAAAATTTCTTCAACAGCTTTTTTAATTTCTGTTTTATTAGAGTTTATATCAACGATGAAAGTATATTTTTTATCAGCCATATCGTCCATACTTCTTTCACTGATTAATGGCTTTTTCACGATATCGTATGGTGTCTTCATTATGCGTACACCTCCTCTATCTTGTGTACAGCGTCTTTTGTTACAATGAATTGATCATGGTTTAAAATATCATAAACATTTAATGTGTTTACAAGAGTAGTTGTTACTCCTTTGATATTACTAGCTGATTTAACAACATAATCATTTTTCTCATCAAGAACAATCAATGCTTTCTTTTCTACTTTTAAGTTATTTAGAATATTTACCATATCTTTTGTTTTATATGCATCCATTTTGAATTCATCTAAAATAACAATTCCATTTTCTTTCACCTTAGAACTTAAAGCTGACTTCATTGCAAGTCTCTTTACTTTCTTTGGTAATGTATATCTATAGCTTCTTGGTTTTGGTGCAAATACTACTCCTCCACCAACCCATTGTGGTGATCTAGTACTTCCTTGACGTGCTCTACCTGTTCCTTTTTGTCTCCATGGCTTTCTACCGCCACCTCTAACTTCCGCTCTTGTTTTAGCAGATTGTGTACCTTGTCTTTGATTTGCTAAATAATTCTTTACAGCTTCATGTAATACACTTGCATTTATTTCAGCTCCGAAGATATTTTCGCTTAATTCAATTTCACCTACTTGTTGACCTGAAACATTTAATAAATCAACCTTTGGCATTTTACTTCCTCCCTTCTGTAGCTAGATTATTACTTAGCTTTAACACTTTCTTTTATTGTAACAACTCCACCTTTAGGTCCTGGAATTGCGCCTTTTATTAATAGAAGATTTTTCTCTGCATCTACTTTTGCTACTTCAAGGTTCTGAACTGTCACTGTTTCATTTCCCATTCTTCCAGCCATTTTCATTCCTTTAAATACTCTACTTGGATATGAACTTGCGCCTAAAGAACCTGGTCCTCTATGATACTTTGAACCGTGACCCATAGGTCCTCTTGCTTGATTATGTCTCTTAATTGGACCTTGCGTACCTTTACCTTTTGAAGTTCCTACAACATCTACTTTGCTTCCATCAGCAAAGATGTCCACTTTAATTTCTTGACCAATTTTGTAGTCAACAGTACTTTCAACGCGGAATTCTTTTACAACTTTTTTAGTGCTTACACCAGCTTTTTCAAAATGTCCTTTTTCTGGTTTGTTTGTTTTGTTTTCTTTTTTATCTTCATATCCTAATTGGATTGCATTGTATCCATCTGATTCAACAGTTTTTACTTGTGTTACATAAACTGGACCAGCTTCAACAACTGTTACTGGAATTACACTTCCTTCTTCAGTAAAGATCTGTGTCATTCCTATTTTTCTTCCTAAAATCCCTTTCATCTTTACACCTCCTGATAATCTTACAGCGGATTACATTTTATTTTGCAATCATACTAAGAGAGGTATAGGAAACTATATATTAACCTAACTTTCTTAGTAGTTACATTCATTATAATTTGATTTCGATGTCAACACCTGCTGGTAAGTCTAATCTCATTAATGCATCAACAGTTTTAGGTGTTGGATTTAAAATGTCAATTAATCTTTTATGTGTTCTTTGCTCAAACTGTTCTCTAGAATCTTTATACTTGTGAACAGCTCTTAAAATCGTAATGATTTGCTTTTCAGTTGGTAGTGGTACAGGTCCTGATACTTCTGCACCTGTTCTTTTTGCAGTCTCTACGATTTTTTCTGATGATTGATCTAAAATTTTGTGATCAAAGGCTTTTAATCTGATTCTAATTTTTTGTTTGTTTGCCATTGTGTTTCCCTCCTTTTCATCGCACGCATGATTTTTCACGTACGACTAGAACCTCAGTACACTCTCCCGGGTGTTCCCAATTGTTTTTTATGTTGTGAAAGCTTACTGACATTCCGTCGCCCGCTTCTTGAACGGACATTCTCAGTGAAAATTTCCCAAAATATTGTTTTGGCAACCTTTCACATCATTGCAGTCCTGCAAACACACTAGTATAGTATATTTGAATTTTAACAATTAAACAAGTCTTGACTTTTATTTTTTTTTATGGTTTAATAATAAGTTTACGTAAACAATAGCCAACTCTTTTCTTATTGACTTGGCTGATGAATCTTATTATGCTAGTTATTTATTTTTTAGCCGAGGGAGTTCCCTCGGCTACATTTTTAATTATTCAATAATTTGAGCAACAACACCTGCTCCAACTGTTCTTCCACCCTCACGGATAGCGAATCTTAATCCTTCTTCAACAGCGATTGGGTTAATTAACTCAATTTCCATTGTGATATTATCTCCAGGCATACACATTTCTACACCTTCTGGTAATTCAATTGATCCAGTAATATCTGTTGTTCTGAAATAGAATTGTGGTCTGTATCCTTTAAAGAATGGTGTATGTCTTCCACCTTCTTCTTTCTTTAATACATAAACCTCTGCCTTGAATTTTGTATGTGGATGAATTGTTCCAGGCTTAGCTAATACTTGTCCTCTTTCGATTTCATCTCTTTGTACACCTCTTAAAAGTGCTCCGATGTTATCTCCAGCTTGTGCTTGATCAAGAAGCTTTCTGAACATTTCTACTCCTGTTACTACTACTTTTCTTGGCTCTTCTGATAATCCTACGATTTCTACTTCGTCTTGTACTTTTACGATTCCTCTTTCTACTCTTCCTGTTGCTACTGTTCCTCTACCTGTGATTGAGAATACGTCCTCTACTGGCATGATGAATGGCTTGTCTGTATCTCTTTCTGGTTCTGGAATATATGCATCGATTTCCTCGAATAATTCTACGATTTTATCTCCCCATGGTCCATCTGGATTATTTAATGCTTCTAAAGCTGATCCTCTGATGATTGGAGTGTCATCTCCTGGGAATTCATACTCGTCTAATAATTCTCTTACTTCCATTTCTACTAAGTCTAATAATTCTTCGTCATCTACCATATCGCATTTGTTTAAGAATACTACGATGTATGGTACACCAACTTGTCTTGAAAGTAGGATATGCTCTCTTGTTTGAGGCATTGGACCATCTGTTGCTGCACATACTAGGATTGCTCCATCCATTTGTGCTGCTCCTGTGATCATGTTCTTAACGTAGTCAGCATGTCCTGGACAGTCTACGTGTGCGTAGTGTCTGTTTGGAGTCTCATACTCAACGTGTGCTGTTGAGATTGTGATTCCTCTTTCTCTTTCTTCTGGAGCTTTATCGATGTTTGCAAAGTCTACAGCTTCTCCAGTTCCAAACTTTTTGTTTAGAGTCATTGTGATTGCTGCTGTTAATGTTGTCTTACCGTGGTCAACGTGACCGATTGTTCCAATGTTAACATGTGGCTTATTTCTTTCAAATTTAGCTTTTGCCATTTTGTTCTCCTCCTTTTCAATCCCAATTATTCATATGCGTTTTATATTCCCTAAGGAATTTATTTTGCTATCAGATTTTTATCTGACAACAAATTATTTACCATTAACAATTTTTTCAGCTACGCTATTTGGCACTTGTTCAAAGTGATCAAATTGCATTACATATGTTCCACGACCTTGTGTTTTTGAACGTAGATCTGTTGCATATCCAAACATTTCTGATAGTGGTACATATCCTCTAATTACTTGTGCTCCTGATCTTGGCTCCATACCTTCTATTTTTCCACGTCTAGAGTTGATATCTCCGATAACATCTCCCATGTAATCCTCAGGTACAACAACCTCAATTTTGAAGTAAGGCTCAAGTAGTACTGGTTTTGCTTTTTTCATAGCTTCTTTGAATGCCATAGAACCAGCAATCTTAAATGCCATTTCAGATGAATCTACCTCATGGTAAGAACCATCATATAATTCAACCTCTACGTCAACTACTTGGAATCCTGCAACAACACCATTTTCCATAGCTCCTTGAATACCAGCATCAACGTGTTGGATATATTCTTTTGGAATAGCTCCACCAACAACTTTGTTGATGAATTCATATCCAGTACCAGACTCTTTTGGTCTAACTCTAAGCTTAACGTGTCCATATTGTCCACGTCCACCAGATTGACGAGAATATTTTGTATCAACTTCTGTTGCCATGGTAATTGTCTCTTTATAAGCAACCTGTGGCTTACCAACATTTGCTTCTACTTTGAATTCTCTTAACAATCTATCTACGATAATTTCAAGGTGAAGTTCACCCATACCAGCGATAATTGTTTGACCTGTTTCTTCGTTAGTCCAAGTTCTAAAAGTTGGATCTTCTTCAGCAAGTTTTGCTAAAGACATACCCATTTTCTGTTGTCCTGCTTTTGTTTTTGGTTCAATTGCAATTTCGATTACAGGCTCTGGGAATTCCATAGATTCTAAGATAATTGGATGATCTTGATCACATAGAGTATCTCCAGTTGTTGTATCTTTTAAACCTACTGCTGCTGCAATATCTCCAGAATATACTTCGCTGATCTCTTCTCTACTATTAGCATGCATTTGAAGAATACGTCCGATTCTTTCTTTTTTACCTTTTGTAGAGTTATAAACATATGATCCTGCTTGTAATACCCCTGAATATACTCTAAAGAAAGCAAGTTTTCCTACATATGGGTCTGCCATTATTTTAAATGCTAACGCTGAGAATGGTCCTTTATCATCTGCAGGTCTTTCTTGTTCTTCTTCACTATCAGGAAGTACTCCTTTTATAGCTGGAATATCTAATGGAGATGGCATAAAATCAATTACAGCATTTAGCATTAATTGAACACCTTTATTTTTATATGCAGAACCACAGCATACTGGAACCATATTATTAGCAAGTGTTTGCGTTCTGATTCCTTCTCTAATTTCTTCTACTGTAAGTTCTTCACCTTCAAGATATTTCATCATTAATTCTTCATCTGATTCAGCTACTGCTTCTACTAATGCCATTCTATATTCTTCAGCTTGTTCCATCATATCAGCTGGAATTTCAGTAGTCTCAATTTCTCTTCCTAAATCATCTTTATAAATTCTTGCATTCATTTCGATAAGATCTACAAGCCCTGCAAACTCATCTTCTTTCCCTATTGGTAATTGAATAGGCACTGCATTTGCTTTCAAACGATCTTTCATCATTCCTACAACATTGTAGAAATCCGCTCCCATAATGTCCATTTTATTAACAAAAGCCATTCTAGGAACTTGATATTTTTCCGCTTGACGCCATACTGTTTCTGATTGTGGCTCAACGCCGCCCTTTGCACAGAATACAGCTACTGTACCATCAAGTACACGAAGAGATCTTTCTACTTCTACAGTAAAGTCCACGTGTCCCGGTGTGTCAATAATGTTGATTCTGTGACCTTTCCATTGAGCAGTTGTAGCAGCAGATGTAATTGTAATACCTCTTTCTTGCTCCTGCTCCATCCAGTCCATTGTTGCTCCACCATCATGTACTTCACCAATTTTATGTGTTCTACCTGTATAGAATAATATTCTTTCAGTTGTTGTTGTTTTACCCGCATCTATATGAGCCATAATTCCTATATTACGAGTTTTCTTTAACGGAAACTGTCTAGGCACAATTTCTCCTCCTTTCTTTTGTCCGTATTGCTACAGAAAATATTGTCCCCAAAATTGGCGACAATATAACAAATAAGAAATTATTACCATCTATAATGTGCAAATGCTTTATTCGCTTCTGCCATTTTATGTGTATCTTCTTTCTTTTTAACAGATGCTCCTGTATTATTTGCAGCATCCATAATCTCTTTCGCTAATCTTTCTTCCATGGTTCTTTCGCCTCTCTTACGAGTGTAACCTGTTAACCATCTAAGTCCTAGCGTTTGTCTTCTTTCTGGTCTTACTTCTATCGGTACTTGGTAGTTAGCACCACCTACACGTCTTGCTTTAACTTCAAGTACTGGCATAATATTGTTCATGGCATTTTCAAATACCTCTACTGGTTCTTCACCAGTTTGTTCTTGAACAATCTTAAATGCATTATATACAATTCTTTGTGCAGTTCCTTTTTTACCATCTAGCATAATGTTGTTAATTAATTTTGTAACAACCTTGCTTCCATACATTGGATCTGCTAATACTTCTCTTTTTGGTATATGTCCTTTTCTTGGCACTTTTCTTCCCTCCTTAACAATCATTCTCTCATCGGTACTCGACAACCCAAAGATTGCCATCGTGCTAAATGCAATATATATATTTTAAGCCCACCCCATAAGATGGGCGCATTTCCGCTCGACGTTCAATTATTTTTTAGGTTTTTTTGCACCGTACTTAGATCTTGCTTGATTTCTGTTTTGAACTCCTGCAGTATCAAGGGTACCTCTTACAATGTGGTATCTAACCCCTGGTAAGTCTTTTACCCTTCCTCCTCTGATTAACACAACACTGTGCTCTTGAAGATTGTGTCCAATTCCTGGTATATAAGCAGTAACCTCAATACCATTTGTCAATCTTACTCTGGCAACTTTTCTTAGGGCTGAGTTAGGTTTTTTAGGAGTTACAGTCTTTACAGATGTACAAACCCCTCTTTTTTGAGGCGAACTGATATCAGTTGCTTGTCTGTGTAAAGAGTTAAATCCTTTTTGTAGTGCTGGTGCAGTTGATTTGTACTCAACTTTCTTTCTTGATTTGCGCACTAATTGGTTAATTGTAGGCATTCCATGCACCTCCTTCCAAAATTTAAAAAGCAAAATTTATTTTACATAGGTTTAATCCTATGATGCTTCTTATCCTCAATTAGGATATCCTCTTGAACTTAAATTCCAAGAAGTTTTTTTGTTAAATTTACTACTTTAGTATTACCGCAGTAGCAGCACTTATACCTATCCCACAAGCTTTCCCAAGCTTCTTCATTGATTCTGTATAAACAATTTGTATATTTCTTTGTTTTGCTTGCTCTTCAATGGTTCTTGTTACATGTTTTTCTGCATCTTTTGCAATGAAAAGTGTTTGGGCTCTATTTTCTTTCACTACTTTTAAAGCTTGCTTTGTTCCTACTACTAGCTTTTTTTTATTTTTTAATTCTTCAAGCATATAGTGTCCTCCTTTATTAAACACCACAAAGATTATGCCTTTTGCATAATCTTTATGGGTATTTAAAAAGTCAACTATTTCTTAATTTACACACTATAACATTCTAGCACTAAGTTTACCTACTGTCAACTTATATTTTTTTACCATTATTCGGCATTATTATGTGCTATAGCAATATTTTTATATCTTTTCATTCCAGTACCAGCTGGAATCAATTTACCAATGATTACATTTTCTTTTAATCCAATCAAGTGGTCTTCTTTTCCTTTTATTGCAGCTTCCGTAAGAACCCTTGTAGTTTCCTGGAATGACGCTGCTGATAAGAAGGATTCAGTAGCTAAAGATGCTTTTGTAATTCCTAAAAGAACCCTCTTACCTGTTCCAGAATCTAAGCCTTCTTCTTCTACATTTTTATTTACTGCCTCAAATTCATGAATGTTGCATAATCCTCCTGGAAGTAAATGTGTATCTCCTGCATCTTCTATTTTTACTTTTGAAACCATTTGTCTTACAATTACTTCAATATGTTTATCACTAATATCAACACCTTGAAGTCTATAAACTCTTTGTACTTCTTTTACAATATATTCCTGAACACCATCTACCCCTTTGATTTTTAAGATATCATGAGGGTTTACAGAACCTTCTGTAATTTCGTCTCCAGCTTTTATTCGTTGTCCTTCTTTTACTTTTATTCTAGACCCATAAGGAATCGAGTAGGTTTTTTGTTCTCCATCATCACCTGTTATGATTACTTCTTTATTCTTTTTAGTTTCATTGATGGATACTGCACCTGCAATCTCTGTAATAATAGCAAGTCCTTTTGGCTTTCTAGCCTCAAATAATTCCTCTACCCTTGGAAGACCTTGGGTAATATCATTACCTGCAACTCCACCTGTATGGAATGTACGCATTGTAAGCTGTGTTCCTGGTTCACCAATTGACTGGGCTGCAATAATTCCAACAGCTTCGCCAACATTTACAGATTTTCCTGTTGCCAAGTTTCTTCCATAACAGTGACCACATACACCATGTCTTGTTTTACAATTAAGTACAGATCTTATCTTTACTCTCTCTAGACCTGCTTCAACAATTTTATCTGCATCTTCTTCTTGAATTTCTCTACCTGCTTCAACGATTACTTCTCCTGTTTTAGGATGAAGTACATCCTCTATTGTATATCTACCGACAATTCTATCATATAATGGCTCAATGAGCTCATTTCCATCTTTAAATGCTTCTACCCAAAGGCCTTCAGTTGCACCACAATCATCTTCTCTGATAATAACATCTTGGCTGACATCAACAAGTCTTCTTGTCAAATATCCTGAGTCAGCAGTACGAAGGGCTGTATCTGCAAGACCCTTTCTAGCACCGTGAGTTGATATAAAATATTCAAGTACTGAAAGTCCCTCACGGAAATTGGCTTTGATTGGAAGTTCTACTGTATGTCCTGATGCATTAGCCATAAGACCCCTCATACCACCAAGCTGACGAATCTGGTTTTTACTACCTCTCGCTCCTGAATGGGCCATGATAAATACATTATTGAGTCTTCCTAAGTTTGCCATAAGGGCATCTGTTACCTTTTCAGTAGTTTCTGACCATACTCTGATTACTTTTTCATATCTTTCTTCATCAGAAATAAGCCCTCTTCTATAAGCTTTTTCATACTTGTCTACGATTTGATCTGCTTCTGAAAGTAATATTTCTTTTTCTTTTGGTATTTCCATATCAGATACACTAATGGTAATAGCTCCTACTGTAGAATAATGAAATCCCATTTGCTTAATGGTATCAAGCATAATTGCTGTAACTGTATTTCCGTGCTTTCTAAAACATTTATCAATGATTTTACCAAGTTTTTTCTTGTCGCAAAGGAAGTCTATTTCTAAGCTATATAGATCCTTTTCTCTATCTACAAATCCTAAGTTCTGTGGAATTCTCTCATTAAATATAAATCTACCTACTGTACTTTCCACAAGTTTACCTGTATCTTCTTCATTTAATTTTCTTCTAACTTTAACTCTTGCATGAAGACCCACTACTTTATTTTGATATGCCATAAGCATCTCATCAAAATCTTTAAAAACCATACCTTCTCCTGGTTCTCCATCTATTTCAATCGTTAAATAATAACTTCCAAGAATCATATCCTGAGTTGGTGTTGTAATAGGAGAACCATCTTTTGGTGCAAGGATATTGTTTACTGAAAGCATTAAGAATCTTGCTTCAGCTTGTGCTTCTACTGAAAGAGGTACGTGAACAGCCATTTGGTCCCCATCAAAGTCTGCATTATAAGCTGTACAAACAAGAGGATGAAGTTTTATGGCTTTCCCTTCAACTAAAATTGGTTCAAAGGCTTGAATTCCAAGTCTATGTAGAGTCGGAGCACGGTTTAGAAGTACTGGGTGTTCTTTGATTACTTCTTCTAATACATCCCATACTTCAGGTTTTACTCTTTCCACCATTCTCTTAGCACTTTTAATATTATGGGCATATCCATCATTTACAAGACGCTTCATGATAAAAGGTTTAAATAATTCTAAGGCCATTTTCTTTGGCAAACCACATTGATAAAACTTAAGATCAGGGCCTACAACGATAACGGAACGTCCAGAGTAATCAACACGTTTTCCAAGTAAGTTTTGTCTAAAACGCCCTTGTTTTCCTTTTAACATATCCGATAATGATTTTAATGGTCTATTTCCTGGTCCTGTTACAGGTCTTCCTCGTCTTCCATTATCGATGAGTGCATCTACTGCTTCTTGAAGCATTCTTTTTTCATTTCTAACAATAATATCTGGTGCACCTAAATCCAATAATCTCTTTAAACGATTATTTCTGTTAATCACTCTTCTATATAAGTCATTTAAATCAGAAGTTGCAAATCGACCTCCATCTAATTGAACCATTGGTCTTAAATCAGGAGGAATTACTGGTACTGCATCTAGAATCATCCATTCTGGTTCATTTCCTGATTTTCTAAATGCTTCTACTACTTCTAACCTTCTAATAGCTCTTATTCTCTTTTGTCCTGAACTATCTCTAAGCTTTACTCTTAATTCTTTAGCTAATTTTTCTAAATCAATCTTCCTAAGAACTTCTTTAACTGCTTCAGCACCCATGGAAGCTTTAAAAGCATTTCCATACTTATCTCTATATTCTCTGTACTCATTTTCATTTAATAATTGTTTATAGCTTAGTGAAGTTTCTCCCGTATCCGTTACAATATAAGAAGCAAAATATAATACTTTTTCAAGGGATCTTGGTGACATATCTAATAACAATCCCATTCTACTTGGTATTCCTTTGAAATACCAGATATGAGATACTGGAGCAGCAAGTTCTATATGCCCCATTCTCTCACGTCTTACCTTTGATTTTGTAACTTCAACACCACATCTGTCACAAATAACCCCTTTGTATCTTACTCTTTTATATTTCCCACAATGACATTCCCAGTCCTTTGTAGGTCCAAATATTTTTTCACAAAAAAGACCTTCTTTTTCTGGCTTTAATGTACGATAGTTAATTGTTTCAGGCTTTTTAACTTCTCCCTTTGACCAGCTTCTAATTTTTTCTGGTGAAGCAAGACCAATTTTTATAGATTCGAAATTATTTAATTCAAACAAGGAGTCTCTCTCCCTTCATTATGGCTTATAGTAATCTTTTGAATTTATTTAAAAATTAAAATCCTCAATCTCATCAGTTGGATATTCCAATTCTGATTCATCAATATCTTCTAATTCACCTGGTTCTTCAACTTGTTCCTCTTCTGGTTCTTCTATATTTTGATCAATATATTTTTCTTCAGGTACTTGATATTCTTCGCCCTCAAGAATTTTATCTAGTTCACTTCCATCATCATCTATTGATTCTTTTATTTCAATTTCTGCATCTTCTGATGTAAGCACCTTTACATCTAAAGCTAAACTTTGTAGCTCTTTAATTAATACTTTAAATGATTCTGGTACTCCTGGTTCTGGAATATTTTCACCTTTTACAATAGATTCATATGCTTTTACACGTCCAACAACATCATCAGATTTAACTGTTAATATTTCTTGAAGCGTGTGAGCAGCACCATAAGCTTCTAATGCCCATACTTCCATCTCACCAAATCTTTGTCCTCCGAATTGTGCCTTACCACCTAAAGGTTGCTGTGTAACTAAAGAATAAGGTCCTGTACTACGAGCATGAATCTTATCATCTACTAAATGGTGAAGCTTTAACATATACATATACCCTACAGTTACTCTATTATCGAAAGGCATTCCTGTTCTTCCATCATAAAGCTGAAGCTTTCCATCTTCTGGATATCCTGCTTCCCTTAAAGCTTCTCGGATATCTGGTTCTCTTGCTCCATCGAATACAGGAGTTGCAACATGCCAGCCTAATTTTTTCGCTGCCATACCAAGATGCACTTCAAGTACCTGCCCAATATTCATACGAGATGGTACTCCTAGTGGATTTAAAACAACTTGTAGTGGTGTTCCATCCTCTAAGAACGGCATATCTTCTTCTGGTAATATTCTTGAAATAACCCCTTTATTACCATGACGTCCTGCCATTTTATCTCCAACATTAATCTTTCTCTTTTTAGCTATATAACATCTTACTAAAACATTTACTCCTGGTGGCAATTCATCTCCATTTTCTCTTGTAAATACTTTCACATCTACAATGATTCCACTTTCACCATGAGGCACTCTTAAAGATGTATCTCTAACTTCTCTAGCCTTTTCTCCAAATATAGCACGAAGAAGTCTTTCCTCAGCTGTAAGCTCAGTTTCTCCCTTTGGAGTAACTTTACCAACTAATATATCTCCTGATTTTACTTCTGCTCCGATTCGAATAATTCCTCTTTCATCTAGATCTTTTAAAGCTTCTTCTCCTACATTTGGAATATCCCTTGTAATTTCTTCTGGCCCTAACTTTGTATCTCTTGCTTCAGACTCATATTCTTCTATATGAACTGAAGATAATGCATCTTCCATAACCAATCTTTCATTTAGAAGAATGGCATCCTCATAATTGTATCCTTCCCATGTCATAAAACCTATAAGTAGGTTTCTTCCTAATGCAATTTCTCCAGTGTCTGTAGAAGGACCATCTGCAATAGAATCTCCTTTTTCTACACGTTCACCTTTACTTACAATAGGTCTTTGGTTGATACATGTCCCTTGATTTGAACGCTTGAATTTAAGCATTTTATATCGATCACGACCACCATCTACATCTCTTTTGATGACAATTTCATCAGCAGAAACCTTTTCAATAATTCCTGCATGCTTTGCAAGAACAACTACTCCAGAATCTCTTGCTGCAATATACTCCATACCAGTTCCAATAATTGGTGCATCTGTTCTCAAAAGTGGTACAGCCTGACGCTGCATGTTTGATCCCATAAGTGCACGGTTGGCATCGTCATTTTCTAAGAATGGAATCATTGCTGTTGCAACAGAAACCATTTGCTTTGGTGTTACGTCCATATAGTCTACTTCATCTCTTGGTACAACATCTATATCACCATTTTTACATCTTGCAGTAACCCTACGATTAATGAATCTTCCTTCTTCATCTAACGGCTCATTGGCTTGAGCAACAATTACTGGATCTTCTTCATCTGCTGTTAAGTAATCAACTGTTTCTGTTACAACGTCTCTTTCTTTATCTACCCTTCTATAAGGTGCCTCGATAAATCCATATTCATTAATTCTACCATATGTAGTCAATGAACCAATCAAACCGATGTTCGGTCCCTCTGGCGTTTCTATAGGACACATACGTCCATAATGAGAATGATGAACGTCACGCACTTCAAATCCTGCTCTTTCACGAGAAAGTCCACCAGGTCCTAGTGCTGATAATCTTCTTTTATGCGTAAGTTCTGCTAATGGATTTGTTTGATCCATAAATTGTGATAACTGACTGCTTCCAAAGAATTCTTTAATAGCAGCTGCCACGGGTCTAATATTAATTAAGGCCTGCGGTGTAATTACATCAATATCTTGAATAGTCATTCTTTCCTTTACAACTCTCTCCATTCTAGAAAGACCTATTCTAAATTGGTTTTGTAAAAGTTCTCCCACTGAACGTAGTCTTCTATTTCCTAAATGATCAATGTCATCTACTGCTCCTACGCCATGAGCAAGATTAAGTACATAACTTACAGAAGCTATCATATCATCTATAATGATATTTTTAGGTGATAGATCTTTTCTTCTCTCTTTTAACGCTTCTCTTATCTCATTTTCATCTGTATAAGTATCTAATATTTCCTTTAGTACAGGAAAATGTACTCTCTCTTCTACATTCAAACCATCTATATTGAAGTGAATATGTTCCTTAATATCAACAAAATGGTTACCAATTACTTTTACAATTTTTCCTTCTTCGCCCATAACATTTACTGCTTTAATCCCAGCATTTTCTATTACTTTAGCTAGTTCTCTGCTAATCTTTTGTCCTTCCTCTACATAAATTTCACCTGTATAAGGATTGACCACATTCTCTGCAGCAACATTGGTTGCAATTCTGTTTGAAATACATAACTTTTTATTATATTTATAGCGTCCTACCTTTGCTAAGTCATAACGTTTTGGATCAAAAAATAGTGAATCAATTAATGACTTTGCACTTTCCACAGTTGGTGGTTCACCAGGTCTAAGCTTTTTGTAGATTTCTAGTAAACCCTCTTCTTGTGATTTAGTATTATCCTTATCTAAGGTATGCATCAATCTCTCATCTTCACCTAAAAGATTAATAATTTCTGCATCACTACCAAACCCCATTGCGCGAAGCAATACTGTCATAGGTTGTTTTCTTGTTCTGTCAACTCTTACAGATATAATATCATTTGAATCTGTTTCATACTCCAACCATGCCCCACGGTTTGGTATTACTGTTGTAGAAAAGAGTTTTTTTCCTGTTCTATCTAATTGTACCGCATAATATGGGCCTGGAGATCTTACAAGCTGTGTTACAATAACTCTTTCAGCTCCATTAATGATAAAAGTTCCCTTATCTGTCATGAGAGGAAAATCTCCCATAAAGACTTCCTGTTCCTTCACTTCACCAGTTTCCTTATTGATGAGTCTAACTTTTACTTTCAGTGGTGCCGCATAAGTTACATCTCTTTCTTTACATTCTTCTATTTCATATTTTGGCTCCCCATCCAATGAATAATCAATAAATTCTAGGATTAGATTACCAGTGTAATCTTGAATCGGGGAAATATCTTCAAAAACTTCTCTTAATCCATCTTTTAAAAACCATTCATAAGATTTACTTTGGATTTCAATAAGATTTGGCATCTGTGCAACTTCTTCAATACTTGCGTAACTCATTCTCTTTCTTTTTCCGACCTGAATAGGATGTGGCATACTTTTCACCCCTTGTAGTAGTATAAAAAAGTCTTTCCAATTTCTTTATAAGATTGACTTTTTTGAAATACATAAGGTTTATAATTTCCTATGTATCATAAAAAAAACCTCAAATATTCACACACAAAAAAAATTTATAATTGTCTTATTCAATGTGAAAGGAGGTCTTTTGTTCAAATTTTTATCTATATCAACAACTTTTAAGATAAAAGTTGGAAATCAAAGACATAAATGCTATTCTTCTCATACTATTACCATTTAAAAGGTCTTTTATACAATTTAATGTAAGTTTCGGCCTCCTATGGCAGTATATAATGCTATCATAATCTTTATCTGTTGTCAAGCCCTGAATTTTATGTTATAATTGATTTGTTTGTTTTTATTGTTTTAACGTATATCATTTGCTTAAAAAATAAAAAAGTCTTCCTTTGAAAAATTTTCAAGGTTGACTTTTTTTAATGCATAACGAAAACCATAATTTATCTACAATCTTTAAAAGATTACAATTGTCTATGCATTATAAAAAGGTACTCTGGATTTCTCCAGAGTTCCCTTTTGTTTTTTTGTTACTTAAGCTCTGCACCTGCTCCAACTTCTTCAAGTTTTGCTTTCATTTCTTCTGCTTCTGCTTTAGCAACGCCTTCTTTTAATGTTCCAGGAGCGCCATCAACTAATGCTTTTGCTTCTTTAAGTCCAAGACCTGTAATCTCTCTTACAGCTTTGATTACTTTAATTTTTTGACTTCCAGCGCTAGTTAAAACTACATCAAATTCAGTTTTCTCTTCAACTGCTGCTCCTGCTGCTGCTCCTCCTGCAACTGCAACTGGTGCTGCTGCTGATACTCCAAATTCTTCTTCACATGCTTTTACTAATTCATTTAACTCAAGTACTGTCATACCTTTTATAGCTTCAATAATTTGCTCTTTTGTCATTTTAGTACACCTCCGAAATTTTTTAAATTATTATGCTTCAGCGCCATCTTTATCTGCAATAGCTTGAAGTAAGTAAGCAAGATTTGATAATGGTGATTTGATGCTTCCAAGAAGTTTTGCAAGTAATACATCTCTTGATGGAATTTCTGCAATTTCTTTAATTGTATCAACACCATAATATTGTCCTTCAACAACGGCTGATTTTAACTCTAAAGTTTTGTGCTCTTTTGCAAAATCATTTAAGATTTTTGCTGGAGTTACAGGATCTTCATATCCAAAAGCAACAGCATTTGGTCCTGTTAGATCTGCTGTTAAAGGTTCGAATTCAGTTTCTTTTACAGCTAATCTCATTAAAGTATTTTTATATACCTTATATTCTACACCAGCTTCTCTCATGTTCTTTCTTAACTGTGTTGCTTCTTCTACAGTTAATCCTCTATAATCTACAACTACAGCTGATTGTGCTTTAGAGAACTTTTCTTTAATTTCTTCTACAACCTGCTTTTTGGTTTCTAAGTTGCTTGACATTCCGGTGTCCACCTCCTCTGCAATTTTAAAATTGCTAAAACCGTTCTGTTATAAATAACAGAACCTCTCTACCGTAGACATAGAGAGGTTCTTAAATTCTTTCGAATCTATAGACAATTACCTCGGTAGGATTATTTAAACCAAATGGTCCCTACTGTCTACGGTTTATATTCATTTTTGTTTGCAACATCATTAATTATATCATTTCATTTATATCATGTCAATGATATTTTTTAAAAACACTAATCCATTATTTTAACTGGATTAACCTTGATACCAGGTCCCATTGTGCTTGTTAAGGTAACACTTCTTAAGTATTGTCCTTTGGCAGCCGCTGGTTTTGCTTTAATAACTGCATCCATTAATATTTTAAAGTTTTCAGTTAATTTTTCTGCACCAAAAGATGCTTTTCCAATTGGTACGTGAATAATATTTGTTTTATCCAATCTATACTCAACTTTTCCTGCTTTAATTTCATTAATTGCTTTCTCTACTTCGAATGTAACTGTTCCTGATTTAGGGTTTGGCATTAAACCTTTTGGTCCTAATACTCTACCAAGTCTTCCTACAAGACCCATCATATCTGGTGTAGCTACTACTACATCAAAGTCAAACCAGTTTTCTTTTTGAATCTTTTCAACTAATTCTTGAGCTCCAACATAATCTGCACCAGCATTTTCAGCTTCTTTGACTTTGTCACCCTTTGCAAAAACTAATACTTTTTTTGTTTTACCTGTACCATGTGGTAATACAATAGCACCTCTAACTTGTTGATCTGCATGTCTTGAGTCAACCCCAAGTCTAATATGTGCTTCAACAGTCTCATCAAACTTTGCTTTTGCAGTATCTACTACTAATTTTACAGCTTCTTCTGTTCCATACTGAACAGTTCTATCAATTAGCTTTGCGCTTTCTTGATATTTTTTACCTCTTTTTGGCATTTTTTATCCTCCTTCGTGGTTTTAACGGTTTTTGAGAATACCTCCCACTATACTAAGTATTATTCTTCTACGATAATACCCATACTTCTAGCAGTACCTTTAATCATGCTCATAGCAGTTTCTAAGCTACCAGCATTTAAATCAGGCATTTTCAATTCAGCAATTTCTTTTACTTTGTCTACTGATATTGTTGCAACCTTATTCTTATTTGGTTCACCAGAAGCAGACTTAAGACCTGCTGCTTTCTTTAACAATACAGCTGCTGGTGGTGTTTTAGTGATAAATGTAAATGATCTATCTTGGTAAACTGTAATCACTACTGGTATAATTAAACCAGCTTGATCTGCAGTTTTTGCATTGAACTCCTTACAGAATTGCATAATGTTTACACCTTGTTGTCCAAGAGCTGGACCTACTGGTGGTGCTGGAGTAGCTTTTCCTGCAGGGATTTGTAATTTAACCATTCCTGTAACTTTTTTCGCCATTAGTACACCTCCTCATTTTTCATGCAGCTAATCTGCATATAAGTTTTTTATATCAAAAAGCATATAAGCTAGGCATATAAGCTTTTTTAAAGCAAATTATAATCTTTCTATTTGTGTAAAATCTAATTCTACAGGTGTTTCTCTTCCAAACATGGAAATAAGTACTTTCAATGTTTGTCTTTCTAAATTAATTCCCTTTACAACTCCGATAAAGCTCTCAAATGGTCCTGATGTAACTTTTACTGAGTCTCCTACAACAACATCGATTTCTGCAACTGGTTCTTCAATTCCCATATTTTTCACTTCTTCGTCGCTTAAAGGAATAGGTTTAGATCCTGGACCTACGAATCCTGTAACACCTCTTGTATTTCTTACTACATACCAAGACTCATCATTCATAATCATCTTAACGATTACATATCCAGGGAAAATTTTCTTCTGTTTTGCTTTTTTCTTTCCGTTTTTTATTTCTATTTTCTCTTCTGTTGGTACAACAATCTCAGTAATAACCTCTTCCATCCCTCTATTCTCAACAAGCTTTTCAATGTTCGCTTTTACTTTATTTTCATGTCCAGAATAGGTGTGGACTACATACCATTTTGGCTTTTCAGACATATATCTCCCTCACTATTTAATAATTTGATGAAGAGCTTTTCCAAAAACAGTATCTACTAGCCAAATTCCAACTGATACCATAACACAAGTTGTCAGTACAACTGTGGTATACGAAATTAAGTCTTTTTTATTTGGCCAAATTACTTTTTTTAGTTCTGCTTTAACATTTTTAAAATATTTCCCTATACTCTGGGATTTTGCTACCTTATTTGTATTCGTTTGTACTGCCATACTAATTCACATCCTTATATGTTAATTGTACAAAACATAAATACTCAAAAGACTATTTTGTTTCTTTGTGAGTTGTGTGAGTTTTACAGAATTTGCAGTATTTTTTCATTTCTAATCTGTCTGGATTGTTCTTTTTGTTTTTCATCGTATGATAATTTCTTTGTTTGCACTCTGTACATGCTAAAGTCACTTTTACTCTCATGCTTACACCT
This sequence comes from Crassaminicella profunda, assembly GCF_019884785.1. Taxonomy (GTDB): domain Bacteria; phylum Bacillota; class Clostridia; order Peptostreptococcales; family Thermotaleaceae; genus Crassaminicella; species Crassaminicella profunda. The sequence goes on from NZ_CP082326.1 coordinate 3,583,130, forward strand.
CCTATGATCGCAACGCTTATCTGAACGATCTTGCAATTCGACACAAATATCTCATTATGACATCATCACTTAATAAAGCTATCACAATTTCTCATCCATGTCAATATAGTTTTTACTTGCTGCTTAACACAACAAAAATATTTCATTTATAAGCACACAGAAAAAAACACTTGTTTTTTAGTGCTTTTTCCTCTGTATTTATTTGTTATTTTTTAGTATAGCCATAATATTTATTTATTATTGCAGTTTATTTTAAAGGACTAGGCTTGGGTTTCAAACCTAGTCCTTTTTATTTCTCATTCTTTAATTATTCAATAATTTGAGCAACAACACCTGCTCCAACTGTTCTTCCACCCTCACGGATAGCGAATCTTAATCCTTCTTCAACAGCGATTGGGTTAATTAACTCAATTTCCATTGTGATATTATCTCCAGGCATACACATTTCTACACCTTCTGGTAATTCAATTGATCCAGTAATATCTGTTGTTCTGAAATAGAATTGTGGTCTGTATCCTTTAAAGAATGGTGTATGTCTTCCACCTTCTTCTTTCTTTAATACATAAACCTCTGCCTTGAATTTTGTATGTGGATGAATTGTTCCAGGCTTAGCTAATACTTGTCCTCTTTCGATTTCATCTCTTTGTACACCTCTTAAAAGTGCTCCGATGTTATCTCCAGCTTGTGCTTGATCAAGAAGCTTTCTGAACATTTCTACTCCTGTTACTACTACTTTTCTTGGCTCTTCTGATAATCCTACGATTTCTACTTCGTCTTGTACTTTTACGATTCCTCTTTCTACTCTTCCTGTTGCTACTGTTCCTCTACCTGTGATTGAGAATACGTCCTCTACTGGCATGATGAATGGCTTGTCTGTATCTCTTTCTGGTTCTGGAATATATGCATCGATTTCCTCGAATAATTCTACGATTTTATCTCCCCATGGTCCATCTGGATTATTTAATGCTTCTAAAGCTGATCCTCTGATGATTGGAGTGTCATCTCCTGGGAATTCATACTCGTCTAATAATTCTCTTACTTCCATTTCTACTAAGTCTAATAATTCTTCGTCATCTACCATATCGCATTTGTTTAAGAATACTACGATGTATGGTACACCAACTTGTCTTGAAAGTAGGATATGCTCTCTTGTTTGAGGCATTGGACCATCTGTTGCTGCACATACTAGGATTGCTCCATCCATTTGTGCTGCTCCTGTGATCATGTTCTTAACGTAGTCAGCATGTCCTGGACAGTCTACGTGTGCGTAGTGTCTGTTTGGAGTCTCATACTCAACGTGTGCTGTTGAGATTGTGATTCCTCTTTCTCTTTCTTCTGGAGCTTTATCGATGTTTGCAAAGTCTACAGCTTCTCCAGTTCCAAACTTTTTGTTTAGAGTCATTGTGATTGCTGCTGTTAATGTTGTCTTACCGTGGTCAACGTGACCGATTGTTCCAATGTTAACATGTGGCTTATTTCTTTCAAATTTAGCTTTTGCCATTTTGTTTTTCCTCCTTACCATATTATTTCTAATATTTTAATTTTTCAAGTAAACTCATCCGGGTGTATCTATGTATGCAAATCTAAAATGGAGCCCATGAGCGGATTCGAACCGCCGATCTCCGCCTTACCAAGGCGACGCTCTAACCGACTGAGCCACATGGGCACTCACCATTAATCATTTTACTACGAATCCAGAACAAAGTCAACATTTTTTATTTTGATTTTTTTAGTTCTTAACTACCTCTTACTTCTAAATATCTCTCTAGTTTTCTTTTGACACGTTGCAGCGCATTGTCAATAGACTTTACATGTCTATCTAATTCAACAGCCATTTCCTGATAAGACTTTCCTTGCAGATAAGACATAAGTACTGTCCATTCCAAATCGCTTAGAATCTCTCCTATCTTCGATTCAATATGAGAAAGTTCTTCTCTAGATATAATCAATTCTTCTGGATCAGAAATCTTTGCTCCAGATATAACATCAAGTAGTGTTCTATCTGATTCCTCATCATATATGGGCTTATTTAAAGAAATATAGGAATTTAGTGGTATATGTTTTTGCCTTGTAGCCGTTTTAATAGCTGTAATAATCTGCCTTGTAATGCATAATTCCGCAAAAGCTCTAAAAGATGATAGCTTGTCCGGCTTAAAATCACGAATCGCTTTAAAAAGGCCAATCATTCCTTCTTGAATAATATCTTCTCGATCTGCTCCAATTAAAAAATAAGACCTAGCTTTTGCTCTAACAAAATTTTTATATTTTTTAATGAGATGCTCCTGTGCTTTAGAATTTCCTCGCCTAGCATCTTCCACAACATCTTCATCTATCATAAATTCAACTTTTTCAGTAACTTCCTCTCGTTCACTACTGATTCCCACCAACATCTCCTCCAGCACTTTTTTGTTTTGTGCTATCAAAACCCTAAAATTTTACAAAATTACAATATATATACAAACTCATCCTATAGCAATCAGCACAAAATCGTATATTTATTATAACTTAATTTTTATCATCTAGTCAAGAAAATCATTGATTTCTGCGCCATTTTTCAAGCTTTTCGACAATTTCTTTGTCAATTCGATCTTGAAGGGTAGAACGTATTTGTTTTGTAGCTGCTGTTTTTTTATGGATTTTTTTTACAATTCTATCTAATTCAATTTTTAATTCTCTTGCAGAAATTCTTACAGCACCGCTGCCTAGTACGACCTGTTGCTCTGCCCAGTCTGATGTAGCAACCATCACAAAATTCCTTCTATTTTTCATTAGTTCTTCTACTTTTTTTTCAATATAAGAATCTGCTGTCTGATGTTCCTTTGTAAAAATCACCTCTACTCCCTTTGTAAAAAAGCTCTTTGTATCACCACCTTTTACATAATGAGCATCAAACACAATCATCACATGATATCCGGTATAATGCTTATAATCCACCAATTCTTGAATCAGCACATCTCTCGCTTCTTCTAAATTAGTCCTACCTATTTTTTTTAACTTTGGCCAAGCATTAATCACATTATAACCATCTACTAATAAAAACTGATTCACAATCCAATCACCCTATTCTTTCCCTTCTCTTTGACGCACCACTTCATACATAAGAACAGAAGCTGCTACCGATGCATTTAAAGAACTCACTTCTCCTTTCATAGGAATATTTACTAGAAAATCGCATTTTTCCTTTATAAGTCTTCCTATTCCTTTTCCTTCACTACCAATAACTAAAGCAATTTTACCTTGTAAATTTTCTTCATAATGCTTCTTTTCTCCTGCCATATCTGCTCCCACTACCCATACACCTTTTGATTTTAGAAGATCTATGGTTCTTGCAATGTTTGACACCTTTGCAACAGGAACATACTCTATAGCCCCTGCAGAAGTTTTAGCAACTATCCCTGTCAGTCCTACTGATCTTCTTTTAGGGATAATAATTCCATGAGCTCCGCAAGCATCTGCAGTTCTCATAATAGATCCTAAATTGTGAGGATCTGTAATTTCATCTAATACGATGATAAAAGGCTCTTCATTTTTTTCTTCTGCTTTTTTCAAAATATCTTCAACTTCTACATATGTATGAGCTGCCACAAAAGCAATTACCCCTTGATGTGCATGAGATACTGAAATCTGATCAAGTTTTTGTTTCTCTACATATTGAACAGGTATTCCTTTATCTTTTGCCATGCCTACAATCTTTTTAACAGAACCTTCAGCCCCTTTTGTAATCATAATTTTATCAATTTCTCTATCTGCTCTTAAGGCTTCTATAACTGGATTTCTTCCTTCAATTTTATCTAAATTCATCGCTGCACCTCTTTATCGTTTTTCTTTATAATTCCCAATATTTTAGATTTTATGGGTAAGTTGTAAAAAAGCTTCTCTTACTTCATTTACTTTACCACAAGTCATATTTCCCTCTGGACAAGGCCCTATAATACAACTAGGTCCTGCATTCTTAAATATAGTAGGAGCTACCATTTTTACTAATCCCAACATTTTTGTAGCCATTTCTCTAATTTCCCACTGAGCTCTTTGACAACATCGATGATGGAAAAAATTTAATAATGTTCTTGCATTCATGGTAAAAACAATTTTTGTCTCACAAGCATTAGGAAAAACATACCTACTATCTTCTATGGCTTTTTTTTCAGAAATTCTTTTTGCTACTTTTTCACTTTTTCCTTCTTGAACCAATTGATCATAATGCTTTTTTTGTAGAATTTCTACCAATTGATTATATTTTTTCTGATCTTCCTCCATAGCTTTTATAAACATTTCTCTTGCCTCAGGAACAACTTCAATACTAGGAGGGATAATATATTCAAACTGATCAAGCTTTACATATCTTTGAGACTGCTGCGAGTAACTTGCTATCCTATGTCTCACTAATTGATGGGTAAGCACTCTACTTACTCCTTCTACTGCAAATGTGAAGTTTATATGCTCTATGGGAGACTGATGCCCTAAACTCATAAGCATATTCAAAAACTTATCTGTTTTTTCGTCACTTAAATCTTCCATAATTTCATCTACACCTACCCTTGAATAGCAAAGCTTAGCAGCAGCAGCTACCACTCTTTCTGGCTCAGGTGTATGTTGAATCAACTGTACCTTCATCTATATTCCTCCTATTTTTTTACTTTTTCTTCTGACCACTCACTATTTATTCTGAATTCCTTATAGGGAATAATATATAAAATATATCCTCTTACCTTAGCTTGATAAGCTCCAGAAATTTTTCTTTTTTGTTCATCATAAATACTAATACTTGAAGTCCCTTCCATATGGGTCTTTTTTATAGCCACTACTCTTTTATTAGCAATTCCTATTTTTTCTAAAAAATTGGTATGCTTTTCATCTGTGTCAATTGTCTTTTCTACAAATTCCTTGAATAACAAAGCATCCCCCGTAACTTGGGCTTCATCGAAAAATAAGGATTTACAAATAAGTATTGTCAATAATAATAAGATTACTATAAGCATACTCTTTTCTCTTTTGGTCATTCCTTCTCCTCCACCTAATTTCCTTCTATAATTTGAACGGCTCTTTTCACAATTTCTTTAATCCTATTTGTATTCCCTAACAAATACAAATAGCCAATCAACGTTTCAAAACCAGTAGCATATTTGTAATCCGTAAGATCTGCGTTTTTGGGAACAGTTCCTGACTTTTGATTCCTTCCTCTTTTAATCATATGCCATTCTTCTTCAGAAATCTCTTTTTCCAAAGTATGTGCAATTTTCGCTTGTGCTCCTGCTTTTACAAATTTTGTAGCAATTTTATGGAGTTTATTTACGTTTCCTCCATAGTTATAAAGAACATACTCTCGAATATAAACTTCATAAACTGCATCTCCAATATACGCAAGCACTAAAGGAGATACAAACTTTATCTCTCCTTCACTTTTATTCTTAAGATTCATGTATTCAATAAATGTTTTTTCCATTCAAGACCCTACCTTATTTATATTTTTTTCTATCCCTAGCTATTATAAATTTACCCTATATTCCATCATACTATAATTTTTGCTAACATGAAAGTAATTTCGTTCTATAACCCTTTACGATGAAAACTATAATAACTATTATCTATTTAAAGCAAACCTCACAATTATACATATTTATATAATTTTCAAATTATTTCTCGGGAAATAAATTGATTATGATTTATTTTTGTCTATTCCTGAAAACAGATTGAGTTTATAGTAGCTAATTTATAATTTTTTATAAATAAGCAACATAGAAATCAAATAATAGAATATAAAAATGCCGTCAATCTTTATATTTTTAAGATCAACGACATTTATTTTCTATTTTTTTAATTTAAAAGAACTCTTAAGGGATACAATTCTATTGAATACAATTTTTTCTTCTGTTGTAGTTTTTGGATCTACATTAAAATATCCATGTCTGAAAAATTGAAACTTATCTTGAGGTTTTATATCTTTCATGTTTGGCTCAATGAAACCTTGTATGATTTCTAACGAATTTGGATTCACACAATCTAAGAAAGTCTTATCAGAGCTTTGTTCTTCGTCTAAAATCAATGGCTCATATAGTCTAAATTCTGAAGGCAACGCATTTTTTGCATCTACCCAGTGAATCGTCCCCTTTACTTTTCTTCCTGTAAATCCTGTTCCACTCTTAGTCTCTTTATCATATGTACAATGAATTTCTACTACATTTCCATTTTCATCTTTGATGAAATCATTGCATTTAATGAAATATGCATGCTTCAATCTTACTTCATTACCAGGATATAATCGGTGATATTTCTTTGGTGGATTTTCCATAAAGTCTTCTTGCTCAATATAGATTTCTCTTGAGAATGGAATTTGTCTTATTCCCATTTCTGGATTTTCAGGGTTGATTTCCGCATCAAGCATTTCTACTGTATCTTCAGGATAATTTGTAATCACTACTTTTAGCGGTCTTAAAACTCCCATTGTTCTTGGTGCTTTTAGTTTCAAATCTTCTCGGATAAAATGCTCAAGCATCATAGCGTCTACTACACTATTGCTTTTGGCAATACCTGTTTCTTTAATAAAATTACGAATAGCCCCTGGTGTATATCCTCTTCTTCTTAATCCTGCAAGGGTTGGCATACGTGGGTCATCCCACCCATCCACACATCTTTCATCTACTAACTGCTTTAATTTTCTCTTACTCATTACCGTATTGGTAATATTTAGTCTTGCAAATTCAATTTGGCGAGGAGTATGTTCCATTTCACATTCGCGAACTACCCAATCATATAATGGACGATGATCTTCAAATTCTAAAGAACATAAAGAATGAGTAATTCCTTCAATGGCATCCTCTAATGGATGAGCAAAATCATACATTGGATAGATACACCACTTATCTCCCGTGTTATGATGAATCGTATGAGATATACGATATATTACTGGATCTCTCATATTCATATTTGGAGATACCATATCTATTTTGGCTCTTAACACTTTTGTGCCATCCTCAAATTCTCCATTTTTCATGCGCTCAAATAGATTTAGATTTTCTTCTATACTTCTTTCTCTATAAGGGCTCATCTTTCCTGGTTCTTTTAATGTTCCACGGTATTGTCTTATTTCTTCTGCTGTTAAATCACATACATAAGCCTTTCCTTTTTTGATTAATAATATTGCTCTATTATACATTTCTTCAAAATAATGAGATGCAAAATAAAGATCATTCCATTGATATCCAAGCCATTGAATATCTTCCTTGATAGACTTTACATATTCTGTATCTTCTTTTATTGGATTCGTATCATCAAAACGCAAATTTGTTCTACCACCAAATTCAGCTGCTGATTCAAAATCTACAAAAATTGCTTTTGCATGCCCTATATGTAAATAGCCATTTGGTTCTGGTGGAAAACGTGTAACGATTTTCTTATGTTTTCCTGATTCTAAATCATCTATAATAATATTTCTTATAAAATTTGATGAAGTTTTGTTTTCCATGGGTACACAACCTTTCTCCTTCATTCCTCTATTAAAATTATTAGTATTTTGAATATAATTATAACCCATTCATGTAAATATATCAAAAAAATTCATTTGTTTCTATAAATCTATTTATTTCGCTTTAAAAAAAGGGTTTTTTTGTAATATATGGAATATTATTAATGTTTTGTATGTTTTAAAATCTTTTTATCTATGGAGGAATAACAAATGATAGATATCAAACTCAATAATATGGAGCTTCATAATGAAATTTTACAAAATATTTATAAAAAAATACTTATTTTTCTATTTCCTGTTTTGGGAATAATCTATTTGGGCTTCAAAAATTATATTATATTTCACAGTTTTGTAGAAAGCTTTTGTACCGTTATTGGCCTTGGAATTACCATCATTGCTCTAAACACTTACAAACTAGGTACTAATAACCAATTTATTTTCTTAGGAATTACTTACATATTTATTTCTATATTCAATCTGCTCCACATCTGTTCTTTCTTCGAAATAAATATTTTTACCAACACCCCTAACCTTACTATTCAATTAGCAGCCGTAAAATGGTATATGGAAAGTATATCTTTATTTATTACAGTTTTATTTTTAAATAGAAAAATAAAACCCATGGCTGTATTATATATATATCCTATGATTTCTAGCTTATTATTAGTTTGTATTTTTTATTGGAGTATATTCCCTGTCTGTTATATAGAAGGATTAGGTGAAACTTTTTTTAAAGTATCTAGTGAATTTATCACAATAGGCATATATATATTAGCTATTATATTTTTAGTGAAACAACGACAATATTTAACCTTAAACGTCTATCATTTAATTTTCATTTCTATCCTATTGAAAATAGGATCACAATTTTCTCTTATATTCTTTAAAGACATATATGAATTACAAGACATCTCCTACCATATGTTGTCTCATATATTTAAATTATTTTCCTTTTATTTGCTTTACAAAGCCATTATAGAAACAGGTCTTAAAAAGCCCTATGAGCTTTTAAAAGAAAGTGAAGAAAAAAACAGAAAACTTATTGATCTTTTACCTGAAAGTGTTCTTGTTTGCAAAGAAGACCATATAGTTTATGCAAATGATGCTGCATTGAAATTAATAGGATGTACAAACACTAAAGAAATTTACAACACCCCTTATAGCCAAATTATAAGATTCCATAAAGATTACGAAAATATTATAAGTAAAAGGATAAAAAAATTAAAAACAAATGAAACAACCGTTGAATTTATAGAACATAAATTGATCCTTCCAAATAACAACATGATAGATACTGAAGTAGGAGGGTTTTCCTTTAAGTTTAAAGATGAATTTTACACTATAAGTATTATTCACGATATCAGAGAACGAAAAAAAGCTGAAGAATTGGAAAATAAAGTGGTAGAAAAAAATAAATTATTAAAAGAAGCCATGGAATACGATCGTTTAAAGACCGAATTTTTTTCAACCATCTCTCATGAATTAAAAACACCTTTAAATATTATTCTTGGAGGTGTACAACTATTAAATAAAACATACAGTGACTATTTGGAATGCTCTAATTGTCAATCTTTTGGAAAACATATAAAAATTATGAAACAAAATTGTTATAGACTCCTCCGATTAATCAACAATTTAATTGATATTACAAAAATGGATTCAGGATTCTTAAAAATGAATTTTAAAAACCATGATATTGTTAAGGTTATTGAAGATATTACCTTATCTGTTGCTGAATTTATCGAAAGCAAAGGTATTACCTTAATATTTGATACAGATATAGAACAAAAAATCATAGCTTGTGATGCAAACAACCTCGAAAGAGTCATGTTGAATTTACTTTCTAATGCAGTAAAATTCACAGAATCTAATGGACAAATTACAGTAAATCTATCGGACAAAGGTGAAAAGATTATGATCTCTATAAAAGATACAGGCATTGGAATTCCAGAAAATATGCTTCAAAAAATTTTCGAGAGATTTAGGCAAGTAGATTCTTCATTACATAGAAAAAATGAAGGTAGCGGTATTGGTTTATCATTAGTAAAATCTATTATTGATAGTCATAAAGGTAATATTACTGCTAAAAGTAAACATGGAAAGGGAAGTGAGTTTATCATTGAATTACCTTCTGATCTAATAGATGAGAACTTCCTCATAGAAGAAACTGCAGTTTCTAAAGAAACCAACGTAGAAAAAATCCACATTGAATTTTCAGATATATATTCATAAATTGATAGCCGATCCAACGGATCGGCTATTATCTATTTTTCTACATGCCATTTTACACCTTGTGGTGTATCCTCTAGGATAATCCCTCTAGCCTTTAAATCGTCTCTAATTTTATCTGCTAACGCAAAATTTCTGTTCTTTCTAGCTTCTTGTCTCTCTTTTACAAGTTTTTCAATTTCTTCATCTAATGTTTCTTGCTCTTTTGTAACAATTCTTAAGACATTGGTTAATTCCATAAATAAATCATAACTTTTTTCTATCAACTCTTTTGATGAATTTTCATCTATATTCGTATTCATCTCTTTTACTAATTCAAATACTGCTGCAATAGCATCTGCTGTATTTAGATCATCATCCATTACTGCAATAAATTTTTCTCTGTGCTTTTCAAAGCCTTTAAACATCTCTTTTTCTTCTTTACTCATATTCCCTTCTTCTACATTATCTAAAAGATGCTTTAAATTATTTTTTGCATTATACAATCTTTCTAAACCATTCTTAGCTTGTTCCATAAGCTCTCTACTAAAATTGATTGGATTTCTATATTGAGCTGACAATAAGAAAAACCTTACTACTTCTCCATCAAATTCTTTTAATACATCTCTCACGGTAAAAAAGTTGCCTTTAGATTTAGACATTTTTTCATTGTTTATAGTAATATATCCATTATGCACCCAATAGTTGGCAAATTGCTTTCCTGTACAAGCTTCGCTTTGAGCAATTTCATTTTCATGATGTGGGAAAATTAAATCTTGTCCTCCTCCATGAATATCAATGGTTTCTCCTAAATATTTTGTAGCCATAACAGAACACTCAATATGCCATCCTGGTCTACCTTTTCCCCATGGGCAACTCCATGCAATCTCCCCAGGTTTTTGACTTTTCCATAAGGCAAAATCTGTTGGACTTTTCTTCACATCATTTACTTCTATTCTAGCTCCTGCCTCTAAATCTTCTATGCTTTGCTTCGATAGTTTTCCATAGTCCTTAAATTTTGATGTATCAAAGTATACATCTCCATTTGCCTCATAAGCATATCCTTTATCTATCAAACTTTTTACAAAATTGATAATCTCATCAATATTTTCTGTTACTCTAGGATGTACATCTGCTTTTTTTACTCCTATAGCTTTTGCATCCTCAAAATATTTTTCTATATATTTTTCACCCACCTCAGATGGTGTAATGCCTTCTTCATTTGCTCTTTTGATAATCTTATCATCTACATCTGTAAAGTTTTGCACAAAGGTTACCTTATACCCTCTATACTCAAGGTATCTTCTTAATGTATCAAATACAACAAATGGTCTTGCATTTCCAATATGAAAATAATTATATACTGTAGGACCACAAGCATACATTTTTACTTCCTTTGGGTCTATTGGTATAAATTCTTCCTTCTTTCTTGTAAGTGTATTATATAACTTCATCTCTTTTTTCCCCCTCCTCAATTTTTTTCTCTAAATGAATAATTCTTTTTCTCAAGCATTCTAATTCTTGCATCATTGGATCTGGTAAATGTACTTGATCTAAATCAATATCAGGTTTTTGAATATTTCTTATTTTTACATTATCCTTTATGACAATACGCCCTGGTACCCCTACAACTGTACAATTGGGCGGTACTTCCTTTAATACAACAGAACCAGAACCTATTTTAGAATTATCCCCTACTTTAAAGGGTCCTAACACCTTAGCACCACTACTAATTACTACATTATTTCCTATTGTAGGATGCCGTTTACCTGTTTCTTTTCCTGTTCCTCCTAGGGTTGCTCCTTGATAGATGGTTACATCATCCCCTATTTCTGTTGTTTCTCCAATTACCACACCCATACCATGGTCTATAAAAAATCTTTTTCCTATTTTAGCACCAGGATGGATTTCTATACCTGTAAAAAATCTTGCTATTTGAGATATGAGTCTCGCAAGTACTACAAACCCTCTTTTATAAAGTCCATGAGCAATACGATGACTAATAATACTGTGAATACAAGGATAGCACAAAATTACTTCTATTCTACTCTTTGCAGCAGGATCTCTCTCTAGAACTGCTACAATGTCTTCATTAATCTCCCTTAAAAATTTTAACATATTGCCTCCTCCTTTCCAATATAATAAGTGGTAAAACTTGTTAAAAGTAAAATAAAAACCTTCATCTCTGTATACAGAGACGAAGGTTTTTCGCGGTTCCACTCTGCTTAGGGTTTCCCCTCAGCTTCTATTGCTATAACGGTGCTTACCGGCTGTTCCTACTAGTTTTCAGACAGCTGCTCCTAGGTGCACTTGGGTTTAATTAACCTTTAAGCTACTCTCAGCCAATGATAGCTTCTCTCTGTTAGGCGCTTTAAACTTACTCTCCTAATCCATGCATTTATATTAAGTTTGTTTTTACATATTCTATGCGAGATAATATATTTTGTTTCCCTAAAACTTTCATCATCAAATTTAAATCTGGTCCATGAACTTCTCCTGTTAATGCAACTCTTATAGGCATGAAAAGATTTTTTCCCTTATAACCAGTCTCTTTTTGAATAGCTTTTAATGCTGTTTTTCCAAAGCTTTCATCAATCTCTTCAGCTTCTGTAACCTTTTGCGCAAATACTTCTAATAAATGAGGGAGATGCTCAAGCTTTAATACTTCTTCTGCCTTTTCATCCTCTGGTGTTATTTCTGTTTTAAAGAAAATATCTACTTTATCTACAATTTCACCTGCAAAAGAAAGTCTATCTTGTACTAATTGTACTAGGTCTTTTAACCAGTCATATTTTTCTTTTGCTTCTTCTTTTGTAATATATGAAGCCTTTACAAGATGAGGAATTGCTAAATCTGTAAGTTCCTCAAGAGAAGCTTCTTTTACATAATGGGCATCAATCCAATTTAATTTATCTGTATCAAATACTCCACCACTCTTAGATACCCTCTCTAGTGAGAATTTTTTAATCAACTCTTCCATAGAGAAAATTTCTTGATTATCTTCTGGACTCCATCCTACAAGTGCTAAATAATTTACAAGTCCTTGCGGTAGATATCCTTTTTTCTTAAAGTCTTCTGCTGCCACATCCCCTTGTCGTTTACTTAATTTTTTTCTATCTTTATTTAAAATATTTGGAAGATGTACAAATTTTGGTGCTTCCCATCCTAATACTTCATATAAATATGCATGTTTAGGTGTTGAAATAATCCATTCTTCTCCACGAATTACATGAGTGATTTTCATTAAATGGTCATCTACAACAACAGCAAAATGATAAGTTGGAAATCCATCGGTTTTCATCAATACTTGATCATCTAAATCATTTGTGTTCACAACTACATTTCCTCTGATCACATCAGAAAAAGCAATTTCTCTATTTTCAGGAAGTTTTAATCTTACTACATATTCTTCTCCACTATCAATTCGTCTCTTGGCTTCTTCTATAGAAATATTTCTACAATGGCCATCGTATTTTGGTGTTTGGCCATTTTCTTTTTGCATATCTCTTACTTTTTCTAATCTTTCTTTAGAACAAAAGCAATAATATGCATGTCCATCTTCAATCATTTGGTCAATATATTTTTGATAAATTTCTAATCTTTCTGATTGAATATAAGGACCCATTTCTCCCTTTTGAACAAGTTTTCCATCCTGAAGAACTACACCTTCATCATGCTCAATGCCAGCCCACTTAAGTGCTTCAATCATATTCTCTATAGCACCTTCAACATATCTTGTTCTATCTGTATCTTCTATTCTTAGTATATACTTACCCCCACTTTGTTTTGCAAACAAATAGTTATATAGGGCAGTTCTTAAACTTCCTATATGTACAAATCCTGTAGGACTTGGTGCAAATCTAACTCTTACTGTCATACGAGTTCCTCCTAATTAAAAAAATCATTATCATATTTCTTAATTATATCTAAAAATACTTTACTTATCAACAATTTTGCCTTATATCCTATTTTATCCTCATCTTCATCTTATATGCTATTATATTTATTTTTTTTAAGCTTCCTTTTCTAATAACGCTGCTATAAGAATCTCACCCAATTAAATTTTGGATAATCTCTTCCTATGAGTGCAATTTGCTTCAGCTTTACTAAACAAATTCACTATGAATGTATTTTACTTTATACCAGCTTCCTTTAATGTCTTTAATACATTGGAAAGGGCTTTATTATAAGATAGTTCTTCTTTTTCTTCTTCATTCCTCAACTTATACTCCACAACGCCTTCTCCTGCTTTCTTTCCTACTACGATTCTAATGGGAATTCCTAATAAATCCGCATCCTTAAACTTCGCTCCTGCTCGCTCATCTCGATCATCTAATAATACCTCAATACCTGCGTCTACTAATTCTTTATATAAGCGCTCTCCTAAAGACAGCTGTTCTTCCTTCTTTTTGTTGACAATAGAAATAATCACATGAAAAGGTGCCACAGAAACAGGCCAAAGTATACCATGATCATCATGATATTTATCCACAATGGCAGCTAACGTTTTTGTCACATGGAGACTATAACTTCCCATAAAAACATTCTTTTCTTTTCCATCTTCATCAATATAAGTTGTTCCAACATGTTTACTATAATTTGTGTTTAGTTTTTTTAACCTTCCAAGTTCTATACCTTTCTGGATTTCTATATGCCCATCACATTTTGGACATTTGTCTCCTTCTTGAATCATAATAATATCTGCAATCACATCTGCTTTAAAATCCCTCTTATAATTTACATTCTTTATATGATAATCTGTCTTATTGGCACCTGCTACAGCATTTTTCATCTTTGTTACTTCAGCATCCACAACAATCACTACATCCTTTAGTCCTATGGGCCCTGCAAAACCAGTTTTAGCACTAGTGATGCGTTCTACATCCTCCCCTTCTGCAAAGGAAAGTGTCATAGGTTCTACATTCAAAACAGTTTCTAATTTGGCTAAATTTAATTCTCTATCTCCTCGAACAAAAGCTGCTATAAACTGATCTTTTCCTTTTAGTAGTAAACACTTCATTAATTTAGCTTCTTCTATATCTAAAAATTCATTTAATTGTTCAATAGTTTTTACATTTGGTGTATACACTTCTTCTAAGGCTTTCATTTCCTTTTCTTCATTTGCTAAATCCATACCACACATGGCTCTCTTTTTTAAAGCTTTATATCCACAAGATTTGCAAAGAGCAATCTCTTCTTTTCCCTCCTCTGAGAAAATCATAAATTTTCCAGATGTAATTTCTTTCTTATTGTGGATATCTAAAATTTTTTCTACAGATAATCCACACTTTTTAAATATTTCTTCAAAAATTGTGTGTATATATTGAAAATGCGCCTCGACCCCTTCTTTGTCCTTATCAAAAGTAATCAGTTCAAATGAAATACTTCCCTTTTTATCTACCTCATCTGCCCCTACCTTTACTTGATAAAAACCAAAAGGTAGCTCTTTATAGGATTTTAAATCTTTTTTTACAAGGCTAGCATAAGTTTTCTCATCCGATGGTAACAATATATTAAATTCTTGAACCCCTTCTTCTTCAAGCTTTTTCTTAAATACTGTTTTGACCTTCTCAATAACCCTATATCCTAATGGCAAATAAGCATAAGTCCCTCCAACCTTTCTCATCATACTCCCTCTAATAAGCAGTTTATCGGATATTTTTTCAATCTCTGAAGGCACTTCCTTTAAAGTATGTAGGTAAAGTTTTGATGCTCTCATTATTTTGCCCCTTTCCCTTTTAGTATATAAATCAAGGTGGTTATTTATATAACCACCTTGTGTCTTAATACGCTCTTGCTACGTATACCATATGTTTTGCTTCTTTTCCACAGAAATGACACTTATCCCCTAAATCTTCTTGCTCAAATGGGATACATCTGATTGTTGCACCTGTTTCTGCTTTTACATGCTCTTCACATTCACGATTTCCACACCACATAGCTTTTGCAAAGCCAGGCTTTTCTTCTTGTTTTTGTTTGAAATCTTCAAGACTCTCTACATAATAAGTTTTTTCTTCTCTGTAGTTACGAGCTTTTTCTAACATATTATCATGAATATCATCTAATAGTTTTGTCACAGTATCCTTTAATCCTTCCATTGGAACAGGTTGTTTTTCTAATGTGTCTCTTCTGAAAATCATTACTTGATTTTTTTCAATATCTCTAGGCCCTACTTCTATACGAATTGGAACACCTTTCATTTCCCATTCGTTGAATTTCCACCCTGGTGAATTGTTTTCATTATCATCAATTTCTATTCTAATATCTTCTCCTAAAGCTTTTTTCAGTTCATAAGCTTTATCTAAAACACCTTCTTTATGTTGTGCAATAGGAATAATAACTACTTGTGTTGGAGCTACTCTAGGAGGAAGTACGAGTCCCCTATTATCTCCATGAACCATGATAATTCCACCTATTAATCTTGTAGATACTCCCCAAGATGTATGATATGGATGCTCCATTTCACCATTTCTTCCTAAGAATGAAATATCAAAGGCTTTTGTAAAATGCTGCCCTAAATTGTGAGAAGTTCCTGCTTGAAGGGCTTTTCCATCATGCATCAATGCTTCCATTGTATAAGTAGCATGTGCTCCTGCAAACTTCTCTTTTTCACTCTTTCTTCCAGTTACAACAGGAATAGCTAATAAATCTTCTGCTGTTTCTCTATAGATATCAAGCATTTGAAGAGTTTCTGTTTGTGCCTCTTCTTCCGTTTCATGTAATGTATGACCTTCTTGCCATAAAAATTCAGAGGTTCTTAAGAAAGGTCTTGTAGATTTTTCCCATCTTACAACACTACACCATTGATTATAAAGGTACGGTAATTCTCTATATGAATTTAACCATTTTGAATACATAGAACAAATAATCGTTTCTGATGTAGGTCTTACGCAAAGTCTTTCTGCAAGCTTTTCGTCTCCTCCATGAGTTACCCATGCTACCTCTGGTGCAAATCCTTCAACATGTTCTGCTTCCTTTTTTAATAAATTCTCTGGAATCAATAATGGGAAATACATATTTTTATGTCCTGTATCTTTAAACCTTTTATCCATATATTTTTGAATGTTTTCCCAAATGGCATACCCATATGCCTTAATAACCATAAACCCTTTTACTGGTGAATAATCTACCATATCTGTTTTTTTGATAACATCTGTATACCATTGAGGAAAATCAACCTCCATAGGTGTAATATCTTCCACAAATCCTTTTTGCTTCTTTGCCATATCTTTTCTCCTTTCTTAATAGACCCATTTCTTTTTTTCATCAAAAGAATACACACTTTCATTAAAATACCCCTTCGTCTCTATATAGAGACGAAAGGGTATAATTTCCGCGGTACCACTCTAGTTAATTCAAAAGAATTCTCTTCACCTAGATCTAACGGTCTAGCTCCGTAAAGACTTACTAAATTTCCGTCTTAAGCTCCAGGGTAGGTTCAAAAAGATCTTTCTTACAAAGTCTCTCAGCCTATGAACTCTGCTCTCTTAAAGAATCATCCATCCTACTATTCCCTATCACAGCTTCTATCATTTTCAATTAAACTTAAATACATATTAACTAATCTTAGTCTATTTGTCAACAGAAAATCTTACAATACTTGCAATTGCTTGTGATGCAATCCCTTCTCCTGTACCTGTAAATCCCAAACCTTCTGTAGTAGTAGCTTTTACATTTACAGCATCCACTTCAATGCCTATAGTATCTGCTATATTTTTTCTCATTTGTTCTATATACGGAGCCATCTTAGGCTTTTGTGCAATAATCGTACTATCGATATTATTTACTTTATACCCAATATACTCTAACATATTATTCACTTCTGATAATAATTTTATACTAGAAGCCCCCTTAAACCGATCATCTGTATCTGGAAAATGCTTTCCAATATCACCAAGGGCTGCTGCTCCAAGCAATGCATCCTTGATAGCATGAAGGAGAACATCTGCATCAGAATGCCCCAAAAGACCTTTCTCATAAGGTATTTCTACCCCTCCTAATATTAATTTTCTTCCTTCCACCAACCTATGTACATCATACCCCATACCAATACGCATAGGACACCCCCTATTTTCTATTCTTTAAAATAGCTTCTCCTATATATAAATCTTCTGGTGTAGTTATTTTTATATTGTCATAACTACCCATTACTATTTTTACTTTTTTACCAAGTCTTTCAACTAACACTGTATCATCCGTACCTAGGTATCTATCTTCTATAGCTTTTTCATGGGCTTTTAACACTAACTTATAATCAAAGATTTGAGGCGTTTGTATGGCCCAAAGAGTCTTTCTATCTGGTGTATTTTTAATATTTTTTTCTTCATCAACTACTTTGATTGTATCCTTTACAGGTACACCTACCCCTATTGCTTCAAATTTTATAGCTTCATCTATACTATATAGAATAGTTTCTTCTTTTATAAAAGGTCTTGCTCCATCATGGATTACTACAAGATCACATCTTTTATCTACCACCTTTAGTCCATTAAATATGGACCCTTGACGCTCAGCTCCTCCAGCTATAACTTTTGATACTTTTTTAAATCCAAAAAAATTGATAACATTTTCTTTACAATATTCAACCTCATCAGGATGGATTACAACGATTATTTCATCTATCCCAAAACATTTATCAAAAGCCTCAATCGTATGGGCCAATACAGGTTTATGGCCAAGATTCAAATATTGCTTATTTACCTCACTATTCATTCTTTTTCCTTGTCCTGCTGCTGCAACAATCACTGAAACAAATCTTTCTTTTCTCAAAATTTTCACCTCTATCCCAAAACAAAACCCAGCATATGCTGGGTAATTTTATTATATAATATTATGCTGATTTATCAACCAACATTTTAGGTTTTGCAAAGATCATTCTTCCTGCAGCAGTTTGTAATACACTGGTGACAAGTACACCCATAGTCTCTCCTATATGTTTTCTTCCACCTTCTACTACAATCATTGTTCCATCATCTAAGTACGCTACACCTTGCCCCGATTCTTTTCCTTCTTTGATCACTTGCACGACCATTTCCTCTCCAGGTAGAACTACTGGTTTTAATGCGTTAGCAAGTTCATTAATATTAAGAACTGGTACTCCTTGTAGTTCAGCTACTTTATTCAAATTATAATCATTGGTTACAACTTTTCCTCCCAAGAATTGAGCAAGTCTTAGTAGTTTTATATCTACTTCTCCTACCTCTTCAAAATCCTTATCTGTAATTTTCACTTCTATAGGTAGCTCCTTTTGGATACGATTTAAAATATCTAAGCCTCTTCTACCTCTTGCTCTTTTTAAACTATCCGACGAATCTGCAATATGTCTTAATTCTTTAAGAACAAACTCTGGGATAACAAGAGGTCCTTCCATAAAACCAGTTTGAGATAGATCTGCAATTCTTCCATCAATAATCACACTGGTATCCAATACTTTAGGTATACTACTACTATTCTCTTTTTTTGTTTCTACCTTTTCCTTAGATGCTATATTCTTTTTAAACAGCATAGATATATTTCCTAAATCTTCTCTTTTCTTGCTTGCAAGGCTTACACCTAAATATCCTAAGAATATGTAAAGCATAATAGATAAAATCGGTCCAACTAATGGAATAGATATACCCATCAATAAACTACTAATCAAATAAGCAATCACTAGCCCAATGATTAATCCTACTGCTCCAATAACCATATCCATAGTAGGAATCTTTTGAAGCTCTCCCTCTACCCAATTTGCTGAACTTAAACCTTTTTCCATCAACCAAGGAGTAATAGTAAAAAATATAATTCCACCTGTAACCGCACCGATGATACTAGCAGTCATTACCATAATAGGTGTAATTTCTGGAATCTGCACAATTCCCTGAATTTTAGCCAGTTTTATTAAAAGCATGGCTACTGCATATCCCACGGAAGCACCTGCTAACGTTAATGCTCCTCTTACAATTTTGTTAAACATATCTTTCCACCTCCTATCTCAAAAGTATAACCATGCTAATTTTATTTTATAACTAAACACTACCTAATTTCAATAAAATTTGTATATTTTGGTAATAAAATATGCTCCATGACAAAAAATGAAGCGTCCTCATGACGCTTCACATAGTTAGAATTATTGAATAGCTGTATCAATTATGTCTTCAGCAACCTTTTCTTCTATGCCTCTAGCCAGTACGATTTCACTTATGAGGATTTGTTTTGCATTCGCTAGCATTTTTCTTTCTCCTGTTGATAGTCCTTTTTCTCTGTCTCTAAGGGTTAAATTTCTTACTACCATAGCAACTTCATAGATATCTCCACTTTTAATCTTATCCATATTTGCTCTATATCGTCTATTCCAATTTTTAGGCATCTTAGAAATATCATCATTCAATACAGCCACTACTTGGTCTACTTCCTTTAAGGATATAATTTCTCTTAATCCTATATCTTCTACGTTATCAAGAGGAATCATTACTTTCATTTCTCCTAGAGGCATCTTCATAATATAATATTTCCGCTTCTTCCCCAATATCTCTTTTTCTTCTATCGCTTCAATAATCCCCGCACCATGCATAGGATACACAACTCTATCACCGATATTGAACATTCAGCAAAACCTCCCACATTGTACATTACCTATATTCAGTATACAACAAGGGGTAGGGTTTTGTCAAGAAAATAATTATTTTACCATACGTAGTGTCTATTGTCAACTTTATTTTTTGAAATGGTAGTTCTATTTTTTTAAAATTTTACCACAAAACGAGCTCATCTTTCCTTTTCCTAACCTAAAAGTAAATTTAACCGAATAGCCTTTAATTTTCCCCTATAATATGCTAGAATAAACTTAAATCAAACTTATTGTACAGAGGTGATAAAATTAATGAAAGATTCTATTCTGCATAAATTTCAAGATAGTGTTTCAGAAGTATTAATCCGACATAAAAGTATGCTAGACATTATATCAAAATATCAAGAGAGCTGTGCAAAAGTAAATAGATCCATCATAAAAGCTGCTACAAATTGTGGTTGTATTCATATAGATGCTAAAGCACAAAATATTCCAAAAGACATCTCTTATGAAGAACTAAAAGATTTTATGGATAATCACGTTTCTGGAGAGCTTTGTGATATTTGTAGAGACAAAATCAATGAAGAAATGGGGCACCATTTATTCTATCTTGTAGCCATTTGTAATACACTTGATCTTGATATCCATGAAATTTTAACAAAGCAATGCAAAAACATAGAAACACTTGGAAAATATGGACTATATTAAAAACACCAATAAATATATTGGTGTTTTTTTATCTAACGAATATGTCGATCTAATAAAACCTGTTCTTGTACCCTTCTTAACCCTTCTTTAATAGCCCTTGCTCGAATCTCTCCAATTCCTTCTACATCATCTAGTTCTTCTATTGATGCTTTGAGTATCTTTTGAAAATCACTAAAATGATTAACCACATTTTGAATGACAGACATTGGAAGCCTTGGTACTTTACTTAAAATCCTAAATCCTCTTGGTGAAACAGGTGTATCTAATAAATCATTCAAAGCTCCCTGATAACCCAAAATCTTTCCAATATTAGATAAGTCTAATAGTTCCTCAGACGATAAATTTTTAATTTGTCTACTCACGGTATTGTAATCTATAGATTCATCCTTCACCATATAGTCTTCAACTACATATTCCCCATCTTCTTTTACATTAGCTAGTAATTCCTCTAACTGCATGCTTACAAGACGACCTTCATTCCCCAATTCACTTATATATTTATCTATTTCTGAAACAATACGCATAACCATTTCCGTTCTTTGAATAACTATAGCTACATCTTGGATTGTAGCCAAATCTTCAAATTCCAATCCACTTAAATTAAGCATTGCTTGATCTAAGACTTTTCTATATTTTTCTAAAGTTTGAATGGCTTGATTTGCTTTATTTAAAATTTTATTGGTATCTTGGACAATATACTTAGAATATCCTTTGTAAATCGTTATGATATTTCTTCTTTGTGAAATAGATATAACAATAAGCCCCGTCTGACGAGCTACCCGCTCAGCTGTTCTATGTCTTATACCCGTTTCTGAAGAGGGAATGGAAGGGTCCGGAATTAATTGTGTATTCGCATATAATATTTTCTTTGCATCAGAACTTAATATAATTGCACCATCCATTTTTGCAAGTTCATACAAATACGCCGTTGACAAATCAACATTTATGTAAAAACCTCCATCTACAAGGTTCATTACTTCTTCATTATCGCCTATAACAATCAAAGCTCCTGTTTTAGCTCTTAAAACATTTTCAAGTCCTTCTCGTAAAGAAGTACCTGGGGCTAATCTCTTCATAGATTCCATTATGCCTTGTTCTTTCATTTTATCTTCTTTTACCAATGGTATTGTCCTCCCAATCTTATTTCTCCTATCTTTCCTATTATATTATATCTATGCATCCCAATTAAAGAACTATTTCATTTAATTTTCAAAAAACATACAATCTATGGCATCTTTTAAAGAATTTGCTCCTATCAATCGAATTGATTCATCTAACTTTAATTTTTTTATGCTCTTTTTAGGCAATATACACTTTTTAAATCCCATTTTTGAAGCTTCTTTAATCATTTTTTCTATATTGGAAACAGATCTTAATTCTCCAGTAAGTCCAATTTCTCCAATGGCAATAGTAGTAGTAGTATGAATATCTACTCCTCGCATACTAGAATAAATAGCAAGAGCTACCCCTAGATCTGATGAAGTTCCTTCAGGCTTGAGTCCTCCAACTACATTTACATAAACATCTTGATTCATAAGAGGAATGCCTACCTTTTTTTCTAAAACTGCTAAGATCAAATTCAATCGATTTAAATCAATGCCAATAGCTGCTCTTCTTGCAAATCCTAGATTGGTTGGTGCAACCAATGCCTGAATCTCTAAAAGAAGAGGTCTTGTTCCTTCTAGGCTACTAATCACAATAGATCCTTCTGTATCTGTAAGTCCTTCTAAGAATACTTCTGATGGATTCGAAACTTCCATCAAACCTTCTTCTCTCATTTCAAAAACACCAATTTCACTAGTTGTTCCAAAGCGATTTTTTAAAGCTCTCACCACCCTAAACTCTTGGGTTCTTTCTCCTGTGAAATGAAGTACCGTATCCACAAGATGCTCTAACATCCTAGGTCCTGCTAGTTCTCCTGTTTTGGTCACATGTGCAACAATAAAAATAGGAATACCTTTTGTTTTGGCTATATGCATAATATGATTGGTACATTCTCGCACCTGAGAAACACTTCCAGGAGCAGAGGACAAATCTGGTTTAAAAAGGGTTTGTATAGAATCAACAATCACAAATACAGGTTGTAGTTCTATCATATATTCTTTAATCACATCCACATTTGTTTCCGATACAATCATTAATCGATCTTCTATTGCATTTAATCTTTCTGCTCTCATTTTTATTTGCTCTTCTGATTCTTCTCCTGAAATATAAAGAACTGTGCCATATTCTTTTGCTATGTTGCTGCTTGCTTGTAGAATCAAAGTAGATTTACCAATTCCAGGCTCTCCTGATATTAAAGTTAATGCTCCCTTTACCATTCCTCCTCCTAAGACACGATTGAGTTCTTCAATATGAGTATCAAATCGATCATAAGAACCAGACTTTATTTCTTTAATGGGTAAAGGTTTTGTGGAACTTGTAATGGTTGGTGATTTTTTATATTGGTTGATTGCTGCAATCCGTTCTTCTACCATTGTATTCCAACTGCCGCATACACATTGTCCCATCCATTTAGGACTTTCGTAACCGCAATTTTGACATACAAAAATAGTCTTATCTTTTTTCGCCATATATTCCTCCAAATTCCAATCATTCTCTTATAACAACTATATCCTTTCTATTCTGATTTTATACTTTCATTCTTCAATAGTCAATGAATCAACAGTATGAAAAAAGGCTTTATGGATCAACTCCATAAAACCTTTTAAAAAAACATTGCACCTTCCATATCTACTGCTAATACTTTAATTTTCCAATTACCTTCAAGGGTCTCCAAAAATTTTTTCATTTTGGGTTCAAAGTCAGCATTTTTTTCATCAATGATAGCCATCAAGGTAGATCCTGATCCACTGATGAATTCTGCTTTAGATCCTAAATCTTGAGAAGCTTTAAAAATATCATCTATATTAGGAATTAAGTTAGCTCTAAAAGGTTGATGAATTCTATCCTCTGTGGCCATTCTTAAATGTTCAATTTCTCCACTATTCATACTAGATACAAGCATTGCTACTCTTGAAATATTAAAAATGCAATCCTTTTTACTATACTTTTCTGGAACAACCTTTCTTGCTTCATTTGTAGAAACAGTAAAGTCAGGAATCATGACTGCAAATCTTAAATTCTTTGGAACATTCACTTTAGAATGGATTACTTTATCTTCTTCATAAATAGATACACTCATTCCCCCAGTAGCTGCTGGTACAATATTATCCGGATGTCCTTCCATCTCAGTCCCTATTCGTATGATATCATCTTCTCTTAACATATCGTTCATCAATTTATTAGCAATCATAATACCAGCAACAATACAAGTTGCACTACTCCCTAATCCTCTACTCATAGGAATATCTATTTTCTTTGCAGTAATTTTTAATCCATCTGCCTTTTTTCCATAGAAATCTAATGTTTTCTTCATACTTGTATATACTAAATTTTCTTGTAGTGGAATTTGTCCAAATCCCACTGTTTCTATTCCTTCATTTATTTTTTCTACTTCAAACTCATTATATAATGTAAGTGCCATCCCAAGGACATCATATCCTGGTCCCATATTAGCTGTTGTTGCTGGTACTTTTATTTTAAACATATTTATCACCTATCCATTAATCTGTTTTTTTACTCTGTCAAGCTAACCTTTTATTTCTTTTGTATTTCATTCTAAATTTAGAATTTTTCCTTATTCCATAGCAATTAACTCAACCTTAGATGTTCCATCTCGACTCCTTAGTTCTTCTAAAATCTCATCTATTCCCATACTCGCTTCGGAAATATCAAATGTGATACTTACATTGGCAATCCCATTAATGGGTATATCTTGATTGATAGTTAGTATATTCACATTACAATCTGCCATTACATTTAATAGATCTGATAGATTTCCTGGTGTATGATCTAACAATAAAGTGATCGTTGCCTTTTGTCCTCTACTCCCTTCAGATGGGGTAGAAATAAAATCTTTATATTTATAATAAGTACTTCTACTAATTCCTGTCATTTGAGTTGCCTCCGTTACCCCTCTTGCTTTCCCTGTTCTTAGTAACTCTTTTGTCTCCAATACCTTTTCATAAATATCTGGCAAAATAGCTGTATCAATAATCAAGAATTTTCTATCTGTCACTTATCCCACCTCACTTGTTCGTTAACAAAACACATTTGTCTACCACGTACGAACTTTCCTTTATAATATTAACATATTTTTATAACCTGTACAACACTTTTTATCCAAACCGTAATAAGATTACTCCCAATTCAAAGCTCTCATCTAAATAATAAGTAGTTGACAAAAAAATACCATAATAATAAAGCTGCACTTTTATGCAGCTTTATTATTATTTTCCTAATTTTAGCTTATTTTTAAATACAATTTGATCATTTTCTACGTCTACAAAAATATCATCATTTTTTGAAATATTTCCCTTCAATATTTCTTCAGACAAAGCATCCTCTATCATTCTTGTAATAGCACGTTTTAATGGTCTTGCACCATATTCTTGGTCAAATCCTTTTTCGCCTAGAAGTTTCTTAGCCATTTCTGATGTTTCAAGTTTTATATTTAATGCACTCATTCTTTTTGCTAAATCTTTGATCATCAATTTTACAATTTCATTAATGTGTTCTTTCTCTAAAGGATGGAAAACAATCACTTCATCAATTCTATTTAAAAACTCTGGTCTGAAGCTTTTTCTTAATTCATTCATCACATTTTCTTTCATTTTTTCATAAGCAGTTTGTTTTTCATCCTCTACTGCTCCTGCAAATCCTAGTGTTTTTTGTTTTCTAATGGTATGTGCTCCTACATTTGATGTCATAATGACTACCGTATTTTTAAAATCAACTACTTTTCCCTTTGCATCTGTAAGCCTTCCATCATCAAGGATTTGAAGCAAAATATTGAATACATCTGGATGAGCTTTTTCAATTTCATCAAACAACACAACAGAATAAGGCTTTCTTCTTATTTTTTCAGTGAGCTGTCCTCCTTCATCATATCCTACATATCCTGGAGGTGAACCCACTAAACGAGATACAGCATGTTTCTCCATATATTCAGACATATCAATACGAATTAAACTATCCTCATCTCCAAACAAAGCTTCTGCCAGTGCTTTAGACAGCTCTGTTTTTCCTACTCCAGTAGGCCCTAAAAATATAAACGAACCAATGGGTCGTTTAGGGTCCTTAAGCCCTACGCGAGCCCTTCTTACTGCTCTTGCAATAGCTTTTACGGACTCCTCTTGCCCAATGACTCTTTTATGGAGAATTCCTTCCATATTCAAAAGCTTTTCTGACTCTTCTTGAGCAAGTTTTTTAACTGGAATTCCAGTCCAACTAGCTACAGTTTCTGCAATTTCTTCTTCTCCAACAGTTGCTTTTTTATTCCCTATTGTCTTCCAATTATTTTTTCTATTTTGCAGTTCTTCTTTTATTTGTTTTTCTTTATCTCGTACTTTAGCTGCTCTTTCAAAGTCTTGAGCACTAATAGCCTCTTCTTTCTCCTTTTCAAATTCTTCTATTTTTTCTTCTAAATCCTTTAATTCTGGAGGTTGGGTTACTATTTTTAATCTTATTCTCGATGCAGCTTCATCAATTAAGTCTACTGCTTTATCTGGTAAAAATCTATCTGTAATATATCTATGAGAAAGATTTGCAGCAGCTTCTAATGCTTGATCTGTAATTTTTACATTATGATGGGCTTCATATTTATCCCTTAACCCCTTTAAAATTTGTACAGTTTCTTCAATACTTGGCTCTTCCACATGAATAGGTTGAAATCTTCTCTCAAGGGCCGCATCCTTTTCAATATGCTTTCTATATTCATCTAAGGTTGTTGCTCCAATAGCTTGTAATTCGCCTCTAGCTAAAGCAGGTTTTAAGATATTTGATGCATCAATAGCACCTTCTGCAGCACCAGCTCCAATAATAGTATGCATCTCATCAATAAATAGAATAACATCTTTTGCTTCCCTTAATTCAACCATGACTTTTTTTAATCGATCCTCAAATTCACCACGATATTTTGCTCCAGCTACCATAGAAGCTAAATCTAGGGTAACTACCCTTTTATCCTTTAATGTCTCTGGAATATCCCCTGCAATGATTTTTTGAGCTAACCCTTCTGCAATTGCCGTTTTTCCTACTCCAGGTTCTCCAATTAAACAAGGATTATTTTTTGTTCTTCTACTCAATATTTGTACTACTCTTTCTATTTCTTTGCTTCTTCCTACTACAGGATCTAATTTACCTTCCCTTGCCATCTCTGTTAAATCTCTTCCATATTCATTTAATGTAGGTGTATTTTTCTTATTTGACATACGAGTATTTTCCCCTGTATTATTAGGATTTGAATTTCCTAAAAGTTTCATTACTTCATCTCTTGCCTTTGTAAAGTTCACACCACTATCTATCAAAATTTTTGCTGCTACACCTTCACCTTCTCGAATCAGTCCTAAAAGCAAATGTTCTGTTCCTATATAATTATGTCCAAGTCTTCTTGCTTCAGCAAAGCTAAGCTCGAATAATCTCTTTGTTCTAGGCGTAAAACCTAATAATTGTGGGTCAGACTCATTTCCTAATCCAATAATATTTTTAATTTTTTCTTTTACCTTTTCTAATTTTACTCCCATATTCGTCAAAGCTTTTGCTGCAATCCCTTCCCCTTCTTTTACTAATCCTAGTAAAATATGTTCTGTTCCAACATAATTATGTCTAAGGCTTTTTGCTTCTTCTTGTGCAAGAAAAACTGATTTTTGGGCTTTCTCTGTAAATCGGCTGAACATATCCATACAAAACACCTCCTAGTATATTTATCTTTAACCATTTTTCCTCAATTATTCACATATGTTATTATTACCCAGCTTTTCTCTTACCAAACTCCCACGCCTAATATCTCTTTCATTGCTACTCAAAGGTTTTCCAGCTATTTCTTGTAGATAGGCTGATTGTGTCATGACCATAATCTCATTGATATTATCCATGTGAATTTCTTTTAATATTCCTGTATCTATCCCCAATCTTACATTTGATAAAAGCTTCATACACTCCTGTGAACTTAAGATTCTTGCATTACATAAGATTCCAAAAGACCTATAAATCTGATCTTCAAGCTGCATTCCATTATTAGATAAAAGGGTACTTCTTGCATCTCTTTCCTTTTGAATAATCTGCCTTGTCACATCCTTAAGATTTCCAATAATATCCTTTTCATTTCTTCCTAATGTAAGTTGATTTGATATTTGAAATAGATTTCCAATAAATTCAGTTCCTTCTCCATAAATTCCCCTTACCGCTAAGCCAATCTGACTTGCAGCTTGAAGGATTCTATTAATATATCCTGTCATCCTAAGAGCTGGCAAATGTACCATTACGGATGCTCGAATCCCAGTTCCTACATTTGTAGGACAAGAGGTTAAGTATCCTAGTTTTTCATCAAAAGCATATTTTACTTCCTCTTCTATCACATCATCCATCTTATTAGCTACTTTAAATGCTTCATCTAATTGAAATCCTGGAAGCAAACATTGGATTCTTATATGATCCTCTTCATTAATCATAATACTTACAGATTCATCTTTATTTAAAAGAACTGCACCCTTTTCATAATTTGTAGCTAAATTTGGGCTAATTAAATGTTTTTCTACTAAAACCTGTCTTTCCATTTGAGAAATTTCTTCTAATGTAATCAAGTCAAAATCATTCCTAAAAGGGTTATTTCCTTCAAGTATTGCATGAGACACAACTTTAAAAACCTCTTTGCTTTTCCCTTTTGTAAGAGCTATGGGGAAGGGGAATTGTTCTACATTTCTAGCTAGTCTTATCCTACTGCTGATAATAATATCATTATCGGGTCCTACTTGCTGTATCCACTTTGTCATGACAACACCTCCTAAAATTCTTCCTTTAAATGATTTTCAAGATCTTTGATTTTATCTCTAAGGATCACAGCTTCCTCATAAGCTTCCTTTTTTACAGCCTCATTTAACTTCAATTTTAATTCTTTTATTTCATTTTTTATTCTTAAAGAACCCCCTGCCCTTTTTGGTATTTTTCCTATATGGCTTTCATTTCCTTGAATCCTTTTTACCAAAGTATTTAATTTTTCTTCAAAAGCATGATAACACTTAGAGCATCCCAACCTTCCTAATTGTTTAAATTTTCCATATGTCATGCCACAATGATCACATTTTGTAGCTTTAACATAGTCTACTTTAATAGGCGAGTCCTGTATAGAATCTAATATACTTGTTAAAAAATTATTGATGGAAAAAGATGTATCAAAAGAAATTTGTTCATTTTGTTTGGCGCACTGCTCACATAAATGAAGCTCTGTCTTTTGATCATTCAATATTTTTGTCAAATGTACCGTGGCCGGTCTTTTATTACATTTTTCACACAACATTTTTATTCCCTCCCATTATAGTTGAATATAGCAATCATCATACTCTTTAAAAGGTTAGCTCTTACTTCATCTTTTATATTCATAGGTGTATGAATACTTCTATCACTTATAGCAGCTTTCATCAACACACTTTCTCTTTCTGTAATAATTTTTTTTTCCTTTAATACTTCAATAATAGATGAGCCTCTCATTTTACTAACACTATCTCCTATTTCCTCAAGAAGCATCCTTACATATTCATTTTTATCAACATTTATCTTAAAAATCTTTATATGTCCACCTCCACCCCTTCTACTCTCAATCAAATATCCCTTATCAAGACTAAATCGAGTGGTAAGTACATAATTTATTTGCGAAGGCGCACAGTTGAAATAACTTGCTAATTCATTCCTCTGAATCTCAATACTTTTATTATTCGCATCTTGTAATAATTCCTTTAAAAAAATTTCAATAATATCACTTAATCTTGGCATATTCATCTCCTCATTTTTGACTTTCTTTGACTTTAGTTTAATAAAAAAAGTCTCATCCTTCAAGTTTAATTTCTTTGAGATTTATCAGATTTTTTCATATATATTTAGTATTTGCTTTATTTTTCTATTGTTTTCTATCTATTTTTGCCTTTTACAGTAAATATTATAATATTATTCAAAACTCTTTTATTCTAAAAAAAAAAAGCCAATCAATGATTGACCTTCTTTAATTCTTCTTTCTATGGGCAATAATATGATATTTATCATCATCATGTCCTCCCTTTGGAAGTACATCAAATCCATTATTCCTTAATATGTCAAATAAATAATCTGCCTGAGTCGCATCATTAGCATCCATAGTAATAATTAATTCATCCTCTTCACCTACTTCTTTTAATACATCTATTAATTGGGTATTTGCATTCATCCCTAATTCCTTATCATAATTTACATAATGATCTGTCATTGTTTTCCTCCTTCTTATTTTTTGTTCTATAATATTATTCTCTTTTAACGTAGTTTACTATTCATCAATAAAAAACAATAATCTTTTCATAAAGTTACTAAATACTTTCACATAAAAATAAATAAAGATGGTGGTTACACCATCTTTATTTACGCTCTATTATTTTTTTGCCTTTACCCCTTCAACGATTTTAGGACTAAGATGAGCTGGTACCTCATCATATCTTATAAATTCCATTGTAAAACTTCCTCTTGCCTGTGTCATAGAACGAAGGTCTGTTGCATACTTAAACAACTCTGCTTGAGGAGCTTCTGCAACAACTTTTTGACTACCATCTCCAGCAGGCTCCATCCCAAGAATTCTTCCGCGTCGTTTATTCATATCTCCCATAATATCTCCCATGTAATCCTCTGGAATAATAATCTCTACATGCATAATAGGTTCAAGGAGTATTGGACTTGCTTCTTCCATTCCTTTTTTAAATGCCAATGATGCAGCAATCTTAAATGCCATTTCAGAAGAGTCTACATCATGATAAGATCCATCATACAAAATTGCTTTCATATTTACAACTGGAAATCCTGCTAAAACTCCACATTCTAAACATTCTCTTAAGCCTTTTTCAACAGCTGGAATATAGTTTTTAGGAACAGATCCACCAAAGATTTCTTCCTCAAATATAAACTCCTCTTGTGCTGGTTCAAATCTTATCTTTACATCTCCATATTGCCCATGTCCGCCTGATTGCTTTTTATGTTTCCCTTGTACATCTGCCTTTCCTTTGATGGTTTCTCTATATGGAATAATTTGATCTACCAATGTTACGTCTACACCAAATTTATTTTTTAGCTTACTTGTAATCACATCGATATGCATATCCCCTTGCCCGCCTATAAGGGTTTGCTTTGTTTCCTTATTTCTCTCTACAACAAAAGTGGGATCTTCTTCTGTTAATCTATTTAATCCTGTACCGATTTTTTCTTCATCCCCTTTAGCCTTTGGCTCAACTGCCATAAATAATGTAGGTTGAGGAAATTGAATCTTCCCATATTGAACAGGGTTATTTTTATCACATAAAGTATCTCCAGTTTGAGCATATTGAAGCTTTGCAACTGCTACAATATCTCCAGCAACAACTCGGTCTACCTGGATTTGGCTTTTCCCTCTCAATAAAAACATGCTTCCTATTTTCTCTATTTCATCCTTTTCAGGATTATATACTTCCATATCTCCTTTTAACTCACCAGAAATCACTTTCATCAAGGATATCTTTCCAACATATGGGTCAACAATGGTCTTAAAAACTAACGCTGAAAATGGTTCTGAAGTATTTATATGTCTAATTACTTCACTTTGGTCATTCGGATTTATTCCATGATAAGGCTTCAAATCCTTTGGAGTTGGCATATAAGTATCAATCATATTCATTAAGGTATGTATCCCAATATTATTCACTGCAGAACCTACTAAAACAGGGACAATAGAGCCATCTAAAACACCTTTACGTAATCCCACATGAATTTCTTCCGGTGTAAATGGTTCTCCTTCAAAATATTTTTCCATCAATACTTCATCACTTTCAGCTACAGATTCCATGAGCATGTCTCTGATTGGCTGAATTCTCTCCATCCATTCTTCTTTTATTGGTGCATCTACACATTCTTTTCCATTATATTCCCTTGCTACTAAATCTACTACATTCACAAGTCCTCGGAGACCTCGATCTGTTCCTAATGGAATAGCAAAAGGTGCAATGGCCTTTCCAAATTTTTCTCTTAACTGATTAATGGTCTTATCATAATTAACGTTTTCCTTATCCATCTTATTTAAAAATATTAATTTAGGCATTTTTCTCTTGCTTGTATATTCCCAAGCTTTTTCCGTTCCAACCTCAACTCCTGAAGTTGCATCTACTACAATAATTGCTCCTCCAGAAATTCTCAAAGCACTATTTACCTCTCCAACAAAGTCGAAGTATCCTGGTGTATCTAAAATATTATATTTATCTTTATTCCATTCAATAGGAATTAAACTCGTATTAATAGAAAGATTTCTATCTATTTCTTGCTTATCAAAATCTGATACAGTATTTCCGTCTTCTGTTTTTCCGATTCTATTTGTAACCTTCGTTGTATATAGCATTGCTTCTGTTAAAATAGTCTTCCCACAACCACCATGTCCAACTAATGCTACATTCCTTATTTTGTCACTTACATACGCCTTCATTTGTCTTCCCCCTCACTCCAATATTTGTTGTAATGTTTAGACAACTCTAAATAAATATATTCTATATTTTTCTGAAGATTCCTTCTTATTTAATAAATTTTGTATTTTTTTGTATATTCAAAATTCTATATTTTATTACAAACATTAAATTTATCTTTCTCCTATTTTTCCTATATATTTCTATTATTATACCTTTTTCTTTCTCTCCTTATAAACTATACTCTCCTTGAAATTAAGCGTATTATCCATAGATTTACCTATTAACACCCCTTACAAATTGATGCTATTTTTTTGAATTATAGACATAAAATTTAAATCTGAAAAAAATGTAGTCGAGCGAAAATTCGGAAAACTTCAATGTTTCATGAAGGAATTTGAAAATATTTACAGAAATTTATTTATGCAGATAAAAAAGTTTACTTTAAAAATATTCAACAAAATATCTTGGAGGTATTTTATGATGAAAATTACTAAAAAAATGTATGAGGAATATCTAAACGAATTAGGTGTTCCAGAAAATGAAAAATTTGAAAACGGTGGTAACTATAGAGGGAAAAAGTATGGAAGCTGGCTGAGAAGAAATGATAAAGCAGCTTTCGACATAGGCTATAATCAATATGTAGTCATTAAAAATATTTCATATATTTTAAAGGAAGAACATATTGAAAAAGAATGTCATGTTCTTACACCTATTGAATGTTCATATAATAACTATCAAGGCAGACCACCTTTATTAATGATCACCAGCGAATTAGAAAGTACATTTATTGCTGAATTTATTGATGAATGGATTCCAAAAGATAAGTATTTGCTTAAGCCTTGTTCTAATTATTGTCTTGGAGTTTATCCTAGGAAAAGTCAAGAACAATTCATAACCAGATTAATGGTTGGATAAAAGAAATGTTAAAAAGGAGCATCTCTGCTCCTTTTTAATCAAACTCCTTTTTATCTAAAAAAAATATATCTTTATATTTCTATTTTTCAGGCCATATTTTAGCCTTTGGATCCTCTAACCATTTATGCTGATCTACAACAATTGGCTTTATGTAAGGGTTATTTTCTAAATGTCTAATCACCCAAATATAATACATAGCATATCCAGGGGCTGCTACTTGAGGATGCACAAGATTAGATTCTATCATAACAGTATCATTATGCTCTAATAGTTCTCCCTCTTCTCCAAGCTTTAATAAGCCAAATCCATTTTCAGGATAAAATTTATAAAAATAAATTTCAGGTTGTGCATGATAATGAGATGGGAATCCTGACCATTTACCTGGATAATGTACATCTTCTCCTAATACTAAGTTGGAATCTGCTGATATGGATTTATCTAGAATAGTTTTTACAATTCTAGTCCCTACTTCATTCATTAATCCTTTTCCTCTAACTTCTATCCTACAATCATTTTCTGTATATAATTTAGATGGAAAAACAATATCATTTCTAGTTTTATGAACAGATATTTCTGTATCGTCTGCCACACCAGTAATCTTAACTTCTACATCCTTTGGCACATGTAAGCACCAAGGATTGTTCTCTATAAAAGATTCTCTTTTGATGGTTTCTTTATTTCCTTCCCATTCAAAAGTAACTTCTCCTTTAATTAGTAAAAAAGCTCTCTCTTTTTCTTCTTTGCTTACTTCTTCTTGTCCTTTTTCTAATCTTAAAATTCCAAAATCCATTAAATAATCTTTATACTCTCCATCAATATCAACGATATCATTATAGCCTGGCTTAAATCCATCTTTTTGTTGAAATTTCATAAAATCAATCCTTTCTTCATCGATTATATATCTTTTGCTTGTACTTTTAAAAAAATATTTTTAATTCATAAATGTATTTGGAACATACATGACTATATTAGGAATAAATGTTACTAATATTAATACAACAACCATGATTAGATAAAATGGGAGCATTGATTTTGTAATTTTTTCAATTGATATCTCACCTACAGCACATCCTACAAATAATGCAGAACCTACTGGTGGTGTACACAAACCTATAGCAAGATTAAGAATCAACATAATACCAAAGTGTACAGGATGCATTCCTAATTTAGTTACTACAGGTAGTAATATAGGTGTTGTAATAAGAATTAATGGGGCCATGTCCATAATACATCCTAATAACAATAATAACACATTTAAGAATAATAATAACATATATTTATTATTTGTCATTGTTAAAAGAGCATTTGTTGCTAATGCAGGTACTCTAAGGTAGGCTAAAAGCCAACCAAAAGCTTGTGCTGTTGCAATTAAGCTTAACACTAGAGATAATGTTTTTAATGAGTTATATAAGATCTTATTCATTCTAGTAATTGGTATTTCTCGATAAACAAAAAAAGTGATAACAAAAGCATATATACATGCAATTGCTGCAGATTCAGTAGCTGTAAATACTCCTGAAAGTACTCCTCCAATAATAATCACTGCTGTCATAATTCCAAGCAATGCATCTTTAGCAATTTTTATTCCTTCCTTAAAAGATATTTTTTTTCCCTTTTTATATCCTCTTTTCACAGCTATAATATAACTGACAATCATCAATCCTACTCCTAATAATACACCTGGCACAAATCCACCTAAAAATAATTTTCCTACTGAAACGCCTCCTGCTGCTAAAGAATAAATAATCATATTATGACTTGGAGGAATAATTACCCCTTGACAAGCACTTGTTACAGTAACACCTACAGAATAATCTGCATCATAGCCATTCTTTTTCATCATAGGTATAAGTATAGCACCAATAGATGATGTATCTGCAACAGCAGACCCTGAAATTCCTCCAAAAAACATACTCGCAAGAATATTTACCTGTGCAAGACCACCTCTTACCCTTCCAATCAATACATTAGAAAACTCAATAAGTCTTCTTGATATTCCTCCTTCTCCCATAATTTCTCCTGCTAAAATAAAAAATGGAATTGCCATAAGAGAAAAAGATTGTATCCCTTTAACCATTTGTTGTAAGATTGACATAAGAGGTATTTTTAGATAAATAGCAGTAATAATAGAAGATACACCTAATGCAAATGTTATAGGTACCCTTAAAACTAAAAATAAAATAAAAGAACCTATTAGAAGAAAAATTGCAAAATTTAAATCTGGCACTCTAATTCTCCTCTCCAATTTTTTTAAGTCCTAATAAATTACTAAATGAATCATAAATAATTAATAAAGCAGAAACAATTAAAACTCCATATAATCCTCCATTTGGCAAACCCGTAGCTGGAAGAGTTGACAGCATACCGTATTTTACTAATTTTATACCATATATGAACATAATGATTCCAAAAAAAAGAACTACACTATCCCCAAACTTAATGATTACTTTTTCCCATTTACTAGGAAAAAACCGCATAAAAAATTCAATGCTTATATGAAGCTTTTTCTGAACGCCTATAGCTAAACTGATAAATCCAAACCATACCATCATTAGTAGTGCTATTTCTTCAGACCATACAATACTAAAACCTAATACATATCTACAAAACACTTGTATGCTAATGAGTACCGTCATCAAAATAATCAATACTTTGGCAAAGTTGGCTAAAATATAATGAATATAGTCAAATACAGTTTTTATCATATTCATTTTTTTCATATCCATCTCCTTTAAGTTATATAATATTCAAGTCGAATAAAAATTCGACTTGAATGTTATGAACATGTTCTTATTTTACATCTTTTATTTTCTGAACAATGTCTTTGTAATCTGCCGCAAATTCATCATATATAGGTTGTACTAATTCTACAAACTTTTCTTTTTCCACAGGATCCAATTTTGTAATTTTACATCCAGCAGCTACAACCTTTTCTTCTGATTCTTTTACTTTTTGATTCCATAATTTTCTTTGTAATTTTATAGAATCTTTTGCTGCTTGTTTAATAATCTCCTGATCTTCTTTAGAAAGCTTATCCATTGTCATTTTACTAGCTACTACAATATCTGGTACTCTTGTATGTTCATCTACAGTATAATATTTTGCAACTTCATATTGACTTGATGATTCATAAGTTGGAATATTATTTTCAGCTCCATCGATAACACCAGTCTGTAGTGCACTATAAGTTTCACCATGTGGCATTGGAGTAGGTGACACGCCTAAAGAAGAAAGAAGACTTACCATAAGCTTACTCTCCATAGTTCTAATTTTTAATCCTTTTAAATCTTCAATTGTTTTTATTTCTCTTTTTGCATTATAAAAACTTCTTGCTCCAGATTCATAAAAACATAATCCTGTAAACCCTGAATCTCCTAAGCTATCAAGAAATTCTTGTCCAATTTCTCCATTAAGAACCTTCCACATATGCTCTGAATCTCTATAAAGATATGGTAATGTTAATACATTTAATTTTGGTGAGAAATTTGTAAGAGGTGACAAACTTACTCTTGTAAAATCTATTCCCCCAAACTGTACTTGTTCAATTGTAGCTTTTTCTTCTCCAAGTTGATTCCCTGGATAAACTTCAACTTTTATTCTTCCATTTGTTCTTTCCTCTACTAATCTTGCAAATTCTTTATCTGCTTTTGTTGTCGGATAATCATCCACATGACTTTCTGCAAATCTTAATACAATTTGATCCTTAGGCTGTTCTTGTGATACTTGTTCACTTTGTTCTTCCGTTTTTTGTGATGCATCTTCTTCCTTTGCAGTATTCTGACCACATCCTGTAAATAAAGCTCCTACTAATAATATACTAACTAATACTGATATTAATTTTTTGAACACGTTTTCCCCTCCTAAATTTTATTTAATTCTTACATATACATTTTATAAGATTTAAAATTTTAATTCATTAAATTATATTGTTATTCAAATCCACATTTTGTTCTCTTTATAAAAATAAAAAAAATTAGAACAATTATGTCATATTATTGTCCTAATAGCATTATTTTGTTCCTATATTCTGTAGGAGTTACTTTTTCTATTCTCTTAAATACTCTTGTAAAATAATTTGAATTACTGTATCCTACAAGATTACTTATTTCCTTAATACTTTTATTGGGTTCTTTTAAAAAGCTTTTCGCTTTTTTTACTCTTACACTAGTAAGATAATCTATAAAATTCATTTTCTTATAAATTTTAAACAATTTACTAAAATAATAAGAACTAAATCCAATCTTGTTAGCCATATCCTCTAAAGTAATATCTTTCATATAATTTTCTTCAATATATTCACACGAACGCTCAATAAGACATCCAATTCTATCCATTTTAGATTGACTAATTTTCTCCATAATGCTTTTTAAATTTTCTTTCATATAATTTTTAATTTCAGGAACACTTTCAATATATTGAAAATCATCAAGAAAATTTATCATACTATCATACTCATCATTTGTTTCTTGTACTATACTTTTATTTATACTAATTAAAAATTCATAACTTTTTTGATGAATCTCTTTCATTGAATCAAAAAACTGCACAAACAAATCTATGATCTCATCAATTATCATGGCCACTTCTTTTTCTTCGCACTGAATGATCTTTTCGCACAATATTTTCTCCTTTTCAAAAGGATATTTAAAATATTTTTTGTCATATTTTATTTCATTAAAACTACATACATCCATAAGATGTTCTGCTTTTTTACAGGCTATTTTAGCTTGTAAAAAAGATTTATTCATCTTATTAATTGAATGAAATTGATTTCCTATTCCTATATGAATCTTTACATATAGCTGTTCTTCTATAACTTTATAAATTTCTTTGAATATTCTTTGAATATTCTTTTCTTTCTTTTCAAGTTCTTTCTCTTTTGCACCAATTAGCAAAATATATATTATATTATTCACATCATTTATAAAACTATATAAACCATATTTTCGTAAACAATCCTTCAGTTTCTGTATACATCTTCTTTTCATCATACTATCTTGAAAAAAACGATTCTCCATATCATCAAAAGTATTTTGAATGGTTATGGCAACAGCAACACCACTTTTAAAATGAATGTCCAAAATTGAAAAATACTCCATAATATACTTTTCATCCGTATAACCTAATACTAGGGACGACACTAAATCATCTTGTAAACACTTTGTCATCTGCTCTAGTTTATCACGAAACTCTTTTTCATGAGTTTTTTCAATATATTCCTTGTCCAAATGAGAAATCACTTTATTGAGTACTTCAATAATTTGTTCATTGGTAGATGGCTTTATAATAAAATCCTCCACCCCCACTTTGATTGCATCTTTAGCATATTCGAAGTAATCAAAAGCTGTTAAAAAAATAATCTTACAATCCGGTTGTGACTGCTTTATAATCTTTGAAGCTTCTATTCCATTAATTCCTGGCATTTTAATATCCATTAATATAATATGCGGAAGAAATTTGCTAGCTTTATTTATTGCCTCTCGTCCATTTTCAGCTTCTTGAATCTCTGCTATTCTTAATTTATTTTTAGTAATAATAAATTGAAGTGCTTGTCTTTCTATTAACTCATCATCTACAATCATTAATCTATACACCTTATTCTCCCTCCTTCTTTTTCTCAACAAATGATATGACCACTACTGTTCCTAACCTCAATTTACTTTTTATTTTAAAACTATCTTCATCGTTAAAGTAGATATTTAATCTGTTCATTACATTTTTAATGCCAATCATTGTTGTATGCCCTTTTGAATTCATTTCTTTATGATTAAATATATGCTGTAATCTTTCTTTTGAAATCCCTAATCCATTATCAATAATTTTAATAAAAACCTTATTATTTTTCTTCATTATTTTTATACGTACTTTTCCACCCTTTTCTTTTGGTTCAATTCCATGGATAATTGCATTTTCAACGAGAGGTTGTAATGTAAAACATGGTATATAAATATGATCTATATCCATGTTACACTTAATATCAAACTTTATTCTATCTTTGAAGCGATATTGTTGTATGTATAAATACTCTTTTATAATATTTAATTCCTTTGATAGGGGTACCTCTTTTGTATGATTCCCTAGACTATATCTAAGAAGATTAGACAGGGATTGTATTAATTTTGTAGTAATACCAGCTTCTTCAAACATACTTGTTCTAGAAATGGTATTTAATGTATTAAAAAGAAAATGAGGATTGATTTGTGATTGTAATGCTACAAACTTTGCTTCTTTTAATAATTGCTGCATTTTCAGATTTTTCAGTTCTTCTTCATGCAGTTTATTTTCTACAATAGATTTTGTTCTTAAATCATTCACTAACGTTCTAAGATTTGCACTCATTTTATTAAATGAATTTGCTAATATCCCTAATTCATCTGTTGACTTTACCCATATTTTTTTAACATTTAAATTTCCTTCTGATATTTCAATGGAGGCTTGGGCTAATTTTTTAATTGGTGCTAATAAGAGATTCGAAAATATAATGCCAAATGCCATGCATAACAAAAAAATTAAAATAATGATGCTAAAGGTAATAATCCTCATGATTTTTACTTTGTTAGCTAGTTCATTATAAAATAAACTACTTTCACTCAAACTAACATATAACAATTGATGAACATAATTTTGTATATATGTACTTATAGAAACAGCTTTATAAACATGTTCATAATAATTTTGTTCATTATACATATCTTTTCTAATACTAATTGCTATATCACATTCCCTATAATATGAAATAAGTGAGTTTTTAATAGCTCTAATTAATGCATTCATTTTCATCCCTTTTGAGTTTTTCTCTACCTGCTCTAATGTAGTATTAATTGAATTCACGCTTTCTTTGTATTTTTCCAAATCCTCTTTTTTCATATTTTTCAAATAATTTTTGATAACTTGTGTATTTTCTTGAAGCTGTACAAATAATTTATTAATGGTAAAATGACTATTTAAATTATCCTTAAATTGTTCTACAAATTTATAAGCTTCATTATTGGAATAAAAGCTTATCCAACTCACACACACAATAACCGTTGTAAAAAATATTAATAATTTGTTTTTAATAGAAACCTTATACCATCTACTTTTTATATCTTTGATCATAGAATATGACCTCCTTAGGATACACGATTTTGTCTTATTGTAATAATGGCAAGTTTATTACTACTAAAGTCCCTTTCCGTTCTGAACTCTTAATTTTTAGAATGTCTTGTACTTTATAATAATTACATAATCGGTCAAAAGTAGATGTAATCGTTCCATACTCCTTATTACATGTTTTATCCTCTACATATTCATTAGAATAACAACCTATTCCATTATCATGAATTTTTATTACTAACTGATGATTTAACTTATATATACGACTTGTAATTTTTTTTATACCTTCTTTGTTTTCAAAAGCATGATATATGCAATTTTCAACAAAAGTCATTATAGTGTAGTGTGGAATATACAGATCAAGACAACTTTCTTCTATATCCATATCATACTGTAATATATCTCCAAATCTAATTTTAAAAATTTCTATAAAATTATTTGCTGCTTCTATTTCATCTTTTAATCTAAGTATTTGTTCTTGCCTGCCAAATTTGTATCTTATCATATCTATTAAGTTTTTAATTGCTTGTTCTGTTCGATTAGCATTTTCTATTGCAGCAATCCTTGATATAGAACCTAATTGAATAATGAGATTATCTAATAAATACTTTTTCATTTTGATAAACCTCCTACAAATTAAATACATATAATTTCGAAAGAATACTCCTCTAATAATTGGTATACTATACATAATTCCATGATTCCATAATTTAATATTATCATATATCGCCTTCAATATTCGACATATATAATTGAAAATCGCCAAAAACAACAATAATTCAGCGAGTTCATCTTGCTGAATTATTGTACTTGTTTTACAAGCATCTTCTCCATTTTTTCTATAGGTACTGGTTTACTAAATAAATATCCTTGATATTCTTTACATCCAGCTCTCTTCAAAAGTTCCAATTGTTCTTTAATTTCTACCCCCTCTGCAACCACTATTATATTTAGGGCTTTAGCCATAGTAATGGTTGCTAAGATAATAGCTTTATTTACCTGATCGGAACAAATCTCATCTACAAATGATTTATCAATTTTCAATACATCTATAGGAAATGATTTTAAATAGTTTAACGAAGAATATCCTGTTCCAAAATCATCTAATGATAAACTAATCCCTCTTTTCTTAATTTGATCAAAAATCATCTGTGCATAATAAGTATCTTGCATAGCAGCCGTTTCTGTAATCTCTAAATTGAGTAAAGTTGGATCAATTCCTGACTCATCTATGATTAAATCGAGGGTATCAATAAATGTACTATCGTTGAATTGGTTAGGAGATATATTAATAGCAACACTTTTAGGATTTATTCCTTTATCTACTAATTCCTTAATTTGTTTGCA
The DNA here is from genome assembly GCF_019884785.1 of Crassaminicella profunda. Classification (GTDB taxonomy): domain Bacteria; phylum Bacillota; class Clostridia; order Peptostreptococcales; family Thermotaleaceae; genus Crassaminicella; species Crassaminicella profunda. The sequence continues at coordinate 3,624,957 of NZ_CP082326.1, forward strand.
AGCCATTTCTAATACTAATCTATCTATATTTTTTATTAATCCAGATTGTTCAGCAATAGGTATAAATTTAGCTGGAGAAATAAATCCCATTGTTGGATGATTCCACCTTACTAATGCCTCCCATCCTACAATTTCACTTGAATTTATATGAATTTTAGGTTGATAATATAAAGTAAACTCTCTCTTCTTTATGGCTTTTATAATTCCTTCTTTAATTTCAATTTCTTCATCAACTTTATTATTTAATATATTATCAAAAAATTTAAAATTATTTCTTCCACTCTCTTTAGCTTGGTACATAGCCATATCTGCATTTTTTAGTAAATTATCTACATTTTTCCCATGTTCAGGAAACATGGCAATCCCAATACTACAAGTAATATGTATTTCCTTTTCTTTTAAATAAAAGGGTTTTGAAAAAGTTTTAATCATTCTATCTGCTATCTTCCAAACATTATTAGATGCATTTACGTTATTCAATATAATCATAAATTCATCTCCACCCAAGCGAACAACCGAATCATCTTCTCGAACACATTCCTTAAATCTTTTTCCAACATATTTTAAAAGAGTATCTCCAGTTCCATGCCCTAAAGAATCATTGATGTACTTAAATCTATCTAAATCTACAAACATAACCCCTACCATATTCTCTTTTTTTAAAGCATTACGAATAGCAAATTGTAATATATCTTTTCCAAGCCTTCTATTTGGCAAATTGGTAACCATATCATGATAAGCTAAATATTTTATTTCTTCTGCATTCTTTTTTAACTTACTGATATCTCTTTGAAAAACCACAATATATTTAGGATCTCCGCTCTCATCATAAATCACAGAACTTGAACAATCTACCGTAATTACTTCATTTGTTTTGGATATAAACTGCATTTCACAACGCTTAGAACCCTTATTTAAAAGAATTGAAAGTTCCTTATAAAATGTTTTTTTTGAGTATGCAGTTAAAAACTGAGCCAATGATTTATGACACATTTCTCTTTCAGAATACCCCAAGGTTCCTTTAGCTGAATCATTCATTTCTAAAATAATTCCATTTTGATCTAACACATAAATCATATCAATAGCCGTTTGAAAAAAAGATCGAAATTTTTTCTCACTTTCCTTTAACTCTTTTAACGCCCTCATCAATTCATTTTGATGACTGATGATTTGTACGTTTTTTTTGCTTAATAGTTGATTACTCTCTTCTAATTCTATATTTTTATTTTTTAGCTCTACGGTTTTTTGAACAACTTTTTTTCTTTCTAAATCAAAATTATCAATAACGATTTTTACAATAATACCCAATATCAATAAGCAAATAAGCACCCCTGTAAAAAGATCTATATACCTGTCTTTCAATGATTGATAATATATGATATTGTGAGGATAATAATACTCAGCAATGATTAACACACTTATCACAAATATATTCATAAAAAAAATAAATTTTCTTTTTTTGCCTCTTAATATAATCAAAGAAACAGTCAAACTATATGTAAAATAGTAGGGAATACTTCCATAGGAACCTCCATTGGTAAACCAAAAAACTGTCAAAATACATAAAACAATAATTGAATAAATTAATTTACATTGAATCTTTCTATATTTAAGTAGAAAGAATACAATGGTAGCTATAATTGCACCCACAGCCAAAGCCATTATATGAATAGGTTCCATATTTTGAGCATAATTGATAGGAACTAATATGATCATCAATAAAGCTGAAAGTAAACTTAAAATGTATAAAATACGATATTCTAGAGAAAATTCTTCAATATTTCCTATTATTTTCATCAAAGCTGATTTTATTTTCATTGTTGGTTCATTCCTTTTCCGCACTTTTTATACATATTTTAGCATATATTGATAGTTATTTACATATATTTATACTAAAAAAACTCGTGCTTATCCTCTTTGCACGAGCTTTTAACTTTAATGATTCCTAAACATATCTATTCCACATTATAGTTATAGCAATTTATCTTTTTTCAGGTAATATTTCAATCCAATAGCCATCAGGATCATTGATAAAATAAAGGCCCATTTTTTTATTTTCATAGCAAATACATCCCATTTCTTTATGTAATTCATAGGCCTTTTCATAGTCATCCGTAGTGAACGCTAAATGAAACTCATTATCTCCTAAATTATAAGGTTTTTCCCAATCTCTTAACCAAGTTAATTCTAATCTATGAGGAGTCATTTCATCTCCTAAGAATACAAGAATAAAACTCCCATCTTCAGCTACTTTTCTTCTAGTTTCCACTAGTCCTAGTGCTTGCTTATAAAAAGCAATACTTTTTTCTAAATCTAAAACATTAATATTATTGTGATTAAATGAAAATTTCATTAGATAGCCTCCTTTATGCTGAATATCTTCATAGTGCCATTTTTCATGTTTTATGTCAAGAAAAACATATTCTTTTTTATTTTCATCAGCATGTTAGATTTTTAAACTTAATTATATAAACTTAAAAATTGATTCATACTAATTAGGAAAGTTTTTTATTTTTTGAATGAATTATTGTTTAAAAAATCTATTTAGGTGGTAATAAATAAACATGATGATAAAAAGAGGAGGCTTTTTTATGATTAGTGAAAAATTAATGCAAGCATTAAATGACCAAATTAACTATGAGTTTTATTCTGCAAATATTTATTTAGCTATGGCAGCTTTTTGTGCTCATGAGGATTTGGATGGTTTTGCAAACTTTTTTAAAGTGCAAGCTGAAGAAGAAAAATTTCATGCAATGAAATTTTTTGATTACGTAGTTGAAATGGGAGGAAGAGTAACTATGTCTGCCCTTGATGAACCACAAAATGAGTATACTTCTATGTTAGACGCCTTCAAGAAAGGCTTAGAACATGAAAAATTAGTAACGGAGAGAATTTATAAATTAACAGACCTAAGCATGGAAGAAAGAGAACACGCTACCATCAGCTTCTTAAAATGGTTTATCGATGAACAAGTGGAAGAAGAATCTACTTTTGGTAGTATCATCAAAAAACTTGAACGAATCAGTGATAACAGCAACGCTCTTTACATGTTAGATGCAGAACTTGCACAAAGAACCTTTACACCACCTGCTCAGTAGATTGACTCACAAAAAAATCAAGGATCTCATATGAGATCCTTATTTTTATCTAATTCAGATAAATCATTTAAATTGATTCTCTTTGACAGAAAATAGGTTATACCTACAGCCATTAAAAGCCTTACTCCTAATAAAACATATCCATTTGCACCTACAGCAACAAACAATAGTGTATCTTCAAAAACTGCATGACAAGTAACCAAAAAAGCTACTAACAAAATCAAATCCTTCTTTGTCAAATCCCCTTCCTTAGAACTTTGAATAATCACACCAGCTCCATAAGATATGCCAAAGATAACCCCTACTAATAAGGGAAGAATTGCATCTTTAGATACACCCAATAATTTTGTCAATCCTTTAAAATGTTGTGATAGTTTATTTAAAACATGATAATCTTTTGCAATCTGCAGGACAATCATTAATGGAATAACTATAAGAGCTATAGAATATACGGACGATAAGCTTCCTATTAATCCTTCTTTCAAAATATCCATCATAATAATGCACCTACCTGTCCTACAATCATTCCTACGATAACAGCTAAGCCTGCTCTTAAGGCAATGACTTTTCCAATATTTGCGTCTAATTTTTTGACAACTGCTGTTTCAACAAATAAAGAATGGGAAAAGGAAAGCATAATCCCTATGGTAGTTATTTGCATAGGGGTTAAGGATATAGCCTTAATGGCTCCTAATGCTGCATATAGATTCAAAGTATTTCCTAAAACCAATACAATGGCAGCTTCTCCTGGTAAATGAAACAACCCCATAAGAGGCTTAAATACGTAAGCTATCCAGTCAAGAACTGGTGTATGCTTTAAAATGGTTATGAAAATATACACAGGAATAATAATTTTTCCGAGCATCCAAGTGGTTTCTATTCCTTTTTTGATTCCTGTTTTGATAGAATCTATCAGCATATCTCCCACCCCTTCTTATTTATTTTTTCTTAAAATTCAGCAGATTTCACTGTTCTTGGGAAAGGAATAACGTCTCTTATATTACCCATTCCTGTCATATACATAATCAATCTTTCAAATCCTAGTCCAAATCCAGCATGCTTCGTTCCGCCAAATCTTCTAAGCTCTAAATACCACCAGTAATCTTCTTTGCTAAGATTCATCTCATCCATTCTCGCTTCTAATACATCTATTCTTTCTTCCCTTTGGCTTCCACCAATAATTTCACCTACTCCTGGAACTAATAAATCAGTGGCTGCTACAGTTTTACCATCTTCATTCATTCTCATATAGAAAGCTTTAATATCTTTTGGATAATCTGTTACAAATACAGGCTTTTTATATACTTTTTCTGTTAAGTATCTTTCATGTTCTGTTTGAAGGTCACAGCCCCATTCTACAGGATATTCAAATTTCACCTTAGCTTTTTTTAGTACTTCAACAGCTTCTGTATAAGTAACTCTTCCAAAATCAGAACTAACAATATTATCAAGTCTCTCTAATAATCCTTTATCAATGAACTTGTTGAAAAACTCCATTTCTTCTGGTGCATTTTCTAATACATAATTAATAACATATTTAATCATATCTTCTGCTAATTCCATATCATCCTCAAGATCTGCAAAAGCGATCTCAGGCTCAATCATCCAAAACTCTGCAGCATGTCTTGCAGTATTTGAATTTTCTGATCTAAATGTTGGCCCAAAGGTATATACATTTCTAAAAGCTAATGCATAACTTTCTGCTTCTAGTTGTCCACTTACTGTTAAGTTTGTTTCTTTTCCAAAGAAATCTTCCTTAAAATCTATCTTTCCTTCCTCATTTTTAGGAATATTTTCTAGATTTAATGTAGATACTCTAAACATTTCTCCTGCACCTTCACAGTCACTTCCTGTGATGATTGGTGTATGGGTATAAACAAATCCTCTTTCTTGGAAAAATTTATGAATTGCATAGGCTGCAATAGAACGAATTCTAAACACAGCTGAGAAAGTATTACTTCTTGGTCTTAAATGAGCAATCGTTCTTAGATATTCAAGAGTATGTCTCTTTTTCTGAAGAGGATAATCTCGATCAGCTGCTCCCTCCACCTCAATTTTTGTTGCTTTGATTTCAAATGGTTGCTTTGCGCCTGGTGTAAGTACTAACTTTCCTTCTACAATAATAGAAGAACTAATTGTAAGCTTTGAAAGTTCCTTAAAGTTATCTAGATTTTCTTCAAAAACTACTTGAATGTTTTTAAAAAAGCTTCCATCATTCACTTCAATAAAACCAAAAGCCTTTGATGCTCTAAGGGTTCTCACCCAACCTGCAATAGTGATTATTTGATCTTCATGTTTTTCTGTTTGTCTATAAATTTCTTTAATAGATGTTGTTTTCATATTCTTCCTCCTCCTCAATCAAAAAAACCTCTCATCCTACAAAGGGACGAAAGGCTAAATTTCGCGGTACCACCCTGATTGCCAAATGGCCAACTCATCAGTACAAAATACTTTTCAATAGATAACGGTTTTAGCCGTCTAAGCCTACTTTCATAAAAGATTTCGGTTAGAAACTCAGAGATGTTCTTCAATATAGGTCCTGTATCGATCTTTCACCACCACCGACTCGCTTCAACTTTTTCCCATATCTACTCTTCTCGTCCTCGTTTTTGATTATATAATTGGTTCATTGATATTATAATATTTAGAAAATAATATGTCAAAACTTTTCCTATTTATTTTACCCATAAATTTTTGTTCTATCAATACATTCTTTTATTCTGTTTTAAATTTATGTGCTTCATCTTTTAATCGATTTGCCATAGATGTAAGTTCTGTACACTGACTAGCCATCTCTTCTGTAGATGAAGATTGTTCCTCTGTTGCAGCAGCAACTTCCTCTGCTGATGCAGATGTTTCTTCTATAATGCTAGATATTTGTTCCATATCTTCAAATACCTTATCTGTAATATTTTGAATATGCCCAAATATTTCATATATGTCCTTTGTATCCTTTTCTGTTTCTTCTACTTTATCAACTATTTGTGTTAACGCTTCTCCACCCTTTTTGATAATATCTACTTGAATATTTACCTTTTCTAAATTGCTTTCCATAGTCCTTACGGTAACAGATGTTTCAGCTTGAATATCTTTTATGAGTCCTGTAATACTCTTTGCAGCATTTTCAGATTCCTCTGCAAGCTTTCTAACTTCTTCTGCAACTACTACAAATCCTTTTCCTGCTTCTCCTGCACGAGCAGCCTCTATAGAAGCATTTAACGCCAACAGATTGGTCTGATTTGCAATGTTTGAAATCATTGTAACAATATTTCCAATCTCACCTGATCGTTTTCCCAACTTTTGAATAGAATCTGTGGCAAATTCTACTGTCCTTGTTACAGAAGATAGATGATTGATGGCTTCCCCAATAGCATTTCTTCCTGTGTAAGCAATCTTTGTAGAACTTTCAGCATTATTTAAGGTTCTTTCTGCTTCTTCTAATCCATTCATAACTTCTTCTTTATTCTTTTCCATCATATGAACGATTTCTTCTGCAGCCTCTGTCTGACTAACAGCTCCTGTAGCCACTTCATTTGTAGCCACAGCAATTTCTTCTGATACTTTTCCTGTCTGATTAGCTGCTAACTCTATTTGAGAAGCAATAAGTGCAGTATTTTCTGCGGCTTTCTTTACATCTGCTATAATAATTTTTGTATTTGCTATAAATTTATTGAATGCTTCTGCTAATTCTCCTATCTCATCTCTATTTTTTATCTCAATCTGCTGAGTTAAATCTCCACCATTTTCTGCTAAAGTATTAAACTTTTTCTTCATCTCTATCATTGGATTAAGAAAATGTCTTAATAATAAATGAAATAATACTACGGCTATAAAAGTAAACCCCACTCCCAATAACATGCCATGATTTAGATTTTTCTCCATTATTTTTACCATTTTCGAATGATCATTCTCAGCAATCAATAAGTTGAAGCCAGCATGCATTTTATATGTATAAAATGTAACTGTTAATCCAAGAAAAATAGCTACTAACACTGTCAACTTAAAAATTAAACTCCCCTTCTTCGTCTTACCCATTTACTGTCCTCCTCATATAGTCATTAATATTCTTCTAACTTTATAGCAAATTGCTTATTCTTCTTATTTAAAATATTTATTCCATCTTCTAAGGTCTCAACAACACAAAATACTTGATCTAATTTTGAAATACCAAATAATTCTCGAATCATTTTATCCTTCACTAATATTACCATATTTTCATCATTTTTCATCAATTTTTTTCCCAAATTGATTAAAAACCCAAATCCAGTACTGTCAATCTGGGTAATATTATGTAAATCTACTATATATCCATCTTCTTTTCTTATCAGTTCATCAACTTGCTGTTTTGCCCATTGAATAGTCGTATAAATAAGCTTTCCTTTTATAATAAATTTTTGATACCCTCCTATCATTTCTCCTGTCAGTTCTATCTTTAACTTTTGACTATTGATTTTTTCCATCTTTTCTTACCCCCTTGATCAGTCTAAATACAGCATCTCCATTTATATCTATATCATATGTAAAATTGTCTACAAAATGCTTGATAAAAAGCATTCCTCTCCCTCGTTCATTCCATATAATATCATCAAATCCAATTTGATTTAAGGATTGAGCTACTTCATCTTTTAATCCACCACATTTATCTCGAATAATGATTTCAACCCTTTCCTTATGAGCAATAATCTTTATTTTGATATTTTCATGATGATTTTTTCCATAATATTTTTCTGTTGCTTCTATACTATTAATAACTGCCTCATGAGCAGCAAAATGTAACTCTTTGCAATATGGAAATTCTACTTGTTCCATTATTTTCTGTAACCACTCATCAATACACTCTATAGAACTCATTTCTGCTAGATATTCACCCTCTACTTCTATCACCTTATCCCTCCCTTTATATTATGGACGCACCTTTATATGAACAATAGAAATATCATCCTTTCTTTTTACCAATTCTATATTACACATAATATACTCTAAAAAAGAAGAAAAGTTGTCATGATTTTTTTCATAAAGTTGCTCAATACTGTTTAACACTTTATCCTTTGAAACGCCTAAAAAATCACTAATCCCATCAGAATAAATATATAATTCAAAAGGTTTTTTATAAGATAAACGTCCTATAGTTATATTTAACTCAGCTGTAATACCAATTGGAATACATCCTTCTTCTAAAAATTCGTGCCTTCCATCTTCATAGAGCATAATCCCTCTAGGATGTCCTGCATTTACATATTCTATTGTTTTTTCCTTTGTATCAATCACTACATATATAGCTGTTAAATAATAATCTATATCATTATTCACCGTATGATTGAAACGAATCATATGCTTATTTAACTCTTCTATAACGATTTTAGGATCCTTCACACTCATAACCCCCGGAAGGAGTGAACGAATATACATACAAATCATAGAGGTGGCCGTTCCATGACCCATCACATCAAAAAGAATCATTCCATATTTAAAATGATCTACTTTTTTCCAATAATATAAATCTCCCCCTAAAAAAGTTTCTGGATTATAAAATCCATTTATAACGATTTTTTCTTTATTTAATGACTTTGGTAGCATATTCATCTGAATCTGTTTTGCCATCTTTAAATCACTTAAAAGGATTTCCTCTCTTTTTTTTCGGCCATCTTTCTCTAGTTTAAACTTTAATACAGATTTAATTCTCGTAATCACTTCTATTGGATTAATAGGCTTTGTGATATAATCTGAAACACCTACTTCAAAAGCCTTTTTAAGATTTTTCATATTAGATGAAGAACTAATTGCAATAATAGGTACATTATCAAACCTTTTTTCCAACCGTATTTGTCTACAAAATTCTATTCCATCAATTTCCCGCATCATCAAATCTGTTAAAATTAAATCTACCAAAGGGACGTCTTCATCAAAATTATTCCTCAAATATTTAGACACTTCTATTGCAGAGCTTATTTCAATCAAGTTGGCATATCCTGTACTTTCTAATATTTTTCTCAAAATAATTCTATCCATATGATTGTCATCTACAATCAATATTCTCATTCTATTCAATAATTTTACATCTCCTCAACAAATGTCCTTTTTGAATTTATTCATCATTTTCTCATACCGTTTATAATTATTCTACATATTACAAATTTACCCTTTTTTTATTGTTATTTTACAAATATCTAAAAACCACCCTATATTTTTATATAATATGTTACAATGAGTTTAATCCAACTTTTCGAGGTGATATCATGGAACTTTCTCTAAAACAATTAAAAGATTCAAATCATTTTTTAAATATTATATTTGAAAATATTACATCTGCCATTTTTTTAGTAGATAAAAATATAGAATTACAACAATTCAATGAACCCTTTAGCGTTTTATTCGATAAAAAAGAAGATCAAATCATTGGTAAACTATGTGGAAATGTCATTGGATGTCAATATACTGTTGAAGAATCAAAAAATTGTGGTTCAACAAGTAATTGTGAAAAATGCATCATTAGAAAATCTATCTTAAAAGCATTTCATCATCAACGACCTACCTTTAAAAAAATCGTTACTCGAAATTTTTATATCAATGATCAATCTATAGAGAAATATTTTCAATTTACTACTAAATATCTTAACTACAATGGTGAAGCTATGGTATTAATTATTTTGGATGATATTACAGAAATTGAAAATAGTAAATTAGAACTACAAAAAAGAAATGAAATGATTGAAACCTATCATAATCGAATTCGAGATGAATTAGCTCTTGCTAAAAGTGTTCAACAAAATCTTATTCCTAATAAACTTCCTCAAATAAAAGGAATATCTTTATGTGCTATTTATAAACCTCTAGAAGAAATTGGAGGAGATTTATATGACTTCATAAAAATAGATGAACATTCTTTGGGGATTTTTTTAAGTGATATATCTGGTCATGGTGTTCCTGCTGCCATGATTACCGCTATGGTAAAAGCCATTATGGAAACAAGCAACCATCTTTTTCACCATCCAGCAGCCTTTATCAATTATTTGAATAGAAAACTCATTAATATATCTGAAAATATGTACTTAACTGCATTTTATAGCCTTTATAATAGTCAAACAAAAAAACTTACCTATATGAGATGCGGTCATCCTTATCCTTTAATTCTTAGAAACGGAGAATGTATAGAAATGAAAGAGGGAGGAAGTACTATTTTAGGTGTATTTGAAAATATAAACTTTGAAAGTAAATCCATTACCCTCCAAAAGGGAGATAAAGTTATCTTCTATACAGATGGATTAACAGAAACAAGAGAATATCCCCATACCATCTCCAAGGAAGACCTTCATAACATTTTATTAAAACATACCCATAAAAAAATAGATTCCTTTATCCATGATGCCTATGAAGAAATCATCAATCTAAAAGAAAGTAAAACCATTGAAGATGATGTGTGTATTTTAGGAATGGAAATACATGATTAGCTCTTATGACTACTCCTTAAGGAGTAGTCATGATATTTACCAAGAACTAATAAAGCAGTAATCGCTCCCCATAACGCAAATAACATATCCCATTGAGTATCCCATATATCTCCTTGGGTTCCTAAAAAAGCTTCTGCTGCAGTTCCTGTAAGGAGTGCCACTGTAAATTCAAGGAGTTCATATGTAGCGCTAATAGCAAGACACATGCTAACCACTATACAAAATAACCATTTCCCTTTCTTAAGAACTCTATTTCTTAAAAGTATTTCTCGAATAATCATAGCAGGAATAAATCCTTGAGCAAAATGTCCCAACCGATCATAATAATTACGAGTAAGATGAAAAATATCTTTGAACCAATTAAATAGAGGCATTTCTGCATAAGTATAATGTCCTCCAACAATTAATATAATGGCATGAATCCAGATTAAAAAATAAACCAAATTGGTAAATCGAAATTTTGGATAAATAAAAATAAGTATAGTTCCCCCAATAACAGCTGGAAAAACTTCTAAAAACCATGTAAATAAATCCTTAGGATGAATCACTGACCAAATTAAAATACCGATTAGGCTTACCAATAAACATAAGTGAAAGTTTCTATCGTTCATAATACCCTCCTCATCTATTATAACACTACTCTTTTTCCACAAAATTCGTTTATTTATTTTATCATAATCAATCTTTCTAATGCAATATAAGTATAATTTAGAAGGGATTTGTAATCACTTGTCGAATTGAGAAAAAATGCATGTATTTCTATATTTTATATCAAAGGAGGACCCACATGAAAAAATCAACCTTAGGATGTATACTGTTGTTTTTAATTGTTTTTTTATTACCTGCATGTTCATCTAATCAATCTAATTTAGACGATGAAATCGATCAGCTTATTGAAAAAAGACTCAACAAAGAGAAAAGTATTGAATCATTGGCCCAGCGTCCTATAACGGACAAAGAAGTTTTTGTTATTCTGAAAAAAGATGTGTTTTTTAAAAATATTGCAAAAACCCTTACACCGAAGTTAGAAAAAGAAGGTTACAACGTTCATATTCAATATTCCTCCGATTCAGATCAAAGAACAAAAGAGGAAATAGAAGCCATTGAAGAAGCTATTTCATCTAAAGCAGAAGGAATCATTATTTCACCAGGAGATAGTACATCCCTTATTGATTCTTTGAAAGAAGCCCAAGATCAAGGAATAAAAATGGTCATATTAGATAAAGAGATCGACAAAACTAAATCAAAAGAAAAAGGCTTATCCTCTCTTCCATATCTTCATATAGATAATGAAACGTCCTTTTACAATGGCGTTAAATCCTTAGAAAATTTAATAAAAGAGCCTACAGAAGTATTGATGCTTTTAGGAAACCAAAATTCTTCTATTGCCGTAAAAAGGAAGCTAGGGGGCCTTCGTGCCATAGAAGAAATAGGAAACTTACATATAGCTAGCATGGAAGATGGTCTTTGGCGATTAACCAACGGCTATGAAATAACAAAAAAATCATTTTCTAAAAATCCTAATATAAAGGTAATCCTATCTGGAAATGACAGTATGGCTTTAGGGGCTTTACAATATATTGAAGAAGCTAATTTGAAAGATGTGATCATCACAGGATTTGACGGGTTGCCAAAAGCAAAAGAATCCGTAAAGAAAGGAAATTTTCTATACACTATTGAGCAAGATGCTAAAGACTATGCAAAAAAGTCAGCAGAAACCATCATAAAGCTTATGAATAAGGAAAGTGTTCCAGAAGATATCATCATCGACACCCATATTATTACAAAATAGGAGGCCATTTCATGAAGACATTAAAAGGAAAACTGCTGACCACATTTATATTATTATTATCGTTCATGCTCATTACTAGTACTATTTTTATTATTACAGCAAAAAACACTCAAAATCAATACAAAATTATCATTAATAATCTTATTCTAGAAAGAGAAATAAGTACAGCTGCAAACAAAATGGTCTCTCATATAGATAACTTATTTCTTGAATTCAATGAAGATGAACTAAAAGGTTATCAGAATGAATCAGAAGACTTAAAGCATATTCTCAAAATTTTAGATCAAACCATAACCAATGAAAAAAGCAGAGAAATCTATACATCCTTTGAAAATATTTCAATAGAATTTCTATCCTTATCGAAACAATGTGTAAAAGCTTTAAAATCTAATGATTTAAATAAAGCAAACAATTTATTGAATGATTTACAAGAAAAAAACAAATTCATACAACAAAGAACCAACGAAATCCTATCCTCAGAACTAGCATATAGTTACTATCTTCAGAAAGAAATAGAAAAAAGCTTTAGTAAAAAATTAGGCTTTGGTACCCTTCTGCTTATGGCAGAAATTGCATTTGGGTTGATATTTGCTTGGATTTTTTCAAGCAAAATTAGAAATAGCCTCATGAGTATTGTACAAGCAACAAATGAAATGTCCGAAGGGAATCTTAATCAAAAAATCACTATTCAATCTAATGATGAAACAAAAATTGTAGGTGAAAATTTTAATCAAATGATTGAAAATATATCTCAATTGATTAAAAAAACAAAAAATATATCCACTCAAGTAAGCACATCTGTAAAAGATTTAAGTAGCCTTTCTCAAAATAATTTAAAAAGTATCAAACAAGTATCTCTTACAGTTGATGAAATAGCCAATGGCGCATCGGAACAAGCTATGGATGCTCAAAAGGGCGTGGATCTTACTTCGAATCTCAAAGATAAATTTGAAAAATTAATCAATAATAGTCATGCAATCGATACAGAAACCAAATTAATTATGAATTTTCAAAAAGAAGGGATTAAAACATTAGAAGATTTAAACCTTCAAACAAAGCAAAATAATGAAGAAACTAAAAAGATAGAAGTAGCCATAAAAGAATTAGACATCCGTTCTAAAAACATTAGCAATATTATCGAAACCATCACTTCAATCGCTGAACAAACAAATTTATTAGCACTCAATGCATCTATCGAAGCCGCTCGTGCGGGAGAGCACGGTAGAGGCTTTGCAGTAGTAGCTGACGAAATTAGAAAACTTGCAGAACAATCTAATCATTCTGCCCAAGATATTCAAAATATTATACTTGGTGTACAAACAGATACAAGTAAAACAGTTACAATGATGGATGTGATAAAAGATCGAACGCAAAATCAGTCAAATGCTGTAAAGGCTGTAAGTGAGTCTTTCACTCATATTTTGAAATCTGTAGAAAATATAGGCGTGAAAATTGATGTGTTAAACCATTTCATAAAAGATTTGGATCATGACAACAATGCCATTTTCCATGCTATTGAAAATATCGCAGCTGTCTCCGAAGAATCAGCAGCTGCATCACAAGAAGTAAATGCCACCATGGATGAGCAATTTAAAATGACAGAAGAAGTTGAAAATGCAACAAATATATTAAACAAGCTTACACAAGAGTTAAATGTTGAAATCAATTATTTTCATCTAAATTAAAATAAAAAATGTATAGCAATCATTGCTATACATTTTTTATTTATATTTTAAATTTGTGTATAGATTCTTGAAGCTTTCCTGATAACTCTGCAAGCTGTTCAGCTGATGAAGACAATTCTTCTAGCGTTGCTGTTTGTTCCTCAGTAGAAGCGGCTACTTCTTCTGCTCCAGCAGCATTTTGCTGAGTAATACTTGCTATATTATCAATATTTTCTCCTACTACAGCTGAATGCTCATTTAAGTTTATGCAAGAATCAGTGACCTCTTTTATATTCTCTGTAACATTTGAAACTGATTTTAAAATGTCTTCAAAAACATCTACCGTTTTACTTACAGCATCCTCTTGCTCCCCTACTACCATCTTTGCTTGTTCCATTTCCTTCACAGCATTTTCTACCCCTGTCTGAATCTCATTGATCAAACCGCTAATATTTTCAGTAGCTCTTCCTGATTGTTCTGCAAGCTTTCTTACCTCTTCAGCAACAACCGCAAATCCCTTTCCTGCGTCCCCTGCTCTGGCTGCTTCAATGGCTGCATTCAGGGCTAATAAATTGGTTTGTTCTGCAATATTGCTAATCAACTCAACAATCTGTCCAATTTGTTGTGATTTTTGCGCTAGTGAAGAGATTTCTTCCCCTACATTTCCTGTTGCTTCCTTATTCTCTAGTGTTTTGCTTTTTTGATATTCTACAATCTGCATTCCTGCATCAACTGTCTCTTTAGCATTAATCGTAAGCTTTTCAGCCGTTCCTGTATTTTGTACAATTTGGCCAAGTCCTTTGATCAATTCATTAACCATATGACTTCCCTTTTGTGCAGCTTGTGATTGTTCTGTGGCTCCCTCTGCTAGTTCTGATACAGTATTTGCCACTTGTTCAGAAACTGTACTAGCTTCTTCTGTTGAAGCCATCATCTGCTGAGCTGTAGAAGCTACTGTCATACCCATCTCATTCATTTCTGATAAGAGACTACGCATATTTTCAATCATTTTATTAAAATTGTCTGCAAGCAATCCTATTTCATCTTTACTCTTTACATCTACTTTTACTTGTAAATTTCCTGAAGCTACGTCTTTTGTGAGTTCTGCCATTTTTAAAACAGGCTTGATGGAACGATTGATCATAAAATAACTTATCATGCCAATAACCACAATCATTACAACACCCATTAAAATCATCATTCTTCCAAAGCCTGAAATACCCTCCGTTACTTCACTTTCAGATGTAGTCATAGCAATAGACCATCCTGTACTATGTAATGGTTGATAAACTGCCATTTTTTTACTACCCTCAAATTCATAATGAGATACATCCGTTTCTCTTTTGATCATTTTTTTAGTAAGCTCAATTTGAGATTTACTTCCCTTTAGCAAAGCATTATACTTTAAAATCATTTCTTTCTTAGGATGCGCCATCACCAAACCTTCTTGGTTAATCATATAGGCATATCCTGTCTCTCCTAATTTTTCAGCATTAACCATATCTGTCAGATGAGATAAATTTATTGTTCCTCCAATTAATCCAATGACCATACCCTTCTCATCTTTAATAGGTCCTGCCACCACTATAATAGGTTTTTTTGTAGATTTAGATATAATGGGTTCTGATACAATAATTTCTCCAGCCATCACCTTTGGAAAATATTTTCTATCACTAATATTATCTTGTCCACCATTTGTACTTATATATTTTCCATCTGTCCTAGACATGATAATTCCTTCAAATTCCTTAAATTCATCTTGTTTCTCAATAACAAAATTTTTAAGACTATCATGGTCTATATTTTTCACCGCCTTTATTTCTGAAAGCATATCTATTTTTATTTTCCATTGATCAATTTCATCATCTGACATTTTTACAAGCTTATCCACCTTGTTTTTTGCAATCTCTTCTATCCCTTCCATAATAATTTCTTCTGCTTGATAATAAGCTACACCTGATAATGCAAGAATTCCTAGCATTGTAAATATCAATACAGGTATCGTAATTTTATATTTCAAACTTTTCACTAATTAACCTCCTTATTTATTTTTTTGTATATTTAACCTTCTTTTGTAATAAACATCGTTCCTTAAAACTCATCTTTCTTTCACTCTTTTAATATTTTTTTATCCTATAGTTATACGGTCTTTCCACCTCCTTCATCTTTCAACTAAAAAAGGTATATCTGGATCAGATACACCTTGCCTATTTATTTTCGGCAAACTGGCAATCATAGTAGGTTTCCACCTTAGACCCATGTTTTTGCGTCCTTATCTTTCGATAAGTTTGCTATTCTCGTTTGTATGATTGAATTTTTAGATTTTTAAAAACATTCCTCCTTGCTTTTGAATATTTCGACATTTTTCTATATTTCCCTTTATTTTTTTCATATCTACCTTACACTTTTATCCATAAATTCAATAGTTCAATTAAATTGATTCATAAATACCCAGTGGACTCACCCTTTCAAAAGAATTATAAAGTCCCTTTCTTATCTTTATGTATTTCGACACGCTTCGCCTTTTTCCTCCATTATATATATAAATGTATAACATTTCCCGTTCCTATGGGGTATAATAACCTTAGTACCATCAATAAAATAATTAGAAAGGGTGTATACACATTTTTCGAAAAATAGTCTTCTTTATTTTATTTATATTGGCCTTCTCTCTTTTGCCCGCATGTAATCATAAAACTGAATTAAAAAATCATACAAGTAAAAATGAAACTCCTCAAAAAAAAGAGAAAAAAGATATGATTCAAGAACAAATTGAAAAAATGACATTAGATGAAAAGATTGGTCAAATGGTCTTAGTAGGATTTAATGGAGATCAGATCAATGACTCTATCAAAAAAATGATAGATTCCTACCATATTGGAGGATTTATTTTATTTCAAAGAAATATAAAAAATCCATCACAAACATTAGCTTTACTCAACACTATAAAAAGTGCTAATTCAAAAAATAAAATCCCCTTATTTTTAGCAGTAGATGAAGAAGGTGGAAAAGTCTCTAGAATGCCAAAAGAAATAAAAAAACTTCCTACTAATAAAAAAATAGGTATCCTCAATAATAATCATTTTTCATTTGAAATAGGTCAGCTTATAGGTTTTGAATTGAAATCCTTTGGCTTTAATCTAGATTTTGCACCTGTTTTAGATATCAATAGTAACCCTAAAAATCCAGTCATAGGAGATCGTTCTTTTGGGAGCAATAAAGAAATTGTAAGTCAATTAGGGCTACAAACAATGAAGGGAATCAAGTCACAAAATATAATCTCTGTTGTAAAGCATTTTCCTGGTCATGGAGATACATCTGTTGATTCTCACTTAGGTCTTCCTGTTGTTAATCATGACTTGAATAGACTTAAAAGTTTTGAACTAGCTCCTTTTTCTAAAGCCATCAAAGAAAATGTAGATGCAGTTATGGTCTCTCATATTCTTTTTCCTAAAATAGACTCTCAATATCCTGCTACATTATCTAAAAAGATTATGACAGATCTTTTACGGAATAACTTGAATTTTAAGGGTGTCATCATTACCGATGACATGGAAATGGGTGCTATTTTAAAACATTATGATATAGGAAATGCAGCTATAAGGTCTATTCAATCAGGCAGTGATATCATCTTAATATGTCATACCTATGAAAAGCAATTAACTGTGTTAGATGCTTTAAAAAAAGCTGTAGAAAATAATGAAATATCAGAAGAACAAATCAATGATAGTGTTTATAGAATCCTAAAATTGAAAAAAAAGTACCATATAAAAGATACCTCCATAAAATCAATAGATGTTAAAGATATAAACAATCAAATAGATTATATTTTAAATACTTATTTAGGAGGCTAATCCGCCTCTTTTTTTGTTATTTAGCTTTGTCTCTTAAATCATTTTAAACCAAAATACACTTTATCTAAATCTTTTAGGTACCATTCTGTAATTTTTACCAATTTATCTATAAATTTGTATAACAAAAAATGTTTAGACTAGAATAAATGGTATATATATAAATTAGAGCATTTCTACTATCGTTTATATAAAGGAGGATTATTTATGCAATCACTTAAATTAAATAAAGATATTCATTGGGTAGGTTCCTTAGACCCTGATTTAAGAGTTTTTGATATTATCATGCATACAGAGTTTGGAACCTCTTATAATTCTTACATTGTAAAAGGTTCAGAAAAAACAGCTTTAATTGAAACAGTAAAAATTAAGTTTTTTGATGCATTTTTAGAAAAAATTAAAGAAGTTACCCCAATCGAATCCATCGACTACATTATCGTAGATCATACAGAACCAGACCATGTGGGAAGTATTGAAAAATTATTAACATTAGCCCCTCATGCAAAAATAGTTGGCTCCGCTACAGCTATTACTTTCTTAAAGGAAATTACCAATAAAAATTTTGAATCTATTATCGTAAATCCTAAAGAAACTTTAACTTTAGGAAATAAAACATTAAGATTTATCAATGCACCATTTCTTCATTGGCCAGATTCTATTTATACTTATGTGGAAGAAGATCATACTTTATTTACTTGTGACTCATTTGGTGCCCATTATAGCTTCGATCCTATACTTAACGAAAAAATTACTAAGAAGGTAGATTATCATAAAGCATTAAAATATTATTATGATATGATTATGGGTCCCTTTAAGTCTTATGTTTTAAAAGCTCTTGATCAAATAAAAAATTTAAAAATAGATATGATTTGTCCAGGACATGGTCCCGTACTCAATCATGAACCTGAAAAAATCATCGAACTTTATAAGGAGTGGTCTACAGAAAATACTCCTAATTCTAAGAAAACTATCGTCATTCCTTATGTATCTGCCTATGGGTACACAGAAGAAATTGCTAAAAAAATTACTGAAGGGATCAAACAAGCAGGAGATATTAATGTATTGCTATATGATATGGTCTATGCTGATCCCAATGAAGTTTTATCAGAAATTTATTGGGCCGATGGATTGCTTTTCGGATCTCCTACTATTAATGGAGATGCATTAAAACCGATTTGGGATCTTTTAACTTCCCTCTCTCCTATTGTTCATGGTGGAAAAATTGTTTCTGCCTTTGGTTCTTACGGATGGAGCGGTGAAGGTGTTCCAAATATTGTTGGTAGATTGAAAACTCTGCGCATGAAGGTTTTTGAAAAAGGACTTAAAATTCGTTTTAAGCCCTCAGAAAACAATTTAAAGGATGCTTTATCCTTTGGTATCAACTTCGGAGTAAGTGTATTAAAAGGAGAAGTTCCAAAAGTAATCGAAGAAAAGGAAAAATATACTTTAGTTTCTGATGATGGAGAAGTAAAAGTATGGAAATGTGTTGTATGTGGTGAATTATTTGAAGGAGTTGAACCACCTGATACTTGTCCTGCTTGTGGTGTAGGAAAAGATTATTTTGTTGAAGTAAAAAAAGAAATCATTGCTTTCCAATCGCAAAACAACGAAAAAATTATCATCATAGGAAATAATGCTGCTGGTGTTTCTGCTGCAGAAGCCATCCGAGAAAGAAATAAAGTTTGCAGTGTAGAAATCATCTCAAATGAGAATATTCCGGGTTATTATCGACCAAGTATTTCAAAATCTATTGTACAGGAAATACAAGATCATGAATTTTATTTAAAATCAATGGATTGGTATAAAGAAAATAATATTCAGTTAACACTTCATACAGAGGTTATAGACATAAAAAAAGATACAAAGACAATACTCCTTTCTAATGGAGAAGAAAAGTCCTATGACAAGTTGATTATCGCTACTGGAAGCCATTGCTTCATGCCTCCAATAGAAGGGAATGAAAAAAAAGGTGTATTCACCTTACGAAGCTTTGATGATGCAAATCGTATCAAAGAATATGCAAAAAGTAGTAAAAGGGCTGTTGTTGTAGGTGGTGGAATCTTAGGTCTTGAAATCGCTTGGGAACTTAAAAACCTTGGATTAAATCTTACAATCATCGAGCTTGCCCCTAGACTTCTTCCAAGACAGCTAGATGAAAAAGGTTCTAGTATCCTTGAAGAAGCTATAGCAAAACAAGATATAAAAGTAATCAAAAATACCTTAGCAGGTTCTCTCTTAGGAGATGAGAAAGTAACTGCTGTAAAAACAAAAGATGGGGAAATCATTGAATGCGATATGGTTATCGTTTCTGCTGGTATCAGAGCAAATAAGAAATTAGCCGAAAAAGCAGGAATTATTACCAATAAAGGAATTGTGGTAGATCAAGCTATGAAAACTAATGAAGAAAATATCTTTGCTGCTGGTGATGTAGCTGAATTTGATGGCATTGACTATGGTATTTGGCCAGAAGCTATTGAACAAGGTAAAATAGCAGGTGCAAATGCAGTAGGCGATCCTCTTTACTATGAAAATATCATACCATCTAATGTTTTTAATGGTATGAATGTAAATATATTCTCCATTGGAGATCTTGGTAGAAATTCAGAAAAAGCATATGAAACTATAGAAATTCACAATCGTGATCAAGGTCTTTATCATAAAATGTACTTTGTAAACAATGTATTTGTAGGTGGTATACTCATAGGAGATACTACTAAATCTGTAAAAATGATGGAGGGTATTGATAAAAGATCTTCCTTATCTACTATGATAAAAATCATGAATCATTAATAAAAATGAGCGTTTTACTTTTCATAAAACGCTCATTTTTTATTCTATTGAATATATATCTGAAAACTCAATATTAATACTTTCTACATAATCATTGTTATATCTTTTTTTTACTTCTTTTATATCATTCTCGAGTATCTTAACTGGAAGCTCAACAATAAATTCACTGCCCTTATTTTCCTCACTTTTAACAATAATTTCTCCCTTATACATTTTTACAAGAGACTGAACAAGAGATAGTCCTATACCACTTCCTTCATGATTTCTTGTAAAAGATTTATCAATTTGACGAAATCTATCAAAGATTATATTTTGTTTATCCTTTGGAATCCCTATCCCTGTGTCTTTTACTGATATAATGATGCTTTTTCCTTTATCATATATGTTTACCATAATGTTTCCATTTAATCTTGTAAATTTTACTGCATTAGATAATAGATTCAATATGATTCTTTCAATATGGTCTGGATCACAGGCCATAATTTTTTCTTCCACATTCGTATCAAAGCAAAAATGAATATGCTTATTTTTTATATATTCCGAAACAGATAAAGTAATCTCTTCTACAATACTTACAATATTATAGTTTCCTAAATTCATATTAAAATATCCTGAATCTATTTTAGTAACATCTATCAAATTATTGATCAATCTTAAAAGCCTATAGCAATTCTGTTTAACGATACTTTTGAGCTTTGTTCTAAGTTTTAAATCTTTTATATGATTTTTTTCTTGATAATCAATTAATTGTATTGTACTAAGAATCAAATTTAATGGTGTTCTTAATTCATGAGAAATATTGGAAAAAAATTCCGTTTTTAACTTGTCATATTCTATTACCTCATGTAATATTTTTTTATTTTCTTCAACTTTTTTCTCTAGAACTTTTTTTGCATTTTTTAGCTCTGTAATATCTGTTCCTACAGATTGAAACTCTATTATTTCACCATTTTCACTGAAAAAAGCTTGATTGGTCCATCTGATCCAAGAAATATTTCCTATTGCATCGATTACAGAATGGGCATAGGTCTGAATAGGTTTTTCAATGCTAAATGATTGTAAAGATTTTTTTATTTTTTCATGTTCATCTTTCGGAACTACAGTTAAAACACTTTTTCCCACTAATTCCTCATATTGCTTATTTAAATAACAACAAAATGCTTTATTGGCATAAGTTAATTCTCCATTAGGTAAAAACCTGCAAATAAAATCCGTTTGATTTTCTACAAGAGCTCCATATTGCTGCTCACTGATGGCACACTTATTTTTTCTTTCTTCTTCTTCTGTAAGATCATAAGCCTTTCCAACAATATACTTAACATTATTTTCTTCATCTAGTATGGGTGTTTTTGTAATATGTAATAATCGAAGTTCTCCTTCACTATTCGTTATCCATTCTTTAGAGATAATTTTTTCCTTTTGTTGAAACACTTCTACATTTTTACTAACAGATTGCTGGGCTTTTATATTACTATAAATACATTGCTGAGCTTCTTTTTCATTCAATACATTCCATAATTTTTTATTTTCTATATCCTTTTTTTCTTTCCCTAAAAAATCTGCATGTGCCTGATTCACAAATCCATAAGTTTCTGTATCTTTTAAAATCCATAATTGCATATCTGTATCATCCAGCATACATGCATATTGTTCCAATTTAAACTGGTCTACTTTCATATACTCCCGCTCCCTATTTACACCTGTTTATAATTATATATTTTTTTACATTATACTGGATTTAAAGAATTTATTGTGTCGAAACAACTCGTAATCTATATTTTTTCTATATTATATTTTCTAAAATTCTTTTTATAACTATTTGCAAATAACAAAAGCACCCTAACTATAGGTGCTTTATAACCATTTAATCTAATTTCTTTTTAAACCTTATAGATGCAATCCCTAAAAGCAGCATCCCCATTACTAAAAGCACTATTACTTCCTTCCATAAATAATCAATCCCTACTCCCTTTAATATAATCCCTCTTAATATCTTTAAAAAATAAGTGAGTGGTATAAAATTACCAGCTATCTGTATAGGGTAGGCCATAGCTTCCCTTGGAAATACAAATCCTGATAACAATACACTTGGAAGTATGAAAAATATGGTCATTTGCATAGCCTGTGCCTGATTTTGCGCCACTGTTGAAATGAGCATACCAATAGCAAGAGAACAGATGACAAATCCAAATCCCAAAAGAATCAATAAGAAAACATTTCCCTCTATCCCTACATTGAACCAATAGGTTCCAAAAAATAATGCGATTAAAAAATCAACACAACCTATAAAAATATAAGGAATCATTTTTCCCAAAATAAGTTCTCCTGATCTTATAGGGGTAACAATTAACAATTCTAATGTTCCCTTTTCTTTTTCTCTCACTAATGAAAAGGCCGTAAGCATTACAGTAATATTTTGCATAATAAGTCCAATAAGTCCAGGAATAGTAAACTTTGTACTTTCTAGATTAGGGTTATACCATACCCTTGTCCGTATATCTATCACTCCTTTATTAGAACTTTTTAGCCCCTTCTTTTCTAAATATTTTTTCTGTATTTGAAGAGCATAGCTTTGTGTAATCATCATTCCATTTTGCAGTGCTGTTCGAGCAATAGTAGGATCTGTTCCATCAATGATTAACTGAATAGATGGATTTTCATCTCTCTTGATATTTTTTGAAAATCCTGTAGGAATAATGACACCCGCTCTTGCCTCTCCCTTATCAATAAAATTTTCAAGTTTTTGTGTATTTTTTACATAACTATCTGGTTGAAAGTAATTAGAATTTTTAAATTTACTGATCAGTTCTCTACTCTCTATCGTATGATCCATATCCATCACAACCATTTTTATATTTTCAACATCTGTATTTACAGCATATCCAAATAAAAATATAAAAATCAAAGGCATCATAATGGCCATACCAAGACTTGCTTTATCCCTTATAATATGGATAAATTCTTTCTTAACGATGGTTATAAGCCTCCTGCTATTCATATCTACTCCCCTGCCTCATCTCTATGAATAAATTTGATTTTATCAAATGAAGATTCTACTTTTTCTCCTGTTTGTTCCTCTACATATCTTATAAAAACATCTTCTAGATTTTTTGCCTTCTTTTCCTCAATAATCTTTTCTGGTGCTCCTTTTCCTATAATCCTTCCTCCAAAAATAAAAGCTACTTCATCACAACTTTCTGCTTCATCCATATAGTGGGTGGTCACAAGAATAGTCATCCCCTGCTTTGCAAGCTTATATATAATTTTCCAAAATATTCTTCTTGAAACTGGATCAACTGCTGCCGTAGGCTCATCTAATATTAAAAGATTTGGTTTGTGTATAAGGGAGCATCCTAAGGCAAGTCTTTGTTTCCATCCTCCTGAAAGAGTTTTTGTAATATTTTTTTCTTTTCCCTCAAGTCCTGCCATCTGTATGATCCCTTCTATTCTTTCCCTTTGAAACTTTTTGGGAATGGTATATATATTGGCATAAAAATTTAAATTTTCTAATACAGTTAAATCTTCATATAAACTAAATTTCTGAGACATATAACCAATATTCTCTTTTATTTTTTCAGCTTCTTTGTAAACATTAAGCCCTAGTACTTCTGCCTTTCCCTCAGTAGGTGTTAAGACTCCACAAAGCATCCGAATGGCTGTAGATTTTCCTGCTCCATTTGGGCCTAATAGTCCGTAAATACTTCCCTTTGGAATTTGTAAATTTATTTGATTCACTGCCATAAATGTTCCAAACTTTTTCGTAAGATTTTTAGTAACAATGGCAATTTCTCTCACTCTTTTTCACCACCTAGGTAAACGTCCATGAGCATACCAGGTTTTAGCTTTTCCATATCATCTAAAATCTTTATTTTCACTGCAAAAACCATTTCCTGCTTGTTTTCCTTGGATTCAACATTTTTGGGGGTGAATTCTGCTTCTTGAGAAATATTTATTACTTTTCCCTTTGTTTTTTTATTCTTTATAAAATCAGCTGTCATATTTATTTCTTGATTTAAAGAAATTTTGTAAAATTCTTTCTCTGGAATGTAGATCTTTACCCAAAGATTTTTTAGATCAAGGACCGTTGCGAAATTCCCAAAATTAGGAATCAGCTCTCCTTTATTATAATTAATACTTTCAATGGTTCCCTCTATAGGTGCTATAACATTTTCTTTTGAAATTTTATATTTTATTTGTTCCACCATGGCCTTTGCCTTCTCTACTTCTCCAAAAGCCATCTGTATTTCCTCATCTCTTGTCCCCTTGATGATTAAATCTAATGTTAACTTTGCAGATTCTAACTCTTTTTTTGTACTTTCAAGGATGGCCGAAGCATTATCTAATAATACCTTTGCTTCTTCTAGTTTTTCCTTAGAAACAGCACCACTTTCATATAATTTCTTCAAATCTTCATAATTTTTAAGTCTATATGCATAATCAGCATTTTTTCCAGCTAAAATACTTTTTATTTTTTCTACCTGTACCCTTGCTTGATTTATTTCTTCATTTCTCGCTCCTGATTGTAATTTATCAAATTTAGCATTGGCAATTTTAAGACTTGCTTCTGCCTGATTAAGCTCTAGTTTTAAATTTTCAACATCAATACGGCAAAGTTTATCTCCTTTTTTTACAAAAGCCCCTTCTTTTACAAAGATTTCTGTAATCAATCCTGAAGTTTCACTAGCAATATCTATATCTTCACATTCAACGGTTCCCGTGTATTTGTCTTCTTCATTGGTAAACGAACAAGCTACAAGCAAAACACTAAAAAGAAAACATACTCCAATGATTTTTAATTTTTTATACACGATCAATCACCTCTTTATTCCATTTAGAAAAATATCTACGATCAACTCAATCTCTTCTTCCATATGATCCATTTGATTAACCTGTGGTATAAACTGCCTTTGAAGAATCATAGATAAAACCATTCCCATAAAACTTCTCATGACAATCACACTATTTACATCTTTTATTTCTCCTTTTTGTTTTCTTTCTTTAAATATTTGCGAAACAATTTCAGGTATATTTTCTAATAGCTTTTTTAAGAATAATTCTCTTAAATCTTCATGAAACTGCAGTTCATAAAAAATCACCTTTATAAGAGAACAATGCTTTTCAAAAAACTTTATCCGATCCATAATTACAGCTTTTAAGAGTTCTTCTATAGATGCTTCTTTTTTTTCTTTGATTACTGCTTTTAATGAGTCTACTGCCATAGACTCTACAAATAAATGAATGGCTTTAATCATTGCTGTATGAAGTAAATCCTTTTTCCTAGGATAATACTTAAAAATAGTTCCTTCAGCCACTCCTGCCTCTTTTGCAATTTCATTCGTTGTAGCAGCAGAAAATCCTTTTTTTGAAAATATAGAAATGGCTGCTTCAAGTATTTTCTTTTCTGTTTCCTTTGCATTTCTTTTCATGATCTTACCTCCTTAGTGAGTGAGTGCTCACTCACTTATATTTTATACTTATCTATGCAAAAAAACAACAAAAAAATAAGCAGATAAAATCTGCTTATTTTTTATTCTGCATTTACACCATAACAAGCGCAAAGTGCTGGAAGTCCATCATTAAATCCTGAACCATTGGCATTAAATTTCCATTCTCCATTGTGTCTATAAATTTCTCCAACCACTACAGCTGTTTCTAAACTATAATCCTCAGAAAGATCATATCTTAAAAACTCTCTATTGGTATTTTGATCTACCAATCTCACAAAAGCATTTTCTACCATTCCAAAATTTTGGCCTCTTTCTTTTCCTTCATAAATGGTAATAGCAAATATAATCTTTTGTATTTCAGCAGGTACTGTATTTAAGTCAGCAAGTACACTTTCATCATCCCCGCTTCCTTGTCCTGTTCGATTATCTCCACTTAATTCTATTCCAAGTCCTGCTGGTTGTTTATTTCCAAAGAATACAAAATCTTTTTCATTTCTTACCTTCCCATCACCCTTTACGGCAAAGGTAAATACATCTAAATCAAAATCTTTTCCATCAAATTTGTTGGTGTCCCAACCAAGACCGATATGAATCTTAGATAAAGTGTTTGCATCTAATCCCATATCTGATGCAGCCTTTTTTAAAGATACCTTCTGTCCCTTTTTTAGAGATACTGGTTTACTAGCTGTAGTTTGATTCGCTCCACCTAATCCACTACCAAGACCACCTAAACTTCCGAGTCCTGCAGTTTGTGTTTGAGGTTGATTATTTGAAGGGTTGTTTCCTCCTAATCCACCAAGACCATTTAATCCCATTATTGCCCCTCCTTATCTATTAAAGAAATTTCCTAATGTATTTGTTACTTGCCCCATCATATCTTGCGTATTGTCCATAGAATTTCCCATAGCGTTTGATTGGGTTCCTACTGCTTCTCCCCTATCAATACCTATATCCAGACCTGCTTTTCTTTCTGAAGGTTGAAGAACTACTGTATTTCCTCCTTGTTTAAATTCAAACATATAAGATTCCCCTGAAGTTTGTCCAATAAATGTTTTCCAGTTTACATCCGCCTTTAAGCTTGGATCTGGACCTGTCCAACATATAATGGCATCTGGGTCTACTCTACAAGGCGTTTGTAATACAATTGCATTTCCATCTGTAATAACAGCTACATGACCTGTTTCTCCTGAATTATTCTTAAAGTTTGTAGTAAACAATCCCTTTTGAGATAATACCCCTGCTCCTATAAAACGAACACCATAGTTTAAATTTCCTGAAAATGCTAATATGTTTTCAGACTCTACCCCAACAGATTCACCAGGTTCAAGAGGAACAATCGTAACATTTTTTCCTGCAAAAGCCAATATACACATGCCTTCTCCTGTTACTTTCATGATCTCCATATTTTCACCTGTTAATCTTCTAGAGATGTTATTCATAATACCTCTAGCGATTCCACCACCTGCATTGGGATCTAATAATACTTTTTCATATTTAAACTGACCTTGATCTGCAACCATTGCTCCTTTTTTAGCAAAGAAAAATCCTTGTCCTTGCGCTACACACGAAAAGGCTGGTGTCTGCTTTGTTGCTCCTGTTAAATTTTCATAAGTCGATAATTGAAAGCTCATCTAATTCTCCCCTTGTTTATGTATTTATATCAATTATATCATTTTTAAAACCTATGTTTTAGAGGGTATTTCAAAATATTAAATAAATTTTTAGTTGATTGTTCTTATTTCTTGAAATAAATAAATCCAATAATAGAAATTCCATACAATATGATTGGCAATAAAAAATCCATTTTTGTAACATGAAAATCTTTATTTACCTTGTATTTTTCTATCAATAAATCTTTCATGTCATTTAAAATTTCTTTTAAACTCTCTATTTTTTTATACTTAGATATTTCTATATGCGTACATTCTCCATTCTTGTTTTCTTTTAATACAATAGCTACACCTATATTTTTTACAAGAAGTTTTCTTTCATCCTCTTTTATTCTTTCCTCTAAAGTATATTTATATTTTTCAAATATAGTATATAGAGCTTCTTTTACAATTTCTTTTTTTACTTGATTGACCATGATCTTTTTATAGAAAAAAGTTTTGTATAAATTGTAGATCAATGCTACGAATAAACCTAGATATAACAATACGGGACTGAAAAAATACAAAAAAGCTTCTTTGCCTGCTCCTATAGTTAGAACCATTAAGTTAATAATAAAATAACAGGTAAATATACTTGTTAAAGGTAATTTGCATAAAATAGGCATGTCTAATAATACTTGTGACTGTTTCTTTTTAAAATTGCATACGGTCTCTTCAATAATACTTATACAAAATAATATTATTACAGCTATGTACATAATCTACCCCCTTAGATGTCTACTTCTATATGATTATACCAAAATTTTCATACTTTTATTATAGATACTGCTTTTTTGAAAAAGAAACCCCTTAGATTTATATTTTAAAATCTAAGGGGTTGTTTGTTTTGTTCTATATACATTTCTATCTTATAGGGCAAATTCCATTCTCACAGCCGTCATTGCCTATATCTAGCTCTACTTCTTCTTGTTCATACTTTCTAAGTAAAGAAGGAATAAATGGCTTCATTTCATTTACGCGCCTTTTATATTCTTCTTCAGTGATAGCTTCATAAGGAAGTAGCTTATAAAAATTATCATCTAATGATAAGAATGATAATGCAACTACATCATCCCAATGATCCCATACCCATTGTTCTACTTCTTCCCATTCATGCTCTCTCACATGAACAGTGATTGAACAATTGTGGTCAACATAATTTTCCATGAACATTTTATAATTCTCAAGTTGTTCAATTGCAGAAACATCATATTTTGTTTTACCATTTGGTGCTTTTACAGGGAACTCTACTACTTTTGTCACGCAACTATCCCAAGCTTGACCTACTTCTGGAAAAACTGGATAATCTAGGTCTTCACAAACTTTTACTAATGGATCATCAGAGCTTATACGAATTCTTCTTATGTAGAAAGGCGAATGTGAATAGTGAACACCACTCGATACAGTAGGTAATTGGCTTAATGTTCCCTCTGGTTTTACAGTCGTTACTAATAAAGGTTCTTTTTCCCCAATTTCAGCAGCATATTTTTTTACTTCTTCACGAGCAGCTTCTCTTAATTTACTTAAGATTTCTGCTTCTTCTTCCCTTGTAATGCCTAACGCATTCA
Source organism: Crassaminicella profunda (assembly GCF_019884785.1). Classification (GTDB taxonomy): domain Bacteria; phylum Bacillota; class Clostridia; order Peptostreptococcales; family Thermotaleaceae; genus Crassaminicella; species Crassaminicella profunda. The sequence goes on from NZ_CP082326.1 coordinate 3,654,264, forward strand.
CCATGTCCTGCCATCCTGTCAAAGAGCAGCCTACTAATTTATCCCTTTGCTGTACTGCATCCCAATTTGGTAACTCAAGCTCTACACAAGTCATTCTATATCCTGCTCTTACAGATAATCTTTGTGCGTAAAGTAATCCTTCTAGATCTAGTTTACCATTCCTATCTACAAAACTATATACATTAATTGTCGTTAGGTTACAAAGTCCTTGTGAATCAAGAAGAATTTCTCCACATGGATTCACACCATTCATATTCGGCCTTCTTTTTAGTCCTGCTTCTTCATTGATCCATCCAGGTTCTCCTGAATATCTCATACGCTCAATTTGCCAATGAAGTTTCTCTCTTGTAGGTTTTTCTCTATAATAAATAGAGTTATTGCTCATTTGTCTATGGATAATATTTTTATCTACAATCCATTGTCCATCTATTTGCTTATAAAGATTCGATTTTGCATCAATACATTCTTGATCATCTGCATCTATTAATACCATTTCAGCTGTTCTTCTAACGCCACCTACTACTACATTCTCTCCAATAATATTAGCAATATCCAAACAATCAATAGGCTTTAGTCTATGCTTCTTTTTATAAGAGTTTGTTTTATTTTTACGGATAACTGCATCAATTTTAAAGAACATATTCTTAAGACTCTCATGACCGCTTGCAGTTCCTCCAAATGTTTTTAATTTTTCTCCTTTTGGTCTCACATGGTCATAATTTACAATAATCGTTTTTACATTTCTATACTCATTACTATATAGAAGTTTAAAGAAGAAATCTAAACTTTGAGTCCAACCTTCCTTACTATCTCCTACTGTAATTTTAACTGTATTGTTATGGAAAAATTCTAAGCTCGTATTATCTTCTCTTTCACTAATAGGCATCGGCATATAATCCTTATGGATCAATTCATAGTTTGATCTTATCTTAGGAAGGTTTTTTACATCATCTTTTAAAATTCTAAGGCCTACTCCAGAACCCACCATCAACAAATAGAATAACTCTTTAAAGGATTCAAACTGCTCTATTTTTAGAAAAGAACAATTATAGTTAGCCATTGGATAATTCTTTGCTACTGGTGTATTTCCCACCCAAAAGGTACGTCCAGACAAAAATTGACGAAGATTATAAATATTATCATACAATTTTTCTGCTTCTTCTTTTGTAGTTGGCACTAAACTACAATTATATTCAACCGCTCTTCTTACTGTTTCCCACCAATATTCCCTTCTTTTTTCCTCTGGTAACCATCTAGAATAAGTTCTGTAGTATACAAAATTACCTAGTTGTTCCATAGGTGAAGTTTTATGCTTATATTTACTAATAAAATCATCCGTTAACAATCGATCCTCAATCCTTTTTCTCATTTTTCTTATCTTATTATGTTCATTTCTGTAAATTATGTACATTTTTGCCACGTCTCTTCTATCACTTGTCATTAATAAATCTTCTACCATATCTTGTATCTCTTCAACATGTATTGGAAATGCTATTTGTTTTGTCTTTTCATGTATGAGATAGGAAATTTTCTTACTTAACTCATGATCTATTCCTGATTTTGTTTCTGCCATAGCTCGCTCAATTGCATTTCTTATTTTGATACTATCAAAATTTACTATTTTATCATTTCTTTTCATTACCTTTATCATAAAATGCTCCTTTCAGAATCATTAGTAATATGTACTAGATATTGTATATTTATACCTAAAACAACATCATTTAGTATATCAAAAATCCAACGTGCACTATATATTGTAGCATCTGAAAGTTTTATTGTCAAAAAAAAAGATGGCCCCTTGCCATCTATTTTTCCACCATATTTAATATTTCTTTTATTGTCTCTACAATATACTCACCTTTTTTATATTTTCTTTTTGCTACAATAATTTCTACTTGCTTTCCTTTTCCTTCAATATCTTTCAAAATTTGGGGTTGTTCTATAAAAGCACCTAATGGTTTAAAATTTTTGTCCATGATTAAAAAAGTTGGTATTTTAGTCTTACCATTTACCTTGTAGTTGTCCATAAAAACTTCATTACCTTCTCTTGATACAATTGATATTGCAAAATTCGGATTAATCTCTATCATTTTTTGAAGAGCGGGTACATTAATCATACAATCTGGACACCATATTTCAGCAAATACTAGGATATTTACGATCTCTTTGATTCCTAGAATATCATTTTCTAAGGATTCATCAATTGCAATATTCTTATATACTTCTAAGGTTCTTTCTTTATAAGTGTCTTTATCTTTATTTACAAATTCCATAAAAGAAATTCCTTTTTTAAAAAGCGCTTGAATACTCATAAAATCCCCCCTTATTTTTATTCCAAATCAAATCATATCTATAATAGATTTGCAATCGTATTAAATATTTACTCAACATGAACCAATTTCCTGCCTATATCCATTTATATATATGATACATCATATAACTTTAGACTTACAATCATTTTAAAAAATAAAAAGAAATTATCTAGCGACGACCTACTCTCCCAGGCAGTTACCCACCAAGTACCATCAGCGCTGAAGGGCTTAACTTCTGTGTTCGGTATGGGAACAGGTGTAACTCCTTCGCTATAGTCACTAGATAATTTCTTTTCTAATATAAAATGTATATTCTTTTAAGCAGATTGCCAAAATCTATGATTTTGTCCAAATAAAATATTTAAGAATTTACACCCTCAAAACCAAACAATGCATATTTTATTGGTCAAGTCCTCGACCTATTAGTATCGGTCAGCTTAAGACATTACTGCCCTTACACCTCCGACCTATCAACCAGATAGTCTTTCTGGGGTCTTACTAGCTTAACGCTATGGGAAATCTTATCTTAAGGGGGGCTTCGCGCTTAGATGCCTTCAGCGCTTATCCCGTCCATACATAGCTACTCAGCTGTGCCACTGGCGTGACAACTGATGCACCAGAGGTATGTCCATCCCGGTCCTCTCGTACTAAGGACAGCTCCTCTCAAATTTCCTGCGCCCACAGCGGATAGGGACCGAACTGTCTCACGACGTTCTGAACCCAGCTCGCGTGCCTCTTTAATGGGCGAACAGCCCAACCCTTGGGACCTACTACAGCCCCAGGATGAGACGAGCCGACATCGAGGTGCCAAACCTCCCCGTCGATGTGGACTCTTGGGGGAGATAAGCCTGTTATCCCCGGGGTAGCTTTTATCCGTTGAGCGATGGCCCTTCCACTCGGAACCACCGGATCACTAAGCCCGACTTTCGTCCTTGCTCGACCTGTATGTCTCGCAATCAAGCTCCCTTCTGCCTTTGCACTCTTCGCGCGATTTCCGACCGCGCTGAGGGAACCTTTGGGCGCCTCCGTTACTCTTTAGGAGGCGACCGCCCCAGTCAAACTGCCCACCTGACAGTGTCCCAAAGCTGGATTCACAGCTTATGGTTAGAACTTCAGTATTACAAGAGTGGTATCCCAAGGATGACTCCACACACACTGGCGTGCATGCATCGACGTCTCCCACCTATCCTGTACATGTAATACCAAAATCCAGTGTCAGGCTACAGTAAAGCTCCACGGGGTCTTTCCGTCCTGCTGCGGGTAACCGGCATCTTCACCGGTACTACAATTTCACCGAGTCTATTGTCGAGACAGTATCCAAATCGTTACGCCTTTCGTGCGGGTCGGAACTTACCCGACAAGGAATTTCGCTACCTTAGGACCGTTATAGTTACGGCCGCCGTTTACTGGGGCTTAAGTTCGGTGCTTCGATTGCTCTAACACGTCCCCTTAACCTTCCAGCACCGGGCAGGCGTCAGCTCCTATACATCGTCTTTCGACTTAGCAGAAACCTGTGTTTTTGCTAAACAGTCGCTTGGATCTATTCTCTGCGGCCACCTCGGGCTATAAACCCTAACGTGGCACCCCTTCTCCCGAAGTTACGGGGTCATTTTGCCGAGTTCCTTAACAATAGTTCTCTCGCTCGCCTTAGGATTCTCTCCTCACCTACCTGTGTCGGTTTACGGTACGGGCACCTAGATCTAACTAGAGGCTTTTCTTGACAGCGTGGAATCAGTAAGTTCGCTACTTATATTTCGCTCCCCATAACGCCTCAGAATTGTTAAGACGGATTTGCCTATCCTAACTTCCTAAACGCTTAGACGCACACAACCAACGGTGCGCTTAACCTATCCTTCTGTGTCACCCCATCGCTCAAACGATTTTCGGTGGTACAGGAATTTCAACCTGTTGTCCATCGCCTACGACTTTCGTCCTCGGCTTAGGTCCCGACTAACCCTGAGTGGACGAACCTTCCTCAGGAAACCTTAGGTTTTCGGCGGGCAGGATTCTCACCTGCCTCTCGCTACTCATGCCAACATTCTCTCTTGTATATAGTCCACTGCTCCTTACGGTACAGCTTCAACCCATATACAATGCTCCCCTACCCATACCAAACGGTATGCCGTAGCTTCGGTGACAGGTTTGAGCCCCGGTAATTTTCGGCGCGGGATCACTCGACTAGTGAGCTATTACGCACTCTTTGAATGAATGGCTGCTTCTAAGCCAACATCCTAGTTGTCTATGCAATCCCACATCCTTTTCCACTTAACCTGTACTTAGGGACCTTAGCTGACGATCTGGGCTGTTTCCCTTTCGACCATGAATCTTATCACCCATAGTCTGACTCCTAAAGTTATGATTACGGCATTCGGAGTTTGATAGTCTTCGGTAACCGGTGAGGGCCCCTAGGACATTCAGTGCTCTACCTCCGTATCACTACCTTTAAGGCTAGCCCTAAAGCTATTTCGGGGAGAACCAGCTATCTCCGAGTTCGATTGGAATTTCTCCGCTATCCACAAGTCATCCCAGCCTTTTTCAACAGACATGGGTTCGGTCCTCCACGAAATTTTACTTCCGCTTCAACCTGCTCATGGATAGGTCACCCGGTTTCGGGTCTACGGCATACAACTAAAATCGCCCTATTAAGACTCGCTTTCGCTGCGGCTCCGTTACAAAATAACTTAACCTTGCTGCATACCGTAACTCGTTGGCCCGTTCTACAAAAAGTACGTGGTCGTTCATAAAAAGAACTTCCACTGCTTGTAAACATAGGGTTTCAGGTTCTATTTCACTCCCCTCCCGGGGTTCTTTTCACCTTTCCCTCACGGTACTATACGCTATCGGTCACTAGGAAGTATTTAGCCTTGGGGGGTGGTCCCCCCAGCTTCCCACAAGGTTTCACGTGTCTCGTGGTACTCTGGAGTACACTCAAGCTAGACTAAGTTTTGCCTACAGGACTATTACCTTCTTCGGTAACTCTTTCCAGAGTTCTTCGGCTACAAATTCTTTGCTCTTAATGAGTATATCCGCAACCCCTAAAGAAAATTCTTTAGGTTTGGGCTCTTCCCCTTTCGCTCGCCGCTACTCAGGGAATCGAGTTTTCTTTCTCTTCCTCAGGGTACTTAGATGTTTCAGTTCCCCTGGTATGTCTCCTATCTACCTATTTATTCAGTAGATGGTACTTAGGTATTACCCTAAGTGGGTTCCCCCATTCGGAAATCCCCGGATTAAAGCTTGCTTGCAGCTACCCGAGGCTTATCGCAGCTTACCACGTCCTTCATCGACTCCTAGTGCCAAGGCATCCGCCCTATGCTCTTTATAACTTGACCTGCTGCAATGCTTCAATTACCAAAATTTTATATTTTGTGTAATTGGAGTACTAATAAACTTTACGTTTATTAGTTTCATTGCTCTTGATTCTCTCAGATTAATTGTAGTATTAATCTTTTTTTATATGCATTGTTCAGTTTTCAAAGTACAAATTCAAACCCTCTCTTTCGAAAGGCTTTAATGGTGGGCTTGGGAGGACTCGAACCTCCGACCTCACGCTTATCAGGCGTGCGCTCTAACCACCTGAGCTACAAGCCCCTACCTGAGAGTTAAACTCTCAAAACTAGACAGTGTAAGAAACAAACCTATTCTCCTTAGAAAGGAGGTGATCCAGCCGCACCTTCCGATACGGCTACCTTGTTACGACTTCACCCTAGTTATTGAATTCACCTTCGGCAGCTTCCTCCAAAAGGTTAGATAGCTGACTTCGGGTGCCCCCAACTTCCATGGTGTGACGGGCGGTGTGTACAAGACCCGGGAACGCATTCACCGCGACATTCTGATTCACGATTACTAGCAACTCCAGCTTCATGTGGGCGAGTTGCAGCCCACAATCCGAACTGAGACTGGCTTTTAAGATTGGCTCCAGATTACTCTTTCGCTTCCCGTTGTACCAGCCATTGTAGCACGTGTGTAGCCCAAAACATAAGGGGCATGATGATTTGACGTCATCCCCACCTTCCTCCGAGTTATCCCCGGCAGTCTCTCTAGAGTGCCCATCCGAAATGCTGGCAACTAAAGACAAGGGTTGCGCTCGTTGCGGGACTTAACCCAACATCTCACGACACGAGCTGACGACAACCATGCACCACCTGTCACTTTGTCCCCGAAGGGATTTCCCCGATTAAGGGTAATGCAAAGGATGTCAAGTTTTGGTAAGGTTCTTCGCGTTGCTTCGAATTAAACCACATGCTCCGCTGCTTGTGCGGGTCCCCGTCAATTCCTTTGAGTTTCAGTCTTGCGACCGTACTCCCCAGGCGGAGTGCTTAATGCGTTAGCTGCGGCACCGAGGTTCGACCCCCGACACCTAGCACTCATCGTTTACGGCGTGGACTACCAGGGTATCTAATCCTGTTCGCTCCCCACGCTTTCGTGCCTCAGCGTCAGTTACAGTCCAGAGAGTCGCCTTCGCCACTGGTGTTCCTCCTAATATCTACGCATTTCACCGCTACACTAGGAATTCCACTCTCCTCTCCTGCACTCAAGCCAATAAGTTTCCAAGGCTTACTACGGTTAAGCCGTAGCCTTTCACCCCAGACTTTATTGGCCGCCTACGCACCCTTTACGCCCAGTGATTCCGGATAACGCTTGCCCCCTACGTATTACCGCGGCTGCTGGCACGTAGTTAGCCGGGGCTTCCTCCTAAGGTACCGTCATTATTCTTCCCTTAGGACAGAGCTTTACGACCCGAAGGCCTTCATCGCTCACGCGGCGTTGCTGCATCAGGCTTTCGCCCATTGTGCAATATTCCCCACTGCTGCCTCCCGTAGGAGTCTGGACCGTGTCTCAGTTCCAGTGTGGCCGATCACCCTCTCAGGTCGGCTACTGATCGTCGCCTTGGTAAGCCATTACCTTACCAACTAGCTAATCAGACGCGGGTCCATCCTATACCACCTGAGTTTTGACTCATGTATGATGCCATACTAGAGTTTTATCAGGTATTAATCCCGGTTTCCCGAGGCTATTCCTGTGTATAGGGCAGGTTACCCACGCGTTACTCACCCGTCCGCCGCTTTCCACTCTTTAAATCACCCGAAGGATCAATAAAGAGCTTCACGCTCGACTTGCATGTGTTAGGCACGCCGCCAGCGTTCATCCTGAGCCAGGATCAAACTCTCAAGTATAAAAGTTTTGAATTGAACGTTTCGGACTTTTATGTCCATATATCTGGCTTAATTTCTTACACTGTATAGTTTTCAAAGTTCATCGTCAAAGGACATTTACTAATTTACCACATATCTAATATTATGTCAACCTTTTTTGAAAGGTAATTAATAGTAATTCTTAAAACTTATCTTTTGGTTAAAAGGTTTTAATCATCAACAACGTTATTTACTATATCATAAATACAAACACAATTCAAATTCATTTTCAAACTCACATTCATCATTATATGTGATTTTCTAAAAATTATTCCTATTTTCTCTGTTTTTCTATTATTTTTTATATAATTATATAATGATATTTTTCCCTATCTATCTTTTAATTTTTCTCTTTTACCTAAAAAACACCTCTTCTTAAAAAAGAACGAGGAGCAAGTACTCTGCCTTATTATCTTCAAAAAAAAAGCATAGGCAAACCCTATGCTTTTTGCTTTACTTATCAATTGGCTTCATAGTTGGGAAGAAAATTACATCTCTAATAGTTGGAGAATCTGTTAACAGCATAACAAGTCTATCAATACCAATTCCAATACCACCTGTAGGAGGAAGCCCTACCTCAAGTGCATTTAGGAAATCTTCGTCTGCCATAGCAGTTTCATCGTCCCCTAGTTCTTTCTTTCTCAATTGGTCTTCAAATCTTTCTCTTTGATCTAGTGGATCATTCAATTCTGAGAACGCATTTGCAATCTCCCAACTATTTGCGAACGCTTCAAATCTATGTGTATAATGAGGGTTTTCTGGATCTCTTTTCGCAAATGGTGAAATCTCAACTGGATGATGTGTAACAAAGGTTGGTTGTATTAATTTTTCTTCACAGAATTCTTCAAAGAATAAATTAATAATATCTCCCTTTGTTGTTTCTTTATTTACTTCTATTCCTTTTTCTTTTGCAATACATCTTGCTTCTTCATCTGTTGCTACTTCTTCAAAATTAACACCTGTCTCTTCTGTAACTAAATCTACCATTCTTATTCTTCTCCATGGAGGTGTTAAATCGATTTCTTTTCCTTGATATGTAAGTTTTGTTGTACCTGCTGCTGCCATAGCCATTTCTGATACTACTTCTTCACACATTTGCATCATTACTTCATAATCTGCATAAGCCATATACCATTCAATTGTAGTGAATTCAGGATTATGCTTTGGAGACATTCCTTCATTTCTAAATAGTCTTCCGATTTCATATACTCTATCAATACCACCTACAACTAATCTTTTAAGATGAAGTTCTGTAGCAATTCTCATATACATATCAATATCTAATGTATTATGATGCGTAATAAATGGTCTTGCATTAGCACCTGATGCTACTGAATCTAGTATTGGTGTTTCTACTTCTAAGAAGTCACGATCATCCAAATATTTTCTCAATGCTTTTATAGCTTTTGTTCTACCTATAAAAGTATTCTTTACCTCTGGATTTACAATCAAGTCTACATATCTTTGTCTATATCGAAGTTCTTTATCTTTTAATCCATGCCATTTTTCTGGAAGTGGCTTTAGTGATTTTGAAAGCAATTTTACAGCTGTTGCTTTTACAGATATTTCTCCATGTTTTGTTTTAAAAACTGTTCCTTTGATTCCTACAATGTCACCTATATCATATGTAAGGAATACCTCATATTCTTCTTCACTAATAGCATCTTTTCTTACATAGGATTGAATTCGGCCTTGCTTATCTTGTATATCAATAAAAGCAGCTTTCCCCATTGTTCGTTTTGCCATAATTCTTCCTGCAATAGAAACTTCATTTCCTTCCATTGTTTCAAAATCATTTTTTATATCTTGGCTAAAATGAGTTTGATCATATTTTTCTATCTTGTATGGATCTCTTCCCATTTCTCTAAGCTTTTTAAGCTTATCCCTTCTCACCTGTAGTACTTCACTGAGATTCATTTCTTCACTCATCTTTTGTACACCCCCAAATTATCTTTTTATTTCTAAAATCTCATATTTAATGATACCATCTGGCACTTGTACATCTACAATATCTCCAACTCTACTTCCTAATAAACCTCTTCCTACTGGAGCTTCATTAGAGATTTTGCCTTCATATGGATCTGCTTCAGCCGATCCTACAATGGTATATTCTACGTCTTCGTCAAATTCTAAATCTTTTACTTTGACAATTGATCCAACGTTTACAACATCTAATGATATTTGAGATTCATCTAATACTTTTGCTTTTCTCAATGTCATTTCAAGTTTTGCAATTCTTTCTTCTACTTGAGCCTGTTCATTTTTGGCTTCATCATATTCTGAGTTCTCACTAATATCTCCAAACGCAATTGCCTCTTTTATTCTCTCTGCTACTTCTTTTCTTCTAACGGTTTTTAGTTGTTCTAGCTCATCCTCTATTTTCTGCAAACCTTCACGTGTTAATATAATCTCTTTCTCACTCATTTGATTCCTCTCCTTTTTCACAATTTAAAACAAAATCTTCAAAAAGATTTGTTAATAATATATGTCCCCACAATAAATTTATTCTCAAAAGCAAAATGAAACCATTTCTATCGTACTACAATAAGCACTGTTAATACAGTGCTTTTTATAACACATGATGAATTTTCAAAATTTTTTATTCATTTTTCTACTATATGCGAAATATTATAATGTACATAGTATTCATTGTCAAGATATCCTATAGAGATTTTATCATTATTCGATTTTAACAATTTCTCAAAAAATCTTTTAAATTCTTTATGATTTCTTCTTTTGTTTGTAAGGTATTCATATTTCCTCGAATTTTTGCAGAATTTCTTATTCCCTTTAGATACCACGCCATATGCTTTCGAATCTCTCTAACAGCAATATATTCTCCTTTATTTTCAATAAGCATCTCTAAATGTTTTAGTGCCATTTGTATTTTTTCGTATGTAGTAGGTTCAGGTAATATCTCTCCTGTTTTCATATAATGAGCAACTCTTTTAAAGATCCAAGGATTTCCTTGGGCTCCCCTTGCGATCATAACTGCATCACAATTTGTAATTTCTTTCATTTTTATTGCATCTTCTACAGTAAAAATATCTCCATTTCCAATGACAGGAATAGATACCGCTTCCTTTACAGCTTTTATAATATACCAATCTGCTTTTCCTGTATAAAATTGTTCTCTTGTTCTGCCGTGAACTGCAATAGCTTTTGCACCATTTTCCTCTGCAATTTTTGCAATCTCTACTGCATTGATGGAAGAATCATCCCATCCTTTTCTAATTTTTACTGTTACGGGCTTATCTGTTGCATTCACAACAGCTTTTATCACTTCACCAGCTAATTTGGGATTTTTCATAAGAGCTGAACCATCTCCATTTTTAACAATTTTAGGTGTAGGACAGCCCATATTTATATCTAGTATGGCATTTTCATAATCATTTAATTTTTCTGCAGCTTTTGCCATCACATCTGGTTCACAACCAAAAACTTGCAACGCTACGGGTTTTTCTTTTTCATCCATACGTAATAGCTGTTCTGTTTTTCTATCATTATAATATAAGCCTTTACAACTTACCATTTCTGTATAAACTAAACCTACCCCCTGCTCCTTACATATAAGCCTAAATGTTAAATCTGTCACTCCTGCCATAGGGCCTAAGAACACGTTATTTTCTAATTCTACATTTCCAATTCTCATTTTGTTACCACCTATTCTATATATATCCATCCTGCTAGTTTCCTATTCTTTAGTATTTGTATATCAGAATGATAAAATCATACTATATTATAAAAAGGGTCATTCTTAGAAAGTATCCTAAAAAATGACCCTAATTTTATTACCCTCTATTTCTCTCATAAATAATTCTTAGTCCCTCAAGGGTAAGCATTTTATCAATTTCATCAATGGTCTCAGATTCACTCATAATAAGACTTGCAAGTCCACCTGTAGCAATTACCTTTGTATTTGGGTCTCCTAATTCTTCTTTCATTCTACGAACGATATAATCCACTAGCCCCACATATCCATAAACCATACCCGATTGCATGCTATTTACTGTATTTTTGCAAATAACCTTTCCAGGCTTTACAAGCTCTACTCTCGGTAACTTAGCTGCATGTTGGAATAATGCTTCACTAGATATTTTTACTCCCGGTGCAATGGTACCTCCCAAATATTCTCCCTTCTTTGAAATAGCACAAAAGGTTGTGGCAGTTCCAAAATCTACAATAACCAAAGGACCACCATACTTTTCATATGCTGCAACAGCATTGACGATTCTATCTGCTCCTACTTGCTTTGGATTGTCATATTTTATATTCATTCCTGTTTTGATGCCAGGACCTATTACAATCGCTTCCTTATTACAATATTTTAATGCCGTATGCTCCAGTGTATACATAATTGGTGGTACAACTGATGAAATAATAACATCCTTTACGTCATTAATACTTACTCCCTCATATTGAAATAATTGGTTGATCAGCATACCATATTCATCTGAACTCTTAGATTTATCCGTTGCAAATCTCCAAGAATGCAATAATTCTTTTCCTTTATACACTCCTAAAACAATATTTGTATTCCCGACATCAAACGCTAATAACATATCTTCGCTCAACCTTTCTTCCTTATTCTTTATATTTAGACATAGATTCTGATTTTCTTTCTATATGTTATCATCTGTTTAATTCTTTTGCAATAAAAAAACGTACTACTGCTATACCCATTATTTCCTATTTACTTTTCCCTATACATAATCTGTCAAACCCCTGACAGATACTTCTCCAGAAAGAACCTTCTCTATCTCCCCTAACTCATTTTTAATAAGTAACTGCCCATCTTCTGTTAGATCAACAGCCTCTGCGATAACTTCCTTTTGTCTAGTTCTAATTTTGACCTGTTTTCCTAAAGTAACTGAATATTTTTTGCAAATCTCCATACTTTTTTCTATATGATTCTTCTCTATAAAATCTAAATACAAATCCTCAAAAGCATGAAGGATCTCCTTAACAATATTTTTTCTCGAAACAATCATTCCTGTATATGCCTTTATTGATGTTGCAACCCCCCTAACCTCTTCAGGAAATTCATTAGGGTCCACATTCACATTAATACCTATTCCTACAACAATATAGTTTACTGAATTTAACTCAGCACTCATTTCAGTAAGAATACCACATGTCTTTTTCTTGTGGATAATAATATCATTTGGCCATTTTATCCCCACATCATCCCCAATAATACTTCTTAAACCCATAGCAACAGCAGCTGCTGTAATTTGTGTAATTTTCGTAGCTTCCGTAGGTACTATATTGGGCCTTAAGATAATCGACATCCAAATGCCTGTACCTTTAGGAGACTCCCACGTTCTCCCTAGTCTTCCTCTTCCACCAGTCTGCTCCTCAGCAATGATTACAGTCCCTTCCGGCGCCCCTTCTGCAGCCATTTTTTTTGCTAAAGTATTTGTAGAATCAATAGATTCAAAGTGATGGATCTTTCTGCCAATATGTTTACTTGCTACTTCTATTTCAAGGGCATTTGCATCTAATGTATCCGGCTCTTTTATCATTCGATATCCCTTTCTTGAAACAGATTCTATTTCATATCCTTCTTCTTTTAACTGCTTAATATGCTTCCATACAGCTGTTCTTGTTACACCTATTTTTTTGCTCAACTCTTCACCTGAAATAAAGATATCTTTATTCTTTTTTAGGGCTTCTAAAACTGCTCTTTTCATCGATCTACATCCCCTTAATCCTTACATTTTAATAAGAATATTATACTATATATATAGAAAACACCAAAACTTAAATAAAAAATAGAAGCATATTTAAATATACTTCTACTTCTTATTTAAGTAAATTTATTTTTTATGAAACCAGACCTGATAATACAGAGGTACGAACAGTAATCCCTAAAAGTTTTTCTTTTTCATCTACAACGGCAATAGGATATTTTGTCTCTGTAGCCATTGGAATTAATTCTTGTACATATGTTTCTGGATCAGTTTTAAAATAATCCTGTTTAATAATATCTTGTAACGTTCTCTTTTCTTGTATAGCCTTTACCACATCATCTATTGTAATAATCCCTTGTAAGATTCTCTCTTTGTTCACAACAAATATACTAGAAATGCCATGAGACTTCATTTCTTTTACTGCCACCTTCAAACCATCTTTATTAAACAATAATGGTGATGGCTTAAACATTACATGCTTTGCTTGAAGAATTTTTGAACGGTCAATATCTTGGATAAAATCTTCAATGTATTCATTTGCGGGTTCAGCTAAAATTTCTTCTGGTGTACCGATTTGCTCAACTTCTCCATCTTTCATAACAGCTACCCGATCTCCTAGTTTAAATGCTTCATTCACATCATGGGTAATGAATATAATGGTCTTTTTTAACTTTGCTTGAATATCTAAAAGTTCTAGCTGCATATCACGGCGAATAAGAGGGTCTAATGCACTAAATGGCTCATCCATCAAAAGAATATCTGGATTATTAGCAAGAGCACGAGCAAGCCCTACTCTTTGCTGCATACCTCCACTAAGCTCATGAGGCATTTTTTCTCCCCATCCTCCTAAACCAACAGTTTCTAGTGTATCATTGGCAATTTTTAATCTCTCTTCTTTTGGTATTCCCTTTACTTCAAGACCATATGCTACATTTTCAACTACTGTTTTATGACTAAAAAGTCCAAAATGTTGAAACACCATAGCAATGTTATTTTGTCTAAACCCTCGTAATTCTTCTTTTTTAAACTTTACAATATCTTTTCCTTCAAAAAGTATTTTTCCACTGGTAGGTTTATTCAATAAATTCAAACAACGAATCAAAGTAGATTTACCACTACCTGATAATCCCATGATTACAAATATTTCTCCTTCATTTACAGGAAAAGAAACATTGTTGACACCTACTGCATGCCCTGTCTTTTCTAGGATCTCTTCTTTCGTCATCCCTTTTTTCAATTTTTTCAATACACCCTTTGGATTACGTCCAAAGATTTTTGTCAAGTTTTTAACTTCTATTTTTACAGCCATATTCAACGCCTACTTTCTAGTTTTCCTTTATTCAGGTACTTTAAAACGTTCAGCAATCCCTTGGGTAATTCTATCAATAATAATAGCAATTACAACAATCGCTAGTCCTGCTTCAGTACCTTTTGCAATATCAATTCTATTAATAGCAATCAACACTTCTCCCCCTAACCCTTTCGCACCAATCATAGAAGCAACAACTACCATGGCCATGGCCATCATCGTAGTTTGATTAACTCCTGTCATAATGGTAGGCAATGCCTGTGGTAATTCTACCTTTATAAGGGTTTGCCAAGGACTAGAACCAAAGGAATTAGCAGCTTCTACCATTTCCTTTGATACATTACGAATAGCTAAATTTGTTAATCGAATCACTGGCGGAACAGCATAAATTGTTGTAGCAAATACACCTGGTACCTTTCCAAGTCCAAATAGCATTATAGCTGGTATCAAATATACAAAACTTGGCATAGTCTGCATAGCATCTAATACGGGTTTCATAAAAGTCTCTACTTTTCTACTATAAGCCATCAATATACCTACTGGAATTCCTATAAGTAATGATATCACTACAGAAGTTAAAACTACTGCTAGTGTTGACATCATTAACTTCCAAAGACCAAAAGCCCCTACGAAAAACAACATAATTCCATAAACGATGCCTGATGAAAATTGCTTTTTAATACGCCATCCTGCTACAAATACAATTGCTATTACTAACCACCACGGAACCCATTGTAAAAAAGTTTCTACATTCACTAAAAACCATAAAATTCCGTCCTTCATGACATCAAAAAATTCTCCATAATTTGTAGTAAGATATTTTACAAAGTTTTCTACATATTTTCCTAACTCAATGTGTAACGTTTCTGGGAATTGATTCATATTTTTCTGGTTGCTATGGAACCCATAGCAACCAGCATCACCTCGTTCCTATTCAAATTTTATTTTCATCTATTGAAGGGCATCTTTTACTTTTTGTGCTACGTCCTCGTCTACCCACTTAGTCCATAACTCTTCATGTTCTTTTAAAAACCACTTAGCAGCTTCTGATGGTTCTACTTCATTTTTTTGCATATACGCTAATGCATCACTTGTTAGCTTACTACTTGTTTTATATTCTTTTAAAAATGCTACCACATCTGGAGCCTTATTAGTCATTTCCTTGTTAACTATTATCGTTACAGGTACTGGAATAAATTCACAAGCATATCCATTGTTCCATAATTCTTCACTATAAGGTTCATCTTTAAGTAAAGTCATATCATATTTTCCCATAACCCATGTTGGTTCCCAATAATAGCCTACCCAAGGTTCTCCTTTTTCATAAGCTCCTGCTATAGATGATGCAAGAGCTGCATCTGAACCTGGGCTAAAATAATTAAATGTTTTATCTAAGCCATATGTCTTTACTTTTGTGTTAAGAATTTTGTCTACATCCCATCCTGGTATAGCCCCATAAATACGACCTTTACTTGGATCTTCTTCATCTTTAAAAACTTCCCAATATTTTTCTAAATCCTTAACTGTTTTTAAATCAGGAGCCATAGGCTTAATCCCTCTTTTAGGATCTCCTTTAATCACATAAGTCGGTACATACACCCCTTGTGCACTATCTCCATAATTTAATGAAAGCTCTACAATATCTCCACTCTCAATGGCCTCTTCATAAGCTGAAATGTTACTAGTCCATGTTTCCATATAAATATCAATTTCTCCATCTCTAATCCCTGTAAAAGTTATAGGAGTTGATCCTCTCATTACATCTGTTTCATATCCATATCCATTTTCAATAATGAATTTTGCTACCTCATTATGAAAAGTAAAACTATCCCAGCCTGCATCTCCTAAAATCAACTTGGGTTTTGATGTAGTTGCCTGATCTGCTTTCCCTCCGCAAGCAGTTAATGAAAGCATACAAATCCCCACCAATAATATAAAAATAAGCTTTATCATTTTGTTTTTTTGAAAACTACCCATTCCTTAATCTCCTCCTTCAATTTTAAAATTTTTTCAATCAAAATTATTACTATTTGTGTAATGTCTTTTGTATACATAAAAAGTGTACAACAAAAAAAACGAAACAACCTCAACTGCTTCGCAGTTTATATGCTTTTGGACAACACAAATAAACGTTAGAAACCTTTCCTAACATTAATAATCTACAACTTAAAATGCACTACCATCTCCTTTACTTTTAATCATTAAAATCCACTTATAAACTAGGGTATACTACAGAATTAATACTCTATAATTTTTTATGATAGGTTATATAAGAAGGTTTTTTTGATCCTTATTTGAAAAATAGAAAAGTATATGATTTGAAAAAGTTAAGCAGAAGAAAAATCTGAAGTGTATAAAGATTAAACAGCTCTCTTGCAAAAGACCTATCTAAGCTATAAATAAGAAATCATTGTTTTTATGTGGTACCCTGTCGATATGTGTCCCTTATGTCGTTGGAATCACCTAATCAAAGAAATATACCCCGTATCACCATGTT
This sequence comes from Crassaminicella profunda, assembly GCF_019884785.1. Taxonomy (GTDB): domain Bacteria; phylum Bacillota; class Clostridia; order Peptostreptococcales; family Thermotaleaceae; genus Crassaminicella; species Crassaminicella profunda. The sequence goes on from NZ_CP082326.1 coordinate 3,671,267, forward strand.
ATATTGATTATAGCATAAAAAGCTTTAATTGTCAAAATATTCAATTCATTCACACGCATTTAAACTTTTATTTTTAAAATATAATAGATTTATAAAAATTCTAATTACAAAAATTATTTTCTAAAAAGTCATCGTTGGATATTTTATAGAATCATTACGATAAATTAATAAAGACTATCTTATAGATAATTAGATATAAACTAGAAAAGTATATAAAACCTCAGACGTTTATCTAAAATTCATCAATCCTATTGGCATGTCAAAAGATGTATTTCATATACCCTATAGGTATAATCTTTTTTATATATTGGTATTTAATAACTTCAGACTTATACCCTCATATTTTTTAGTGTATCATATAAATTCATCTTTGTCAAAATAGTCATTGTCTTCATCAAGATATTCATTCATTGAATCGATACAGACAAATTTTCCCTTTCCAAATCCTTATTCATTCTATAAGACATTTAAATAACTCAACTGATCCTCCTATGTTTCACAGATAAAAAATAAACTTTACTCAAAAACAAAAAAAACAGACAGATTAAAATCTGTCTGTTTATATTTATTGCCCGAACAATGAAAGCATAACCCCTGCTGCAACAGCTGAACCGATAACCCCTGCAACATTAGGTCCCATAGCATGCATCAATAAGAAGTTTGAAGGATTTTCTTTTTGTCCAACAACTTGAGAAACTCTCGCTGCCATTGGAACTGCTGAAACTCCTGCTGATCCGATCAATGGATTAATTTTTCCACCTGATAATTTGTTCATAATTTTTGCTAAGATTACACCTGCTGCTGTACCTACTCCGAAAGCTAATACTCCTAATATGATGATTTTAATTGTTTCCCATCTTAAGAACGCACTTGCTTGTGCAGTAGCCCCTACTGAAAGTCCTAGTAAGATTGTTACAATATTCATTAATGCATTTTGTGCAGTATCAGCAAGTCTTCCAGTAAGACCACTTTCTTTAAATAAATTTCCAAGCATTAACATACCGATTAACGTTGCTGCTGGTGGAAGCATTAAAGATACTACCAATGTAACAATAATAGGGAACAATATTTTTTCAGTTTTTGAAACCTGTCTTAATTGGTCCATCTTAATCACACGCTCTTCTTTTGTTGTTAAAGCTTTCATAATAGGCGGCTGAATAATTGGTACTAGTGCCATGTATGAATAGGCTGCAACGGCAATTGCTCCTAATAATTCTGGTGCTAATCTTGAAGCTAAGAAGATTGCTGTTGGACCATCTGCCCCTCCAATAATTCCAATAGCTCCTGCTTGTTGCCCATTGAATCCTAAAAGGATTGCACCTATGAAAGTTGTAAATATTCCAAACTGAGCTGCTGCTCCTAAAAGTAGTGATCTTGGGTTGGCAATAAGTGGTCCAAAGTCCGTCATAGCTCCTACACCCATGAAAATAATTGGTGGGAATATTCCTAATTCATCTCCTTGGAAGAAATACCACAAAAGTCCTCCCGGCGCACCATGTCCGCCATGTGGTAACATCATATTCGCATAGGGTAAATTTGTTAAGAACATACCAAATGCAATTGGTATTAATAATAATGGTTCAAAACCTTTTTTGATGGCTAGATATAAAAGTAGAAATGACACAAGAATCATAACAATATTTAAAGGATGTTCGCCAAATCCATAAAAACCTGTACTCTGTAAAAATTTGATGATAGTTTGTACCATTGCTGCATCTCCTTTCTTTTGAGTTTTAGGTACCTGACTATCCTAATACTACCAATACATCTCCTGCATTTACAGAAGCACCCTTGCTTGTATTGATAGATACAACCTTACCGCCTGCAGGTGCCATAATTTCATTTTCCATTTTCATAGCTTCTAGGATTAATAATACTTGTCCGTTTTCAACAGTATCTCCTACATTTACTTTAATATCTAAAATCGTTCCTGGCATTGGAGCTGTTACTGAATTACCTCCAGCTGGAGCTGCTGCCGGTGCCGGTGCTGCTTTTGGTGCTGGTGCAGGCGCCGCTTTTGGTGCTGCTGGTCTTGGTGCTGGAGCTGCTGGTCTAGCTACTGGTGCTGGTGCTGCTACGCCGCCAACTTCTTCTACTTCCACTTCATATGCTTTTCCATTTACAGTTATATTAAACTTTTTCATTATTATACTCCTCCTCTAAGCTTTTATCTGTAATAAAATATTCTATTTTTAGAAGTTATTGTTCATTTGCTCCATTCTACCCATTCTTCCCCATGCAGGTGTCACGTCACTTACTCTTGTAATATTTCTTACAATAATATTGTGGGTAGAAGTTTGAAGGCTTGCTGCAATGGCTGCAGTAATTACTGCAACTAATTCTTCATCTTCTTCTTTTTCTAGCTCTGCTGGTGCAGGAGCTGAAACTGGAGCTGGAGTTGTAACAACTTTTACAGCTTCTTTTTTAGTTCCATGAATCATTTTAGACATGATTACAATTAACCCCCATAGAATACATAGTGCTACAAAGGTTACAAGCATTCCAAGGAACATTACATATAGAGAAGCTAACATTTTTTCGCCCATAGATAAGCTTTGCATAATCTCAGGATCGGAAAATTTTTCTAGCAATGATAATTTATCCATATTTTCACCTCTCTTTTTAAGAGTCTAAAACATTTTACGTATAGGATACTCAGCTCATTACTTCACTGAGTAAATGATTAACACCAAATTTAAATTTGAGTTTCTCATCTTATAGAGGAATATTTCCGTGTTTTTTGCTAGGTCTTGTTTCTCTCTTTGACATAAGCATGTTAAATGCATCTACAAGTCTTGGTCTTGTTGCATTTGGTTCGATTACATCATCAACATATCCTCTTTCTGCTGCTTTATAAGGAGTTGCGAATTCAGCTGTATATTCTGCAATTTTCTTCGCTCTTTCTTCAGCTGGATTTTCTGCGTTTTTAATGTCATTTCTAAAGATAATATTTGCAGCACCTTGTGGTCCCATAACAGCGATCTCTGAACTTGGCCATGCAAGTACCACATCTGCTCCTAATTCCTTATTACACATAGCAATATATGAACCACCATATGCTTTTCTTGTAATCAATGTTACCTTAGGAACAGTTGCTTCACTATATGCATAAAGCATTTTTGCTCCGTGTCTGATGATTCCACCATATTCTTGGTTTGTACCTGGTAAGAATCCTGGTACGTCTACAATATTTAGTAGTGGAATATTGAATGCATCACAGAATCTGATAAATCTAGCTGATTTATCAGAAGCATTAATATCTAAACATCCAGCTAAGAATTTTGGTTGATTTGCAATGATTCCTACTGTATTTCCGTTAATTCTTCCAAAACAAGTAAGGATATTTTTAGCAAAATGTGGTTGTGTTTCGTAATAGTCACCATCATCTACAATTTTAGAAATAATATCAAACATATCATATGGTTTGTTTGGATTATCTGGAAGTAAATCGTCAAGTTCTGGAACAAGTCTGTTAATATCATCTGCTGTTTCAAACTGTGGCGCTATTTCCATGTTATTAGATGGTAAGAAGCTAAGTAATCTTCTGATTTGCATGATACAATCTTCATCATTTTGAGCTACAAAATGTGCAACTCCACTTGTTGAGTTGTGTGTCATAGCTCCACCTAAAGCTTCCGCTGAAACTTCTTCACCAGTAACGGTTTTGATAACCTGTGGTCCTGTAATGAACATTTTACTCGTTTGGTCTACCATGTAGATAAAATCTGTTATTCCTGGAGAATATACAGCTCCACCTGCTGATGGACCCATAATAGCTGATATTTGAGGAATGACTCCTGATGCAATCGTATTATTAAAGAATATTTTTCCATATCCAGAAAGAGCATCTACAGCTTCTTGGATTCTTGCTCCACCTGAATCGTTCATCCCTACAACTGGTGCACCTACTTTTAATGCATTTTGCTGTACTTTTACTATTTTTTCTGCGTGCATTTGCCCTAAAGAGCCACCAATAACTGTAAAATCTTGGGCATATGCATAAACTAATCTTCCATCAACCATACCATATCCAGTAACAACACCTTCTCCTGGAGCGTCTACCTTCTCCATTCCAAAGTTTGTACATCTATGCTTAACAAAAGCATCTAATTCAACAAAAGTACCTTCATCAAATAATAAATTCATTCTTTCTCTAGCAGTAAGTTTTCCAGATGCATGTTGCTTATCAATTCTCTTCACACCACCGCCAAGAGTGATTTTTTCCTTGCGTTTGCGCAAATCTTCTATTTTGTTATTTGCCATTTGTCTAACCTCCTATCACTTGTGAACCTGTCTTAATAGACAACTAGGAACTATTCTCTTTCACTTAATTCTAACAATACACCATTTGTACTCTTTGGATGACAAAATGCAATTTTTGCACCACCAGCACCGTATCTTGGTTTTTCATCAATCATTCTAACGCCTTTTTCTTTTAATTCTGCGATTGCTTCTTCAATATTTGGTACTCTTAATGCAACGTGCTGAAGTCCTGATCCTTTTTTCTCAATAAACTTTGCAATAGGGCCATCTGCATCCGTTGATTCTAATAGTTCTATTTCACTTTCTCCAACAGGTAAAAATGCTACTTTTACTTTTTGTTCTTCTACTACCTCGGTTCCCTGTAAATCAAGTCCAAGGATTTCTTGGTAGAATTTTAGACTTTCTTCAAGATTTTTCACAGCAACACCAATATGGTCAACCTTTAATACTTTCATTTGTCAATCCTCCTTATTGATTTTCGGGCATCATTGTTTTTGGGCATTTCTTTCTTTGGGCAATTGTATTTTCTGGGCATTATTCAGGGCTATTTTACCCTCACCTCATAATACACTATTATTTTCAGACTATCAATATTTCTTGCAACATTTCTTGCAATATTTCGTATTTTTCAATCTTTTGAATCTTATGAATTTTTCATATTTTCTAGCACAGTTTCTGCAGCAGAATATGGATCATATTTTCTTAAAGCAACCTCTTCCGCCAATTGATTTACCATTTCTTCTTTACTAGATTTATCCAAAATCATCTGCATCAATTTTTGCTGAATCAAATCAATAATTTCAATCTTACTGTTTTCTGTTCTTTTCTTTTGTAACTTTCCTGTTTCTTTTAAATGACTCATATGTTCTTTAATATGTTCTAGCAATTCATCAATACCTTGATTGTTCACAGCGATTACCTTTTGTACGGGAGGTCTCCAATCAGATTTATTAAAATCAAGCATCATTTCAATTTCTGTTGCAGTTCTTTTAGCACCATCTCTATCTGCCTTGTTTACTGCAAATACATCTCCAATTTCCATAATCCCTGCTTTTATTGCCTGAATATCGTCTCCAAGACCTGGTACCATTACCATAAGGGTTGTATCTGCATTTTTTGCAATATCTACTTCTGATTGACCTACCCCTACTGTTTCAATAAATATATAGTCAACACCATAGATATCTAAAATTTTAACAGCAGCAGCTGTGGCCTTAGAAAGTCCACCTAAATGTCCTCTTGTTCCCATACTTCTTATGAAAACACCAGGATCTATGCTTAATTCATTCATTCTTACACGATCCCCTAGGATGGATCCTCCTGTAAAAGGACTTGTAGGGTCAACGGCAATAACACCAACTTTTTTCCCTTCTCTTCTTAAAGCTTTTACAAGTTTATCTGTTAATGTACTTTTACCAGCTCCGGGAGGTCCTGTGATCCCAATAACATGAGCATTACCAGTTTTTTTATATAAATTTTTTAATATTTCAATAGCCTCATTGTCATGATTTTCTGCCATTGAAATCAATCTTGCAACAGCTCTTTTTTCTCCTTTTAATAGTCTCTCACCTAAATCCATTAGCTCACCACCCATTTTGTAAATATACTATAATTGCAGACTACAGACCCAATGGCCCGAATCTGCATTTATAGTTATGTTGATTATTTTCTTTTAATGTTTTCTTTAATGTAATCTATTGTTACAGAAGTTGGTGTTCCAGGTGTAAATACTTCTTCTATTCCCTTTTCTTTTAAGAACGGAATATCTTCATCAGGAATAACCCCTCCACCAATTACTAAAATATCATCTACATTTTCAACCTTAAGAAGCTCTACAACTTTTGGAAGCAATGTATTATGTGCTCCAGATAAAATACTCATTGCAATACAGTCTACGTCTTCTTGGATAGCAGCATTTACAATCTGCTCAGGTGTTTGTCTAAGTCCAGTATAGATAACTTCCATCCCTGCATCTCTTAAAGCTCTTGCAATTACCTTTGCCCCTCTATCATGACCATCAAGTCCTGGTTTTGAAACTAATACTCTAATCGGTCTATCCATGAATTTTTCCTCCTTATTTAATCTTCCCAAATTCTATTTATATTAAAGATTTTTTATAATTGTACGCTTTGTTGATATTCACCAAAAACCTCTCTCATCACACCACAAATTTCACCTAGTGTACCATAAGCTCTTACAGCATCTAAGATATATGGCATTAAGTTTTCATCACTCTTACAAGCTGTTCTTAAAGCTTCTAATCTTTCTTCTACTAATGCATTATCTCTTTTTTCTTTTAATGCTTGAATCTTACTCTTTTGTAATTCTCCAACAGAAGGGTCTACTCTTAACAATCCTTTTGGAGCTTCCTCTTCGATTTGGAATTTATTCATACCAACAATGATTCTCTTATCATTCTCAATATCTTTTTGATAGTTGTATGCTGCATCCATAATTTCTTGTTGGATATATCCATTGTCAATAGCTCTTGGTGCACCACCGATTTCATCGATTCTTTTAATATATTTCATTGCTTCTTCTTCAATTGCTTTTGTTTTTGCTTCAATATAATATGAACCTGCTAATGGATCTACTGTATCAGCAGCACCACTCTCATATGCTACAATTTGTTGTGTTCTAAGTGCTACTCTTACAGAATCTTCTGTAGGAAGAGCTAATGCTTCGTCTTTAGAATTTGTGTGTAAGGACTGTGTTCCACCAAGTACTGCTGCAAGGGTTTGAATAGCAACACGAACAATATTGTTTTCTGGTTGTTGAGCAGTAAGAGTTGAACCACCTGTTTGTGTATGGAATTTAAGTGCCATTGATTTAGCTTTTTTAGCACCAAATCTTTCTTTCATAATTCTTGCCCATAATCTTCTTGCCGCTCTATATTTAGCAACTTCTTCTAAAATATCATTGTGTGCATTAAAGAAGAATGAAAGTCTTGGTGCAAACGTATCTACATCAAGTCCTGCTTTAATTGCAGCATCTACATAAGCAATACCATCTGAAAGAGTAAATCCAACTTCTTGAGCAGCAGTTGAACCTGCTTCTCTGATATGATATCCAGAAATTGAAATCGTATTCCATAGTGGTACTTCTTTTGAACAATATTCAAATATATTTGTGATCAATCTCATAGAAGCTTCTGTTGGGAAGATATATGTTCCACGAGCAATATACTCTTTTAAGATATCATTTTGGATAGTACCTCTTAGTTTATCAGCTGTTACACCTTGTTTTTCTGCTACAGCTATATACATAGCTAAAAGTACAGATGCTGGTGCATTGATTGTCATAGAAGTTGAAACTTTATCTAATGGAATCCCATCAAATAAAAGTTCCATATCTGCTAATGAGTCAATAGCCACTCCAACTTTACCAACTTCTCCTTCTGCTAATGGATGATCTGAGTCATATCCTATTTGTGTTGGAAGGTCAAATGCAACAGAAAGACCCATTGATCCTTGTTCAATTAAATACTTATAACGTTTATTAGATTCTTCGGCAGTAGCAAATCCTGCATACATACGCATTGTCCAAAATCTTCCTCTATACATAGTAGGTTGCACACCTCTAGTATAAGGGTAACTTCCTGGCATACCTAAATCATTTTCATAATCAAACCCTTCAATATCAAGAGGGGTATAAAGTCTATTTACAACTGCTCCTGACCCTGTTTCAAATACTTCTTTTCTTTCAGGTCTTTTTTTTGTAGTTTCTGCTACCTTTGCTTCATATGCATCAAAACTTTCTTTAATTTTTCCTAGTTTCTCTTTTTCAAACATTGTTCTCCTCCTTTTAAAGCTTATATATTTATCTAATATATTTTTAGAATACCATAAATCAGAATTTTTTGTACTAAGTTTCGCGAAGTATATGTGTATACATTGTGTTATATAACATACATGTGTGTTTGGCATACACATCTACGTTATTTTATTATCATACTTCCTGTTTGTAAAAATCGATCATGCCAAGATAACGCCTCTCCTATTAAATGAGGTTCATGCCTGAATTTTCCTCGTTCTGCCCTTTCCAAATAATCCATCAATCTATCCTTATAGATAGGATGAGCACAATTATTTATGATTTTTCTTGCTCTTTCTCTTGGTGAAGTCCCTCTTAAATCAGCGATACCCTGTTCTGTTACAATGACTTCTACATCATGTTCTGTATGATCTACATGGGATACCATAGGAACAATAGAGGAAATATCTCCATTTTTCGCTGTTGAAACCGTTGTAAATATGGATAGATATGCATTTCTAGTAAAATCTCCCGATCCTCCTATCCCATTCATCATACGAGATCCCATAATATTCGTTGAATTCACATGTCCATACATATCTACTTCTATAGCTGTATTCATAGCAATTACACCAAGTCTTCTAGCCACTTCTGGATGATTACTAATTTCCATTGGTCTTAAAATACAATGTTTTGCATAATGTTCCATATTATTAAGAAGTCTCTCTAGCCCTTCTTCTGATGGGGTAAAAGATGTTCCAGAAGCAATCGTTACTTTTCCAGCATCAATAAGGTCAAACATAGAGTCCTGAATTACTTCTGTATAGCAAGTAAGATTTTCAAATTTCGAATCAACTAACCCTCCTAACACTGCATTTGCAACAGAGCCTACTCCAGATTGTAGGGGTAATAAGTTTTTGGGAAGTCTTCCCATTTTTACTTCATGCTCAAAGAAATCTATAATATACCCTGATATTTTTTTAGAATTCTCATCAATAGCACCTAAGGGTCTAACTTTATCTGGTATATCTGTCACTACAACAGCAACAATTTTTTCTGGATCACAAGGTATATAAGACGTACCAATTCGATCTTTAGGGTGAATAATAGGAATTGGTTTTCTGTGTGGTGGCCTTTCAGGGATATAGATATCATGCACTCCTTCTAATTCCATGGGTTGACTTATATTGATTTCAACAATAATCTTATCCGCATTTTTTATGGCATGGGGCATAGCTCCTACAGAAGTAGTAGGAACAATTCCACCTTCTTCTGTTATTGCTAAAGCTTCCACTAAAGCTACATCAATATTTCCAAAAAATCCATAATCAATATATTGGGGCACATGACTAAGATGCATGTCTTGATACATAAGATTTCCATTATTTAAAGCATTTCTTGAATCTTTATTTGTCTGATAGGGAAATCTTCTTTTCATAACACCGCTTCTTGTTAGAGCACCATCTAATTCATCCCCTACAGAGGCTCCTGTAATAATAGTTATTCCTAACTTTTCTCCTTCTTCAGCTCTTTTGGCTAATGCTAGTGGTACTGCCTTAGGATATCCAGAAGGAGTAAAACCACTTGTAGCAACAATCATACCATCCTTAATAAACATAGATGCTTCTTGTGGTGTCATAATTTTGCTTTCTAAATCATTTCTTCTCAATCTACCTTCTAACATATTATTCCCTCCTTCGTATAAAAAAATATAAATTACATTGGCATATTATGGAGAATTATTGTGAATATTACCATTCCCAATAGGGCAAATGGATAAGTTGCACCATATCCAGCTGCTGGATCATCACAACCTACTGCATCAATAGCAGCTCCTAAACCTGGTGTCGAAGTCATTCCTCCACATATTGCTCCAGATAACATAATCCAATTAATCTTAAATATATATCTTCCAATAAAAAATCCTAAAATCATAGCTACAGCACCTACAACTAAACCAACAATTGCTAAATACCAGCCAGTTCCTAAAAGAGCATCAAATACTTTAAATCCATATCTTAATCCTACAATTGCCAAGAAAAATGCTAATGCAAGCTGTCTGATCACTCCTAATATTTTATTATTCATTCTAAAATTCATAAATCCAATTTTTCCTATATATCCAAGAATTAAAGACCCTATTAAGACACCACCCGTAGAACCTAAGCTAAAATATCCAAGGGGTCCTAAAAATATCTTTATTTTTCCTATGGTATATCCTAAAAAACAAGCAACAGAAAAAGCCATTAAATCAAAAGAGGTTTCTTCTATCTCTGTGGTAGCAGCAGCTTCTCTTCTGGCTTGACTCATTTCATCTCTTAATTCCTTCAATTCTTTATTAGCATCAATTCCAAATATTCTTGGGAAAAAGTTTACTGCAATGATTACAATAATAACACCAAATGGGTATCCAATAGCATGCCCGACCCCAATACCCGCCTCAGCATTTCTTACAAATTGAGTTTTTTGTTCTTCCGTTAGGTTCGGTGTATTTTCAGGAGTAAGTGTTCCAGTCTCATCAAGTAATTTTAAAAATCTTACTTTTTCTTTATTTGAAAGGGTTTCATATTTTTCCACCCAATCTGTTGAATGTCCTTTAGCTGTTTCAATGGCAGCTGCAAGACCGGGAGAACTAGTAAGTGCCCCTGTATATACTCCTGATACTTCATAGGGATTGGCTTCATTACTAATAACTGTCATCCCATAGGTAGCTGCAGCTCCTAAAAAGGTTATCAAAAAACCTAATAATACAAATTTAGCTCCATATCTTCTTAGTACAGTTCCCATATCCTTTGCTGCTAATAACCCTACTGCTGCAACAAACAATACTAAAAACAGGATAAAGAAATCTTTCCCAACAACTCCAGAGTTGATTAACTTTTGAGCTGATTTATATCCAACTTCTCCTTCATTAAACCCTTTTGCATAACCTAAAACCCACCACCCTATGAGCAGCCCACTAAACAAAGTTCCAGATATGCCAAAATTAAATTTTCCAAATTTTATTTTTCCAAAAACAAGTCCTGTAAATACTGCTATAAACATCAATATAAAAGGATTGGTAATCCAAGCTACTAAATCAAATTTCATGCTTTTTTCCTCCTTTTTTATTATTTTTTAAATACCCTCAAATCCAAATGAATACGTTTTCCCTCCTTCACTCATATACATTGCAAAAGTCATGCCAATTTCTAAATTTTATAAATTGATTGAAAATAGTTGATTTTTATTTTTTTTCTTTCACGCAAAAAAACAGAAGTGGTAATTTTTTTACCACTTCTGTTTCAAATGTTTCCACTATTTTTCAATACTATACTTTTCAATCTTCCTTCTCAAAGTCACACGAGAAATTCCTAAGCTTTTTGCCGTTTTTGAAATATTCCAGTTGTTCTCCTTCAACGCTCTATTGATGGCCTGCATCTCAACATCTTCAAGATTACTACTTACTACGCTCTTCCCTTTCTCCTCACTATAATAACTCATAAGATTTTCAGGTAAGTGATCTACATCAATCCAACAATCCTCTTGGAAAATCATAACCCTTTCGATAAAATTTTTTAATTCTCTAACGTTTCCTTTCCATCCATAATTCTTACAAATTTCCATAGCCTCTTTTGTCATACCCTTTACTTTTTTATTTAAAGCACCATTATATTGATTGATAAAATAATCAATCAATACTTTAATATCCTCTCTTCTCTCTCTTAAGGGAGCTGTATGGATAGGAACTACATTCAATCTATAGTACAAATCTTCTCTAAAATTCCCTTTTTCTATCCCTTTTTGCAAGTCTTTATTGGTTGCTGCGATAATATTTGCACTAAATTCAATCTCTTTTATTCCTCCAATACGTCTAAATTTCTTTTCTTGTAGTACTCTTAAAAGCTTTGCTTGAAGAAGTATATCCATATCCCCAATTTCATCTAAAAACAAGGTGCCTTCATTTGCTTCTTCAATGAGTCCCTTCTTTAACTGCTTTGCATCAGAAAAAGCACCTTTTTCATACCCAAACAATTCACTTTCTTGCAGATTCTTAGGGATAGCTGCACAATTCAGCGCAATATAAGGCTTATTTTTTCTAATTCCATTAAAGTGGATTGCCTTTGCAATGATCTCTTTCCCTGTTCCACTTTCTCCTTGAATCAATATAAATGTATCATAGGGCATATTCCCCACTTTTTGAGCAATATTTTTCACATTTTGTATGGCTTTACTTTCTCCAATAATTTCTGCTATCTCTTTTTTTTCTTGATTTGAAATCTCCTGTGCTTTTTTTATATACTTTATATTGTCATTAATGCTTTCTTTAATCTCTTCTATATTAAAAGGTTTTGTAAAATAATCATTTGCACCTAATTTCATTGCTTCAACAGCCAATCTTACCTCACTAATATAAGTAATCATCATAATAAAGCTATTTTTATCCTTTTTTCTTATATGCTTTAAAACATCAATTCCATTGATTCCTGGTAAATTAATATCCACAATACATATATCCGGTCTCTCTTTATCAAAAATTTCAATCCCTTCTTCACCAGAAGCTGCTGTTAAAATTTTTATTCCTAATTTGCTTAAAGCTATACGTAGGGACAATCTTATACTCTTTTCATCATCAACAATCAATAATTTCATCTGTCTCCCCCTCAAAGGATAATATAAATTCCGTATACTTTGAAACCTCACTCCTTACAGAAATGGTTCCTCCATTATCCGTTATAATTTTATGAACAATAGAAAGCCCCAATCCTGTTCCATCTTCTTTTGTTGTAAAAAAAGGATTGAATATCCTATCCATCATTTCCTCATTTATCCCTTCCCCATTATCTTTTATAGAAAGAACTAATGTATTTGGGTTAACTTTATATACTTTTATTTCAATAACTCCGTATGATCCTACTGCTTGAATACTATTTTTCAGTATATTTACCAATGCCTGTCTCATAGCAGATGGATCTACTTTTATAAAGGGAATTTCACGTGGAAAGTTTTTGATCACACGTATGGTTTTATATTTTATCTCTGGTTTTAAAATATTAAGTGTACTATCTATAATGTGCATTATATTCACAGAAACTTTTTTATTATTATTCATACGAGTAAACTCCAAGAAATTAATCACAATATTATTAAGCATATCTACTTCTTCTCTTAGGGCAACTATTAATTCTTCTCTTACTGTTTCATGGTCTGCATGATCTTTTAGCACCTCCAAAAGATTTGTCATTCCTGCTAAAGGATTCCCTATTTCATGTATAATAGATGAAGATAGTTCTCCAATTGTTTTCAACCGATCCTCTCTTCTTAATTGTTGTTCTAACATTTTAATCTGGGTTAAATCCTTCATCAAACAAACCAATCCAATAGATTTATTCGCATCATCATATATGGGAGAAACCATCATGCTAATAGGCACATCTATGGCATCATTTCTTTTAATTTTGTATTCTGCTTCCATAAACATATTTCCTTCTAAATTTTTATTGAAAATATCTTTAGGTAAATTTAAATTTCTCATCAATTCATTTACATATTTGCCAATAATATTTTTACTTTCAATGCCCGTAATTTTTTCAGCTGTTCTATTAAAGATAACAATTTTACCTTGATCATTAATAACAAAAATACCACTTCCTGCACTTCTTAATATATTATTTAAATATTTTCTTGTATCCTTTTCTCTCTTATGAGAACTTTTTAAATCCTCTATTTTCATGCTTAACTCTTTGCTCATACCACAAAAAGCAAGCTCTAATTCACCAATCTCATTATTTTTTGTAACTTTAAACCCTTTCATGCCTTGCTGAATATCTTTACTTATATTTCTTACATAAACTACTAATTTTTCTATAGGATCTGTAATCGTATATGCTAAAGAAATACTTAATAGAAAAGAGATGGTCATGATAGCAATAATCAATGGTGTTAGTTCTTTTTGGATTTGTTTGATTTCTTTTCCTATATATTCTTCATCTCGTTCAACAATAATCATCCCTTTATAGTTTTCAATTTTACTAAAAGATACATATACCTTATGACCATTGTCTCTATATTGGCCTACTCCTTTTGAATATTTTTTTAAAATTTCTTCTAATCCTATGACTTTATTTTCTATTTCAATATTCCTTTTTAATGAAAGTTCTTTAAATATTTCATTATAATCTGGGCTGACTAGTATTTTTCCATCCTCATCAACTACATAAATTTTTCCATCATATGAATGCTGTGTTTTTTCTATAATCTTACTAATTGCCTTTAGTGGAACCCCTCCACCGATAATTCCCTTTATTTCTCCTGTATGTTTATCTAAAATAGGAGAAACAATTATAATATGAGGCTGATTTAATAAACTACTAATAAAAACCTTACTAATATACGTTTCTTTATTTTTAATAAGATACTGATAATACTCTCTTTCTGTATAATCTCTACGATAAATAATATCGTTATGAGGAATGCTATAGGTAATTTCCCCATCAGCTGTCATGTAAAACATAACATCTAGCCATCTATAGCTTTTATAAATTTGATTGATTTCCTCTTTTACTTTTTCCATATCCTCTACATTAGCATTCTGAGCCATATATTTCACTGTATTTTTAGCATCGGACAAATACTGGTTTACCTGATCTGAAATCATATTGGCAATAATCGTATTTTTATTAATAATATGCTGCCTCATTTGTTTGCTCGCAGTTCTATAAGTTATATACGTACTTCCTATAACAGCAAATATAACCAAAGTAATAATGAGTATGGGTATTTTTACCTTTAAACTCCTCACATTTCTCACCTCTTTTAAGTATCTTTATCCCTATTGTATAAAATATTCAAATAATTTTCCACAAAAAAAAGAACCTAAATTTTAGGTTCTTGCTACACCATCTTCCTTAGCAGCTTTCATAACAGCTTGAGCTACTACCTTTGAAACTTCTTTATTAAATGGACTCGGAATAATTTTATCTTCCCTTAATTCCTCTTTCCTTAAAACATTTGCAATGGCAAAGCTAGCCTTTACCTTCATATTTTCTGTAATCTGTTTTGCCCGTATATCAAGAGCTCCTCTAAATATCCCTGGAAATGCCAATACATTGTTAATTTGATTAGGATAATCCGATCTGCCGCTTCCTACAATAAACGCACCTGCCTGTTTTGCATCTTCTGGCATTATTTCAGGAATAGGATTTGCCATAGCAAATACAATAGCTCTTTCATTCATAGATGCTATCATTTCTTTTGTTACAATATTCGGTGCTGAAACACCTATAAAAACATCTTTGTTTTTCATGATATCTGCAAGACATCCCTTTTGCTTTTTTAGATTTGTCACTTTTGCTATTTTCTCTTGTGCTGGATTTAATCCTTTTGCACCTTCAAATATTGCTCCCTCTTTGTCACAAAGAACAATCTCCTTAATCCCTGCAGTTAACAATAGTTTTGTAATAGCAATTCCTGCTGATCCAGCCCCATTGATCACTACTTTCGCACTTTCAAGTGCTTTATCTGCTAACTTTAACCCATTAATAAGTCCTGCTAATACCACAATAGCCGTTCCATGCTGATCATCATGAAAAACAGGAATATCTAATTCTTTTTTTAATCTTTCTTCTATCTCAAAGCATCTAGGAGCTGAAATATCCTCGAGATTGATTCCACCAAACATAGGCTCGATTAGTTTAATGGTTTTTACAATTTCATCCGTATCTTTGCTATTTAAGCATATAGGAAAAGCATCTACATCTGCAAAGCTCTTAAAAAGCACAGCCTTTCCTTCCATAACAGGAATAGCTGCATGAGCTCCTATATCTCCAAGACCAAGAACTGCTGTTCCATCGCTCACTACGGCTACCATATTTCCCTTAGAAGTATATGTATAAACTGTTTCTTTATCTTTATGGATTTCTCTACAGGGCTCTGCTACACCAGGCGTATATGCTGTAGACAAATCATCTTTATTTTCTAAAGATACTTTACTCGTAACTGAAATTTTTCCTTTATTTTCTTTGTGCATAGTAAGTGCCAACTTATTATAATCAATCATTTATTTGTCCTCCTCTGATTTTGCATATTTTTCTCTTTCTGTCTCATAAAGGTTATTGCCCTCATGATCAATAACAACGATGGCAGGAAAGTCTTCTACTTCTAATTTCCTAACAGCCTCTGGTCCTAAATCTTCATAAGCAATGATTTTAGCTTTTTTAATAGAATCAGCAATGAGGGCTGCTGCTCCCCCAATTGCAGCAAAATATACGGCTCCTTCTCTTTTCATTCCATCTATTACCTTTTGATTCCTTAATCCTTTCCCAATCATTCCAGTTAGCCCTTTTTCAAGGAGTGGTACCGTTAAATCATCCATACGATAACTAGTAGTAGGTCCAGCAGAACCAATAGGTTTTCCTGGCTTTGCAGGAGTTGGTCCTACATAATAAATAATAGCATCTTTTACTTCAAATGGAAGTTCTTCTCCTTTATTGATCGTATCTATTAATCTTGCATGAGCCGCATCTCTTCCTGTATAAATGGTTCCTGATATATAGACCGTATCCCCTGCTTTAAGATTTTCTACCTTCTCTTTTGTTAAAGGTGTAGTTATTTTTTTTATAGTCATATGATTCACCTCGCCTATAGAATTATTTCTTCATGTCTTGCCGCATGACAATTTATATTTACAGCCACAGGAAGTCCTGCTATATGGGTTGGAAAACTTTCTACATGCACAGCTAAAGCTGTTGTATTTCCTCCTAGTCCCTGAGGTCCGATCCCTAAATTATTTATTTTTCTTAGTAGCATTTCTTCTATTTCTCTTAAATGTTCTTTTTCATTATGAGACCCTATAGGTCTTGTTAGTGATTTTTTTGCAAGAACTGCTGCTTTATCTATTGTTCCTCCAATGCCAACCCCTACAACAATAGGAGGACATGGATTCGGCCCTGCATCCATTACTGTTTTTGTAACAAAATCTATAACCCCATTCACACCATCGGAAGGCTTTAGCATTTTTGTTTTGCTCATATTTTCACTTCCAAAACCCTTTGGCGCAAAAGTAATTTTTATATTTTCTCCTGGTACCATATCATAATATATAATAGCTGGCGTATTATCTTTCGTATTTTCTCTTATCAAAGGATCTTTTACTACTGATTTTCTTAAATATCCATCTTTATAACCTCTTCTTACTCCTTCATTAATGGCTTCACTAATATTTCCTCCAACTAATTGTACTTCTTGTCCAACTTCAATAAAAAATACAGCCATTCCTGTATCCTGACAAATGGGCATTTCTTCATTTTTAGCAATTTCAGCATTTTTTATTAAATTCTTTATGATTTCTTTTCCAACAGGAGAAGCTTCCTTTTTTTCTGCTTGTTCAAAAGCTTTAATCACATCTTCTCCTAAATAAAGGTTTGCTTTTATACATAGATTTCTTACCGTATTTTCAATCTCTTTTACATCTATTCTTCGCATTTTCACTTCTCCTTTTTATATTTTCATATAATAACCATTATACACTAAATTTTCAAACCGGAAATATACAACTACAAAAAAAGAACCTTTTCGGTTCTTTTCTTCCTTATTTTATTATTTCCTGGGAAATTATCTTATATTCTTCAAATGATTACAACCTTTTTTTGCTTTAATAATCTTCCCTTTATAAAACCCCTTTGCACAAAGTCAAAGGGGTTTTGTATTATTCTTTATCTAAATCAATTACATCGTTTTGCGTATCATCTACTTTTTCTAAATCAATATTATTTTGCTCTTCTGTAAATAACTTTTCAAAGTCTTCAGCATTCAATGTCTCGACTTCAAGAAGTGTATTGGCTACAAGATGAAGCTTATCCATATTTTCTTTTAATAATGTCTCCGCTTTTTCATAGCCTTCATCCATAATCTCTCTTATTTCCTTATCGATTTTAGAAGCAATTTCTTCAGAATAATTTCTCTTTGTTGAGAAATCTCTCCCTAAGAATACTTCATCATCTGAACTATAAGCAATAGGCCCTAAATTATCGCTCATTCCATATTTTGTAACCATGGCTTTTGCAATATTTGTAGCTCTTTCTAAATCGTTACTAGCACCTGTACTAATATCATTTAATACTAATTTTTCAGCAACTCTACCGCCTAAAAGATGTACAATTTGTTCTTCCATCTCTGTCTTTGTGGCATAGCTTTTCTCTTCCTTTGGTAAGATCATAGTAAATCCACCTGCTCTACCTCTAGGAATAATCGTCACTTGATGTACTGGATCTGTATTTGGAAGCATTCTTGCTACAACTGCATGACCTGCTTCATGGAATGCTGTAAGCTTTCTATCCTTTTCACTCACAACTCTACTTCGCTTTTCTGGTCCTGCAATAACTTTTGTGATTGCTTCTTCTATTGTATGCATGTTTATTTTTTTATCATTCTTTCTAGCAGATAAAAGCGCTGCTTCATTCATTAAATTTTCAATATCTGCTGGAGTAAAGCCAGGTGTTCTTCTAGCTAAAACCTTTAGATCTACATCTTCAGCTAGTGGCTTATTTTTTGAATGTACTTTTAATATTTCTTCTCTTCCTTTAATATCAGGAACCCCTACCATTACCTGTCTATCAAACCTACCTGGACGAAGTAACGCAGGATCTAGGATATCTGGTCTATTGGTTGCAGCAATAATAATAATTCCCTCATTAACGCCGAACCCATCCATTTCTACAAGCAATTGGTTTAGGGTTTGCTCTCTTTCATCATGCCCTCCACCAAGACCTGCTCCTCTTTTCCTTCCAACTGCATCGATTTCATCTATAAACACAATGCATGGGGAATTTTTCTTTGCTTGTTCAAAAAGGTCACGAACACGTGATGCACCGACCCCAACAAACATTTCAACAAAATCAGAACCACTTATACTAAAAAATGGTACACCTGCTTCTCCTGCAGTGGCACGAGAAAGATAGGTTTTTCCTGTTCCTGGAGGTCCCACCATTAAAATACCCGTTGGAATTCTTGCTCCTAATTCCATGTATTTTTTAGGATTCTTTAGGAAGTCAACAACTTCTTGCAGTTCTTCTTTTTCTTCATCAAGTCCTGCTACATCATCAAAGGTAACTTTTTTTCTCTCATCTTCTTTATGCAGCTTTGCTTTACTCTTCCCAAAAGACATGACTCTGCTGCCTCCCCCTTGGGACTGCTGCATAAATACAAACCAAAATACAACAAAAATCAAAACCATAAATATAGAAGGTAAGATCTCAAAGAACCATGGTGTCTTTGCTGGTGGTTCTCCCTTAACAATCAACTTTCCACTTTCCATTTGAGGAAGTATATATTTTTCTGTTAATACTTCAGAACGAACCACAGGTGGTATATATGTTTTAAATTCTTGATCATTTTTCAATTTTCCCACAATAGCATTCTCTACTATTGTAATTTCTTGCACATTTTGCTTTTGTAATTGGTTGATAAATTCTGAGACTGACAAATTCAATTTATCTTGTGCTGGCTGTCCATAGAAGTGTACAATGGAAATGATAATAATGAATATTAGTATATAGAAGCTAGCTCCCCTAAAAAATTTCTTCAACCAAAGCCCTCCTTTCAAAGCGTTTTTCTTGAATTTAACATCTTTTAATTCTACCATATTTTTTTATATAAAACAATAAATTCAGTCCTCTTCCATTGTTAAATGTTTGAAAACTTTGTTTAGTTATTCCTATACGTCAATACCAATACCATCTTTGTATCCTTTTGTACTTTATATTTTTCACTCATCCTATGTCCAATTACCCATATGATTTTTTCTCCATCACATACAAGTGGAATCTGATTTCTCTCTTCTCGAGATATTTTTTCATCAATAAAAAAGTCCTTTAGCTTTTTACTTCCTTCCATTCCGAAAGGTGTAAAACGATCACCATTTTTTCTATTTCTAAGGATCATCTTGTTTTTTATCTTATCAAAATCAAAATATTTCTTGTTTTTTTCTTTGGATAGATTCTCTAACTCTTTATGTTCCATTACCACAGCTTCTAAGATAGCATCTAATTCTTTAATATTTAATGTTTCACCAATATTTATATTGTATTCAAAATCATTTCTTTCTATTTTTCTTTTTCCTTTTCTAATAACAATATGATTATAATCCAAAACTGCATAAAGGTCTCTTGGTAAATCGATGGACCCTCCTACTTGACCATGTTTTATTAAATTCAATACTTTTTCTATATGCTTGTTTTGTACGTCTTTTAAATCTCCTTGAATTTCAAGTATTGCTTTGCGTAATATTCTCTTTTTAATAGCAGAATGATGCTCTTCAAAAGCTTCTTTATGAATTTTAACCTCTAAATTTACTTTTTCCACAATACGATTATACACTTTTTCTACAGCAATATTTACAAAATCTTTATCTTCTCTTATAAGATTTGTAGTTCTCGATAAGACTTGTTTAATATTCCTATTAAAATGCTTTTCTATGTATGGAATCAGTTCTAATCTTATACGATTCCTCGTGTATACTGCTTCTAAATTAGTTTTATCAATTCTTGGATTTAAATCATGTCGATGACAATACGCTTCTATTTCTACTCTTGTAATATCTAACACAGGTCTTATGATTTTTCCATCTCTCACATAATCAATGGCACTCAATCCTTCAAGTCCAGTTCCTCTCATCAACCTCATTAATACTGTTTCTGCTTGGTCATCCATATTTTGGGCAACAGCAATTTTATTAGCATTCTTTTTTTTCATTATTTCATTAAACAATCCATACCTTATTTCTCTCCCTGCCTCTTCAAAAGTAATCCCCTTTTTTTTGCTATACAAAGTTACATTTTCGCTAAATATAAAAGCTTCTACTCCTATATTTTCACAAAATCTTCTTACATACTCTGCATCCTCATTTGCTTCTTTTCCCCTAAATTGATGATTTAGATGAACTACATAAAGGTTTAACTCATATTCTTCTCTAATTCTGTATAAAAGATGTAAAAGAGCCATAGAATCAGGTCCTCCTGAAACCCCTATTATAATTCCATCTCCTTTTTTAAACATATTATGCTTTTTTACAGTCTTTAGAAATTTCTTAAGCATCTGTCTACTCCTATCTGGATCTTAAATTTTGAAAGAAAGGCTTTCATATATTTCTATATTTTCCCCAAAAAACCCTTCTAAAACAAAATACTTTTTCATAAGTATTGCACCATTATTCCTATAAATAGTAATATGCTCCCTACAAAGAACACATTAACCGCAAAATTTTGTTTATCCAATGTAACCCTTCCTCGTTGATAGGTTTCTTTTATATATATACCCTCTAACTCTATTAAAAATTCTTCAAAAGAACTATTCTTTTGTGTAAGTCCCCTGTGGATTAAACTAACTAATTTCAAAGAAATGTGCATATCTTTTAGTTTCTTTATCAATTGATCCACAGATACTTTTCCTGGAATAAAATTTTTCCTTAGTAAAAGAGTACTAAGAAGCATACTTAAACTAAACAAATCATATTTTTCATCGGCTCGTCTAAGCCCCATATTCCAGCTTGCCCGATCATATAAAGGTGTAAATTCTTTCACTGAAGACCCAACAGGGGTAACTCCTCCCAAATCAATGATTTTTATTAGATTATTTTTTGTATCAATCATTAAATTTTCTAATTTCAAATCTCCAAAGATAAAATGATTCTTATGTAATATTAGAAAAGTCTTTCCAATAAGAAGAGTAATACCTATAGAAGCTTTTATATTCACAGGTTTTCTTTTTATATACTCTTTTAAATTCTTTCCCTCTATATATTCCATAACTATATAGTATAATTTATTGTTTCCATAAGAAAAATCGTCTATTTCTTTTACCTTAGGGACAAGCCCAATATGAGAAAATCGATTGAGCATGTCATATTCTTTTGTAATGCTCTGCATTTCTCTGCTTATTTTCAATGCCCATCGTTCATTGCTTTTTACATCTTCAATCTTATAAACTTGCCCAATTCCGCCTTTTCCTAATAAATTCAAAATTTTATATTGATTATTATTCCACTTTCCCTTCAATATAAATCCTGGATATAGCTCTTTATCAATCATGGTTTTTTCCTCCTACAGATTTTTTCATATGAAAAATTCGCATATGATCATATGGCCAACGAAATTCTAAAAGCTAAAAAACGACTATTCCTAGTCGTTTTCTATACCATGCTCTTGTTTAATAAGGGTTCACTATTTAAGATCATGTCTTCTAGTTCTTCGTCCTTTTCGCCTTTCATCAAAGAAATGCCTCTATTAATTGCTGCTGCTGTAGGAGTTGTACCACCTGTCTTTAATCCAAATATTTTCTCTTTTAATTCTTTTATGTTTTGTGTAAAATCACTAATCAAAGCTGTAAATTCTCCATTTTCCCCAGGATACGCAATGACTGCCACTTCACTCTTCCCTTTTCTTCCATTTAGAGAATTCATTAGCTCTATAATGCTTTGTCTTGCAGTACTTATCTTATTTTTCATGCTTCCACTACAATCCATTAAAATACAACACTTCATACTCACTTCTTCTCCAAGCTGATCCATATAATCAATCACTTTACTTCTTACCTTAGGTGGAATATCAGAAAGATCCCCCCCTACTATTTCTTTTAACTGCTTTCCTACAATGGTTTCAATGGTTTTATTTACTGTCTTTTGCGTAACCATATGCATGGTCTGCCCTAAATTTTGAATCATTGTATTTTCCCATACACCACCGCCAGCCTGTGCAATTTTTTCTACTTCACAAAGAGAATCATCATCACAACAACTCTTATCCATAATCCCAATAGCATTCACAACTATATTCTCTCTTTTTGCTTCCATTGCTACCGTTACAGGATTCCCTCCTATATTGGATTTTCCATCCGTAACTAAAATAATTTGTCTAACCTCCATTTTAATCCGCCCTTTCGCTTTTCATTTGTCTAGATTATTGGCGGATATAACTTTTTCTATACCTTATCTTCTCTCCCATATTTTTGAGACCATCACCGTCATATCATCCTTTATCTTATTTCCATATTTTTTTATAGCCATATCTAAAAGATCATCTGCAATACTTTGAGGATTTTTGCTACTTAATTTTTTAAGAGCAGCCATCACCCATTTTTCTTTTTCATCTATAGCTGTATCTGCATCTAATACACCATCAGACATCATCACTACAAAATCCCCATTATTTAATCTTTGTCCAAAACTTTCAATATCTATATTATTAAGAATTCCTATTGGAAGAGATGTAGATCTTATTGCTTCTACTTCTCCATTTGCTCTTTTAATAAAGCTAGATGCTGCGCCAATCTTTACAAATTCTACTTTCCCTGTATATAAATCTAGAATAGACAAATCCATTGTTGAGAATGTTTCCTCAGAAGATTTTAAAACAAGTATAGAATTGATTGTTTTTATGGCCACATCCTTTTCAAATCCAGCTTCCATTAAGTGTTCTAATACGGATATAGTCGCTTGACTTTCTTTTGCTGCTCTTTCTCCTGATCCCATTCCATCACTTAAAGCCATCATGTATTTGCCATCGGCTAAATCAATAAAAGAATAGCTATCTCCACAAATTCCTCTATCATCCTTTGATACCCGTGAAAACCCTGTTGTCACTCTATATTTTTCTGCTTCAATCAATGTAAATGAACAATTCCCTGTATCTTCATCAGCTTTGCAAACCTTTGGTTTTCTAACAACTTCTCTCCCTATTACCTTAGAAACGATAGGCGTTATTCGTGTGTCGCATTGCTTTCGATCAAAACAACATCTTTTTTCTATTGCGATCTCAAATTTCTCATTTTCCTTCTCGAGTACTGTAATTTTATCAATAGGTATTCCTTCCTTATCAAAAGCCACATACAAATCATCTTCAACTTCTGTTCTAAAATCTATCTTCGTATTTATTCCCTTGGATAAATCATCAATAATATGTGATACCCCTTCAAATTGTTCAGCTACCAATTGTCTACTTTCAAATAGCTTTCTCTGCCATTCGTAATGCACCTTATACACTTCAAAACGACTCTCTATGGCATCTATTAAACTATTGATCTTAATACATCTTTTTTTCAGTACTTGAGGAATCTTTTCTGATTTTATTTTTCCATAAGACTCTAAATATGCAATTACATCAACAATATCATTATAGGTTCCATAAAAATTATTATGCCAACAGCTTCTGCACATACCACAGTTTGTACATACTTTTTCTGCAACCTCATCCACTATATTGGCCATATCATTTTGGTCGATCATTCTATTTTTCTCTGCAATATTTCCATAAGTTACAGCTAGCTCACCAAAAGCTTTTGCATATTCCTTTAACCTACCATGTACCATTTTCTTAATTCTTTCACTACGTGTTTGATCTATTTCATGTTCATTAGCATTTACAAACTTTTCCATATATTGCATCATAGCTTTTGGCATAATCATAAAAATAACAGAACTTGCTATAATTTCTTCAAGCTGTACTAAAACCTCTGTAGACCCATTAATATAGAAAGTAAGGATTGCATTTCCAAGGATCATTCCTATAACAGACCCTTTTTTACCCAAATCTTTAAATATACCAGCAAGCAATCCTGAAAAACCATATATACTAATAACAGTAGGTGTTCCAATACTTGACATGCTTGTAATAATACCAATGGTTATTCCCACACTTGCCCCAATACTCGCCCCTCCATTATAAGCAAATACTAACGTTAACAATATGCCAAATATATTCTTTATTCTAAAGGTCCCTACAACAATATTAGATAAGCCCGATACCATAACTGCTGATACTATGGCTATACATATTAATTCTTCATTTGATAAGATTTTTCTATTTGCTCTCTGTATAATCATTGGTACTGCATAAGATAGTATATAAATAAATACAAAAACAACAACTGATTCAAACCCCTCCATCACTACATCATATACATAAAGTTCTGTAGCTAACATATAAATGATTCCTGATATAAACATCACTAAACTTGCTACAGCTGCTGTAGGTAAAGTTTTAAATCGTATTTTGTCCCTTATAACTCCAAATACAATAAAAGATAATGCCAAAGCAATACTATACTTTGCTGTATTCACATCTGCCGTAAACATTCCTAACAATACAAATAATCCCATATATGAATATTTTCTATCTCTAACTAATAAAGATATGTAAAAGGCTATTCCAAAGGGAGCTAAACCCTCTAAAATATTTGCCCTCCCCAATAACAAAGATATCATCAAAAGTACAGCCGTATTTTTAGATAAAAAGCTTCCTAACTTTCTCCTTTCTGTTACATAAGCATGTGCTTGTCCATTATATTCTCTTTTATAAGGGATAATATTTATTTTATCTAACATTTCAACACCACCCATTTCTTATTGTTAAAGAAATTATATCAATGGCCTGCTGAAAGATTTGTCAAGTTGCCTGCTTTAAGTGCAAGAATTTTCAGACAACCCATGATGCATTTTTACAAATTCTCATAAATATAGTCTAAGTTATCCAACCATTTTGTCTATATGGTAAAAACACAAAGGCTTTTACTGTTAAACTTTGCCGATATGGGTGATACTTTATCGATAAAAAATTAGTATACTTTTCTAAAACCAAGCATAAAATAGTAAATTAAAAAAACAACTTATTCACATCATAAGTTGTTTTTTATAATTTTAACGCTATTTGTTCAAAAATCAATCCTTCTAAGTTATCATATTCACTAATGGTTATATGCTCCATATGAAGACCTTTTAGTATTCTGTCTAAAATAATCGTTCCTGCTATGATAATATCGGCTCTTTTTGGCTGAAGTCCATCTATTTGTTTTCTATCCTCTAAATTTAATGATAAAAACTCACAAAGAATCATTTTTACTTTTTCATGACTAAGGTTTGTATGATGAATCTTATCTTTGTCATAAACTTTCATCTTTTTCGATACAGCAGCAATAGTGGTAACTGTACCTCCTATTCCTATTACTTTATCAATTTTAAATTTACATAAATAATCAATGGTCTCTTTGATGATCTCATCAATTGTATTTTCCATATTTTCTACTTCTTTTTTAGCAACAGGATCTGTCGTTACAAATTTCTCTGTCATTCTTACAGCTCCAATATTGATGCTTATTAGATGTTTGATTCCTTTTTCATTTCCAAAAATAAATTCTGTACTTCCTCCACCAATATCTATGACTAAAATATTTTCATCATATTTTTTAAGTCCCCTTAAAACTCCCATAAATCCTAATTCTGCTTCCCTTTGACCATCAATAACTTCCACAGATACATCTACTTCTTCTTTTACTCTTTTTATAAAAGTATCTTTATTTTTTGCATCTCTTACTGCACTCGTTGCAATAATAGGGAGTTCTTTTATTTTTTCTTTTCGTGCAATCTGCATGAACTCCTTTAGGGCATCAATATTTCTATCCATTGCACCATTTGATAAGCTGCCTGTTTGATCAACATTTTCTCCCATTCTTGTTGTATTTAAAAGTTTACTGCTTTTTACAATGATTCCATTCTCTATTTTAGCAATGATCATGCGCATTGAATTTGTTCCAATGTCAATAGCACCTAAATTTAACATTCAATTTCCTCCCATATATAAAAACCGAGACATTGTCTCGGTTATGATTATCTAGCTACTCCTCCTCTATTGAATCCATTTCCTCTTCTAGAGTCTTTCATATGTTTTTTCACTTGTTGCTGTTTTTCTTCACTGTCCTTAAGGAATTGTGACAATTTATCTTCAAAAGATGATTGTCTATCTTTAAATCCTTGTCTATCTTTGAATCCTTGTCTATCTTTGAATCCTTGTCTATCTTTATCATTTTTCTTCCAATTAGTCGCTACTGGTTTAGACTCTCTTTTAGGTGGTTTCGGTTCTGCTTTCCTAATTGAAAGGCTAATTTTTCCTTTCGGATCAATAGCAATAATTTTTACTTTTACCTTTTGTTGCTCCTTAAGATACGTGTTAATGTCTTTTACATAATCATCAGCTACTTCTGATATGTGGCATAAACCTGTTTTTCCTTCTGGCAGTTGAACAAAAGCACCAAAGTTTGTAATGCCAGTTACAGTGCCCTCTACAACTTTTCCAACTTCAACGGGCATAAATTAAACTTCCTCCTTTTAATTTTAAATGATTACAATATATTATTTGCACTCATTATAAATTATATTTATAAACCTGTCAATACGCTCCCTTCTATCTTTATTATTTTTGTTCATTATATTTGGCTTTATTAATATCTATATAGATGATTTCATTGGGCTTTACCATTTTAAGTCTTTCTCTTGCTACCTTCTCAATAAATTGTGGATCATTGCCTAAATTTTTTTCTTCTTCAAGACGTGCTTCTTCCTTCTTAAGTTCCAAAATCTTCTTGTTTAAAGTCTGCTCTTGATTTCGTAATTCTTTTAATTCAATCTGCTGCTTGATGACTATCCACGATACATATAATCCAATCATCAATAAAACCATATAAAAAAATCGGTTCTTCTTCTTTGTCTTGTTTTTTCTATTTTTATCCATTATCACTATCCCTCATATTGACCATAATTATTTTAAATACTTCTATAAAAAAATATAAATTCCTTCTATTTTTTGTTTCGTATAAATTTAGTATATTTTACTATCTCCTTATAAAATATTTTTGGTAATAAAGATAATCGTTTCATTCTAAAATATGCAGGAGAAATTTTCTTTTTTAATGGACGCCATAATCTTAAAAGAAATTTTCTTATGATTTTAAAGGGATATGCTATTACCCCTAACATCTTTAAAAAAACCCTTTTTACGATACGCAATATTCCCACTATTCCTTTTATAACAAACCTACTTAAAATCCTATTATAAAGAAGAGCTCCTATTAAAAATCCTAAAAAAGTATAAAATCTTAATTGTCCCTCATTACTAAATAACAATACACAAACAGATGCAATAGCAATAACAATCCAAAAAATCAGATCTTCGATAATTGTAGCAATTTTTTTAGGTCTAAATATACACCGAAGAATTCTATACAAATCATAAATAAAACCAATCAGAATCCCACCATATAGGGTGGCTAAAAAAACATATGCTTGCTCAGATACATAAGTTATCATACACTCACCTCAATTCCCTATACTTGTCTAATCCATAAAAAAATAACCGCCCTGCGGTTATTTAAACATTTTTCCTAAAAAACCTATGCCCTTATTCCCTACACTATCACGATCACTATACATCATAGCATCAACAGTTCCTTCTACAACAACATTTCCATCATCTAAATTTAATTTATTAATGTCCAGATCATTTCCTTTTATTGTTAAAACCCCCTTAACAGTTTCTAAAATAATTGTATTTTCATCAAAGCTCGTTACATGTTCCACTCCTGATACACTCAATTTTTCTCTATTTTCAAGAATAATATTCTGATTCCTATTTTTTGCACTTTTTCTCTCTTCCATTCATCTTCACCCTCTTTTACATAATATCCTACTTTAAAGATATGCTTGTATATATTTGTTTATTCCTATTTTTTATTATAAAAAATTCCCATTGGATTTATCGTTTCCTTAAACTAAAAATAGTACCCTTATGGGGTACTATTCTATAATACGATACATTTCTTTTGCAAAGTCCTTTGTAACATGGTCAGCTAGCGCTGTTATTTCCACTTTTGTTGTCCTAGAACCAAATAAAATTGCCAAATGATCTCCTACCTCAACTTCAGTAGAAGCCTTAGCCACTTTTTCATTGATACTAACACGTCCTTGATCACAAGCTTCCTTTGCTACAGTTCTTCTTTTTATCAGTCTACTATTTTTTAAAAACTTATCTAAACGCATTGCGCATTCTCTCCTAAAAACAAAAAAGCAGACGAGCTGCTTTTTCTTTCTTTGTTAAGCGTTTACCATTTCTTTAAGTGCTTTACCTGCTTTAAATACTGGTGCTTTTGAAGCAGGAATATCAATTATTTGCTCAGGATTTCTTGGATTTCTACCTTGTCTAGCTTTTCTTTCTCTTACATCAAAAGTTCCAAATCCAACTAATTGAACTTTATCATCTTTTACAAGAGCTTCTTCTACACTTTTAATGAATGCATTTAATGCAACCTCTGCATCTTTTTTTGTAAGTCCTGATTTTTCTGCCATGCTAGCAACTAATTCAGCTTTATTCACAATCATTACCTCCTTGATATTTAGAATACGTATTAGCATATTCTATCTTTTATTGAAAAATCCTTCTTTATTAGTAATATTTTTTATCTTTTTTTTAGTTTTTATGTATTTTTGCCATATTCCATAGTTTATCCATCTCATCTAATGACATTTCTTCCAATATTTTCCCATTTTCTTTTGCATTCATTTCAATAAATTCAAATCGATTAATAAATTTTTTGATAGTTCCATTTAACGCTATTTCTGGATCTACCTTTAAAAACCTAGCTACGTTAACAACAGCAAAAATTAAATCTCCTAATTCTTCTTTTATTTTATCATATTCTTCTGTATTGTATACCTCTAATAACTCTTCTAACTCTTCTCTGACCTTTTCTATAGCATCTTCTACATGATCCCAATCAAATCCAACCTTTGCTGCTTTTTCTTGGACCTTATAGCTTTTCATAAGGGCTGGAAGACTTTTAGGAATTCTTTTTAAACTCTCCGTATAGGTTTTTTCATTTTTTTCTTTTCTTTTAATCTCTTCCCAATTTTTTAGGACCTGTCTTGTTCCATCTACGTGTAGTTCTGCAAATACATGGGGATGCCTCTCAATCAATTTCTTACAGATTCCTGTTAAAACATCTGAAATATGAAAATCACCAAACTCAGAAGCAATTACTGAATGAAAAACCACTTGAAGCAATAAATCTCCTAATTCCTCTTGTAAAAGAAGCATGTCCTTCTCTTCTAAAGCCTCTAAGACTTCATAAGCTTCTTCAATTACATAAGGCTTTAAACTATCATAGGTTTGTTCTCGATCCCATGGACATCCATCTTTTCCTCTTAATCTTTTCATGATTTTAATTAAATCGTTCAACGTATATACTTTTAATGTATTATCACCCATCTTGGGAATATATATACTTGTTAAATAGTCTAACCATTCTATACGATCTAATTCATAAAGCATGATATTTTTTACCTTTTCTTCATTCGGTATTCCTGCTCCTCTTATAACCACAATAGGATGTTCATCTGGATAGTATTCCATTAATTTTAACTTCATCTCAGATGCAACAAATTTATTGTATACTTGGGTCACAATTACATCTGTTTCTACATCGGGAGTTTGATTCCCTAGCTGTAGGCCATCTATTATTTTTAATCCCTTAATAGGGTCTTTCTTTAAGGTATGAAAAATCGCCTCTACAAAGCTAACAGAAGGAACAAATTCTATAGTAAATCCTATTTTTTTTGCTCTTTCAATCAATAGTTGTACCGTTACTTCTGCTACAAATGGACTTCCTGGAACAGCGTAAACTACATCTTGTTGCTTCAATAACTCTACGATTTTTTCTGCAATGCTTTCATAAACTTCATCAAAGCTTTCTTTAGCTTCATATACATGATCAAAGGTTTCATAAGTAATTCCCTGCATTTTCAAGTACTCCACTACAGGATGTTTTTCTGTTCTCAAATAAATATGATGACTACTTTTCATTTTTTCCATAGCACCAATGGTTAAATAATCTTTACTCCCTGGCCCTAATCCTATAATCGTAAGTTTTTCCATTCCTTCACCCTCTACCTGTGTTTATCAACTATTATTTCCTTAAAAGCCCTATCATACTCAATATCTTTGCTATTTTTCTTCCTCCTGGAAGCATTTCAAAATCTGATTTTGTAATACCTCCTGTTGTAAGAAGCATCAAGCCATAAATAATAGCACCAACGCCTATGGCAGCTACTGTTGTCAATTTATTTCCAAATATATCTGCAAACCATCTATACACAAAAAGTACAGATATACTCATAGCAGAAACAGCAATTAGTGGCTTTATCACAAAATTAGCAAAATCAAATTTGGTTCTGCTCAATCTTTTAACTGCAAAGAAGTTTAAGATTGCAGCAACCATATAAGCAATCACTGTACCGATAGCCGCTCCTCTTACATTTAACGAAGGAATTGCTGTTAGAAAATAAGTAGCTAGTATTTTAAATATGGAACCTATAAACAAATTAATTACTGGAACAGTGGGTCTGCCTAGTCCTTGCAAGATTCCTGTGAAGGTTTGCACCAAGGTTAAGAATATTACTCCAAATCCAAGGATAGATAATGACCCTGCTGCACTAACAGCACTTTCTGGTATCAACGGGAAAAGAAGTAACATAATAGGCTTTGATAAGGTTACAAGGCCTAATGCAGCTGGAAGCCCAATAAGAAGTGCTACCCTCGTGCCCATTTGAATATTCTCTCTTACAAGAGCCATATCTCTTCTTTGCTTCGCTTCAGAAATAGCAGGTACTAAACTTACGGCTAAACTCACTGTAATAATTTGAGGTAAATTCACCAAAGGTGCTGCCATACCTGTTAATTGTCCATACAAATCATTGGATACTTTAGCTGAATATCCTATATCTTGAAGTCTTCTCATAACAATAGCTGCATCAATGGTATTCATCAATGGTAAAATAGATGCACCAATCGTAATAGGCACTGCAATGGCAAGAATTTGAGAAAGGATTTCACCAGCAGACTCTTGTTTTAAATGGGAAGTTCCCTTAATCTCACTTAAAATTTTATTTCTTCTTTTTAAGTAAATAAAAATAATGATTAGAGTTCCTGTAATAGCTCCTGCTGCTGCTCCAAAGGATGCTCCTGCTGCTACAATTTCTAATTCTTTATTAAATTTATTTAAAAGAACATAAGCTAGTAAAAATCCTACAACAGTTCTTCCAAATTGTTCAATAATCTGAGAGATAGCTGTTGGTACCATATCTTGAAGTCCTTGAAAATATCCACGAAAAGCAGCCATAATAGGTACAAATAACAACGCTGGAGCAATTGCCATCATAGAATAACGCGCTCCATCATTTTTCATAAATCCTACAATAACTCCTGAACCAAAATACAAAACAGTGGATGTGACAATCCCTAGTGCAAATAGCAATATAAAAGAAACCTTAAAAATTCTATGGGCACCATATCGATCCCCCATAGCATTCTTTTCTGCAACCAATTTTGATATAGCTGTTGGAATTCCAGCTGTTGATATGATTAAAAGAGCAACATATATAGGATATCCTGTTTGATAATATCCCATCCCTTCACTTGTAATCATATTTGTAAGAGGAATCCTATAAAAAGCCCCCATTATTTTTACAATAATTCCCGCTATTCCAAGGATAGCAGCTCCTTTTAAAAAAGATTTACTACTCATTCATCCTCCTCCAATATTCAATAATAGTCATGAAACAAATCTATTATATCAGAAAAATGCTACATCTGTACTATTTTATTCCAAAAATACAAAAGTAGTAGCCTTTAGGCTACTACAAATATTATATGTATTATTCCTTATCTTTATTGTTCCATTTGTTTTCCTAAAAAGTTAGCAGCTGTTTCTGCTACTTTTAACTCTAACTCTCCTAATGGTTTATCATCTTCCTTTGATAAAAGTACAACAGCTCCAATAGAATCTCCTTGTGAAACAATTGGTACAATAATTTGGGATGTATATTTCTCCTCATCTGCGCCATCAGCAGTTAATGGACAAACTTTCTCTTTTTCTATAAGACTTACTGCTTTTTTGCTTTCCATGGCTTTTTCAAAAGATCTGCTTACTCTTTTTTCTAAAAAGTCTTTTTTGGACCCTCCTGCTACAGCAATAATTGTATCCCTATCAGCTATAACAGCCACTTGTCCTAAAGCATCACTTAAAGATTCGGCATATTCTGTAGCAAATTCAGTTAATTCTCCGATAGGAGAATATTTTTTAAGAATTACTTCCCCATCTCTATCTGTAAATATTTCTAGTGGATCTCCTTCTCTAATTCTTAATGTACGTCTTATTTCTTTTGGAATTACAACTCTTCCTAAATCATCAATTCTTCTAACGATTCCTGTAGCTTTCACTTATTTTCCCTCCTAGTATCATTGTGTAATCAACCTTACATAATCATTATGGTAAATTTATTATTTTACTAATATACTTTTTTTATGCATGGTTGGAAAATTTTCTAACTAAATCTAAAAAAATTCGCATGTAGCTAATCGCATATATTCATCTCGTAAGCTTTATTACAAAACCACTTTTTTGTAATAAAACTTACTTAAAGTAGTTGAACATTTGATTTTTCAATCATAAGTTATGCACAAATTTTAAATTTTATAATTTCCTTAACAATAAAAAAATCTGTGCTTAGCACAGATTTATTTGATATTCTCTAATTTTTTTTCAATTTTCAATGATGCTTTTACCTCACCTATTTTATCCATGATTGCAGGTTCAATTAGGCTTCTTTCAATTTGTCCTTTTACATCTTCAAATTTTATTGTATCCCCTTTAATAATATGATAGCCCACAGATGTTTTTACAATATCACTTATTTCTCCATCTTTTAAAGCAAATGCTGCTTTTTCAAATTCTGGAAACATCATTCCTTTTGGGAATACACCTAAGTTTCCACCTCTCACAGCAGATCCTGGATCTTTTGAGTATTTTTTAGCAAGTTCAGCAAAGTCTTCTCCTGCCTTAATTTTTTTCATAATATCCTTTGCTTCTTCTTCTGTTTTAACTAAGATATGACTTGCTTTTGTTTGATCCTTTGTATATTGCTCTTTATTCTTTTCATAATTTTCTTTCAGTTTTTCATCTGTCAAATCTAATTCTTTAATAATCTTTTCTTGAAACTTACTTACATAAAGATCTGTTTTCATTTGATTTTTCCAAAAACTCTCATCTAAACCAAGTTCCTTTAATTCTTTTAAAAACTTTTCTGCTTCTTCTTGTCCTTTAATCCCTTCCATATAAGCTTTATACTGCTTCTCAACTTCTTGATTATCTACCTTTACTTTTTCATTTTCCATATACTGCATGATGGCTTGCTCATCAATCATTTGGTCTAATACCTTTTCTTGTACAGCTTCAAGATAAGTTTTTCCACCCATGTCCATACTCCAAATTTTATCTCCATACTGACTTTCAACAGTTTTTTTAATAAAGGATAATTTTTTATTATATGCATCTTTACTAATTATTTCATCTCCTACTTTTGCTACAATATCTTTCTCATTTACTTTTTCTTTTGTACATCCTATTGCAAAAACAAGCATAAACGCTAACAGAATTACAAAAAAAGTTTTTCCTTTTGTTTTTATGGATTTCACTAGATCCTCTCCCTACTATATACATATTTTCCCTAAATTCTATTATAACTGAAATTAAATTTTATTGAAACCACTAATTTTTTCTAAGAATCCTCTTATTTCTTTTAGTCTCTTATTATAAAAATAGTATTTTAATCTTATATGTGGATTATTACCTACATTTATATCGATTCTATTTCCATAAAATCCAATCATTTCACTAATCACTAAGGGATTCATTCTTCCAGCTTCATCAAAAACAAATTTAGCATGGGTCTCTGTCTCAGATATGTGAACCATACCCATTTTTTGTGCCATAGCTTTTATATATGCAATAGAAATTAAATTCATCACAGTTTCTGGTATGTTCCCAAATCTGTCTTCTATTTCTTCCTCTAACTCATAGGTATCCTGTTTGTCTCTAATAGAAGCAATTTTTTTATATATTTCTAACTTATGACTTTCATTAGTAATATATTTTTCAGGTATAAAAGCATTTACATTAATTTCTATAGATGTCTCAGGAATTTCTTGTATTTCTTCTCCCTTCATCTCTCTTACAGTATCTTCTAATAGTTTACAGTATAAGTCATATCCTATAGCCGCCATATGTCCATGCTGTTGACTTCCTAAAAGATTTCCTGCACCTCTTATTTCAAGGTCCCTCATAGCTATTTTAAACCCTGATCCAAATTCAGTAAATTCCTTAATAGCTGTTAATCTTTTTTCTGCAACCTCAGTAAGGATCTTATCCTTTTGATAAGTAAGATAAGCATAAGCTAAACGATTTGATCTCCCTACCCTACCTCTTAACTGATAAAGCTGGGAAAGTCCCATTTTATCTGCGTCATATATGATAATTGTATTTACATTAGATATATCTAATCCTGTTTCGATAATAGTCGTACAAACTAATATATCATATTCTCCATTCATAAAATCAAGCATAATATTTTCTAACTGTCTTTCACTCATTTGTCCATGTCCAACAGCAACTCTTGCGTCAGGAATAAGTTCCCTTATTTTTGCGGCCATCTGCTGAATTCCTCTTACTCGATTGAAGACAAAGTAAACTTGCCCTCCTCTTCCCATTTCTCTTAACAGAGCATCTCTAATCATCTCTTCATTATATTCTATCACATAAGTCTGTACTGGATATCTTTCTTCCGGTGGATCTTCAATAACGCTCATATCTCTAAGTCCAATAAGTGACATATGAAGCGTCCTAGGAATAGGCGTTGCTGTTAATGTTAATACATCTACATTTTCTCTCAAATGTTTTAATGCTTCCTTATGCTGTACTCCAAATCTTTGTTCCTCATCAATTATTAATATTCCTAAATCCTTAAACGCTACATCCTTTGATATTAAGCGATGGGTTCCTATAAGAATGTCTACAGCTCCTGCCTTTACTTTTTTAATGATTTCTTCTTGCTGTTTTTCCGTTTTAAATCTACTTAACATTTCTATCGTAATAGGAAACTGACCAAATCTATTGATAAATGTATTATAATGCTGCTGTGCAAGAATCGTTGTAGGTACTAAAAAAGCTACTTGTTTTCCATCCATTACACATTTAAAAGCCCCTCTTACGGCTACCTCTGTCTTACCATATCCAACATCTCCACAAAGAAGTCTATCCATTGGAATAGATTTTTCCATATCTTCCTTCAACTCTTTTATACAACGAATTTGATCAGGAGTTTCTTCATATACAAAACTATCCTCAAACTGATTCTGCCAAGGGGTATCTGCTGAAAAAGCATAACCACTACGTTCCTTTCGAATGGCACTTAGCTTTAAAAGATCCTTTGCCATGTCTACAATGGCTCCTTTTGCTTTTGCCTTCGTCTTCTTCCATTCTGCTGTACCTAATTTATTCAATTTTACTCTAGCAGTATCAGAACCAATATATTTTTGTATCATATCCATCTGCTCAATAGGTACATACAATATATCTTCCCCTGAATATTTAACTTTTAGATAATCTTTTTTAGCTCCCTCAACCTTTAACTGCTCAACCCCTATATATTTTCCTACTCCATGATTTTCATGAACAATATAATCTCCTATATTTAAGTCTACAAAAGATTTAATAGGTCGAGCATCTTTTCTTTTTTGAGTTGTTCTCTTCCTTTTGGCCGTACCAAAAATCTCATCTTCTGTGATAACCAAAAATTTACTCTTAATATACTCAAATCCTTTGTGTAGGTTCCCTTGAAGAATAAAAATTTGTCCAGATTGAATAGGATGATTGATATCCTTTATAAAAATAGCTTCAATCCCTTGTTCTTTCAAATTTTCTTCTAACCTTTTCCCTCTTTCATCTGTCCCACAAAGCAAAAGAATTTTGTAGCCTCTATATTTATAATTTTTCAATTCATTTGAGAATAACTCTATTTTCCCATGAAAGGATTGTGCCATCCTAGCAGAAAAACTTACAATATGTTTTGGCTTAAAGTAAGTATTATTTTTAGGTAAACTACTTAATACAAACACATGTTTTTTATTTAATTCATATAAAAAATCTTCATAATTTGTAATCAAGCCTACTTGTGCTGGCAGGACTTCTTCTTTTTCTAATAATCCTTTAAAACTCTCTTCAAGTTCTTTATACGCAGTATAAGCCCTTTCTTTTACACGGGATGGTTCATCTATAAAAATAAGGGCATCTTTTTCAAAATAATCAGTTAATAGTTCTAAATTCTTATAGTAATAGTTTAAATACTTTTCAAAGCCTTGAGGTCTATTTTGTATCTGAAGAGCTTCAATAAAAGCACTGATCTTTTCACTTAATCCATTAGACTCTTCTCTTATTTTCTTCTCATGTTCCTTAAAATCAACCTTTATTTTTTTGATGGCTTCTTTCTTTTGATCATCATCTAATAATACTTCTTGAGCGGGTGTTACAAGAACTTCCTTTAATTTTTCCAAAGATAGCTGAGAGTAAATATCAAAGCTTCGAATAGAATCTATTTCATCATCAAAAAGCTCTATTCGATAAGGATTTTTAGAAGTGACAGGAAAAAAATCTATAATTCCCCCTCTAACGCTAAACTGTCCCTTTACTTCAACCATATCTACTCGTTCATATCCTAATAAAATAAAAATAGCTATTATTTTTTCCAGTTCTACAACTTCACCATATTCTATTTTAAAAAAGTTTTTGCAAAACTGGGCCTTCGGCATTAATTTATGAAGCAAACTTTCAATAGATGCTACAACAATACATTTTTCTCCCCTGACCATTTCAATCATTGTATTTAATCTTTCCTCAAGTCTCTGATGACTTTGGGCATCATAATTATAAAACACCAATTCCTTAGTAGGATATGTATGGGCTTTGTTTTTAATAAAAAACTTTAAGTCTTCATAAATTTTTTTTGCTTGATACTCACTATGAGTAATAATCAGGCACTGTTTATGAAAAGAACGATTCATACTAAATACAATATGAGCAACTTGAGAGTCAATGAGTCCATGTACCAGGGTAGGACTTAAACCTTTATTTAAACTATATTTTAACTCTTCATATCCTTTTAAGTTCTCAATACCTTGGACAAATAAATTCTCCTGCAAAATCATTCACACCCTTCAATTGGTTACAACATCATAAGCCCAGATTTCTTATCTGGGCTACCTAATCTACAAAGAATTTCCTATTAACCATTATATCTATTCATAGCCTTCTCTATTCCCTCACTAATTAAGCTTTCTATAGATTCTGCTGCCCGCTTTATGGATTCATTCATAAAATCCTTATCTTCTTTTGAAAATTTACCTAATACAAAATCCGCAAGATTTCCATATTGTGGCTTTCCTATACCAATTCTTACACGTGCAAAGCCATCTGATTGTATTTCATAGATGATAGATTTCATACCGTTGTGGGTTCCTGCACTTCCCTTTTTTCTTATTCTTAGTTTTCCCACATCCGTATCTATATCATCATAAATAACGATTAAATCATCCATGTCCAGTTTATAGAAATTTACAATTTCACGTACACTTCTTCCACTTAAATTCATATATGTTTGAGGTTTTACTAATAGAACCTTTTGATTATGAATGAAACCTTCTCCTACCACAGCCTTGTATTTTACCTTATTCAGACTAATATTATTTTTATAGGCTAAATAATCTATTGTATCAAATCCAACATTATGTCTTGTTCCTTCATATTGTTTCCCTGGGTTTCCTAAACCAACAACTACAAGCATATTATGCATCCTTTCTTTTTGCAATTTCTAAACTATTATAACATATATTTATATAACTATTCATATTGTATTCAAAATCCCTGTATATAAGGTTTGTCTTTATGTTCACCCAACAAAATCCACCTAAATGTAATACATTTCTATCTAAAAAGAAGTGGCATAAAGCCACTCCTTTTTAGATTTTAAATTGATTCAATTGGTCATTTAACTTTACAGCTAATCCATTTAATTTTTCTGAAATACCAGCTACTTCTTCAACCGTAGCTGATTGCTGCTCCATAGAAGCACTTACTTGTTCTGAAGAAGCAGCTGTTTCTTCAGAGATACCAGATATATTTTCTATAGCTGATACAATATTTTGTCCATCCTGATTCATATTCTTTATATATCCACTAATAGTCTCTATTTTATTTCCGATGATTTCTATGGCTTGTACAATCTCTTCAAAGGATACATTCACTTCATCTACAGCCATAACCTGCTCTGTATTTCTCAATTTCACTTCATTCATAATATCCACAGTTGCATGGGTATGATCCTGAATGCTCAAAGTCATTTCTTTAATTTCCTCAGCTGATTTTTTAGACTCTTCTGCTAATTTTCTTATTTCTTCTGCTACCACTGCAAATCCACTTCCTGCATCCCCTGCTCTTGCTGCTTCAATAGCTGCATTTAAAGCTAATAAGTTGGTTTGCTCTGCAATAGTACTAATGGTCTCTAATATGCTTCCGATATTTTGTGAATGAACATCAAGCTCTCCTACAACCTTTACAATTTTTTCAATTCCCTCGTTATTTAACTTCGTTCGATCCTTCAGCAAATTAACTGTTTGTATCCCTTTTTCATTTGCTTTTAGAACCATCTGAGAACTATCCATCATACCATTAGCATCTTTTTCTAGATTTTCTAATTTACTTGCTAAGGCCCCCACCATACTGGATCCATTTTGTGCTTGTATTGCCTGCTTCGTTGCTCCCTTTGCTATTTCATCCACTGCACTTGCTATTTCATCTGAAGAAGCACTAGTCTCTTCTGATGATGAAGCTAACGTTTGTGCATAATGCCCTACCTCACGGCTAGCTTTACTTACTTCATTCAGCAAAGTACGAAGACCAATCTTCATGGTATTAAAGCTTTCTGCTAAAGCTCCTACTTCATCCTTTGTATTAATTTGACAATGAACTGTTAAATCGCCTTCTTTGATTTTCTCCATATCCATTGATAAAATTCTTAAATTTTTTGTAATACTTCCTGATAAAAAAATTGCTATCAAAATTGCTAGAACTAAGGCTATGGCTCCAATTATTAATGTTGAATCTAGAAGGGACTTGTATTGATCATGTATTTCATCTACATACATATTTCCAATTAAATTCCACCCTACTCTATCTAAGGTAGTAAATACAGAAAATTTTTCTTGATTGATCCCTTCTTCTTTTTCTACATAATCTACCATATCTGTATTCTTTTGTTTGACAGCTGTAGCTAAAGCTTCCATTGGGATAGGTTTTCCAAGCAAATCTTTATTAGGATGTGTTAAAATGTTTCCTCCTTCATCCGTTAAAAAAATATACCCCTTTTTCCCTATTTTTACATTATTAATACTTTTTGATAATTGGTCTAATGAAATATCAATGGCTACCACACCTACGAATTCATTTCCATGCCTTGAATCATATACTGGCTTAGATATGGTAATGACCATTTTTTTTGTATCTTTATCCTCATAGGGTTCTGACCAAACAAAAGTATTTTTACTGATAGCATCCTTATACCAATCCCTTGTTGTTGGATCATAATTTTCATCTAAATCTGTTTCAATAGGATATGCATATAATTTTTTATCCTTTGTCCCAATATACACACTTATTATATCAGGATGGTTTTTACAGTAATTTCCAAAATTTTCTACCATCCATTCTACTGCATCAGCATTACTAAAAATCTGTTCTACATTTGCATCTGTTGAAAAGATCTTAATGTTTTTCTCTAATTCCTCTAAATATGTATCAACCCTATTTCCTACTTCTTCTATGGTTGTAGAAGTTCCCTCTTTAAATTCATCCTTCATAATTTGAACAGAATTCTTAAAACAATTTATCCCAACAGCTGCCATTGGTATTGTAATCAATAATATGAAACTAATGACCAGTTTAAATCGAATCCCTCGTTTCATTTATAATTCCTCCTATATAAAAGCTTAGATGTTAGTTGAATTTTGTAATATATTGTTTGATTTTGTAAGAATATTGTTTCAATATAAAAAGTGGAGAATCTCTCCACTTTTTATTATCCAAATAATTTACTTACAGACTTATTCTCATAGATTCTTCTAATGGCTTCTGCAAAAATGTCCGCTACAGATAAAGTTTTTATATTATCTAATTTTTTATCTTCTGCTAATTTAATGGTATCTAATACGACAAGCTCTTTGATAACAGAATCTTTAATTCTCTCTATAGCAGGCCCTGATAAAACAGGATGCGTACAACAAGCATAAACTTCTTTCGCACCAAAATCTTTTAATGCTTTTGCCCCATTTGTAATGGTTCCTGCAGTGTCTATCATATCATCTACTAAGATAACATTTTTACCTTCTATCTCCCCAATAATATTCATAACTTCTGAAACATTTGCTTTTGGTCTTCTTTTATCAATAATTGCAATAGGTGCATCCAATATATTTGCAAAGTTTCTAGCTCTTGTAACACTTCCAAGATCAGGAGAAACCACTACTACATCTTCTAGTTCAAGCTTTTTAAAATATTTTGCTAAAATAGGAACACCTAAAAGATGGTCTACAGGAATATTAAAATATCCTTGAATTTGTGCTGCATGTAAATCCATTGTAAGAACACGATCTGCTCCTGCACTAGTAATAAGGTCTGCTACAAGCTTTGCAGTAATTGGATCTCTCGCTTTTGCTTTTCTATCTTGTCTTGCATAACCATAGTAAGGTATAACCGCTGTTATTCTCCCAGCAGAAGCACGCTTTAATGCATCAATCATGATTAATAGTTCCATTAGATTTCTATTTACAGGTTTACATGTAGACTGTACAACAAACACGTCCGCACCTCTTACAGTTTCTGTAATATTTACAGAAATCTCTCCATCACTAAAAGAACCTACTTCAGCATCTCCTAAAGTTACACCTAAGCTTTCACAAATCTTAAGAGCTAAATCCTTACTGGCATTCCCAGCAAAAACCTTTATCTCTTGTCCATTGATATTCATTTTTGTTCCTCCCTAAATTAATCTTTTTTTAATAAGCCCTTTCTTTCTACCCAGCCAGCTATATTCTTTTGTCTTTCTCTTGCTACAGATAAAGCCCCTTCTGGAACTTCCTTTGTAATTGTAGACCCTGTTGCAACATACCCTCCCTTTCTTACTACAACGGGAGCAACTAAGTTTACATTACTTCCTACAAAAGCATTATCTTCAACGATGGATTTATATTTATTTTTACCATCATAGTTAACAAATACTACGCCACAACCTATATTCACATTCTTTCCAACTTCTGCATCTCCCACATAAGCTAGATGAGATGCTTTTGAGCCATCATCAATACTAGAATTCTTTACTTCAACAAAATCTCCAATTTTTACTTTCTTACCTAATTTACTATTTGGTCTTAAATAAGCATAAGGTCCTATAGTACATCCTTCATCTACAAAACTATCTACGATAGTTGAACTTTGAATTTGTACTTTATTTTTTATAATTGAATTCTCTATGCGGGTATTATGCCCTATGATACAATCTTCACCAATTTTAGTATCTCCTTTTAAGATAACACCTGGATAAAGAACTGTATCCATTCCAATTTTTACATTTTTTTCAACATATGTATTTTTAGGATCAATAATTGTTACTCCCTCTTCCATATGCTTTGTTAAAATTCCCTCTCTCATAAACTTTTCTGCCCATGCAAGCTGCACTCTTGAATTAACCCCCATAATATCAGCCTTGTCTTCAACTTTAAAGGCACCTACTTTATGCCCTTCTTTTCTTAAGATCTCGATCACATCTGTAATATAATACTCTTGCTGCTGATTATCATTTGTAATTTTTTTGAGAGCTTCTTTTAATAATTTTGCATGATAGCAATACATACCTGAATTTATTTCTGTAATACTTTTTTCTTTTTCATTAGCGTCTTTTTCTTCTACAATCTTTACTACATTTCCTTCATGGTCCCGAACAATTCTACCATAACCTGTAGGATTTTCAAAATCAGCAGTCAAAATAGTTCCTTGAAAATCTCCTTTTATATGAAAATTGATTAAAGCTTTTAAAGTCTCTCCCTTTATTAGAGGAGTATCTCCATATAAAAGCAGTA
Organism: Crassaminicella profunda; assembly: GCF_019884785.1. Taxonomy (GTDB): domain Bacteria; phylum Bacillota; class Clostridia; order Peptostreptococcales; family Thermotaleaceae; genus Crassaminicella; species Crassaminicella profunda. The sequence goes on from NZ_CP082326.1 coordinate 3,714,151, forward strand.
CCAGCCCTTCATCTTCGATAAAATTTTCTGCCTGCATAACTGCATGGCCAGTTCCTAATTGTTCTTTTTGAATAGCAAAGACTACCTCTCGGTGTCCAATAGCTTCCTTTACCTGTTCTGCTTTATGTCCGATGACTACAATACTCTTTTTAGCATTTACTTCTTCTGCTACATCAATTATATGCTCTACCATAGGTTTTCCACAAACCTTATGTAAAACCTTTGGTATTTGGGATTTCATTCTTGTTCCTGCTCCTGCTGCTAATATGACAGCTGAGATATTATTCATGTATATCACTCCTTATTATACATTATTTTTATGGGTTATTGGTTACAAAATTAAATTTTTTTCTATTCATTATGACAAATTTTGTGTTTTTGTCCTCTATAAAAGTCTATGATTATCCGTCATTTAGTATATCATTTTTTTTAGCATACTGAAAGGATTCACAAAAAAAAGAAAACCCCTTTGGATGATAAAACAATCTCTCCAAAAGAGTCTTTTCCTTATTCAATCAATGGCTTTCTATTCTTCCTTGTTTTTTACTTTTTCATATTCAGCAAATATGTGTTCTTGAAGTTTGGCCCTAGTTTCTGAATTAATAGGATGGGCAATATCTCGAAAGTCTCCTTCTCCTATTTTCCTACTAGGCATAGCAATAAACAATCCATTTTGTCCCTCAATAATTTTTATGTCATGGACTACAAATTCGTTGTCAAAAGTTACTGATACTATGGCTTTCATCTTGCCTTCATCACTGATTTTACGTACACGTACATCAGTAACCTCCATATTCTCACCACCTTCCCAGTCTCAACTTGCGAGTTGAATAACATATTCTCCAAATTTTCTTGATTTCCTTCTTTTATTTTGTAAAAATTTAGAATCTTTTATATTAACTGTTCATTTGCATATATATTAATGATCTTATTTTTCTCATCCACCTGATCTAATATGAGTAATGGCACATAATCTTTTACCACTTTTTCTTCTGGCTCTTTTGTTGCAATCATAACCCCTATCCCAACTACTTCTGCTTCAAATTCCTTCATCATATCCATCATGCCCTTTGCTGTACCCCCAGCTTTCATAAAATCATCAATAATAATAACCTTTGCACTTGCCTTTATGGCTCTTTTAGAGATGGACATGGTTTGAATCTTTCCCGTTGATCCTGATAGATAATTAATGCTTACAGTAGATCCTTCTGTAACTTTGCTATCTCTCCTTAGAATAATGAGTGGGACATTAAGTGCATTAGCTGTCATAAGGGCAATAGGAATTCCTTTTGTCTCCACAGTTACTACATAATCTATCTTTTTGTCTGAAAACTGAGTTGCAAATATTTCTCCTAATTTTCTAACAATAGTTGGGTTATAAATAATATCTGCCATATACAGAAAATCTCCTGGAATAATTCTATTTATTTCTGAAAGTTTTCTGCATACCTCTTCTAATATTTCTTTTGTATCCTCTTTACTTGTTAAGGGAATATATTTTACGCCTCCTGCCGCACCTGGAATTGTTTCTATTTTTCCTAGTTTTAAATCTTCCATTAACTTTTTTGCTACAACAATGTCTTCACTAATACTTGATTTTGCCGCATTAAATCTATTTGTAAAATAGCTTAAAGTAAAAATTTTATTAGGGTAATCATTAAGAATCTTAATTAAAGCTCCAATCCTTCCATTTCTCTTTATTTTCATCTTTTTTACGCTCCATTCCGAATGTTTTTATTATTTGTATATAATTTTATTCGGTATTACAAAATTATTCAACCAATATTTTTTCTTTTTTTCTTCCTCTCAAAATTTTTTATGGTATAATTTCACTAGATTTTTTATTTTGTTCTTTTCATTTCTAAGAAATATCTATAGGTTTGTATGAATATGGTAATAATAAAAGAAATTCATTTTTTATTGGAGGAGAAATTTTTATGATTGATTTTGATTTAGACAAACATGATGTAAACCATGTCCATTTTATTGGTATTGGCGGAATAAGCATGAGTGCAATTGCTGAAGTCCTCCTTACTTTTGGCTATGAAGTATCTGGCTCTGATATGAAATCTTCTAGTATCACTGAAAAACTTTCAAAGAAAGGTGCAAAAATTACGATCGGCCATGACAAAGATCAATTTCCTTCATGTGATTTAGTTGTTTATACAGCTGCCGTAAAGGATGATAATCCAGAACTCATAAAAGCAAAAAAACAAAATATTCCTATTGTTTCAAGAGCTGAAATGTTAGGACTTTTGATGAAGAAATTCAAAAGAAGTATTGCTGTTTCAGGAACACACGGAAAAACAACAACCACTAGCATGATTTCTCTCATTTTAGAATATAGTGACTTTGACCCTACTATCCTAGTTGGTGGAGAATTAGACCAAATAGGAGGCAATGTAAAGGTAGGCAATCGTGAATATTTTGTTACTGAAGCTTGTGAATATGTAGGAAGTTTTTTGAAATTTTTCCCAACAATCGGTATTATATTAAATATTGAAGCCGATCATCTAGATTATTTTAAAGATTTAGATCATATCATAGATACCTTCACAGAATTTGCAAATCTTATTCCAAAGAGCGGATTCTTGATTGCATTTAAGGATGATCCAAATGTACAAAAAGTACTAGCCAAAGTTGATTGTCCTATCATTACTTACGGCTCAGATGCATCTTGTAATTATTGGGCAGAAAATATCCATTTCAATGAAAACGGATTTGCATCTTTTGATGTATTCCATCAAAAGATATTTTTAGGAAGCTTTGAGTTAAATATTCCTGGTAAACACAATGTGGACAATGCTCTAGGGGCTATTGCTTGCTGTCATACTTTGGGCGTGCCTATAGAAAAAATAATCAAAAACCTTAAAATGTTCCATGGAACTCATAGAAGATTTGATTTATTAGGTACCTTAGGAGATATCACAATTGTTGATGATTATGCTCATCATCCTACAGAAATAAAAGCAACTTTAGAAGCAGCATGTAAAGTGCCTCATAATCAATTATGGTGCATATTTCAACCTCATACTTATACCCGTACAAAAGCACTTCTAAATGATTTTGCTAGTTCTTTTGATCACGCTGATAAAATTATTATTTCAGATATTTACGCAGCAAGAGAAAAAGACACAGGAGAAATTCATTCAAAAGACTTAGTAGAAAAAATAAAGTCTTACAATAAGAATGTTGTTTATATGGATAATTTCGAAAAAATAGCAGAATATGTGAATTGCCAGGCACAAGCAAAAGATTTAGTATTAACCATGGGAGCAGGAGATATCTACAAAGTTGGAAAACTACTTTTAAACAAAAAAGGTTAAGGAATCATCCTTAACCTTTTATTTTATACACTTAATGCACCCTTTATAATATCACTAATTTTTTCACTATAATATTTTTTCCCTTTGAAAATTATATGATTTTCATATATTTTAACTTCTACAGTCTCTTCATCAACTATAAACTGCATACTATATTTTAAAGATTCATTATTAGGAATTTCTTTAACTTCTTTAAGATTTGCTTTTATAATCCATCTTGGCACTTCCACATTATAATAAGTATCATCTTCAAAATCAAATTGATTTTCCATATCATCCACAATAATTTTTGAACTTCTTAACAAATTCTTAAAGTCATTAGTATCATCCCTAAAGGTCACCCCATATTTTTCATGAAGATAATCCCATAACTGGCTATCATATTCATAATAAACAAAACTATCTGATGTATCTAAGGTGAGAAATTGTTCATCTATAATATGAATTGTATAGTTTTTATCTTCTGTTTCTATAGTAATCCTATAATCCGGATAACTATTGGGCGTACCTACTAGTTCTTTTCCATCCACAGGAGCCATTAACTTTATAACTTGTAAAAACTTTTCTACTCCCTCTTCATTTAAAATCCATTGTTTTTCTTCATCCTTTGCTTCAATATATACCATTTTAACCTTCGTAAATAATTCACTAGAATCATATTGACCCATATAAATGGATTTTAACGCTTCATTCAACTTCTTTAATTGATCTAAATCTCCTTCGAAAAACTGAGTTCCGCCTTGCACATCCTCAATAATTACATATTTTTCATTCACCTTGATTTTCATGTTCTTGTCCTTAATATGAATAGCATACAAACAACGATTATATTCTTCTATATCTTCCATTACTTCCTCTGATTTCATCAATAACTTTAAATCCAAACTTTTTAATTGACCAATGATTGACTCTAAATTTGTATCGTCTATTTCTATAATATGATTTGATCCTAAGTAGGATTCTAAATATATTTCATCTACTCCATCTAATATTTCTTCCATACCCATAATCGTCTTCTCTTTTTCTTCCGTTACCCCTTCATCTGTCATCTTTTCTTCTAATAATTCTTTATTATTCTTTTCTTGATGAAATAGCATAAAAGAAGTAACAGCACCACTAATTACAGCAATTACCACCAACGCGCCTAGAATAACTCCCAAATTTCTTTTTTTCATTTGATTTCACTCCTATTCGTGATATCAAAGTAACTATTCTACATTCTATAAAAAAAACCCTTCTAATCCTATATAATTTATTATTTCCAAATTATCACATTTTATCTGTAGCATTGATTTTTACAACCATAAAAGAGCAGCACACACTGCTCCTTTTACAGTTTTTATCGACTGTATATTTCCTTCATTAAATTCTCCGCTTCATTTTGATCATGTAAAAAATAAGATAAATGATTTTGGTTAGCTGCTTTCCCTGGAAGGGAATAAGCTTTTAAATTTTCCTTTTTCATGCCTATAGCATTTTTTGCCATAACTCCCATATCTGATAATTCCATATCCGTTTTTACATATTTAAAAACAGTATTAGCAACAACTGGAAGTCTGAATCCAAGAACTTTTCCCATTGCCGCTTTCATAAATTGCTGTTGTGCTTTTATACGTCCTAGATCTCCGTCTGGATATCCCCCTCCATTATTTCCTTTTCTAAATCTTAAAAACTGTATGGCATGTTTTCCATCAAGGCTTTGTGTTCCTTTTTTAAGATGTATATGAAGGGGAGGCTTAGCATATGGATCATCATAATCCATATTCATAGGGATATTTACTTTCACACCGTCTAAGGAGTTTACAATTCTTTCTACACCTGTATAAGTTACCTTCACATAATGATGAATCGGTACGCCTCCCAGTACATTACTAACAGCACTCATAGTACCTTCTACACCATCATCTCCGTAAGCTGCATTTATTTTTTTCTCATCAGCAGCATTATATCCTTTTCGCTCATAATAGGTATCTCTTGGTATGGATACCAAATCTACATTTTTACTTTCAGGATCAAAACTTGCAAAAACGATTGTATCTGTTCTTGCTCCTTCCATTCCTAACAATAAAAAATTCACCCGTTTACTATTTTCAATCAATTTTTCTAGTTCGCTTTTCTCCTCTTCTACCTCTTCCTCTCCATTGCTGTCTACAATTTCTGTATTGTCTATTTTTCCAGTGTCACTTACTACCACATCTGTAGGCGGCTCCTTATAGAATTTAGAAAAAACCAACACACCGGCTCCTATGGCTACAATAAAACAAAAAAAAGCAATTGCAAATATTTTTAGAAAAGTTTTCATGCTATTCTCCTTTCAGAGGTTTTCCTGAAATCATTGTATCATACATCATTTTATTTCCTAGGTTAAAATTATATTACAAATCCTTCTGAATCGCAAACAGAAAAAAGCTCCCATTTAGGGAGCTCAAATTGCTCATTTACTATAATCATAAAAATTAATCTATTAGTTCTCCAATTTTTTCTTCTACAGCTTTTACAATTTCATGACTAGCCACCAATTTATAACATTCATGTATATCCGTATAGAATACTCTATCATTTTCAATTGGTTCTACATGCGCTCTTACCTTTTCATAAGCCACTTTTGTTCCTTTTCCTAATTTTTCTTTTGCTCCAAATTCAATAGCTTGTGCAGCTGTCATTAATTCTATACCTAATACATTCATAACATTGTTTAATATTTCTCTAGATTGTCTTGCTGAGATAGACCCCATACTCACATGATCCTCTTGATTTGCACACGTAGGAATAGAATCTACACAAGCAGGATGTGCTAATACCTTATTCTCAGATACAAGGGCAGCTGCAACATATTGAGGAATCATCAGACCATCATTGAGCCCTCCATTTTTAACTAAAAACGCAGGAAGGCCACTTAAAGCTGGATTTACAAGTCTCTCTACTCTTCTTTCAGATACATTTGCTAATTCTGCAACAGCAATACCTAAAAAGTCAAACACTAATGCCATGGGTTGCCCATGGAAATTCCCTCCTGAAATCACTACCTTATCATCTGCAAATATCAATGGATTATCTGTAGCAGAATTCAATTCTATATTCACTTTTTTTATCACATAGTTAATAGCATCTCTACTTGCTCCATGAATTTGAGGAATACACCTTAATGTATAAGCATCCTGTACTCGAATTTCTCCTTGTCTGCTTGTTGATTGGCTTCCTGCTAATAGCTTTAACATATTTTGTGCACATATTATTTGTCCTTCATGAGGTCTTACTTCATGTACTCTCTTATCATATGCATCAACAATTCCATTAAGAGCCTCTACTGTCATAGCAGCACTTATATCCGCAAGTTTCATAACCATTTTGGCATCATAAGCAGCTAATGCTCCTACAGCCGTTAATACACAGGTTCCGTTAATTAAAGCTAATCCTTCTTTAGAGATTAACTCAACAGTTTCAATCCCTGCTTGTTTCATAGCTTCTAAGCCTTTCATACGCTTACCTTGATAGAAAGCTTCTCCATCTCCTAACATGACTAAAACCATATGTGCAAGGGGACACAAATCTCCACTAGCTCCAACAGATCCTTTTTCAGGAACAACAGGATGAACTCCTTTATTTAACATTTCAATTAATATATTTAATGTGCTTAATCTTATCCCTGAAAATCCCTTTGCTAAGGCATTAACTCTAAGAAGCATGGTAGCTCTTACGATTTCTTCAGAATATGGATTTCCAACACCACAACAGTCACTTACAATCAAATTTTTTTGTAGCTCTTTTGTTTGGTTTTTTGATATCAATACATCACTAAACTTACCAAATCCTGTAGTAATCCCATAGATTACCTTTCCTTCTTCTACAAATTCATCAACAACAGCTCTAGATTTATTAACTCTCTCTACTGCTTCTTTTGTAAGCTCAATTTTATAATTTTCTCTAGCAACTTTTACAACTTCTTCTAATGTTAAGCTATTTCCATCAATATAGATTCTTTTCATTTTTATATCCCCCTTAGTAATAAATTTGTTCCATAGAAAAATCATGTACTTGCAGATAATGCTTAAGTACCTCTTCTAGAGCCATCAGTGGAACAGGTCCAACTAACTCAGCTGAAGCTACCAAAACCCCATAGCGACATGCTTCTGAACGAATAGTTTCCATTACTCTAGGAATAGGTGTCTTTTCATAATTAACTAGATTCATAGATACTTGAACCATTTTTTTATTTTCTAGACTTAGGGCAATAGCTCTAACATATTGGTATCCTCCTGTAGCACCTCTAATTGCTTTTACAATTTTTTTCCCTATTCCTAAATCCTCTGTTTTTAAATTTACATTAAAAGCAACCAAAGGAAATCTCACACCCGTAACAGTAGCACCACTCTTTGGAACAAATTTCTGGGGTCCCTCATCTGGTTTCCACTCTAAATCTTTCATCTTTTCTAGAAGACCTTCATACTGACCTTTTCTGATTTTTACCAAGCTCGTTCTTTCAGGTTTTGTAGCTGCATCTTCATAATAATATACAGGTACTCCTAAATTTCCTAGAAACTTACCAAATTCTCTTGCAATCTCAATAGCCTCTTCTTTAGTGACATTTTTAACTGGAATAAAAGGAACCACATCTACTGCTCCCATTCTAGGATGACTTCCTTTATGTTTACGCATATCTATTAATTCAATTGCTTTAGCAACAAGTCTTTTTGTTGATTCTAATACTTCCTCAGGCTCTCCTATATAAGTAAAAACACTTCTGTTGTGGTCTTTATCAGCATCCAAATCAATAAGCCTTACATCTTCTTTTTCTAAAAGAGCTTTTTTTACTTGTTCAACTACCTCCAAATTTCTACCTTCACTGATATTCACCTCAGCTAATAAACTTTTCATATCCCTCATCCCCTTATCTAGAAATTCCTTAATTCATCTATACATTTTTGAAACTGGCTTTTTTTCTCTTGCTCTTTGATCAGCGAAAGATTTGCTTCAATATTTAAAATACATCCTTTCACACCTGCTTCAGCAAGCATTATAGCTTCTGCTAAATCTGATGCTGCATTCGGATTAGATTTATCTTTTAAAAACATTCCTAATTGGTATACTCTCTTACACATAAATCCATTATCTTTTGGAACAGTGGCAGCTGAAACGCCTCCATCTTGAATGGCAGCTGATCGCCTCTTTTTTTCTTCTTCTGTTGATTTTGGAAGGGCATATGCATCTTTTATCTTACAGAATGCTTTTTCATCTTGTTGAGATCCCATGAGTAAATCTTTTGCTAACTGATCTGTTTCTTTAGCAATCTCATTGTATCGCCCTACAGTGAGACCATAATCTTTCTTTGTAGATAATTTTGCAACCATGGATATCATTCCAGCTCCCATTGCACCAGCCAGTGCAGATGCTACTCCTCCTCCAACGGTAAAATTATTAGAATCAATTACCTTTTCTAACATATTTACTCCAGACATGACTATACCCCCTCATTCTCCAATGGTATGAAAGATTCTTCTATGTTATGATCTATAACAATTTTTCCTCGTTTTATCACTTTGTCTACAAGGTTTACCCCAAATTTATAAATTACATCCTCATATGTAGATGCATTCCACAGTTGAATGTCTGCTAATTTTCCTATTTCTAACGAACCTCTATCTTCCTGTAGATTAAGCGCCATGGCACCACCTAGTGTAGCTGCTCTAAGTGCTTCTGCTGTACTCATTCCATGCTGACGACATGCTAGCATCATTGTAAACTGCATAGATACACTAAAGCATCCTGGACAACAATTCGTACCTAATCCTAATATCATCCCTTCTTCCATCATGGGTCTTGGATTAAAAGGCTTTGCATGCTTTACTGCAAAATCTGTTCCTGGAAGTAACACCCCTGGAACCTTTGATTTTGCTAATTTAGCCATTACTGATCTTGGCGTATAATTCAAATGATCTGCTGATACCATTCTCATTTCTGATGCTAGGTCTGACCCTCCTATATAGGAGTAAGCATCTGTATGGATTTTAGGCTCTAACCCTGCTTCTCTTGCTACCTGCAATATTTTTCTGGATTCTTTCGCTGTATAATGACCGTCATCACACCAAACATCACAAAATTGTGCTAATCCTAACTCTGCTACCCAAGGAATCATTTCCCATAACAACATATGGATATACTTATCCTTACGAATATCCTCAGGCCATCCATGGGCCCCTAAAAAAGTAGATACTATATCTATTGGTAAACTATCATTTAGCTTTTGATTAATCTTTAACATTTTTATTTCAGAAGATGTAGTCAGTCCGTATCCACTCTTACTTTCAACAGTAGTTGTTCCTGCACTCATCATATGTTTTAGTCGTTCTTGAGCATCATGAAACAACACTTGTTCTGTCATATCTCTTGTTATATCTACTGTAGCCATAATGCCTGTCTTAATCCCCATTTTCTTTAAAGTTTCTAAATCATTTATAGTCATACGCACAGCATATTCTTTTACTCGAGAACCACCAAAAACAAGATGGGTATGGCAATCTACAAACCCTGGTAGAACAATTTTTTCACTTCCATCAATAACACAATCTTCATCATAATCTACAATACTTTCGATTTCTTTTTTTGTTCCAACAGCTACAATTTTTTCTCCTTCTATAGCAATCCATCCATGTTCCATCTTTCCAATTAAATCCTCTGCTTCTTTTTTGCAAGTTAAAAGTTCTCTACAATTGGATATTACTAGATCTGCTTTTATTTTATTATCCTCCAATTTTAATCACTCCCTTATGAATAAAAACTTACCTTTGAAGATTTAATTTTATTTTCATATACTATAAACTAACTTGTACCCTCCAATTATCCACTTATTATATTTGAAAGGTACAAGTATAGCCCTAGTATGGTATATTTTTATTCACAGGTACTTTCAGCAAGTTCCCGATCATCTGGTCCAAAGGTTGCTGCTCTAGTCCACCATAGTGGAATCTTAATACTTTCATCTGTTAGGTTTCCTTTTCCATTTGCAACAGCTTTTGCTGTTTCATATCCTGCTTGCGCATGTCTTACTACTCCGATTCCTGAATCCGTTGTCATACATGCTTCTAATCTAAAAGTTGCTTCATCTGTTCCATCTGCAATCATTGTTACTCCTGTATGTACTGCTTCTCCCATTGAGTAATTTGCTTGAATGGCTATTAAATCACACATTCCTGCACAATTTAATAATGCATTTAGATATGGCCAATCAGAAATTAAGTCTCCTCCATCCTTCATATTTTCTGATTCAAATGTTGGATTTACAATTGATCCAGAATCTAAGTTGTCTCTTGAGAATGCTACTGGTCCTGATAATTCTCCACTCTTGATCATTTCGTTTACTGCTAGTGCAAATCTCTTTCTTTGTCCGAATCCCATGTAGCAAATTCTTGCTGGAAGTGCTTCAATTGGTAAGTTTTTGCGTGCTAATTTAATCCATCTTTCTACAAGTGGGTCTCCTTTACAGATTTCAAGGGCTAAATCATCTGTCTTTTTAAGGTCTTTTGGATCTCCTGATATACAAGTCCATCTAAATGGTCCACGTCCTTCACAGAATAATGGTCTAATATATTCTGCTACAAATCCTGGGATAGTCATTGCTTCTTTTTCTGGCATTCCTGCATCTCTACATTCTTTACGAATACTCGTTCCATATTCAAATACTTCCACACCTTTATGGTAATATGCATTCATTGCACTTAATTGTCTCTTCATCGTTTCACGTGCTGCTTCTAAATAGGCTTTACGATCTCTTTTTCTAAACTCTTCTGCTTCTTCTGGTGTATATCCTGATGGAATATATGAAATAGGGTCATGACATGGACACATTTCACTGATAATATCTGGCATAAATCCTTTTTCGTATGCTTCTTCAAATAAATCTGCAGCATTTCCTACTACCGCTATTGCCAATGGTTCTTTTTTAGCTGCTGCTTCTTTTGCCATGCTAATAGCTTCATCTAAGGAAAATACAATCTTATCCATATAATTCTTTTCTATACGTCTTCTAATAATCTTTTCATCTGTATCTACAACGATTGCAACTCCACCATGCATCTTCATTGCCCAACTTTGATTTCCACCCATTCCACCTGCTCCTGCAGTTAGATAAATTTTTCCTGCTAAATCATTATTAAATTTCTTAATTGCTATCGCCGATAACGTTTCAAATGTCCCTTGGATAACACCTTGTGTTCCTATATATTCCCAAGGAGCTGCTGTGTATTGCGCATACATGGTAAGGTTCTTATCTTGTAAATCATAGAATGTTTCCCAGTCTGCTTTCATAATGTTTGTAGTTGCCATAACTACTGTTGGTGCAAATTTATGAGTTCTAAAAATAGCAACTGGCATTCCTGATTGTACTACTAATGTCTCATCATCTTCTAATTCCTTTAATGATTTTACAATTGCATGATAAGATTCCCAGTTTCTTGCACATTTACCAATACCACCATAGATTACTAGTTCTTCTGGTTTTTCTGCATTTTCCATATTATTTTCAAGCATTCTTAAGATCGTTTCTTGTTTCCATCCTTTACACCTTAACGTTGATCCTCTTTGAGCTTTCACTTCATAAAGTATTTCTGGTTTTGACATAGTATTTTCCCCCTTTGATTGTTTAGCTATTATCTTTATGTCCTATATATTAGCAAGAGCTATGCCAAATCTATTATTTTATTTTGTATTCTCTTAGAACAGGTTAACACCTTCGTTGCATTCTAACTATTCAGAAAATAACGTTTCCTATTCTAGTATTTATGTATAAAATTTATACAATACCAACTAGATTAGTCAGTATTCGTCTATTGTAAAAAAAATGATATATGTATAATTTTTATACATATATCATTTTGAATTAATTTATCCATTATTTACTTTCCATCTTCTTAAAAGAGTACTGCTCCTATAATACCAAATATCACAAGTGGTATATTATAGCATAAGAAAGTAGGTACACATGTATCCCATATGTGGTCATGTTGACCATCTGCATTTAATCCTGCTGTAGGTCCCAATGTGGTATCAGAAGCTGGAGATCCAGCATCTCCTAGTGCAGCCGCAATTGCTATTAGAAGGATTGTAGCTTTTACGCTAAACCCTAAAGCGGATGCTAAAGGACAATAAATTGCTGCAATAATAGGAACTGTTCCAAAGGAAGTACCAATTCCCATTGTTATAACAAGTCCTAGTAAAATCATAACAGTAGCAGCAATAAATTTACTTCCAGCCATCATACCAGCAGCTGCTTCTACAAGTGTTTCTATGCCACCAGTTTCTCTCATAACAGCAGCATACCCTGATGCAACTAACATTACAAATGCAATGAGTCCCATCAGTTTAATTCCACCATGCATCATTTCTTCAATATCATTCCACCTAACAGCACGTGAAATTAACATGACTAAAAGACCACCCATTGCTCCAAGAGGCATAGAACCCCATTTTAATTGAATAACCAATGCAGCTATTCCAGCTACTAATGTTGCATAATGTTTTCCTGTTACTTTTATTTCTTCTTTATTATCTAATGAAACAGCTGTCTCTTCAGTAGCATTATCTAGTATATTATATTCTCTAGGCTTTTTATATACAATCAAAGCAATAACTAATCCTGTAAGCATGGCAAGGCCTGCTACCCAGTTAGCTCTCCAAACCATTCCTGTACTTATTTCCATTCCACTAAGACCCATTTGATCTCTGATAATATTGTGATAAATTAATCCATATCCAATAGGCAATGTAATATATGGCGCTTTTAACCCAAAAGCCAATGCACAAGCAGCAGCTCTTCGATCCATATTCATTTTATTCATAACAGCTAACAGTGGAGGTATCAGAATTGGAATAAAGGCTATATGTACAGGTATAATTGTTCCTGATAAACATGCTACAAAAGCAATAACAAGTAATAGAACAATTCCTTTTCCTTTAATTAATTTTGCAATTTTTAATGCCAATATGTCTGCTGCTCCAGTTTTTGAAATCGCTGTAGCTAATGCTCCTAATAAAATATAGCTTAAAGCTGTTTCAGCATTACCTCCCATTCCACCAACAAGAACGCCCATAGAATCTCCAAGAGACATTCCCGCTGCGAATCCCCCTATAATTGCTGCAACAACTAATGACAGGATCACATTTAACTTTAATAAACACAAAATCGTCATCACAATAACTGATAATACAACAGGATTTGTGAACATAAATAATCCTCCTTATTTTTTTATCTCTGAATAATAGGCTTCATAGAATTATTACCTACACACCATCTCTTCATCTTTGGTTTTTGTTAATTGCTAATGTTTAGCTTTAGCAATTTTTATTAAATAGGCGGCCACCTTTTAATAATGAAGTTTAAAATCTTATTTTTGTTTTTTGAATTTTCAGATATTTTCACAAGTATATCAAGCAATTGTCATGCCATTTATTTAAAAACAGTGCTGAACTACACTATTGTTACAAATACGCTATCCTTTTCTTTTTTTGTTTTGTATAATTTTTGTATACCTATTACTACAAAACCTAGTATTTTACACAGTTAAAAATTATAAGACCTGTATAATTTTTAGTCATTTTAAAATAATAAAATCCACCCTTTCTAAGGGTGGATGAAAATTTTTTAACTTACCAGCCTTTTACTACTTCTAAGGCTTCATCTGTAATTTCTCCATCAATATATTCTTTTATTGTTTCTTCAATAATATCTAAAGCTCTATCTACTTCTTTTTCGGTAATTACCAAAGGCGGTTGCACTCTAAGAATATTTTCTGCAAGAAAAATAAGTAGCACACCTTTTTCCCAACATCTATAACATATTTTTATAGCTGCTTGTGTATCTTTTTCTTTTGTCATTCTATCTTTTACTAACTCTACTCCAATAGATAACCCTTTTCCTCTAACATCTCCTATTAATTCATATTTTTCCTTCATATGATTAAAACGATTTTTCATATATTCTCCTAGTACATTGGCATGCTCTACTAATTTCTCTTGTTGAATAACCTCTATTGTTGCAATAGCAGCTTTTGTACAAACAGGATTTCCTTGAACAGTAAATAAATGTGCTGGCATTTCTAAAGCATCTACAATTTCTTCTCTAGCAACAATAGCACTAAGTGGAAGTCCTGAAGCAATGGATTTTCCCATAATAATAATGTCCGGATTTATTCCAAAATGTTCAATAGAAAACCATTTTCCCGTACGGCCAAATCCCTGTTGAACCTCATCTACAATAAACAATATACCCTTTGTTTTACATAAATTATGTAATTCTGTCATATACTTTTGAGGCGGTAGTACAAATCCAAGATCACCAGCAATAGGCTCCATTATTATTGCTGCAACTTCTTCTGAAGGTATATAATTTTCAAAAGCCATCTTCATATACTTAAAACATTCCATAGAACAACTTTCTTTCTTCTTGGCAAAGGCACAACGATAACAATTTGGATAGGGCATATGATAAATCTCTGGTAATAAAGGTCCAATTTTTCTTCTCATATTTAAACTAATTGCACTTAAAGAAATAGCTCCATAGGTAGAACCATGATATGAACCAATAAAAGAAATAATTTTTGTTCTTTTCGTATAAGATCTTGCTAATTTTATTACCCCATCATTTCCATCTGATCCAGATAATCCAAAGCATACTTTTTTAGTAAACTTACCTGGTGTTATTTGTGTAAGCATTTCAGCAAGCTGAACCTGTGGCTCAACATACATATAATCTGTTGAAAAATGAATAAAATTATCTACCTGATCCTTTATTGCTTGAATAACTTTGGGATGAGAATGACCCGTATTTAAAACTGCTGCACTACTGAACATATCAATATATTTATTTCCATCCATATCTTCTAATATAGCACCATTTCCACTTTTCATTACCACTGGAAAATAAGGTGCACGGGATGCTTTTGCAATCACTTTACTATCTCGCTCTACAATCTCGATACATTTTTTAATATTTTTTTTCATTTTCATTTCTCCTTTCTACCATAAGTCTATAAAAATAACTTGCAAAATAGCAATCCACCCTCTAAGAGGGTGGATGTGATTACTATATTTTTATTCACAAATACTTTCAGCAAGTTCCTGATCATCTGGTCCAAAGGTTGCTGCTCTAGTCCACCATAGTGGAATCTTAATACTTTCATCTGTTAGGTTTCCTTTTCCATTTGCAACAGCTTTTGCTGTTTCATATCCTGCTTGCGCATGTCTTACTACTCCGATTCCTGAATCCGTTGTCATACATGCTTCTAATCTAAAGGTTGCTTCATCTGTTCCATCTGCAATCATTGTTACTCCTGTATGTACTGCTTCTCCCATTGAGTAATTTGCTTGAATGGCTATTAAATCACACATTCCTGCACAATTTAATAATGCATTTAGATATGGCCAATCAGAAATTAAGTCTCCTCCATCCTTCATATTTTCTGATTCAAATGTTGGATTTACAATTGATCCAGAATCTAAGTTGTCTCTTGAGAATGCTACTGGTCCTGATAATTCTCCACTCTTGATCATTTCGTTTACTGCTAGTGCAAATCTCTTTCTTTGTCCGAATCCCATGTAGCAAATTCTTGCTGGAAGTGCTTCAATTGGTAAGTTTTTGCGTGCTAATTTAATCCATCTTTCTACAAGTGGGTCTCCTTTACAGATTTCAAGGGCTAAATCATCTGTCTTTTTAAGGTCTTTTGGATCTCCTGATATACAAGTCCATCTAAATGGTCCACGTCCTTCACAGAATAATGGTCTAATATATTCTGCTACAAATCCTGGGATGGTCATTGCTTCTTTTTCTGGCATTCCTGCATCTCTACATTCTTTACGAATACTCGTTCCATATTCAAATACTTCCACACCTTTATGGTAATATGCATTCATTGCACTTAATTGTCTCTTCATCGTTTCACGTGCTGCTTCTAAATAGGCTTTACGATCTCTTTTTCTAAACTCTTCTGCTTCTTCTGGTGTATATCCTGATGGAATATATGAAATAGGGTCATGACATGGACACATTTCACTGATAATATCTGGCATAAATCCTTTTTCGTATGCTTCTTCAAATAAATCTGCAGCATTTCCTACTACCGCTATTGCCAATGGTTCTTTTTTAGCTGCTGCTTCTTTTGCCATGCTAATAGCTTCATCTAAGGAGAATACAATCTTATCCATATAATTCTTTTCTATACGTCTTCTAATAATCTTTTCATCTGTATCTACAACGATTGCAACTCCACCATGCATCTTCATTGCCCAACTTTGATTTCCACCCATTCCACCTGCTCCTGCAGTTAGATAAATTTTTCCTGCTAAATCATTATTAAATTTCTTAATTGCTATCGCCGATAACGTTTCAAATGTCCCTTGGATAACACCTTGTGTTCCTATATATTCCCAAGGAGCTGCTGTGTATTGCGCATACATGGTAAGGTTCTTATCTTGTAAATCATAGAATGTTTCCCAGTCTGCTTTCATAATGTTTGTAGTTGCCATAACTACTGTTGGTGCAAATTTATGAGTTCTAAAAATAGCAACTGGCATTCCTGATTGTACTACTAATGTCTCATCATCTTCTAATTCCTTTAATGATTTTACAATTGCATGATAAGATTCCCAGTTTCTTGCACATTTACCAATACCACCATAGATTACTAGTTCTTCTGGTTTTTCTGCATTTTCCATATTATTTTCAAGCATTCTTAAGATCGTTTCTTGTTTCCATCCTTTACACCTTAACGTTGATCCTCTTTGAGCTTTCACTTCATAAAGTATTTCTGGTTTTGACATAGTATTTTCCCCCTTTGATCATTTAGCTATTATCTTTATGTCCTATATATTAGCAAAGGGTATGCCAACTTTATTGTATTGATTATATTTGGATTAGGCCAGTTATAATCTCAATTTTATTTTCAATATTCTGAATTTTGTAATCGTATTGTTCATATCTTGTATAGTTTTTATACAATATATCTTTAAATAGCTTAATTTCTCCTATAGAATACTTTACACCTATGACTAAATTTTATACAACTTCATTTCTGTGAACTGACTCTATTCCAAGCTTTTTCATTCGATATATTAAACTTTGTCTAATAATCCCTAAGTCTCTTGAAGTCTTACTTATATTCCATTCATTCTTATTTAAACTTTCAAGAATAATTCTCTTTTCTATATCTCTAAGTGTCCCCGTTAGGGAGTTTTGTTTTTTTTGTATTTTGCTACATGCATTTTCTCCTATTATCCTAGTTTGAATATATTTGGGTAAATGTTCAGTTCTTAACTCTTTCTCATTTTCTCTTACCCTAATCATTAGATTTTCAAGTATATGTTCTAACTCTCTTACATTTCCAGGCCAATTATAAGATAACATGATTTCCCTTAATTCAGATGAAAAAGCTTTGATATTTTTATTAAGCATATTATTATACTTTTCAATAAAAAAGCTACTCATGCTCAATATATCTTGTGGTCTCTCTCTCAGTGGAGGAATATATAAACAAATAGTTGCAATCCGGTAGAAAAGATCTTGTCTTAATTTGCCCTCTCGAATAATCTTTTGAGGGTCTTCATTAATAGCACTAATAATTCTACAGTGAATTTGTGCTGTTTTTAGTCCTCCTACTCTTCTTACCTTTCTCTCTTGAAATACTCTAAGTAATTTAGTTTGCATAGTAATAGGCATAGAATTTAGTTCATCTAAAAACAAGGTTCCTCCCCTAGCCTCTTCAAATAATCCAGATTGATCTACTGCCCCTGTATAAGATCCTTTTACTGTTCCAAAAAGGATACTCTCAAGAAGATTTTCCGGGATTGCTGCACAATTTATTGCCACAAATGGTTCCTTTTTATTTTTCCCAAGATTATGAATACTTTGAGCAAAAACTTCCTTTCCTGTTCCTGTTTCTCCAACAATTAATAAATTGTTCTCTAATAATGCTATAGTCTCAGCTTCTTTAATTAGATTTTTTATCTGCTCACTATCTCCTATAATATTTGTAAATGTATAAGTTGTACCATTATCATAATAATCATTTGATTTTAATGGTATTTTACTCCGTAATCTTCGCTTCAATTCAATAGTTTGAGATAATAAAGATTTTAGCATAGTTTCATTTTTACTAATAGAATACACTGCAATAGTTTCTCCATCTTTTTTAATTGGATAGGTACTATAGGATACATATTTAGGAACACCATCTTTATAGGCATGGGCTTTATATTTATTAACAATAGAAACTCCTGTTTTATATACTTTTTGATGTTCAGACATCTCTATCGCTTTATAATTGTAAGCTTCCCATAAATATTTTCCTACTATATTTTTTGCAGATAACTCCTCTAATTTCTCCTGTGCATCATTATATAAAATAATCCGACCTTCAGCATCACTCATAATAATTCCATCATTAATAGAATCTATGATTTTTTCTAGGCAATAAAGCCTTATTTGGTGATTTGTAAAATCTTCTATATCTTCAATAAATACGAAAATATATTCTTTTTTTTCATCTACGATCTTCCGTGCACTCATACTATACTTTTTTCCATAAGGTGTTTTAAAAATCTTTTTTGTGCCCATTATTATATCTAGTGTTACTGAAAACAAATCGTAAAACTTGCATTTTAATATATTTTTTTGATGGTATATTTGCTCTACCATTGGACTCATCCATATAATTTCTTCTTCCTCATTTAGAATCATTATTCCAGGAATATGATCCATTAGTAATTTTCCTACCCTTTTTATCTCCATATGCACTATCCTCCTTCTCTCATATGCAAGACATTCAGCATACCCTTATACTATTTTCTTATATCATCTATCTATAAAAATACTATACTATTTTTTGTTTTTTCGTTATTCTAAATTTATCCACTTTCTCTTCTTCATTATATTCGTTTACCCATATGAAACATCCTTCTATTACGTAGTGAACATTCTTTTCATAATTCTTTACAAAATATCTTTCCTTACATACAAATCAAAAATATAAAAGGACTATATTGTATAGCTTATGCTCAAATACAATATAGCCCCATTATTTATCTATTCATATTTAATATTTATTTACTATAATCATAGAATCCTTTACCTGTTTTTCTACCTAGTAAATTTGCTCTAACCATTTTTCTAAGTAGTGGATGAGGTCTATATTTAGAATCACCAAATTCATTATATAGTACTTCCATGATTGCTAAGTTTACATCATTACCAATAAGGTCAGCTAACGCTAGAGGTCCTATTGGATGGTTTGCACCTAGTTTCATCGCTTGATCAATGTCCTCAGCCTTTGCAACACCATCAGCTAGGATGCCTATTGCTTCATTGATCATAGGAATTAATATTCTATTTACAACAAATCCTGGTGCTTCTTCAACTTCTACTGGAGTTTTTCCTATCTTTTGTGTAAGCTCTACAATAGCAGCTTTTGTTTCTTCAGAAGTTGTAAGACCTTTGATGATTTCAACAAGCTTCATTACTGGTACTGGATTGAAAAAGTGCATACCAATCACTTTATCTGGTCTATTTGTTGCTGCTGCAATTTCAGTGATAGATAAAGAAGAAGTATTTGTAGCTAATATTACTTCTGGTTTAACAAGCTCATCAATTTCAGCAAATAATTTTTTCTTTGCTTCCATATTTTCTGTAGCAGCTTCGATAATTAAATCACAATCTTTGATAATTTCAAGTTCTGTAGAACCATGAATTCTTCCTAAAACCTCTTCTTTTTGTTCTTCTGTCATTTTACCTTTTTTAACGCTTCTATCTAGGTTTTTTGTAACAGTCTTAATTCCTCTGTCTACAGATTCTTGTCTTCTAGCTCTCATGTAAACATCATAACCGTTTTGTGCAAATATCTGGATGATTCCAGCACCCATTGTTCCTGTTCCTAAAACACCAATTTTTTTCATAAAAAGGACCCCCTCTATGTAAATATTTATTTATTATAAAATGAAATTTTATTCACCTTTAAATTCTGCTTTTCTTTTTTCTACAAAAGCAGTCATACCTTCCTTTTGATCCTTTGTAGCAAAGCATAATCCAAATAAATTTGCTTCTATTTCAATACCTGTTTCCATATCTGTCTCAAACCCTCTATTGATTGCCATATTGGCATATCTTACAGCCTTTTGCGCATTCTTAGCAATTCTCTTTGCTAAATCCATGGCTTCATTCATTAATTCTTCAGGTGCTACAACTTTATTGACAAGACCAATCTTTTCAGCCTCTTGTGCTTTAATGATATCTCCTGTAAAAATTAATTCTTTAGCTTTAGCTGTTCCTACAAGTCTTGGAAGTCTCTGGGTTCCAGAAAATCCTGGAATAATCCCTAAACCTACTTCAGGTTGGCCAAATTTTGCTTTTTCACTTGCAATACGCATATCACAACACATTGCTAATTCACATCCACCACCTAAAGCAAAACCATTTACTGCAGCTATTACAGGTTTTTCCATTTTTTCGATTTTTCTAAATACTCTTTGGCCTAAATTCCCAAATACTCTACCTTCTTCTGCTCCTAAAGGATTCATTTCTGTAATGTCTGCTCCAGCAACAAAAGCTTTTCCTTCTCCTGTAATAATGATTACATCTACATTCTCATCTGTGTCTAAATTATATATTGCACATTCTAATTCTTTTAAGACCTCAGAATTTAATGCATTCAACGCTTTTGGTCTATTCAGCTTCAAAACAGCAATTCTTTCTTGCTGCTCCATTTGAATAAATTGATAATCCATTTCTGCACCCCCTATATGACAATTCTATATTTCAGATTATACACCTAATAATGGAAAATAGGAACCCTTTTTATGATAAATCTTTAACAAAATATAAAATTCTCCCTTTTCCGTAAAGAAAATTCTGCAAAATGATAGCCACCTAAGTTTTCACCTAAGCAGCTATTACTCTATAAATTAAATTCTCTTGCGATTGCCTCCACAGCTCTTGTTGTATCTTTTGTATCAATTGTATAAGATATTCTAATCTCAGAAGTAGTAACTTGCTTAAACCCAATGTCATTTTCAGCAAGTATTTCAAAGGTTTTTGCCGCAACTCCTGATTGACTTCTCATGCCTATACCCACAACAGATAATTTAGTAATGTCCCTTTCTATATCTGTCTCTATATCTTCAAATTCATTTTTTAAACTTTCCATAATATTTAAAATAATGTCTTCATCTGTTTTAGGTGCTGTAAAAGATACATTTACCTTCCCATGGGAAGGTGCTGTTTGACTAATCATATCCACATTGATGTCCTTTTTAGCCAAAGCCCCAAAAACTTTAGATATGTTTTTACTATTATAAGGTACATGATTGATTGTTACCATCAAATCCTTATCACTTGCTGATAAACCTGTAATTACTTTGCTTTCCATAGTGGCATCAAACTCCTTTATATAAGTTCCTGGCCATTCTTCATTGCTTAATGCAACATAAATAGGCACGTTAAATTTTTGTCCAATTTCCACGGCTCTTGTCTCCATAACCCCAGCCCCTAAGCTTGCCATTTCCATCATTTCTTCATAGCTAATACAATCAAGCTTTCTTGCAGTAGGAAATAATCTTGGATCAATCGTATAAATACCATCTACATCTGTATATATTTCACAAACACATTCTAGCTTTGCAGCCAAGGCTACTGCTGTCGTATCAGACCCACCTCTTCCTAAAGTCATAATATCTCCATTGCCATTCATTCCTTGAAAGCCTGCAACAACAACAATTTTTCCCTCATCCAAATATTTTTTCACTTTTTCTATGTCAATATCTTGAATTTTTCCTTTTGTATGATATCCATCGGTTTCTATCCCTGCTTGAAATCCAGTAAGAGATATAGATTCGTATCCTATTTCATTTAGAGCAATAGATAAAAGAGATATGGAAACCTGCTCTCCAGTAGACATGAGCATATCAAGTTCACGTCTTTTAGGTATATCTGACAACTCTTTTGCCATCCCAATCAATTGATCTGTAGTTTTTCCCATAGCAGATACTACTACTACTACACCATCTCCCTTTTCTTTTCTCTGTGCCACCCTTTTTGCTACAGTCTTAATCTTGTCAATACTCCCTACGGATGTACCTCCATATTTCTGCACTACAATCATTTTATTTCCCTCCAATTACCTGGTGTCGTATTGTGTCTTAGAAAACACAAAAACAGCCGAGAGTAAAAGTACTCTCAGCTGTTATTCTCAGCAGAATGAAACTTTCACCCTGTGTGAAATAGCGCCTCACTGACAAAGTGGGTAATTCATCAGTGACAGTTTCATATTTATTCAATATGAACCCAACATATAGACTTAGGTAAACCTATACATTTCGGCGATGCTCCCTTTCCTATGAACTCATCAGTTTCCTATCCTTCCTTCATAGTACTATTGAATCATCGCAACCTCTAAGACACAACAAACGTTTTTTATATTTCTTCGTATCTTAGCATATGTTTTTAGTTTTGTCAATTTGTTTTAAATTTATTTTTCATGTCATCATTTAAATGATCCAAAATATAAATTTTTCAAGGTGAAAGAAAAGTTTTGATATAATGTTTTATTCTGACAATTCTAAATATTAATTGTTTTCTAGCTACTATTATGTTATAATAATTATGTCCTTGAAAATTTTTACATTTCTAACAATCAAAAGGGAGGAATTTGAAATGAATGTCAAAAGGAAAGTCACGTTTGGAGAAGCGCTACTCGTTATCGCATTCCTAATCGTAGCACTCATCAGTACCCTAAAAGTTTTTGGTGGAGACCCTCATATGGCAATCTTAGCATCAACAGCATTTGCAACACTCGTTGCTCTAAGAGCTGGATACAAATGGCATTATATTGAAGAGGGAATTCTTGAAACTATCAAAATGGCTATGCAATCTGTTCTTATTCTTATGGTTATTGGATGTATCATAGGTACATGGATTTTATCCGGTGTTGTTCCTACAATGATTTATTATGGCCTCAAAATTATCTCTCCAGGTATCTTCTTAATCGCAACTTGTCTTATTTGTTCCATTGTATCTCTTGCAACTGGAAGTTCTTGGACTACTGCTGGTACAGTAGGTATTGCACTATTAGGTGTTGGTGCAGGTCTTGGTATTCCCGCTCCCGTAGTTGCAGGTGCAATTATCTCTGGTGCTTACTTTGGTGATAAAATGTCACCCCTTTCTGATACAACTAACTTAGCTCCTGCTATGGCTGGTTGTGATTTATTTGACCACATTAAGCACATGGTATTTACAACTGGTCCTAGTTTAATTATTTCCTGTGTTGTTTTTGGAATCATGGGATTTAAATATGCTGGAAAAGAACTTGATACAGGTTTAATTAATACATTTTTAGATACCCTAAGTGGAAACTTCCATCTTAGTCCGTTATTATTAATCCCTCCAATTTTAGTTATCGCTATGGTAGTATTTAAAGTTCCTGCTCTTCCAGGACTTATTGGTGGAACTTTCCTTGGTGGTTTGTTCGCTTATATTTTCCAAGGTGCTGGCATGACTGATATTATCGGTGCTGCTCACTATGGTTTTGAATCAGCAACAGGTGTAGAGGCAATTGACAGTTTACTATCTCGTGGTGGACTAGACAGTATGATGTGGACCGTATCGTTGATTCTACTCGCTATGTCCTTTGGTGGAACGTTGGAAAGAACAGGAATGCTTCATGTAATCGTAGAAAAAATGTTAAGAGTTGCAAAATCAAGAGGTTCTCTTGTTGTAACTACATTCCTAACTTGCGTTTTCTGTAACCTTACAACAGGAGACCAATATATGTCCATCGTTCTTCCAGGTAGAATGTTCAAAGAAGCTTATGAAGAAAAAGGTCTTCATCCAAAGAATCTTTCTAGATGTCTTGAAGACTTCGGTACAATCACTTCACCTTTCATTCCTTGGAATACTTGTGGTAACTTCATGTATACTACATTGATGGTACATCCTTTTGCATATGCACCATATGCACTACTTAACTGGATTAATCCATTAGTATCCATGTTCTATGGATTCACTGGTATCACAATGGAAAAATTACCTGAGACTCCGAAGGAAAACGATAACAAAGAAGAAGCATAAAATGTTTTTAATCCCTTCCCTATTATTTTAGGGAAGGGATTTTTTAAATAATTTTATTTTTATAGGAATAATGTTTATATACAAAAATATCTATTTAATAAATATAATTTTAAGGAGGAACTATATATGAATATTTTAAACAAGATGAAACAAGGAATGCTTGATAGTACAAAAGCCATTAAAGAAATTTCTTCTGATGTAACAGAGCTTACAAAACTAAAAATTAATCTCTCAAAAGATCTAGCAAGGATTGATGAACTCTATTATGAGCTAGGTAAAAAAATGTATGCTTCCTTTGAAAAAGATCCTGATATAAAAACTGATGAAAATGTTTTTTCAGCACTTATGGAAATACAAACTACCCTAGAAAGAATAAAAGAATCAGAATTTAAGATTGAATCGCTAAAAGGAATTATAAAATGTGAACAATGTGGGTATGAAGTAGAGGAAAATGCAAAATATTGCTCTAATTGTGGAAACAAACTAAAGATCTTAACACTAGAAGAAATGGTAAAAGAAGATATGGAACCTGAAAAAATCATAGAAAAAGAAGAAATTGAATCCCAAGAAATAATTGAAGATGAAAAAGAAGAAAAACCTGAGTAACAACTCAGGTTTTTCAACTAATCTTTGCTTCTTTTTTTGCTTTTTCGATTTCAAAATCTAGATAAATAATATCCCTATTTATCCTTTTTTTATCTTTTATTTCTTCTTCTGTTAAATTTGGTCTTTGAAGAAAAATAATATATTTATCCATCAATATATCTCTTTTTTCCATTAATCTTCTTATATATTCCATAACCGGTTCCCCCTTTCTAAACTATTCATCCTCTATAAAAAAATTTCCCCTAATTTTCGACCTCTTTCTACACCTTTATCTATAGTATACATGAAAAAACATAGTTGGAAAAGAATATTTAGAATTTTTGATTTTCAAAAGGGTATTTATAAATTTTATCTATCATTCCTATTTTTGGATAGTTGTTATAAAATAATATTGAAACTTATTGAAAAGAGGGATTTTATGAAAAAAAAGATCGATAATAAATTAACTTATCTAGGTTTATCCATACTACTATTTGGTATTCTTTTATCCCTATCCCTAGGGTATTCTGCCCTTTACGGAATATTATTTGGCATTCTGGCTATTTATATGATTGCTTTTTTCCATGGCTATCCTCATAAAGAACTATTTTCTATGATGTTTACCGGAATAAAGAGTGCATGGGTTGTACTACTAATCATGAGTATTGTTGGAATGCTCATTGGTGTTTGGATGATTAGCGGTACCATTCCCACAATGATGTATATGGGCTTTAAATATTTATCAAATCTCAATTTTGTTTTAACTGCATTTTTGATAAGCAGCATTATTTCTATGGTCCTTGGAACTTCTTTAGGGACTATTAGTACCGTAGGTTTATCTCTAATAGGAATTGGTAAAGGTCTACATATTCCTCTTCCTCTATTAGTCGGTGCCATTGTTTCTGGTAGCTATGTTGGAGATCGCTCTTCTCCTATGTCTAGTAGCGCTAATTTAACAGCTGCCATTACTAAGACCAAACTGATTGATAATATAAAACATATGATGAATACTTTGACTCCTGTATATTTGTTCTGTATGGTCTTTTATTATTTAATGGGTAAAAATTATTTATCCTGTGGAAAAGTAAATCACGAAGTGATCCACCTACAAAATCTACTTTCTTCTAATTTTCATATATCTTTTATTTTACTTATTCCACCCTTATTGATTGTATGGATGGCTATCTTTAGATTTTCTATGATAAAAAGCTTAAGCATAGGACTATTATCCAGCTTTATCCTCATTATATACCATACTCAATTTTCTTTCTCTGAAATAATTTATGCAGCATTTATAGGATTCCATCCTAAAAATATAGCTATCTCTGCTATTCTTTCAGGTGGAGGGCTTATATCTATGAAAAATGTTATCCTCATTATTACAGCATCTACTGCTCTTAATGGCATATTAGACGGAAGTGGCATGATAGGCCCTCTTGTTGAAAAATTCATGAATAAGGTCAAAAATGTTGGAGACCTTATTTTGCGAACTTCTTTTTTAAGCTTTATTGTTGATCTTACTACCTGCAACCAAACATTGTCCATTATCATACCAGGTAAATTTCTTCAGTCTCTCTTTGAAGAAAAAGGAATCTCTAAAAACACGTTAGCTCGTACAATTTCCGACACTGGAATCATCCTCGTACCTTTAATTCCTTGGAATGCAAATGCCATTGTTATCTCAAGTATTTTTAATGTTCCTGTACTTCAGTTTGTCCCCTTTGCACTCCTTTGTTATTTACTACCAATCATTACAGTTATTTATGGGTACTTAGGCTTTGTGAAAAAGAATGTTCATGCATAAATCATCCTTTTCTCATCTTAATGATTCCAGTTATTTATCCATCATCTTATGTTAAAAGCCCAAACTTTATATGGTAATTTTGCTTTACTAGTGTAATTTTACACTATATAATATAGGTGTGTGATTTTCTCTATTAACTTTTTAAAATCATTTATTATACAACTTTATTCCTACACATCTATAAAATATAAAGAAAAGGTGATTCATTTGAAAGGCTGCTTACTCATACATGGGTTTACAGGTGCTCCCTTTGAGGTAGAACCTATTGCAAAATATTTAGAAGAACGTGGATATGTTACTCTTTGCCCCACCCTTCCTGGTCATGGAAAAAAACAAAGAGACTTAAAAAATTATTCCTATAAGGATTGGATTCAATCTTCAGAAGAGGCATATGTTAAGCTTTCAAAAAAATGTGATTCTATTATTATAATAGGTTTTTCTATGGGAGGATTATTATCATTTCATCTGATACAAAAGTATAAGGTCAATTGTTTTATATCTATAGGCACTCCTATTTACTGCTTTGACTTTAAAAATCTTTATTTGGACATAATAGATCAGTTCCAAATGAAAAACTACCATAGAATATCTAATTATATAAAGTCATGTTTCACCCCTATTTACGCTAACTTGAACTTTAAGAAACTATTATGTAAAACAAAATATATCATTCCAAAAATAAATGCTCCTACCCTTATCATCCATGGAAAAAAAGATCCTATCGTAAAATATAAAAGCGCAAGTTATATTTATACCCATATAAAATCAAAAGATAAAGAGATCAGATTTTATAAAGAAGCTAAACACCGTATCCATGACGAAAATATCTATCAAAATATTTACAAAGACATCTATCTTTTTATTCAAAAATATTCATAGCTTTCATAAATTATTTTATTTTTATATAGCTGATCATTAATGCTTTACATCTCCAAATAATCTATATTACTATACTTTACATATATATAAATTTTTCATGTAATGTATTTATTGCATCTTATATAGTATACTAATACTAACTATTTTTTGTATAAGGAGTGATGGTATGAAAATTCAATTTTTAGGACATTCTTGTTTTTATATTGAAGAAGGATCTTTTAAAGCATTAATTGACCCATTCATTACAAACAATCCTCAAGCCAATGGTTCTCCTAGTGATTTTAATGATTTAACCCATATTTTTGTAACCCATGGTCATGGAGATCATTTAGGAGATGCTGTAGAGATTGCAAAAAACTGTGGGGCAACGATTATTACAAACTATGAAATTGCATGTTTCTTAGGAGATAAAGGGCTCTCTACCCATCCTATGCATATTGGCGGAAGAACAAAATTTGATTTTGGAATTGTAAAAATGACTCCTGCTCTCCATGGCTCTGGCATAGAAACAGAAAAAGGGTTGCTTTATGGTGGTAATCCCTGTGGTTTTGTAATTGAAGTACATGGAAAGAAACTTTATCATGCTGGAGATACAGGACTTACTATGGACATGCATCTTTTAGAAATAGAAAATATTGATATAGCCTGTATTCCAATAGGTGGTAATTTTACAATGGATATAGAAGATGCTGTTCGTGCAGTAGATTTTATTCAACCAAAAGAAGTAATTCCTATGCATTATGATACTTTTCCTATTATTGAAGCAGATCCTACTATTTTTAAAGAAAAGGTACATAATACAAAAGTCATTATTTTAAAACCTGATGAAACATATGAATTTTAATCATAAAAAAATAATAGTTTTTTGAAATTTGTTGTTGACAATTTTATTGTCTATCCTTTATAATTAATTTCAATTACAATTAAATACTTTCTATCAAGAGAGGTGGAGGGACTGGCCCTATGAAACCCGGCAACCGGCATTTAAAATGCAACTGGTGCTAAATCCTGCAGAATATTTTGTTCTGAGAGATAGCTTACTTTGATTTCAAAGGCCTTTCTATTACTCAGAAAGGCTTTTTTATTTTATAAAAGGCGCCTTATAAAATAAAAAACTATTCCTCTCTGATAACAAAACCTGTTATGAATCACCATTTTATGACCTACAAAAAGAAAGGAGTTTTTATTATGAAAAAAATATTATTTACTTTATTATCTATGATACTTATTTTCTCTTTACTAACAGGATGTAGTTCTAAAGAAAATACAGCATCTAGTCCTTTAAGGGTTGGGGCTACAGCAGGTCCCCATGAACAAATTGTAGAAAAGGTAAAAGAAATTGCTAAAACAAAAGGATTAGAAGTAGAGATTGTATCTTTTAATGATTATATCCAACCAAATGTACAATTATATGAAAAGCAACTTGATCTTAATAGTTATCAACATACACCTTATCTAGATAAATTTAACAAAGACCATCATATGGACCTAGTAAAATTAGCATCTACAGTAAATTTTCCCATGGGAATTTATTCTAATCAATTAAAATCTCTTGATGAATTGAAAGAAGGAGATAAAATATCTTTGCCTAATGATCCTACAAATGAAGCTCGTGCACTCCTTTTACTTCAATCTGCTAACGTGATCAAATTAAAAGATACTAAGGATCTTAATCTAACCATAAAAGATATTGCTGAGAATCCTAAAAATATTGAGTTTATTGAATTAGATGCTCCAATGGTAGCTCATTCCCTAGAAGATGTAGCTGTTGCTGCAATAAACACAAACTATGCAATGCAGGCAGGCTTCAGTCCTGCAGATGATTCTATATTCATTGAACCTAAAGATTCTCCTTGGGTAAATATTATTGCTGCAAGACCTGATAATAAAGATGATAAAAGAATCAAACAATTTATTGAAATTTATCAATCTGAGGAAATGAAGCAGTTCATCGAAGACATCTTTGGTGGATCTGTTGTTCCTGGATTTTAAAAAAAAATTACCACTCCTCTTTGTTAATAAATGTTTTGTACAATATAACCTTTTGGTATATAATAATTCTAAGTATGTCTTTTACAGAGGAGTGTTGAAATGAATATACCTGAATTAAAAATAGGAGACTTAATCGCCAAGGTACCTATTGTACAAGGTGGTATGGGTGTTGGGATCTCCTTATCAAACTTAGCTGCTGCTGTAGCAAACTGTGGTGGCATAGGTGTAATTTCTGGTGTTGAACCAGGATTTAACCTAGAGCATTATCACAGAGATAAATTTCAAGCAAACATAGATGGTTTAACCTACCATATCCAAAAAGCTAGAGAGCTTGCTCCTAAAGGCATTATTGGAGTAAATATTATGACAGCCCTTTCTACCTTTGAAGATATGGTAAAAGTAGCCGTAAAAGAAAAAGTAGATATTATTTTTTCTGGTGCAGGTATGCCTATGAAATTGCCAGAGCTTGTAAAAGGTTCTCTTACAAAGATAGCTCCTATTGTTTCTTCTGGAAAGGTAGCAAAGCTAATTTGTAAACAATGGGATCGAAAACATAACTATTTACCTGATGCTATTGTAGTAGAAGGTCCAGAAGCTGGAGGCCATCTAGGTTTTTCAGTAGAGCAACTTGAAGATCCTGAGAATTTTTCTCTTAAAAAAATTGTACAGGAAGTATTAGAAGCTATTAAACCTTTTGAAGAAAAATACGCTAAAAAAATTCCTGTTATCGCAGGTGGAGGTCTTCATGATGCAACAGATATTGCCGAAATATTAATGGCAGGTGCTTCTGGTGTACAAATGGCTACAAGATTTGTTGCCACTCATGAATGTGATGCTTCAGATGCATTCAAACAAACTTATCTTGATGCAAAAGAAGAAGATATTATGATTATTAAAAGTCCTGTAGGAATGCCAGGTCGTGCCATTAGAAATAATTTCATAAAAGATGTCTACGAACATGGCAAGCCAAAAGGAATCAAATGTATCAACTGCTTAAAACCATGCAATCCAAAAGAAACCTTATATTGTATTGCTGATGCATTGATTCAAGCACAAAAGGGGAATCTTGAAAAAGGATTTGCTTTCGCAGGAGCAAAGGTTCATAAGATAAAAAAAATCACATCTGTAAAAGAAGTGATTGATGAACTTATGGAAGGATTGAAAAATATTTAGAGGAGCTTATGCTTCTCTATTTTTATATAAAAAATCTATTCTATCCATTCAATTTATTTCCGATAAAAGCATTTGACATTTTTAAAGCCTTATGTTGCAATATACATATCAATATAAATAAAGGTGGTTATGGTAATGAGCAGAATTGGAGATATCATTAGAGAAGAAAGATTAAAAAAAGGATTTTCTCCTAAACAAATTGGACGAAAATGCGGCGTATCTGAATCATTTATTTTGGATGTTGAAAGTGGCAAGAAAATTATTAACGAAAAATTACTTGAGAAATTATCAAAGCTATTAGGAAAAAACTTAGAAGAGAGTGTAACTCTAGAACCTGTAGAAAAGGAAGAAATCATACAAAAACCTAAACTTAAAGTACAAGCTCCTCAAAGAAGACAAACAGTAACTCCTCTAGATCAATGGTCAGATGCTCTATCAGGTATTATTAAAAAAGTACCTATATATGATATAACCATGAAGTCATCAAAGGGTTATAAAAGTTTTCCTATCATCAATAAAAAGGTAGAAGGTTTCTCTCCAGAAAAATTGATCTATGTGGAAGCTCCTGATGATACCTTAAATGGATTTAGAATCTGCAGGGAAGATAAAATATTAATCTATTTAAATCAAGAGTTAGTAAATAATTCTTTTTCTTTAGTAGAATATGAAGGAAAGAGACAATTAAGAAAAATAAAAAGAATAGAAGGAAATAAAATAGAAATCATCTCTTATCATAAAGATAAAAAATCCATTGTAAAATCTATAAGAGATGTAAAAATAATTGGTAGAGGTATACGCCTTGAAGTAGAACTAAACAAATAAAGAACCAGATTCCTCTGGTTCTTTATTTAAAAAATCAATTTTCTTTTAAAGTAATTTATCATTGTCTTCATGTTTTATAAATAGCTTACTCAACCTTAGTTGAGTTCCTTTTATAAAAAACGCTTAATCGTTCTTCTGGAATTTGAAGAATAAAAATTGCTGATAAAATAAGTAATCCTCCAATAATCATAGAAAAGGTCAATACCTCTCCTAAAATAAAAAATCCTGTTACACAAGCCACTGCAGGCTCAAACGTACTTATAATTACTGATGTACTAGATCCTATTAACTGAACGCCTTTACAAAATGCAATATTCGGAATTACGGTGCAAAATATTGCTTGAATCAAAATATAAATCCACCCCTTTGATGTGCTTGGTAAAAAAATATTATGATTCATCATTCCTTGTATAAAATATGCAAGGGAACATGAAAATGCTACATAACCAGCAACAACAACAGAATGCATTACCTTTGTTCTCTTTTCACTTAATCCTAATGCATAAAAAGAATAGCAAAGAGCTGATAATAAGCTGAAAATTACACCTACTACATTAATGTGTATATTATTACTCCAAACAACTAAAATCATCCCAATTCCTGAAGCAATAAGCGCTAAAATTTTTCTAATATCTTTTCCTTCTTTCAGTACAAGCATTTCATAAGATGCAATCATTGCTGGATGGGTAAATAGTATGATTGTAGCAAGAGATCCTGAAATATAAGTATAAGCCATATAGATAAAAGCACTAGTCCCTAAAAATCCAGCTGCTCCAAGAACTAATAAATAAAAGAAATGTGATTTACTAGTTTTATAAGGCATTCTTCTTAAGAAAATATATCCCCATGTAATCAGAGCTGCAATAAAAAATCTAAAAAAGAGTATACTAGAAACATTCAACCCTTCCTCAAAGGATAGTTTCGATATAACTGGTATACTTCCATAAGCAAATGTAGATAGTATTACTAATACTGTTCCCTTTAGCAAATTATTTTTCAATTTAAGTCACTCACTTTCTTGAATTTATTGCCAAAGAGATTATACCATAAATATAGAGCTTTGAATCAATTTTAAGATAAACAAATAAGTTGAATTTACGTATAATAATAATATAGTTATATTTGGGTGAGAGATGGGTGAATGACATGAATATAAAATATAAAAATAAAATATGGATATGTGTTGTCTTAATCCTTATCCTCTTTACACTTTGGGGCAATGCTTTAAGTATTCAAGAACAAGGATCTTTCAAGCTATCAACTTTTAAAACCAATATCTTAAATGATGTATTTTCAAAACAAGATTTCATTTTAGTAATAGAAAAACTCAAAGGATATATTGGCACTGTATTTTCTATCTATTCCATATTTATTGCTATCATCATCTTTATGGAAAATAAAAATCCTTCAAAGACAATTGCATGGCTATTAGTGCTTGTATTAGTTCCTATTGTTGGTTTTATACTTTACTTATTTATGGGCCAAAATGTTCGCAAAAAAAATATTTTCAAAAAGAAAAAAAATCGAGATTTTCCCTATTTTGAGCAAGTAGCTTCTATTCAACGAGAAGCCATAAAAGATAAGGAATTATTTAAAAATGACGAAAGCTTTGTGAAAAAAAGACTTATTAGTTTAATATTAAACAATTCCAAAGCTCCTTTTACAGTTAACAACCACTTAAAAGTCTTAACCAATGGTAATAAAACCTTTTCATCTATAATTGAATCACTACGATTGGCTCGTCATCATATTCACCTAGAATATTTTATTATAAAGGATGACCATATTGGTGGAACTATAAAAAAAATTCTTATGGAAAAAGCTAAATCAGGCGTAAAGGTAAGGGTAATCTATGATAGTGTAGGAAGCTGGAGATTAAGCAAAACTTATTTACATGAAATGAGAAGTGCAGGTATTCATATTTATGGTTTTTCCCCTGTAGTTTTCCCTATTCTTAGCAGAAAACTAAATTATAGAAATCATAGAAAAATCATCGTAATAGATGGTAAAATAGGATTCTTAGGAGGACTCAATATTGGAGATGAATATCTAGGAAAAGATCCTTATTTAGGTTTTTGGAGAGATAGTCACTTAAAGGTTGAAGGAGAAGCAGTTTATGGTCTTCAAAATATTTTTTTGATGGATTGGCTATTTACTACAAAGGAAGAAATTGATTTTAATGAAAGATATTTTCCAAAGCTCTCTTATTATGGAGAACAATTAATGCAAATTGCTGCAAGTGGACCTGATTCCGATTGGGAATCTATCATGCAAGCCTATTTTTCCATCATTTCTTCTGCTGAGAATCGTATATGGATTAATACCCCCTATTTTGTTCCAGGAGAAAGTATTCTCATGGCTCTAAAGACAGCTGCATTAAGTGGGGTAGATGTAAGAATTATCTTACCCCATAAACCAGATCATAAAACCGTTTATTGGGCTTCTATGTCTAATATAGAAGAATTATTAGAAGCAGGTGTGAAAATTTATCTATATACAAAAGGATTTATCCATGGAAAAATAATGCTTGTAGATGGTGTTGCTGCGTCTATTGGTACAGCAAACTTTGATATAAGAAGTTTTCAAATTAACTTTGAAGTAAATGGCTTTATCTATGATGAAAAAATCGTCTTAGGAATGGAAAAAAATTTTTTAATAGATATAAACGATAGTAAAGAATTAAAACTAGAAGAATATTTAAAAAGACCTATGATCAATAAAATAAAAGAATCAACAGCAAGGTTGTTTTCCCCCTTATTATAAAAAATAGGAAGTACCTAATAGTACTCCCTATTTTTTCTAATTAAATCCTATCATTACTGCTCCAATCATGAAAATTGAAGCAAGTATAAATAAGATTCCTTGGAATTTAATTTGGAACTTAGCCCATTTACTCCAATCCAGTCTTGCAACAGCCAACATTCCCATTAAGCAACCTGAAGTTGGTACAATAAGGTTCGTAAAACCATCCCCAAGTTGGAATGCAAGTACAGCAACCTGTCTTGTTACTCCTACTAAATCAGCAAGAGGTGCCATCAAAGGCATAGTAAGTGCAGCTTGACCTGAACCAGATACTACAAAGAAATTAAATACAGATTGGAATACGAACATAAACCATGCAGAAATAGTTGCTGGCAAACTTCCTATTGCATTTCCTATTGCATGAAGAACAGTATTTAGCACTGTTGGTGTTGTAGGATCTGACCCTCCAAGAACAAGTACGATTCCCTTGGCCATACCAACTACTAATGCTGCCCCAAGTAAATCCTTAGCTCCATCTCTAAAGGATGATGCAATATCATTTACCCTCATATCATTTAATTTAAAAATGATAGCAATAATTCCTGAAACAATCCCCATTACAAAGAATTGAGTAGCAATTTCAGGAAGATAATATTCATATTTCATTACACCATAGATCACCCAAATCATACCTAAAAATACAGTTAATAAAACTAATTTATGACCAAATTCAAATTTTACTTCAATATTTTCTTTACTTTTCAAATCATCTCTATAATAGGCATCTGATTCGTAAGAAAGAGATAAAGTAGGATTTTTTTTGATCTTTTTAGCATATCTCCAAGTATATACCACCCCTAAAGCTGTGAAGAATACCCACATAAAGAATCTAAATCCAGCTCCTGACATAACAGGTACTCCTGAAACCCCTTGAGCAATGGCAACACTAAATGGATTCATCCATGAGGTTGCAAACCCTATCTGAGTTGCCGTATAAGTAATCATAATCCCTGTTATGGCATCATATCCCATAGCAATCAATATGGGTACAAGAATCATTGCAAAAGGAATAGCCTCTTCCCCCATACCAAACACTGCTCCACCGATAGAAAATAATACAAATAATATTGGTATGATAGCGCTTTCCGCACCCTTTGTCTTTTTGATCATTTGAAGCATTCCCGCTTCTACTGCACCCGTTTTTAATATGATTCCAAATGCACCACCAATCACAAGAATGAATGCAATAACACCTACTGCTGATCCCCATTTACTACCACTAACCATCCCTTCAAATGTATAGTTTACAACCCCTACACCGCCACCTGGTTCAAACCATTTAATACCATTTTTCACTGTCTCTCCAGCATCATCCGTTAAAATTCTAAAACTCTCAGGAATGGGTACAGTTCTTGATTTTTCTACCCCCTTGTAGACATACGTTATGTCTTTGGTATCAAACTGCCCAACTGGAATTAAATAAGTTAAAAGTGCTGCAAATAGCACTACAAAGAAAATGATTACATACGTATCAGGCATTTGCCAAGTTCTGTTCTTATTCTTCTGATTTTTTTTGTTTTCTGCTGCCATATAAACTCCCCTTTCTCTATATACTCATGTTGAATTTATTTTACGACTATTTATACAAGCAATTTCTATGCCAAGGTGCTGAAAGGGGTTTTTTTTGATTTTCAAAACTGAATATTCTTTAATGGTTAATTAATGGGTACCATTAACCACCATTATACGCCATTAAATCCATTAGAAATTCTCTTCCTTTCTCGCTTAATCGTGTTCCGTGTTTCCCTTTATTTTTAATAATCAATCCCATTTTTTCTAAATTTTCAAGTCTAGAACGCATCTGATATTTTGTCATTTCATATTCTGTTCCTATTGTTTCTTTGCTCAATTTTTCTCTGCCAACGATTTCGCCATTTTTGTTTAATAAATATATTTTTTCTAGTATATATCTTTGTTCTGCATTTAAATCCATTTCCATATGTTTATTCCTATGATTATAGTCATTAGGAATAATTCCTTGAAAAAATCCTTTATCTGGTATATCTTTTAAAGTCAGATTCCTTCCTTCTCTAACAGCTAGCATATATGTCAAAGTATTTTTGAGTTCCCTTACATTACCATACCAATCATACTTTAATAGTTCATTCATTACCTCATAAGATATTTTTATATCTTCTGTAGTTTCAACTTTTATAAAGTAATCCATCAGCTTTGGAATATCAATTTTTCTCTCCCTCAAAGGTGGTAGATGTATATATCCCATCTTTAGTCTATAATATAAGTCTTCTCTAAATTTTTTCTCTTTTACTATTTTTACTAAATCCTTATTGGTTGCTGCAATGATAGAATCATCTTGAGGAAGGCAAAATTTATTTACAAAAACCTCTAGATTATTCAGTTCAAAGATTTTTCCCTCAATCATGCTTTTATCCATTAAAAATTCTAATAAATTTTTATTATAAACTACATTTTTAACACTTTTTCCTATGATCTTTCTGTATGAGACTTTCAACAATTTTTTTAAATTTTCATTAAAAACGCTTATATTTCCATTTTTCCCGTAAACAAGCAAACCATCATTTAATCCATCTATCACTAAATGTAAATGTTTATTTAGTTCTAATACTTTGTTCGTTGAGTTTGCAAGCCTCTTTGCAATATTAATAATCTTCTCCAAGTATTTTTGAGAAAATATACCTGCTTTTTCATTCAATATACCCAATCTATTCAATATTTCCGTTATGGTTGTAAAGTCCATAATCCTCGCTCCTATATCATAGGTCTTTTCTATAAATGTAGGTACCTTGTCTAATTCTCCAGGGGTTATGGCAATATAAACTTCTTTAATAGGTTCTTTTATTCCTGGATAATAGGGAATATAATTTAGATCATCAATTCCTATACTATTTAGTATTTCAATACTTTCATATGTGGATTCTGGGTCATCATTGACTAAAAGCACATCCGTATTCGGTGGAAGTAAGACAATTTTATCAATAAAATCATAGCTAACAATTCTTTTAGCAACTATAATTTCACAAGTAGTATCTAATAACTTGAGTACTAATAAGTCATTTTTTATAGCTTCACTTGATAATACAACCAAATCATCTCTTATCATTTGATCAATACCCGTTTCTACAGCATAGCTATTGATCGAAACCATATCCGATACATATTCCTTTAGCTGCTTTACCAAAGTCTCTCTAGTCTCTTCTGAACCAGCTACAAGCGTAATACTCTTTTTCATTCTTGTACCACCTCTAACTTTATAATAAAATGCTGGATAATATGTGATTTATTATATATTATCCAGCAAATAAATTTTTACTCTTTTTAATTTTTATCTCTCAAATGTTCCTTTTACTAAAATCTCTTTATTAAGAATCATTGTTTTTCCCATGGCTATTACTGTATCTATCTCTAAATTATCTTTGTTCAATAATACAATATCTGCGTCTTTTCCTTCTTCAATATATCCTTTTTTAGAAAGTTTTAGTACATCTGCAGGATTGGCAGTAATTACTCTAATGGCATTAGATAAATCCACCCCTTCATCTATGATGGCATCTCTAACTTCACCATATAATGATGTTACCTTTCCTACCTGAAGTCCCATAAATTGACCCTTTTCATTAAAATTAGGAAGACTTCCTTGGCCATCTGATGTAAAGGTAATATTTTTTATAGAAATGCCCTTATCAAGCATGATTTTTAGTCCCTTACTACATTTCATTTCTCCTTCTTCTAAGTCCTTCTTTGTAGTACTTGTTGTAAAATCCACTATTCCACCTTTTTTACCATATTCTATAGCTCTATTAAATAATTTTTCATTTCTATTCATATGGGTTGGTATGAATTGGCTTATAGGAACCTCTGTTTTCTCTACAATTTTTTCAATAAACTCAACCGTTCTTTCTCCATCACCCATATGGATATTTACCACACCTGCTTTTCCAGATAAAATCCCACCTACTCTTGCTTCTCCAGCAAGTTTTGCTATATCTTCAATACTAGGCTGTGAAGATCGATGGTCTGATAGTGCAATCTCTCCAACTCCAATAACCTTATCAAGAAGAATAATATCATCCTGAATACTTCCTGTAAGGGTTCTAATAGGTACCCTATAAGAGCCTGTATAAACATAAGTACTTATTCCTTCTTCTTCTAACCCCTTTGCTTTTGCTAATAGATTCGTCATGGTTCTAGTAGTTCCATCTGTTCCCAAACAGCCAACTACTGTTGTAACTCCTCCTGTAGTAATGTCTGTAAGCTGTATTTCTGGAGTTCTTGTTTTAAAGCTTCCTTCTCCACCTCCACCACAAATATGAACATGAGAATCTATAAATCCAGGTACTACAATTTTTCCAGTAGCATCAATTACTTGAATATCTACAAAATTTTCAGGTAACTGTACATGATCTAAAATATACCCAATCTTCTCTCCTGTTATTAAAATATCTTTTTTCCCAATATAATCAGGTGTGTATACCTCTCCACTTTTTATTAGTTTTAACATAGAATAGCCCCTTTCTATTTATGATCTTCTTTTTTATAATATGTAAAAGTATTCTTATTAAAAATCAATGCATAGTCCATGCCAAATCTTTTCATTTTTATTAACAATTATTGAATCTTTTCATAAAAAATTCGCATTATGCTATTCTCTATGCTCATCTCGCCAACAAAAATTCAAAACTTACTTTTGAATTTGACCTTGCTCAAAGCTACCCAAGCAATTATACTTTGTAATAGTTATCCACAATTTTGAAATTTTATAATTTCCTGTAACATAAAAAACCCATTTGAAAAATCAAATGGGTTTTTTGTTATTTTCTATTGAATGCTTTTGCACGCATTTCTTTATTTAATATTTTCTTTCTTAGACGAATACTTTCTGGTGTCACTTCCACCAACTCATCTTCAGAAATAAATTCTAATGCTTGCTCTAAAGACATTGGTAGTATTGGAACAAGTTTTATTGCATCATCAGATCCAGAAGCACGTACATTGGTAAGCTGCTTACGTTTGCAAACATTTACAACAATATCTCCTGCTCTAGCATTTTCTCCAACGATCATGCCCTCATAAACTTCAGTGTTTGGCCCTATGAATAAAGCACCTCTATCTTGTGCATTAAATAACCCATAGGCTACAGCCGTACCTGTTTCAAAGGCTACTAAAGACCCCTTTGTTCTAGCAGGAATCTCACCTTTATAAGGCGCATATCCTTCAAATACATGATTAAGAATTCCCGTTCCACGTGTATCTGTCATAAATTGAGAACGATAGCCAATAAGACCTCTTGCAGGTATACTAAACTCTAATTTTACCGTGCCATTGACATTGGTAATCATATTAGTCATTTCACCTTTTCTTTGTCCTAATGTTTCAATAACCGTTCCTACATACTCTTCTGGTACTTCAATCGTTGCTTGTTCTATAGGCTCACATAAACAGCCATCCACTTCTCTAAGAATTACCTCAGGTCTTGATACAGATAATTCATATCCTTCTCTTCTCATATTTTCAATTAAAATAGAAAGATGTAATTCTCCACGACCTGAAACTTTGAAAGAATCTGCAGAATCTGTTTCTTCTACACGTAGGGATACATTAGATAAAAGTTCTCTTTCTAATCTGTCCTTTAGATGTCTGCTTGTTACAAATTTTCCTTCTCTACCTGCAAAAGGGCTATTATTTACAATAAAATTCATAGCCAAGGTAGGCTCGTCTATCTTTACAAAAGGTAATGGGTCTACTTTATCTGTTGAACAGATTGTTTCCCCAATATTTATATTATCATTTCCAGCTAGACAAATAATTTCTCCAAACTGTGCTTCATTTACTTCTTCCTTCTTTAGTCCATTGAAAGTATAAAGTTTGCTCACTCTAAAGTTTGTAAACGTTCCATCTGAACTGCATAATACAACTTCTTGATTTTTTTTAATAGATCCTCTACTAATTTTTCCAATACCAATTCTACCTACATATTTATCATAATCAATAGAAGAAATTCTAA
Organism: Crassaminicella profunda; assembly: GCF_019884785.1. Classification (GTDB taxonomy): domain Bacteria; phylum Bacillota; class Clostridia; order Peptostreptococcales; family Thermotaleaceae; genus Crassaminicella; species Crassaminicella profunda. The sequence continues at coordinate 3,754,614 of NZ_CP082326.1, forward strand.
CCTGAAGTCCATCCTCTAATTCCCCAACGGGTGCTGGCACTTCTTTTAGGATCATATTATAGATAGGAATCATATCTTCATTTGTATCTTCTAATTGGTACTTTGCAATTCCTGATTTTGCTGAAGCATAGATCACAGGGAAATCTAATTGTTCATCATCTGCATCTAGCTCAATAAATAAATCTAATACTTCATCTAAAACTTCTTGTACTCTTGCTTCAGGTCTATCAATTTTATTTACAACAACAATAGGTTTTAATCCTGAATCTAAAGCTTTTCTTAATACAAATTTTGTCTGAGGCATAGGTCCCTCAAAAGCATCTACTAATAACAACACACCTTCAACCATTTGCATGATTCTTTCTACTTCTCCACCGAAATCAGCATGTCCAGGAGTATCTACCACATTAATTTTTACTCCATCATAAGTAATAGATGTATTTTTTGAAAGGATGGTGATTCCTCTCTCTTTTTCTAAATCATTAGAATCCATTACTCTTTCTTCTACCTGCTCATGGCTTCCAAAAGTTCCACTTTGCTTTAACATTTCATCTACTAACGTAGTCTTACCATGGTCAACATGGGCAATAATTGCAACATTTCTTATATTTTCTTGAATCATCCGAAACTTCCTCTCAAATAAATTAGTAACATGTTATTTTATCATAAAAAAGGTTAAATGTCGTAAAATCATGAAAAAAGATACCTATCTTCCTGACAGGTATCTCTCATATACTGGCGGAGAAGGCGGGATTCGAACCCGCGCACCGGTAACCCGGCCTAACGGTTTAGCAAACCGTCCTCTTCAGCCTCTTGAGTACTTCTCCACATAATAAAATGGTGCGGGTGGAGGGACTTGAACCCCCACGCCGTAAGCGCTAGATCCTAAGTCTAGTGCGTCTGCCAATTCCGCCACACCCGCATGCTACAATCATCCAAATTTGGTATGAATAGAGTACTCAGGAACTTCAGTTTCTGAGTTTCATTTTTACTTGTTAAATAATGATAGCTAATATGTTTATATTAACTAAAATTGGTGGGCGTAACAGGGTTCGAACCTATGACCCCCTGCTTGTAAGGCAGGTGCTCTCCCAGCTGAGCTATACGCCCCAATTTAAACCAGCGACGACCTACTCTCCCAGGCAGTTACCCGCCAAGTACCATCAGCGCTGAAGGGCTTAACTTCTGTGTTCGGTATGGGAACAGGTGTGACCCCTTCGCTGTAGTCACTGGATGCTGCAATCCCCCAAATTTTATATTTGGTGTGATTGTAGTACTAAGAAACAAATGCGTTTCTTAGTTTCATTAATTTAAAACTCTATATTATCTAGAAGTTTTAGATTAATGGATTACATTGATTGAGAATTTATACTCTCAAAACCAAACAATGCATATTTTATTGGTCAAGTCCTCGACCTATTAGTATCGGTCAGCTTAAGACATTACTGCCCTTACACCTCCGACCTATCAACCAGATAGTCTTTCTGGGGTCTTACTAGCTTAACGCTATGGGAAATCTTATCTTAAGGGGGGCTTCGCGCTTAGATGCCTTCAGCGCTTATCCCGTCCATACATAGCTACTCAGCTGTGCCACTGGCGTGACAACTGATGCACCAGAGGTATGTCCATCCCGGTCCTCTCGTACTAAGGACAGCTCCTCTCAAATTTCCTGCGCCCACAGCGGATAGGGACCGAACTGTCTCACGACGTTCTGAACCCAGCTCGCGTGCCTCTTTAATGGGCGAACAGCCCAACCCTTGGGACCTACTACAGCCCCAGGATGAGACGAGCCGACATCGAGGTGCCAAACCTCCCCGTCGATGTGGACTCTTGGGGGAGATAAGCCTGTTATCCCCGGGGTAGCTTTTATCCGTTGAGCGATGGCCCTTCCACTCGGAACCACCGGATCACTAAGCCCGACTTTCGTCCTTGCTCGACCTGTATGTCTCGCAATCAAGCTCCCTTCTGCCTTTGCACTCTTCGCGCGATTTCCGACCGCGCTGAGGGAACCTTTGGGCGCCTCCGTTACTCTTTAGGAGGCGACCGCCCCAGTCAAACTGCCCACCTGACAGTGTCCCAAAGCTGGATTCACAGCTTATGGTTAGAACTTCAGTATTACAAGAGTGGTATCCCAAGGATGACTCCACACACACTGGCGTGCATGCTTCGACGTCTCCCACCTATCCTGTACATGTAATACCAAAATCCAGTGTCAGGCTACAGTAAAGCTCCACGGGGTCTTTCCGTCCTGCTGCGGGTAACCGGCATCTTCACCGGTACTACAATTTCACCGAGTCTATTGTCGAGACAGTATCCAAATCGTTACGCCTTTCGTGCGGGTCGGAACTTACCCGACAAGGAATTTCGCTACCTTAGGACCGTTATAGTTACGGCCGCCGTTTACTGGGGCTTAAGTTCGGTGCTTCGATTGCTCTAACACGTCCCCTTAACCTTCCAGCACCGGGCAGGCGTCAGCTCCTATACATCGTCTTTCGACTTAGCAGAAACCTGTGTTTTTGCTAAACAGTCGCTTGGATCTATTCTCTGCGGCCACCTCGGGCTATAAACCCTAACGTGGCACCCCTTCTCCCGAAGTTACGGGGTCATTTTGCCGAGTTCCTTAACAATAGTTCTCTCGCTCGCCTTAGGATTCTCTCCTCACCTACCTGTGTCGGTTTACGGTACGGGCACCTAGATCTAACTAGAGGCTTTTCTTGACAGCGTGGAATCAGTAAGTTCGCTACTTATATTTCGCTCCCCATAACGCCTCAGAATTGTTAAGACGGATTTGCCTATCCTAACTTCCTAAACGCTTAGACGCACACAACCAACGGTGCGCTTAACCTATCCTTCTGTGTCACCCCATCGCTCAAACGATTTTCGGTGGTACAGGAATTTCAACCTGTTGTCCATCGCCTACGACTTTCGTCCTCGGCTTAGGTCCCGACTAACCCTGAGTGGACGAACCTTCCTCAGGAAACCTTAGGTTTTCGGCGGGCAGGATTCTCACCTGCCTCTCGCTACTCATGCCAACATTCTCTCTTGTATATAGTCCACTGCTCCTTACGGTACAGCTTCAACCCATATACAATGCTCCCCTACCCATACCAAACGGTATGCCGTAGCTTCGGTGACAGGTTTGAGCCCCGGTAATTTTCGGCGCGGGATCACTCGACTAGTGAGCTATTACGCACTCTTTGAATGAATGGCTGCTTCTAAGCCAACATCCTAGTTGTCTATGCAATCCCACATCCTTTTCCACTTAACCTGTACTTAGGGACCTTAGCTGACGATCTGGGCTGTTTCCCTTTCGACCATGAATCTTATCACCCATAGTCTGACTCCTAAAGTTATGATTACGGCATTCGGAGTTTGATAGTCTTCGGTAACCGGTGAGGGCCCCTAGGACATTCAGTGCTCTACCTCCGTATCACTACCTTTAAGGCTAGCCCTAAAGCTATTTCGGGGAGAACCAGCTATCTCCGAGTTCGATTGGAATTTCTCCGCTATCCACAAGTCATCCCAGCCTTTTTCAACAGACATGGGTTCGGTCCTCCACGAAATTTTACTTCCGCTTCAACCTGCTCATGGATAGGTCACCCGGTTTCGGGTCTACGGCATACAACTAAAATCGCCCTATTAAGACTCGCTTTCGCTGCGGCTCCGTTACAAAATAACTTAACCTTGCTGCATACCGTAACTCGTTGGCCCGTTCTACAAAAAGTACGTGGTCGTTCATAAAAAGAACTTCCACTGCTTGTAAACATAGGGTTTCAGGTTCTATTTCACTCCCCTCCCGGGGTTCTTTTCACCTTTCCCTCACGGTACTATACGCTATCGGTCACTAGGAAGTATTTAGCCTTGGGGGGTGGTCCCCCCAGCTTCCCACAAGGTTTCACGTGTCTCGTGGTACTCTGGAGTATACTCGAAAGTCTTCTTGTTTCATCTACAGGACTGTTACCTTCTTCGGTGGGTCTTTCCAGACCTCTTCGACTACAATAGCCTCTTTCTTAATGAGTATATCCACAACCCCTAAAGAAAATTCTTTAGGTTTGGGCTCTTCCCCTTTCGCTCGCCGCTACTCAGGGAATCGAGTTTTCTTTCTCTTCCTCAGGGTACTTAGATGTTTCAGTTCCCCTGGTATGTCTCCTATCTACCTATTTATTCAGTAGATGGTACTTAGGTATTACCCTAAGTGGGTTCCCCCATTCGGAAATCCCCGGATTAAAGCTTGCTTGCAGCTACCCGAGGCTTATCGCAGCTTACCACGTCCTTCATCGACTCCTAGTGCCAAGGCATCCGCCCTATGCTCTTTATAACTTGACCATGCTTCAATTACCAAAATTTTATATTTTGTGTAATTGGAGTACTAATAAACTTTACGTTTATTAGTTTCATTGCTCTTGATTCTCTCAGATTAATTGTAGTATTAATCTTTTTATATATGCATTGTTTAGTTTTCAAAGTACAAAGTTAAATCCTCTCTTTCGAAAGGTTTTAATGGTGGAGACGAGGGGGATCGAACCCCTGACCCCCTGCGTGCAAGGCAGGTGCTCTCCCAGCTGAGCTACGTCCCCGTACCAGAGTTTCTGAAAGATCATTTGATCTTTCAAAACTAGACAGTGTAAGAAACAAACCTATTCTCCTTAGAAAGGAGGTGATCCAGCCGCACCTTCCGATACGGCTACCTTGTTACGACTTCACCCTAGTTATTGAATTCACCTTCGGCAGCTTCCTCCAAAAGGTTAGATAGCTGACTTCGGGTGCCCCCAACTTCCATGGTGTGACGGGCGGTGTGTACAAGACCCGGGAACGCATTCACCGCGACATTCTGATTCACGATTACTAGCAACTCCAGCTTCATGTGGGCGAGTTGCAGCCCACAATCCGAACTGAGACTGGCTTTTAAGATTGGCTCCAGATTACTCTTTCGCTTCCCGTTGTACCAGCCATTGTAGCACGTGTGTAGCCCAAAACATAAGGGGCATGATGATTTGACGTCATCCCCACCTTCCTCCGAGTTATCCCCGGCAGTCTCTCTAGAGTGCCCATCCGAAATGCTGGCAACTAAAGACAAGGGTTGCGCTCGTTGCGGGACTTAACCCAACATCTCACGACACGAGCTGACGACAACCATGCACCACCTGTCACTTTGTCCCCGAAGGGATTTCCCCGATTAAGGGTAATGCAAAGGATGTCAAGTTTTGGTAAGGTTCTTCGCGTTGCTTCGAATTAAACCACATGCTCCGCTGCTTGTGCGGGTCCCCGTCAATTCCTTTGAGTTTCAGTCTTGCGACCGTACTCCCCAGGCGGAGTGCTTAATGCGTTAGCTGCGGCACCGAGGTTCGACCCCCGACACCTAGCACTCATCGTTTACGGCGTGGACTACCAGGGTATCTAATCCTGTTCGCTCCCCACGCTTTCGTGCCTCAGCGTCAGTTACAGTCCAGAGAGTCGCCTTCGCCACTGGTGTTCCTCCTAATATCTACGCATTTCACCGCTACACTAGGAATTCCACTCTCCTCTCCTGCACTCAAGCCAATAAGTTTCCAAGGCTTACTACGGTTAAGCCGTAGCCTTTCACCCCAGACTTTATTGGCCGCCTACGCACCCTTTACGCCCAGTGATTCCGGATAACGCTTGCCCCCTACGTATTACCGCGGCTGCTGGCACGTAGTTAGCCGGGGCTTCCTCCTAAGGTACCGTCATTATTCTTCCCTTAGGACAGAGCTTTACGACCCGAAGGCCTTCATCGCTCACGCGGCGTTGCTGCATCAGGCTTTCGCCCATTGTGCAATATTCCCCACTGCTGCCTCCCGTAGGAGTCTGGACCGTGTCTCAGTTCCAGTGTGGCCGATCACCCTCTCAGGTCGGCTACTGATCGTCGCCTTGGTAAGCCTTTACCTTACCAACTAGCTAATCAGACGCGGGTCCATCCTATACCACCTGAGTTTTGACTCATGTATCATGCGATACTAGAGTTTTATCAGGTATTAATCCCGGTTTCCCGAGGCTATCCCTGTGTATAGGGCAGGTTACCCACGCGTTACTCACCCGTCCGCCGCTTTCCACTCTTTAAATCACCCGAAGGATCATTAAAGAGCTTCACGCTCGACTTGCATGTGTTAGGCACGCCGCCAGCGTTCATCCTGAGCCAGGATCAAACTCTCAAGTATAAAAGTTTTGAATTGAACGTTTTGGACTTTTATAGTCCATATTTCTGGCTTAATTTCTTACACTGTATAGTTTTCAAAGATCAAACTTTTTTCTAAGAATCAATCACCATTTGGCGACTTAATCATCTTATCATTTTTGATTTGTGCTGTCAAGCACTTTTTTTTATTTCCATCACGCATTGCTCATACGTGACAAAATATACTTTACCACATTTAAAGTTGCTTGTCAATTTTTTTTGAAATATTTCTTTTTTATCCTCTTCTAGGTTCATAATGATCTTCTTCATAATCAAATTCATATTTCTTCATAGTTGATTTATTGGTAAAAGAATTTTTCTTCTGCATACTCTTTAATCGATCATAGTCATCTTCTTCATAGTCAAAATCTCTTTTATAAATATTTTCTTTATATTTTTTCATATTTATTTCCTCCTAAATATTATCATTAAATATTATTCACCATTCCATCTTATAAAATCCAAAGGGCTTACCTATCCCTCAACAAAATAGTCTCTTACAATTATAGCAAATTTTTTATTCCTCTGTGAAATACTTTTACAAAACTCTTGAATCACCATTAAAGATTTTCTTTTTATTTATGATCAACCCTATCGTCTTATCCTTATATTTTGTGTTAAAATTATATATGTAGATAAAAAATTCGCATTTAGCTAACGGCATATGCTCATCTCGCAAGTTTTATTACAAAACCACCCTTTTGTAATAAAACTTACTCAAAGTGGTTGAACATTTGATTTTTCAATCATAAGTTATCCACAAATTTTAAATTTTATAATTTCCTAAAGAACGAAAGGGGTGCCTCCTATGGAAAAAGGATATATTCATGTGTATACGGGAAATGGAAAAGGAAAAACCACAGCAGGACTAGGTCTTACTTTAAGAGCCTTAGGGGCAGGAAAGAAAGTTTTCATTGCTCAATTTGTAAAATCTATAGAATATAGCGAACTAAAAATTTTAAAAAACTTAGATCATGTTCATGTATCACTCTATGGACATGGTTGCTTCGTCACAAAAGAACCTGCAAAAGAAGATATCTTAGCTGCACAGGAAGGTTTAGAAAATGTAAGGAATATCTTAAAAAGCCAAAAGTATGATTTAGTGATTTTAGATGAAATTACTATTGCTATATTTTTTAAGCTTCTTTCTACTCAAGATGTATTATCTTTACTAGATGATAAGCCTGACCCTACAGAGTTAGTGATTACTGGAAGATATTGTCCTGCAGAGATTATAGAAAAAGCTGATTTAGTAACAGAAATGAAAGAAATCAAGCATTATTATACCCAAGGGGTTTTAAGTAGAGAAGGAATTGACAAATAAATTTAATCTAAAAGGGCACATGGATTTTAATTTTCCATATGCCCCTTTTTTATATAGCATTTAATATATTCCCAGCAAATTGTTTGATATATTGATCAGGTACAGCCATATTTAGATTTTGTCCCTCTAACCCTGATGTTGTAATTCCTACTAGCTTTCCATACATATTAATCAATGCACCTCCTGAACTTCCTGGAGAAATGGGGGCTGTTATTTGGACCATTTTTATATCATCAAAATTTCTAAAACCTGATACAATACCGTCTGAAATAGTATTGAACAAACCTAAAGGGCTACCTATTGTTACAATCTTCTGCCCTCTTACCAAATCTAAGTTCTTTTCATTTACTTCAATAGGTTTTGTTCTCCTGTCTACCTGTATTAATGCTAAATCATAATCCGTATGATATTTGATAATATTATATGTCATGTATTCATTTTCATCATTTTCAAAAACTACACCAAAGAATGCACCTTTATGTACTACATGAAAATTCGTTATCATAAATCCATCATTACTGATTACAACCCCTGAACCTCTTCCAATTAATTGTTTTTCCCCATCATATACATTAATCATCACTACTGATTCTGCCAACCTTGCAATTTCTTCATAACTTTTTTCACCCTGATTCTCTGCATTTGAATGGTCTTTATTTATTTTTCTCTCAAAATTTATAGATCTACCCTTTTCCTCCCTAGCTGTTTGTACTTTAGGTAAATAATTTATTTTCTTCCTATGATTACCTACTGTAAATGGAATGATTGTAGCATGTATTTTTTTACCCCTTGCAGCATTTGAATAATTATTTATTTGAGGAAGTAACTGTTCTATATCTTCTTTAGGATTAATATAGAGTACATCGCACCCTATTTTAGATAATAATATCAAAAAGTACAGCTCATGTTCTTTAATTTCTCCATAAAATACAACTTTGTGAATAACATCCATATTCCCTATATTTTCAAACAGCTGCTTTAAATATTTGTTCATCCATAATAATAATTTGACTCCAAAGTTTTTTCTAATTGTTTTACTTTTACCTATATTATTGACATCATACAAATCCATTATTTCTTTAAATACTAACTTTTTCGTCCATTCTAAGCATTCATTTTTTATTTCATACCCCATATTCAAGTTAGATAATGGATATAGACTTTTATAGTTCTGATTTTCAAAGTCCATATATTCATCCATGACCCTCTTCATTTTTTCTACTTCATTTATGTCTAAAGCTTTTTCTAACCCCTTTGTAAATAAAATATAATTTCCTTGCATGGATTGCAAATACTTATCTAGTTCTTTCAATTCATGAATATACTCATTCTCATGCTCATTCATTCCTATTATTCTGCAAAAAAGAACTGATTTATTAAGACTTCCCTTTAAAGATTGACTTCTTTCATGGTTAAAAGTACATTTCATGTCTTTAAAAGGTTTTTCAGTCTTCATTATTATAGTTTTCAAAGGCTTTGCTTTTATAATCATTTTGCTTCACTCCAAAAATTCGAAAATTTATATCCTTATTTTATCATTTTTGGATTTAAAAAACTGCAAAATGAACTCAATTTTATCAAAATTAGTTTGAAATTGTCATTCATTGTAATGCAATTCATCGAGATTATCTGGTATGACCTTGATCTTCCTGATTCAAATAGACTAAACATATTCAAACTTTAGTGAAAAATCAATAGTGTATTTTCCATATGTTTAAGATTTAATTAAAATAACAAATGCCCTCCTTTCACATGAGAGCATTTGTTATATCATTTTCGAATTTTAAAAACTTCAAAATATCCTTCTAATTCTTTTTCTATCTCTTCTAACGTTTCTATATCATAGGGATGTAGCTTATTCTCTCCTACTAATACGGTTTCTCCATCCCTAAAATTTTGTATAGAATACCTTTTACTACCCTTTAAATAGTTTGCAATCTCTAAAATATCTTCTTTGGTTAATAACTCTTTGCACACAGTTGTCCGAAATTCATAATCTATATGTGAATTTCTTAGAAGATCAATCGTATTCTTTATAGCTTTTATATCTATATTCGTTCCTATAACCGTTTCATATTTATGAAAGGGCGCTTTTATATCCATGGCTACATAATCTACAATCTTTTCGTGGATCAGCCTTTTGACTACTTCTGGATTACTTCCATTGGTATCTAATTTTACTAAATACCCTGTATCCTTTACTCTTTTTGCAAAATCATATAATCCTCTATGTAAAGTTGGTTCCCCCCCAGAAATACATACAGCATCTACAAATTTTTTCCTCTTTTTTAGAAAAGCAAATATTTCATCATGGTCAATGGTCTCCCCCTGGCCTTTGACCAAATGATAATTATGACAATATTTGCATAGCATATTGCAATTTGAACAAAAATAAACGATGCTAATTTTATCAGGATAATCAATAAAAGATGCTTTTTCTTGCCCTATAATGTTCATGTTCAACACCCCTTGAGTCATAAATTTAGGCAAGGTTTTTCACCTTGCCTTTAAATGTATTGCATCAATTTTTAACCAATTTTCACATCAACTTTAACTTGTTTATTTTTTAAGCTTTGTCCACAAGAAAATTCTTTTCGATCCTTAAATTCTTCTTTCTTCCCCTTATTCCATGCTTGAACGGGTCTGTGGAATCCTACTACTCTCGTCCAAACTTCCGCTTCTTTTCCACAGTGAGGACATTCAAAATGCTCTCCTGATAGATAACCATGTTCTGCACAAATAGAGAAAGTTGGGGTAATGGTGATATAAGGAATACTGCTGTTTTCCATCACTCTTTTTAATAAAATTTTACAAGTCTCTATACTATCAATTTCTTCCCCTAAGAATCCATGAAGTACCGTTCCTCCTGTATATAGGGTTTGTAATTTTTCTTGTAGCTCAATAGCTTCAAAAATATCTTCTGTATACCCTACTGGAAGTTGTGTAGAATTTGTATAGTATGGTTCATCATTTCCTTGAGTAAAGATATTTTGATACAGCTTTTTATCCAATCTAGCAAAACGATAGCTTGCCCCTTCCGCTGGAGCTGCTTCAAGGTTCCATAGACTTCCTGTTTCTTCTTGAAATATTTGTATCACTCTATTCATAAATTCCATAATCTCAACAGCAAATTCGTTACCTTCTTCTGTTGTAATATCTACACCTAATAGATTTACACAAGCTTCATTCATACCATTTAAGCCAATTGTTGAGAAATGGTTTTTAAAGAACTCACCTGTACCATCCTTAACCCCTTGAAGATAGTATCTTGAATAAGGATATAATCCTGCATCCATATATTTTTCTAGAACAACTCTCTTACTTTCACAAATTTCTTTTGCAATCTCCATTAACTCTCTTACTCTACGTTTAAATTCTTCTGTTGAATTAGCAGCATATCCAATTCTAGCCATATTTAATGTAACTACATTAATAGATCCTGTTAATGGATTTGCACCAAATAATCCTCCACCACGTCTTCTAAGCTCACGATTGTCCAGTCTTAGTCGACAGCACATGCTCCTTACGTCCTCAGGAGATAGCTCAGAATTTAAGAAGTTTGCAAAATAAGGTGTTCCAAACTTTCTTGTCATTTCCATAATAGCATTGACAGGTTCAGAATTCCAAGGAAAATCTGGTGTGATGTTTACAGTTGGAATAGGGAAACTAAAGGCCCTTCCTGCACCATCCCCTTCCATCATGACTTCACAAAATGCCTTATTAAATAAATCCATTTCCTTTTGGAATTCTTTATAAGTTTTGTCCATTCTTTCTCCACCAATGATTACTGGCTGATTTTTAAGAAGTGGATGTGGTGTAATATCTAATGTAACATTAGTAAACGGTGTTTGAAATCCTACTCTTGTAGGAACATTTAAGTTAAATACAAATCTTTGAACAGTTTTTTTCACTTGCTCATACGTAAGATTATCATAATAAATAAAAGGTGCTAAATATGTATCCAGACTTGATACTGCTTGCGCTCCTGCTGCTTCTCCTTGAAGGGTATAAAGTAGATTTACAAGCTGTCCTAAAGCTGACTCTAGATGTCTTGGTGGTCTTGATTCAATCTTTCCTTTCGCTCCTCTAAAACCACTTCTTAAGAAAGCTTCCAAATCCCATCCACAACAATAAGGTGCTAAAAGTCCTAAATCATGAATATGTAAGTCTCCTCTAATATGGGCTTCTCTTAATTCTTTTTTATAAATTTTATTTAGCCAATACTTCTTTGTAATACTTTCAACAATATGATTATTAAGACCCTGAAGACTAAATCCCATATTGGCATTTTCATTTACTCGCCAATCCTCTAGATTCACATATTCTTCAACCATTCTTTCTGCATCCATAAATAGATTTTTTACTTCTCGAATCTCTTCATGCCTCTTTCTATAGATAATAAACGCCTTTGCTGTTCTAGCGTGTCCTTCTTCTATTAATACTTTTTCTACTATGTCTTGCACATCTTCTACAGATGGTATACTTGCACCATATGTTTCGTGTATGATTTCAACGACGATCTTTGCAAGTTTTGTAGCTACCATTTCATCTTTTCCACCTACAGATTTTGCTGCAGCAAAGATAGCTAATTTAATTTTACTACTATCAAAATCAACGATTTCACCGTTTCTTTTTTGAACCTTTGTTACTGACATTATACCCCTCCTATTGTGTTGCTTGAAAAAGCATGTACTATATATTGTATATTATGCACTATTGTCCACACTTATGACAATAATCCTACGGAACTAATTCTTACAAGTTTTGACCCCTTTTAACATAAATTCTCTATCATTCTCTTGAGTTCTCAATCTTATATTTTTATCCTATTTTCTTTCACAAAAAAAATCTTCCCCTAGAAGATTTTCCCTTAGGTAATCCATAAATTTTAAATATTTATCAGTTATTTCCTATTTATCATAAAATATAAAAGGATATGCTTTTGCATATCCTGCTATTTCGTAAATATATAAGGTTCTTTACTCCATTTTTCTAGTAGCTCTTTTTCTTGTTCTTCAATATAACCCATCTCTATGGCTATAGGAAGAAGAACAGAATAACTGGTTAACGTATTATATGAAATTTTTTCTTTATTAAAAATATCATCTACTTTAGAGAAACCATAAGTAAAGATTGCTACAACTCCTAATACTTCTGCTCCTGCTTCTTGTAACGCCTTTACTGCCTTCATAGAGCTTCCACCTGTTGATAGTAAGTCTTCAATCACTACTACCTTTTGTCCTTGTTTTACAAGCCCCTCAATTTGATTTCCTTTTCCATGTCCCTTTGCAGAACTTCTTACATAGGCCATAGGTAAATTCATTTTTTGAGAAACCCATGCAGCATGTGGAATACCCGCTGTAGCTGTTCCTACTAAAACCTCTGCTTCTGGATATTTTTCCTTAATTAATCCTTGAAATCCTTCTGCAATCAAATCTCTTACCTTCGGATAACTCATGGTCAAACGATTGTCGCAATAAATAGGAGATTTAATTCCAGATGCCCAAGTAAATAAATCATCTGTACTCTTTATGGTTACTGCCTGAATTTCTAAAAGTTTCTTTGCAAGTTCTTTACTAGTATTCATTTTTACTCCTCCTTGTTAGCCTCACCGGACTATTTTTAAAGGTTTTTTTACCGTAATAATTTTATCATGCTATCATTATACTGTCAATTTATCCTGATGCACAAAAACATCTTATATGCTGTGGATAACTTCTGTTTCCTCGTATTTTATCCACTTTTTATTCATAATAATCTATTTTATCTTTCTTCTCTTGAATAAGAAAGTCCGAGTCCTTCTGGTGCTGCTATATTTCTATTTCCCTTTTTCGCAGATATAAAAATCAATACGCCTACAGTAAACAAATAAGGCAGCATTTTCATAAAAAATGGAGAAATAGTGAACCCTAAGGTTTGTGCACGATAACCTAAAATATCTAGCCCTCCAAATATATAAGAACCTATAAGAGCCCTTGATGGATTCCATAAGGCAAAAATAACTAATGATACGGCAATCCACCCTCTTCCTGCTGTCATATTCTCAAGCCATGCAGGTGCATAAGCAAGGGATAAATAGGCCCCACCTGCTCCAGCAAGAACACCTCCAATAAATACATGAATATACTGGATTTTGCTTACAGAAATCCCAACAGCATCTGCTGCTGCAGGATTTTCTCCAACGGCTTTTAGCTTTAATCCCATATTGGTCTTATATAAATAAATCCATACAGCAATAACCATCAAATAACTAACATATACTAACAAATCTTGATCAAAGAATACAGGCCCTATAAAAGGAATCTTTGAAAGAAAAGGAATCGCTATTTTTTCAAATTTTACAGGTGCTGGTATACCGATCATACTCTTTCCAATAAAGCTACTTAATCCTGTTCCAAAAATGGTGAGAGCTAAACCACTTACAACTTGACTAGATTTTAATGTAATGGTCAAAAATGCATGAATCAATGAAAATAATCCTGCTGCCAGCATTGCAGCTAAAAATCCAATCCAAGGATTATTGGTTGCAGTTGCTGCTTTAAAACCGCATACAGCACCAATAAGCATCATCCCTTCAACACCTAAATTTAAATTGCCAGATTTTTCACAAATGATTTCTCCTAAAGCTGCATATAAAATAGGAGTTCCAGCAATAACTGCTGCTGACAATGCACTAATCACAATATCTTGGTTCATTGATTTTAGCCTCCTTTTTAGCAAAAAATCTTTGATCTAAGCTCACACGATACTGGGTAAAAAATTCTCCTCCCAATACACAAAAAAGTATCAATCCTTGAAGCATCAAAGCAATTGATGCTGGCAATCCACTAGTTTGTACTGCATATCCGCCTACAATTAGTCCCCCAAATAAGAAGGATACAAAAATAGCTGCAATAGGATTCAATCTTGCTAACCAAGCAATAATAATAGCACTATAGCCATATCCTGGCGAAAAATTAGATTGTAGTCTATGAATAATTCCAGATACTTCTGTCATTCCTGCAATTCCTGCAATTCCACCACTCACCAAAAGGGATAATATAATATTTTTCACCACGTTCATCCCTGCATACTTAGCAGCTGTGCTATTTTCACCAGCAACTCTTAGTTCATATCCCCATACCGTCTTATTAAGGACCACATACAAGATAAAAGCTACAATCAAAGCGATAACAATCCCCATATGCACCCGAGTATTCCCAAAGCTTGGCAAAAACGCTGCAGGACTGAATTCCTTTGTAATAGGAAAATTAAATCCATCTGGATCTTTCCAAGGTCCAAAAACAAGATAATCTACTGATAAAATTCCTACATAATTCATCATTAATGTAGTAATGGTTTCATTAGTTCCCCAAAAGGCTCTAGCAATAGCTGGAACCATTGCCCAAATAGCGCCTCCTAAAAACCCTCCTATGAGCATCATAGGAATCAATATATACGCAGGTAAATGTCCAAAATTTAAAGCAATGCCACTTGCAACAATCCCTCCTGCATAAATTTGTCCTTCTGCCCCAATATTCCAAAGCTTCATTCGAAAAGCAACAGATACAGCTAATGTTGCAAGTAAAAGTGGAATCGTCTTTACAATCGTTTCATTAATTCCATAAGTAGAACCAAAAGCACCATCCACCATGGTACCATATGTTTCTATAGGAGAATGTCCAGAAAATATAAGGAATATTGCTCCTATAGTCAATGCAAGAAAAATACTCCCAATCCTTATGCCAGCCAAAGCATACGGACTACTTACATTTCTTTTCTCTATTTTTAGTAACTTTGTCATCTTCCTTTCCTCCTAACCCACTTGTCCACTAAGCATCATCATACCGATCTCATCCATTGTGGTCTCCTCTGGTTTTACAATTCCTGTAACCTTTCCCCCTTCTAAGACAACAATCCTATCTGACAATCTTAAAATGTGCTCTAAATCTTCAGAGATAAATAAAACAGCACACCCCTTATCTCTTTGCTTTAGTAATAAATCATACACAGCTTCTGTTGTTGCAATATCTAATCCCCTAACAGGATAAGCTGCAATTAAAACCTTTGGATCTTCTAGTATTTCTCTTCCTAATAAGATCTTTTGAAGATTACCTCCAGATAAACTACTAATAGGTGCATCTATATCTGCAATCTTAATTTCAAATTGATCAACAATTTTTTTTGCTTCTTCTCTTATTTTCTTCTTCTGAATAAAGAAGCCTTTTCTTCTCTTCGCTTTTCGATAATCTTTTAGAATAAAATTATCGGTAAGATCCATACTTCCTACAAGCCCCATACCGATACGATCCTCTGGTACAAAACTAAATCCCATATCAATGATTTGGCGGACACTTTTTCCACCTACCTCTTGACCATCTATTTTAATATTTCCACTTTCCATTTTTCTAAGGCCTGCAATCCCTTCAGCCAATTCCTTTTGTCCATTTCCAGAAATTCCTGCAATCCCTACAATTTCTCCTTTTCTTACCTGAAAAGATACATTTTTTAAAGCTGCGATTCCTTTATCATTGTTAATGGTTACATTTTCTATATCTAAGCCGATTTCTTTTCCTTCTTTTCTATCTTTTATCTTTTTTTCTGATATAGGTTTTCCAACCATCATTTCTGTTAAAGTTTTTTCATCTACTTCACTTTTTAATACCGTCCCTACCTGTACACCTTTTCTTAGTACTGTAATTCGATCTGCAAGATCCATAACTTCTCTCATTTTATGAGTAATGATTACAATTCCACATCCATTTGCAGCCATTTTTCTTAATATAGTAAATAATTCCTTTATTTCTTGAGGAGTAAGGACAGCAGTAGGTTCATCTAATATTAATATATCTGCTCCTCTATACAAAGCTTTTAATATTTCTATTCTTTGTTTTTCCCCAACAGACATATGATAAACATAGTCACTTGGATGAATGGATAAACCATATTTTTCAGAAAAGTCAAGTATCTCTTTTTCTATCTTTTTCTTATTTAAAAACAACCCTTTTTTATACCCTAAAATAATATTTTCACTTGCTGTCAAATTTTCTACAAGCTTAAAATGCTGATGAATCATCCCTACCCCATTTAAAATAGCATCCTTTGGCGAACTAAGAATCACCTTTTTTCCATGAAGCATCATTTCTCCCGCATCTTGTTTATAAACACCAGCCAAAATATTCATTAAAGTAGATTTACCCGCACCGTTTTCTCCTAATAGGGCATGAATTTCCCCTTTTTTTAATGAAAAATTAACATCTTGATTCACCCAGTTTTGTCCAAATCTTTTGCCAATACTGTCCATAGCTACTAACAAATTGTCATTCATATTGAACCTCCCCTATTCTAAAAATCAAATCCTGCTATAACAACTATTTATAAAAAACTTTTTCTCTTATACCTAATTGTTATAACAGGCTTATATATTTATCTCTAAACTCATTAGATTTACACAGTAAACACTCTCATTAAAAGTTAAAAATAAGTATTCAGATACAAATGCTACACTACCTAAATGAATTCTCACATTTTCAATACGTATAAATATTGGCACACAAAACAACGGTTGTGTGCCAATACAAAATTTACTTACCAATAGTTCCTTCTACACCTTCAACAAACCAATCCATTGAAAGTAGCTCTTCATCTGTTAATGTTTTTCCTTCTTCAACTTTTACATTTCCATCTTGATCCTTAATGGTTCCTGTAAATACGTCCCAATCTGTTTCTATTAATTTCTTTTGTTCTTCTTCTACAAGAGCTTTTATTTCATCATCTACTAAATCTGTCATAGGAGCTAAGGCTACAACACCATCCTTAAGTCCTCCCCAATACTTTTCTGATTTCCATGTTCCTTCTTTAACAGCTTTTACAGTATTTAAGTAATATGGTCCCCAATTCCAAACAGGAGCAGTTAAATAAGCCTCTGGTGCAAATTTACTCATATCTGTATTATATCCAATAGAAAATGCATTTTGCTCTTGAGCAGCCTGCTGTGGTCCTGGTGTATCTTGATGTTGTGTAATCACATCAGCACCTGCATCAAGTAAACTCTTTGCCGCTTCTTTTTCTTTTGCTGGATCATACCATGTATTTGTCCAAACTACTTTGACAGTTGCCTCAGGATTAACACTTTTTACTCCTAATGTAAAAGCATTGATTCCTCTAATTACTTCTGGAATAGGCATAGCTGCTACATAACCAATCACATTAGACTCTGTTTTCTTTGCTGCTACAATTCCAGATAAATATCTTGGCTGATACATTCTTCCAAAGTAAGTAGCCACATTCTCACCCGTTTTATATCCTGAACAATGTAAGAAAGTAATGTCTGGGTATTTTTTTGCCACATTCATCACTGAATCCATATATCCAAAGCTTGTTGCAAAAATAATCTTATTTCCTTTTTCAGCAAGCTCTGTTAACACTCTTTCTGAATCAGAACCCTCTGGTACAGATTCTATAACAGTCGTTTCTACTTCTGACATATTCTCTACTAAATACTTTCTTCCTTCATCATGAGAATAAGACCACCCAGCATCTCCTACAGGTCCTATGTAGATAAATGCTACTTTTAATTTCTCTTCTCCCTTTTGACTCTCATCTGCTGTAGTCTTTTGTCCACATCCTGTAAAGATCATAACAAAAGTCATCATTAAAGCTACGAAACACAATAATTTTTTTCTCATATTCCCTCTCCTTTTCATTTGTTTTATATTATTTTTTAAAAACAATTCCATCTTTCCCCATCTTTTCAACAATTGCTAAAGATTCTATCTTAAAGCCTTCCTTTCGAAGCTTTTCTCCACCCTTTTGGAATCCCTTCTCAATAACAATTCCTGCTCCTACTAAAGTAGCTCCACTTTCTTTGATGATTTTATTTAATGCAACTAAAGCATTTCCAGACGCAAGAAAATCATCAATAATTAGAATTTTATCTTTCTTATCTATAAACTTTTTTGCTATCTGAATCGTATTGGTAACTCCCTTTGTAAAAGATACTACGTCACTACTATAAACATTTTCATCCATAGTGACAGACTTTGTTTTTTTTGCAAATACTAAGGGTACATCTAAATAAGCAGCAGCAGCCATAGCTGGTGCAATCCCTGATACCTCAATAGTAATAACTTTAGTAATTTTTTCATCTTTAAATAGATTCGCAAATTCCTTTCCTATTTCTAGCATCAATTTGGCATCAATTTGATGATTTAAGAAAGAATCTACTTTTAAAATGGTCTCTGAAAGTACTTCGCCTTCTGCTTTAATTTTTTCTTGTAATAATTTCATTTTTTCCCTCCATGTAAAAAACACCCAGTCTCTACAGTTCCAACCATGGTGAAAACTGCAAAACAGGGTGCTCCTTCGTATAACGAAAAACACTAATGTTCGTGCTAACATAAACAATTTCCACTCATAGGCCTATAATTTACGGTTATAGGGTAGAAACTTCTGAGCCATATTCTCAGGATTATACGAGTTTTTTATTCAATTGATTAAGCTTATTTTATACATTTCTATTTCCCTTGTCAATAGTTTCATGTTTTTTGTAGACATACAATTGGGAAATTACTATTTGATTTTTTCATGTAGCCTTATTAAATCACCCTATTCTCTTTTCTCAAATCATAGTGTAGAGCTAATCCCACAAAAAAGAAGACAGTCTTACGGGTCATAAGATTGTCTTCTCTATGATTATATTTTTTAATACATCTATATATTTTTTATTTTAAGGCATCTTGTGAATACTTATTGGCCGCATTCCACAATAAATATTCATCTACACCATTTTCTTTTAACGCTCTAATTTGATCCTTTACTTGCTTTGGTCCATATTTGATATGTCCCTTTACCCAGCTAGCTGTAAAATCTTGAATCCAAGGTCTTATAGTTGCAGGAGTTTCTATGTTTTTGTTTCTTGCAATAGAATCCTTTGTCCCTTGGTACACAGTCTCATAAGGATAAGCATCTGGTACAGATAACTTATATGTTCCATTTGCATAATGACTTGGATACATCATAGGAGATACATAATCCGTTACATTGCTTACACCTTCCCAATATTGACCAAGTCCCATATCATCTGCAACAGAACCTACCAATCCAAATATATCCGCACTAATATAAACTTCTTCTTTTGAAAGTTCTCTATAGGCTTGTTGTAAGAAATGTTGAATAGTTTGAGGTTTGCTATGATCCTCACTCACATTTCTATAATCTAGCACTTTATCAAGCTTATTTCCATTAGATGCAGGGAAACGAACATAGTCAAATTGTATTTCATTAAATCCTAATCTTGCAGCTTCTTTTGCTACTTCTATATCATAATTCCAAAGCTCCCGATCATGAGGAGATGCCCATCTTAATTTGTCTCTACTTACAAAGGTTTTTCCTGTTCTTTTGTCAAGGATAGCTCTATCAGGATGTTGCTTTGTATAAGTAGGATCTTTAAAGGTAACAATTCTTGCAATAGCATAAATACCATTATCTTTTAAGATTTGCATTCTTTCTTGAAACTTTTCTATACTAATTCTTGCTCTTTTATTTGCTTCTGGTGAATGTTTTGCTGCCGCCTCTGTTGGAAATAACATGATTCCATCATCATCTTTTACATCTATGACAAAAGCATTAATTTCTGTCTCCTGTGCAAGCTTTAAAAGTCTTTCAAAGCCCTGCCCTATGAAAGAATGCTCTGTCATGTAAACCCCTTTTACTTTCACCCTTGGATTATTTGTATACGCATCCACCTTTTCCTGTGGTGAAAAATCTAGCACTCTTAAAGCTTCACTTAACAATTCAGTACGATCCTTTACCGTATAATCTGATTTAATCCATCCTGTCTTTTCTCCATCTATTGTATCAAAGGAAATTTTATACCAAAGATCCCCATTCTCTTTTGTTTGTTCTTCAATAACTTTGACACCTGTTCCCTTCATAAAACTATCTACAATAGATGAGTCCTTTGTAGCCTCTTGTCGTACATTTAATTTGCTAGCACTGATGTAAACAATATTTTTTTGTTCCTCTTTATTAGATTCTTCTTTTGATGCATTTTCTTCACTCTTTTGGTTTTTATTCTCCTCATAAACCTCTTTAGTAGTCGTTTCATCTGCCTTTGAGGCTGGTGCCTGGCATCCACTAAGCATCATGGTACTTCCCATCGTTAGCGCAAGTATTGCTGCGACTAAAATCTTCTTATTTTTATTCATTAAGACACCTCTCTCTTTCATTTTCCTCTATTATACCATGATGTGACAAAAAACTTATGGATTTCTTTATATGAAAATTTTACTATATATTATTTATTCATATTTTTCATAAAAAATTCTAAAACTAAATAAAAATATTTTAATAAGGAGAAAGTTATGAAAAAAAGGTTTCTTTATATTTTATTATTTGTTATTCTTCTCATTAGTTTTAACCTACCATTCTGGAACACTTTAAAAAGCTACACAATTATGTATTTTTATGACAAAACACAAAACACCCTCCATGAAAAAGGAATCTCCTTTTATATTCCCAATGGCTTAAAAACCTTAAAATCAGATTGGTATCCTTTCATGCTTCATTATGATGCTAGTGAATATTTTTCTCAATATATAAAAAAAAATAGTTCTTTACAGGTATTGTATTCCTTTGGGTCTTTCGATTTTTCTAAAGGATGTTCTCATTTTTATGATTCTTCTTCTCCTTATTATGCTGCCTTTTATGGTGGATATGCCTTGTTTTGTGAAGATCATCCTTATGGTTTTGATAAAAACGGAAATATGAATATAGAAGAGATTACAAAAGTACCTATGTTTGATCAAACCTATCTGGTTCTTCCTTCTTTAGGCTGCCCAAAGGATAAGATTTATTTTCAATCAACCGTAGAAAAAATAGAAACCAATAAAAATTATATTGGCATAAATGGATGGACAAAAATAGACGCAAAAATAAAAACCAATGCTCCTATACACAAAACTGAAAACAAAAAAAATATGGGCTATATTCAATATGGAAAACCTCATAAAAGTTTTTTCAATAAAAATGAATACCCTCTAATTTCTTTAAATGGTCGGATCTATGTAAAATACATAGATGAGTTGAAAGGAACTTTCTTTTTATACATCATGGCAAAAGATATACAAACAGTAAATCTATGTGACAAAGAACTCTTGTCTCAATCAAATATTTCTATCAACAATCATTAAGAACATCTCGCTACACGTTTTCTTGTAGGTAAAAATATAGTAAATACAGTTCCCACGCCTTCATAACTTTCTACCGTAATTCTTCCTTTATTTTTATTAATAATCTGTTTTACAATGTTGAGACCATACCCATGTCCGTCCCCTTCTTTTGTTGAGTATCCTTTTTCAAATATTTTTTCATACATTTTCTCTGATAAAATAGGATAGGAATTCCCTATTAAAATCACACATTCTTCCTCATGCTCAGCAATATCTATAATAAGAACCTTCTCTTCCTCTTTGCAATCCTCTAATTCATAAATGGCATTATCTATCAAATTAAATAATACGGTACAAATATCCATAGAATCTATATATAAATTCTCTAAGGAAGTACTAATATCTAACTCTACCTTTATTCCTTTGCTTTCTGCAATAGTACACTTTCTTCCTAAAGTAGCAGCTATTTCAATATTTTCAATTTTAGATATAGAAAAAACACCTTCAACCTTTTGTGAAATTTTAAAAATATAATCTAATGCTTTTTTACTCTGTTCCAATTGAAGCATCCCAGCAATTAAGTTTAAATGATTGATAAAATCATGCTTTTGCCCTTGTAATGCATCAATGACTTCCTTAGAATTGTTTAGTTTAATAATACCTTCTTTTTCTTTTCTTAAAAAATATAAAATGTAAAATATACAAATAATTGCACTAACACCCAAGAGATTGATTACAATTCCCATATAATAGGGATATTGAAAATTAACAATTACATTCCCCATCAAATTTATGATAGTTCTATTAGTCAAAAACATGACAATAAAACTCTGTAATAATATTAAACCTATCAATATATACGCTCGAACAGTAACCTTCATATGAATCATCCTTATCAGTTATTTTCATGAAATTGCTTAAAATCAAGAATAGTAATTTTGAAAACATATCCTATTATAAATCCAATAATCAAAAGAACATCAGATAATGCAGTTGCTAGTAATAATCCTCCTGGTCTACTCGTCAATGTGATAGGGTCAAATTGAAACAATTTCAAGACAGGAAAGAAAAATACTCCTTCTCCCCATAATAACAATAAAAAGCTAATCAATCCAGCAATCATACTATCTAAAATTCTTTGTTTTCCAATGAATCTGAGTAACATTATAAAACAGATAAATAATATAAAAATATGAGTTCCAAAAGGAATATTATTTTTAATATAAAAAACTCTAATACCATATATTAATATCCCTAGTATGATAGTAATCCACATTATTACTTTATGCTTAAGGCGTATTCCTATAAGACCTAATCCTGCCCCTGTCATTAAGAATGCCTCTATAAAATGTCCTAATAATTTTTCTACTATATCCATATACTCTTCCTTTCATTTTCAACAATTTCTAATGTCAATAGGGCATTTTATACCCTATTGACATTAGCCCTTACATGTCTTTTAGCTGCTCCGGTAATTCTGGCTGATAGTTTATAGTAGAGCATGCCCCTGTTGCACTTGTAAAGGCTAGAAATGTAAGAACTACCATTGATAATTGTAATAACCTTCTCATCATTTGTATCCCCCCTTATTTCCTTAATATTTTATTTAGTAAAATATCTGACTGTTGCCAGAGTTTATACCCTATTTTAGTTATGGAAAAACATTGACATAAAATCCCTAAACTAGATGCAAGCATGATCCCATGAACCTTGTTAAAAAGCAAATAATATCCTACATTAAAAAAACACCACACTAACAAAATAACTAATGATTTTACTTTTAATTTCTTTATTTTTTCTATAGAAGTTATAGGCTTTTGTGGTGTATCTGCAGGTGCATATTTACTAATACTCCATAATCCAAATAAAAAAACAAACACGATTGCTGATAATATAATTTCTTTAGTTGGTACAACCATCTTTGTCAAAAATCCTAAAGCATTGGCTACAATCATACTAAAAATTGCACAATTCCACATGCTTTCACAATGAGCCCCTCCTGAACAAGACCGTAGTATGGATATAGTCAACATGATGATTAACACATACGAAAAAATCCCTAAAGCTTTAGCGAGAACAAGAGCTAAGAAATATCCTAAAAACATACTCATAATTAAATGCAAAGAATATCTCAAAATAGCTTCTTGTCCTTCATCCAGCTCCAATTGATTTTTGTACACACCTAAGATTTTCCCTATACACTTTTCCATCCAAAAATTCCCCTTTAATTGACAATAGTAAAATACTCCCATTTTTATGTTACAACAATATTTAACTTCTCCATAATTATGGATATTCCTCTAATATTTTGTAAATTTTTCGTGTTTTTTCAAAAGAAAAACATATAGCCCTTATGGACCATATGTTAAACTTCAAACCCTTGTTCTTTGATCATCTTTATATCCTCTGTTATTTTATTACCTACAGTAGTTAAATAATTTCCTACAAGAGCAGCATTTACCCCTGCCTTGAATCCAACATGTTGCATTTCCCCTAATGCAATTCTTCCTCCAGCATAGCGAATGGAACCATCTGGTATCACCAATCTAAAAACAGCCATAGTCTTTAATGCCTTAAGAGGGGATATTTTCTCATTATTTTCCAGTGGCGTTCCTTTGATAGCATTTAATATGTTAATAGGAACAGATTTAATTCCTAATTCTTTTATTTCAAAAGCCATCTTTACCTGATCTTTACATGTCTCTCCTAGCCCTATGATCCCGCCACAACACAAATCAAGTTCTGCTTTTTGCACATTTTTAATGGTATTAATTCTATCCTCATAGGTATGAGTCGTGCAAATGCTCTCATAAAATTCCTTACTTGTTTCTACATTATGATGATACATACTCACCCCTGCTTCTTTAAGTTTTATGGCCTGTTCATAAGATATAATACCATGAGATGCACATATTTTTAAATTTGTATCCATCTTAAGCCTTTGATAGATTTTTAATAGCTTTTCAAAATCCTCTTCCTCCATACCTCTTCCACTTGTAACCAATGAAAAACGATGTGCTCCATCTCTTTCCATTTCTAAAGCTCTTTTTAGAATTTTGTCATACTCTAATAAATCATAGACTTCTACTCCTGTTTGATAATGACTAGACTGAGCACAATATTTGCAATCCTCAGAACATCTTCCACTCTTTGCATTCATAATGGTGCATAGATCTGCTTGATTTCCTACAAATTTTTCTCTAACACTATTTGCTGCGTCAAAAAGAATCGTTAGTGTTTCTTCATCTTTTTCATCTATTTCCATTAACTTTACTGCTTCTTCATAAGTTATTTGCCCCTCAGCTAATATTCTTTCCTTTATTTCTTTTATAAAAGTTTTCATTTTCTTCAACTCCTAACATTCTTTTTTTAGCTTTATAGATACATATCCCGCTCTACGAAGAGCTGGAACTACTTTTGTAGCTGTGTATGCAATAAGTATGCTCCAACAAATATCTGGTATAATAAATGGAAAAAATCCATATTGTAATGCTGTCATAAAAGTAATTGACTTTCCTATATGAATACCACTCATCATATACATATAAGGTACCCCTATACTATAAACTGCCATAAGTCCTCCAAGAATTGGAAAGAATACATTTTTAAATTTTACTTCTTTTAATCTTTCAGTAAATTTACCAACAATATACGCACAAAGGATAAATCCAATCAAATAGCCAAAGGTAGGCTGATATATATAATAAATACCTCCACCCCTTGTAAAGATAGGAATCCCACTAAGTCCAATTCCTACATACAATAACTGAGAATATAATCCTAATCTCGACCCTAAAAACACCCCAGAAAAAGCACAAAATAAATACTGTAGTGTAACGGGCACAATAGGTGTTGGAACTTTTATGAAAGCACCTATAGCCGTAAGTGCTGCAAACATGGCAACCAATATCATATCTCTTGTTTTTATTTTCATAAAGCGTCTCTCCCTTTACACAATTTTACTTTTATCATATATGAGGGTATTTCTTTTGTCAACTATATTTGTTACCTTAGTTCACATTTATAGTTGACCTTAATTTCTATCATCATTCTATAAACATCTATGATTTTCACAAAGAAATTTTTCAAATAAAAAAACCCTATTACTAGGGCTTTTTAATCAATTGTCCAATAAAATTTTTAGGAATATTCAAATCGTATTTTAATTCCCCTTCACTCATCACAAGAAGGACTGTACCAGGTCCTGCTGTTTTTTCTAAATTTAATGATATTTTCTTTGTATATTCCATATTTAACTTTTTACCCTTTAAAAATTTATTAATTTCTCCCTTGATTCCTAATGAACCTACAGGAATAATCTCTTTTATATTTTTTATTTTTAAGAGCTTTAAAAGTGTAGCTGCATTAGCTATTTCTCCCGTATCCTTTTCTACTTCCTCTCCTACCTTTGGAATCCCCACAGCGTATACAAAATCTTGAGGATTTGATTGATTGATTAAAATTTCTGTTTTTTTGCAAATGCCAATCACCGTTGTTCCTAAAGCAGTCATAGATGTAGTCATATTTTTTTCTGTACTAATAGTAATAGGAATATCTAAAGCACATTCTTTTAGCTCACTTTTAATTCCTCTTAAAATTTCTTTTCCTGTGGGATTAGGTTCACTGCATATATTTGCTGTAAAACTTATTGCCTTTGCCCCAAGGGATAGTACTTCCATTAAGCTCACCCTTGCCGTATATTTCCCTACCATAAATGGAGGTGCTTTCAGAAAATCGCCCCTCTTTAATCCTATCCCCCCACAAGAGTCACAAGCAACTACTAAAACTTCTTCTTTATTTAATTCAATGATTTCTGCATCTCTATATTTATTTTTCAAATAGATCAAATCCTTCTCTTTTAAGAAATCCTGATTGTTTAAGTGGTAAAAAAACTAAAATTGCTAAAATTACATTTACCCCACTTGCTAACAATAAAAAAGGCGTAATACTCATAAAAAAAACCCATCCAAATTGAGGCATGAGTGCCATCAAAAGAGGTGCCCCTGCACCATTTAAAACAATCCCCACGATTCCTGCGATGATTATATTTGTCTTTTTGTACGTGATAGAAAAACTAAGTACAGTTATAGCCATCATCACAGCAATCAATAAATGAATGGGTAAGGATAATGGAAATCCTGCATTTGCTGAAGTTAATAAATGTCCAATAAATCCTATTAAAGCACCTATTCCTCCCCCTAAGGTAATTCCTCCTAAAAATGCTGGCATAGCATCAAGGGCTATACTTTGTAAGGGACTAGGAATTTTTATATAAGACCCTACAAAACTTAAAGCAATGAACATACCCATTATAACCATTTTCTTTGTTTTTTTATTCATACAACCTTCTCCTTTATCCATAGCTATCTTTTCATAAAACTTCTACTTCTTTCAAAGCTTACTTTCAAAATTTTCATTTCTGGAATTTTTCTAACAGTAGATTTACCCAATCATTATCTACATTTTTCAAATGTTACATTCTTCTAGTAAGTAAAAAAGTTCACAGCCTATTTTTAATGAAAACAAGCTATGAACTAAACTCCTGGCCCTATTTTAATAAGCTTTTACTTCTGTCCAAATTCTATCATATTCTGTTGTAAACTCTCCTAAATCTATAAACACTTCTCCCTTTTCAAAAATATTTCCCTTTGGATAAATGATTTCATTTTCTCTTATTTCTTCAGGAAGAAGCTTCACGCCTTCATTGTTAGGAGTTGCATACATTACAAATTCTGCACATTTTGCAGCTACCTCTGGACGCATCATATAATTGATAAAAAGCTCTGCTTCTTTTTTGTGTTTACTCGTAACAGGAACGGCCATTGTATCAAACCAAAGATTTGTTCCTTCTTTTGGAAGGACATATTTAAGATTTTGATTTTCTTCCATAAGGACCATAGCATCCCCTAAGAAACACATAGACATGCCTGCTTCTCCAGAAGCCATCATATCTTTATATGCATCTGAATCATAAGCTTTGACCAGTGCCTTTTGCTTTAATAATTCCTTCTTTGCCTCTTCTAATTCATGGGAATCTGTTGTATTCATAGAATATCCTAATTTCTTTAGGGCAATACCAATATTGTCTCTTACACTGTCAAACATGACAATGTCCCCTTTGTATTTTTCATCCCACATAGCACTCCAGCTATCTATATCTTCTTTAATTTTAGTCGTATCGTACAATATGCCAATTGTCCCCCAAAGATATGGAACAGAATATTTGTTGTCTTTATCATATGGAAGATTCTTAAATTCATCTCCTATTTTTTTAAAATTTGATAGATTATTAAAATCTAGTTCTTGTAATAATCCTTCTTTAACCATTGCCTCTATCATATAATCAGATGGAAAAATCACATCATAATCTGTTCCACCTGCTTGCACCTTTGTAAGCATCTCTTCATTTCCTGCATAAGTTTCATAATATACTTTTATACCATATTCTTTCTCAAAATCTTCTAATACCTGAGGATCAATATATTCTCCCCAATTATACACATTTAATTTACTGTAGTATCCTTGTTCATTTACTTTTTCTCCACATCCAGTAAATAAACTAAAAACCATACAAAGTACCAGAAGTAATAGAGTTTTTTTCAATCAAATCATCCTTTCTTTTAGTTCGTTTTTTCTCTTTTTTGTAATAGTATTAATAAACCTAAAACCCCCATAAAAAGAAGGGTTGATAAGGCATTTATTTTAGGAGTAACCCCTGTTTTTGTCATAGAATAAACCTTTATAGATAAGGTATTTACTCCTGATCCTGTTGTAAAAAAGCTTACCATAAAATCATCTAATGATAATGTAAAAGCAAGTAACAAACCAGTAATAACTCCAGGCATAATTTCAGGAAGTATTACCTTAAAAAATGCTTGAAGGGGTGTTGCCCCTAAATCTAGTGCCGCCTCTTCAAGATAAGGATTTAGTTGCCTTAATTTTGGTAGTACTGCTAAAATCACATAGGGTATATTAAAGGTTATATGTGCAAGAAGAAGGGTTATAAACCCTAGTTTCATCTTTAGTACTGCAAATAAAGCTAAAAGAGAAATACCAATAACAATATCCGGATTCATCACAGGAAGATAAGTCACATTCATAAAAATGCTTTTCCATCTTGGTTTCATTTTATGTATAGCTATAGCGCTAATGGTACCTATGATCGTTGCAATAATTGCTGCAAGTATCGCAATGGCAAAAGTATTATAAAGGGCCTGAGCAACTGTCTGATCTCTAAATAATTCCTTATACCATTTGAAGGTAAATCCATTCCATTTTCCTCTATACTTAGAATCATTAAAAGAATATATAATCAGCAGCAATATGGGAAGATATAAAAACATATATACAAAGAAAGCATAGCTCCTTTTTATAAGCTTTTTTACCATAAGCCTCCCCCTTCCTCATCTTGATATTTATGACTTACAGCCATTCCAATTAAAATAAGTACCATCATAATCATAGAAATTGCTGAACCGAACTGCCAATTTCTTGCGAACAAAAATTGATTCTGTATCAAATTTCCAAGAAGGATTGTTTGTCCTCCTCCTAATAAATCAGATATAACAAAAGTACTTACTGCTGGCATAAACACCATAATAAGCCCTGATACAACCCCTGGTATACTTAAAGGAAAAACAACCTTCATAAAAACTTCCCTAGATGTAGCCCCCAAATCCATTGCTGCTTCTATCAAACTTTCATCAATTTTAACAAGAACAGAATAAATAGGAAGCACCATAAATGGAAGAAAATTATAAACCATTCCTAATACCACCGCTCCCGCATTATATAAAAGTCCTAAAGGCTCATCAATAATACCAAGTCCTATCAAAAACTGATTAATAATCCCTTGATCCCTAAGTAAAATCATCCATGCATATGTACGTAATAGAAAATTGGTCCAGAGAGGAACAATAAACAACATAATCAATATATTTCTTCTTTTTAGAGGACTTTTAGCAATGATCATTGCCATAGGATAAGCAATGATCAAACAAATGATTGTACTAATAGCTGCAAGAATCATAGATCTCCATAATACATTTAAGTAAATAGGTTCCATGAATGTTTTATAATTATTTAAAGTAAATTCATAAACAATCCTCCCATAAGGAGAACGCTTGCAGAAACTATATACTAATATAATCATAATAGGTGCAATACTAAATATAAGCGACCATAGTGCATAAGGTATAGAAAGATATTTCTTTTTCATTCCTACACCACCTTTTTCATAATATGTATGGCATCAGGAATAATTTGAAGACCTACAGATTCTTCAAATTTAGGCATATATATACTATGAATCATCCACTTAAATCCACTTTCGTCTTGAACCTCTATTTCATAATGAACACCCTTGAATATAACCGAAGTAACTTTTCCTTTGATCATACCCTTATGACTCTCTACTATTTCTATATCCTCAGGTCTTACTAAAACATCTACATCCTCATTTAAATCAAATCCTTTATCTACACAAGGAAGGATCTTGTCCTCTATTTTTACACAAAAATCTTCTAACATATAGCCATCTAGTATATTTCCTTCTCCAATAAAATCTGCCACAAATCGGTTAATAGGTTCATCATAAATATCCTGAGGCTTTCCAATTTGTTGAATCTCCCCTTCACTCATAACCACTACACGATCAGACATGGTAAGGGCTTCTTCTTGGTCATGGGTTACATAAATAAAAGTAATACCTACTCTTTGTTGAATCTTCTTTAATTCTATTTGCATCTCTTTTCTTAGCTTTAAATCTAAAGCGCCTAGAGGTTCATCTAAAAGGAGCACCTTTGGCTCATTTACAAGAGCTCTTGCAATAGCAATCCTTTGCTGTTGTCCACCACTTAAAGAGTTAATCTTTCTATTTTCGAAACCTTTTAGATTCACTAACTTCAACATTGCTTTCACTTTTTCTTCTATTAACAATTTATCTATCTTTTTTATTTTCAAACCAAAAGCTATATTTTCAAAAACATTCAAATGGGGAAATAACGCATACTTTTGAAATACTGTATTGATTTGTCTTTTAAAAGGAGGGATTTCATTTATTTTATTTCCTTCAAAATAAACATTTCCTGTCGTTGCATATTCAAATCCTCCAATAATTCTAAGGGTTGTTGTTTTCCCACAACCACTAGGACCTAAAAGGGTCACAAATTCTTTAGGTTTTATGCTTAAATCAATATTACACAAAACTTCTTTATCTCCAAATATTTTTGAAACGTTTTTTAATTCAACAATGTAATCCTTCATTCTTATAGCCCTCCCCCTTCATGATAACATTAATCCTATGCTTATTTCTATAATTAACATGAAAAATATTTAGTATTTGTAACCTTAAAGTTTATTAAAACTAAAACCAGTTTATTATATTTTTTTTGAAGCAATTTGTCAATAAGATTACGCATATATTGTCTATATAGCTATTATTTTTTCGATTTTTTTATCCATCTAGTTTCCTAAACAAAATCTTTATGGGTATTTCCTTATAGTTTTCAATAAACTCCCTTTACTAAAAAATTATAGTTTGTACTATTTAAAGGTTAAATTATAGTACCTAAATAAATCTTTTTGAATACTATGTACTAGAAGTAATCCAAAAGTTTGGATTACCTCTAAAATCAATCTATCAGGAGATGATAATTATGGCTTGGAATAAGTATAATGACTCACAAAATTTAAATGCTACTTGTAAGGCAATCCCTGTAGAAGTATCTTCTACTACCCCTTCATGTGAAGTATGCCCTCCAACAGCTTGTGTTGATATTAGTACAGGATGCACTGATGACTGTATTAACACGCCTACTGATATAGAAGCATTAAGAACTGGAGCTGTAGCAAAAATACCTGTAGTTCTAGCAGAACTAACTCTACAGATTAATGTTGATACCATCATTACTCTTCCAGAACCTGCTTTAGAAATAAAGAACATTAAGAAGAGAATAAAAATTACTCAATGTCTTCTTCTACAAGACACCAACATGCTCTTTGTAAAAGGTTTTGTTCGTAAGAACATTGATTATTCTACACGTAAATGCTCAAACTATGTGGGTGTATGTGGAGATATCAAGCATTGTACTGTAGATATTCCATTTAGCTGTACAACACCTGTAACCTTCAATGGCATTGCACCACTTCCTATCGTTCCTAACACTTCTAAAGAATTCCAATTCTTTAAGGAACAAGAACTAGATGGTTGTCAATTTGCAGAAAAAGATAAATTATTATCTGGTGATTTTAGCGAATACAACCAAACAAGTACAGAATACTTTAATGAACTTCCTTATTGTGAATTAATAAAAAGTAAGATTGTTGAATATGATGAGCATCTTTGTTCTAAAAAACCATGTGATCCTATTCCTTTCGAAGAAAAAGAATTTAAAAAGCTTGAAGAAAAAATGGTTATTTACCTTACTTTGAAACTTTTACAAAAACGTCAAGTGGCAATTGGTTCTGTACATGGCGGACATGATTGCTAAAAATTATGAGCACCTAGATTTAATCTAGGTGCTCATAGTCTACTTCATATAAAAATAATCCCCTTGCTGGTGCAGTAGGCCCTGCATTTTTTCTTACCTTTGATGCTATCATTTCTTTCACATCTTCTGGTTTTCTTTTTCCCTGTCCGATTTCAATGAGTGTCCCTACCATAATCCGTACCATATTATGTAAAAAACCATTTCCATGAAACAATATATGTATTTCATTTCCTTCTCTTGTAATATCAATATTATATATTTGTCTTACCATTGACTTTTTCTTTGATTTCTTAGAACAAAAAGCCTCAAAATCATGCTCTCCAATAAAATAACTTGCACCTTTTTTCATAGCTTCCAACTTCAATGACTGCTGAATATCATAAGTATATTTTCTATTAAAGACAGCTGGAATCTTACCCGTCCATATTTTGTATAAGTATTTTTTAGATTTTGCATTGTATCTTGCATGAAATCGATCATCTACTTCTTCTACCTTTTTTATAACAATATCCTTTGGAAGATATTCATTACAATAATCTCTTATTTCTTCTATATTCATATTTGTATTTGTCTTAAAATTTGCAATTTGACCTAGTGCATGCACCCCTGCATCGGTTCTGCCCGAACCAATAATTTCTACCTTTCTATTTGTCATACGAGAAATCACAGATTCAAGTTTGCCTTGAATGGTATTTTCCGTATTCCCAAGTCTTTGCCACCCGTTATATTTACTTCCGTCATATTCTATGGTTAACTTGATATTCCTCAAAATTGATTACTCCTCTCTTTTTAATGCCATCTTTTTTTCTATCTCATTTCCTATAGCATATCCTATGGCCCCTCCAACAATATATCCTACCACAAAATTCGAAAACATTGTGAAAAAGAAGCCAATAAATCCTCCTATTAAAAGAAAATTCATTTTTATATTCTTCTTGATCCACTCAACCATCCCGCCATCCCCCCATGAAGTATTTTAACTTATTATTTATTTTACTTCTTTACCATGCTGTATATTCAATATATTCTACATTTTCTGTCAATTCCCTTCACTGCTTTTTCTTCCTTTTATAGCGTATATTAACGATCAAAATCACTCATCATATTTACAGATTGATTTATATTCAAAAAAGACATATCCTTAAATGTATATGTCTTTCTATCTATTTTACTATTCAATTCTTCAATTTAAAATGGTTTTATTCATTCTCAACATATTCTAAAGGATCAACTGGCTCACCTTCTTTTCTTACTTCAAAATGTAAATGTGGTCCTGTACTAAAACCTGTAGAGCCTACCTTAGCAATTTCATCTCCCTTTTTCACCTTCGTATCCTCTTTTACTAAAAGTTCGCTGCAATGTCCATACATTGTAGCAAGCCCATTACCATGATCAATAATGATAGCATTCCCATAGCCTCCAAGATCCCCTGCTTTTATTACTGTTCCATCAGTAGCTGCAACAATCACTTTTCCTTGAGGAGCTGCTATATCAATACCTGTATGCATCTTTACCTTATTGAATTTAGGATGTACTTTCTTTCCAAAAGTACTTGTTATCTTTTTATAATCAGGTAATGGCCAAAGCATTTCCTTTTCTTGAAGATTTTCCTTCTTATCTAATCCCTCCATTACTGTGTTTTCTTTATTTTGACTAACTTGATTAGTAATTACTTCTAAGTCATTTTTCTGTGCATTTATTGATTCATCTGCATTTGTTAAAAATGTGCATGCTATAAAAATCAGAAAAACCCCTGATAACATTGATATTTTATATGTATTTTTCTTAAATAAAGTAATCATTTTTATCCTCCTTTTTAGCTGTGATTTTTGTGTTGAAAATCTAGCCATTCCTACAGATTGAAAACTATTTATAGTACTTTCTACTAACGTAATCATGGTTTGCCCATAATTTCTAGATTCTGTATCCCCAATACAGGAAAGAACCATACTATCACAGGCAATCTCGCAATCCTGCCTCATTTCATAAAAACCATACCATATAATAGGATTGAACCAATGCATGATTTGTAAAAAACCTGTTATACAAAAAAGAACAATATCTTTCCTTTTAAAATGGGCTAGTTCATGAAAGATCACATGCTCTAATCCCTTTTTAGTAAGTTTTTTCTCTATATCCACAGGCAATAATATACATGGTCGCATCCATCCAAAGATAGCAGGTGTTTGTACAGCTTTTGTCTTAAATATTAACAATTCTTTATCAATCCCCATTTTCTCTTTACAACCTTTAAGAATTCTTAAAATATGTTCATCTTCACATAAGCTTCCCCTTTTTATTCTTGCCCACAATTTTACATTCATCTT
The DNA here is from genome assembly GCF_019884785.1 of Crassaminicella profunda. Classification (GTDB taxonomy): domain Bacteria; phylum Bacillota; class Clostridia; order Peptostreptococcales; family Thermotaleaceae; genus Crassaminicella; species Crassaminicella profunda. The sequence goes on from NZ_CP082326.1 coordinate 3,789,098, forward strand.
TATTGTATAAAAGCCTAATAGAACTACCCCTATGATCCAAATAATCATTAATTTAAGATAAATGCTTCCCTGTAATAAAGCTTCAATAAATGTTTCGTGGTCATTCATCAATTCATCTATTTAACACCCTTTTCAAACCATCTAATAATCGTATTAGGATCATATCCTACCATATTTTTTGTGATTATATCTGTATGTTCATGAAAAGCAAATAGATTAAAAAAACTCATTGAACTTTGGGGTGCAAAGGGTATTAATAGTCTTATGACTACCAAAAACCATATGTAGTAATGCCATCTTGCTCCTAATTTATTTCTCCATATATATTTCAGAAGAAGAATACATCCTATTAAAATACTTCCTTTAATAGAAGTACTGATTAACCATTTAAAAAGTATCTCCATTTTACGTACCTCACTTTTTCTCATCAAGCATACGTCTTAACTCTTCAATATCCCCTTGAGATAGATCCTCTATTTCTAAAAAGTTTGCAATCATCATTTTTAATCCTCCACCATATACACGCTTTAAAAAAGACTTACTCTCTGCTTTCACGCAAACATCTTCTGTTACTAATGGATAGTAATTATAGGTTCGATTGTTTTTTTTAAAACCAACAGCTTCTTTTTTTACTAATCGGCTCACCAGTGTTTTTATAGTAGTAGGTCTCCAATCAGTTGTTTTTTTCAAAGTATCAATAATTTCATTGGCTGTAACAGGGGATTTTTCCCAAAGAACTTGCATCACTTTCCACTCTGAATCAGATATTCGTGGCATTTCCTTCATGGTCTCACCTCCTTTAGACTACAAGTGTAGTTCATATTCAGATTACACTTGTAGTTGAACTTTGTCAATAGATTTTTATAATATTTCATAAAAAAAGAGAATTCTTTTTTTTATAATATCCTTGACATGAGGTTCATTAAAAAAAAGGATTCTCTTTTTTATTTTTTATAGCTTATATTTTGAATCTAGTAATTTCTTGTTGAAGTTCTTGCGCTAATTCAGCTAATCCTTCACTTGCATGAGCAACTTCATTCATAGAGGCAGTCTGTTGCTGTGCTGCTGCTGCTCCTTCTTCTGTACTTGCTGCATTCTGCTGCGCAATGGCTGATAGATTTTGAATAATATCTAAAAGTTCCTGTTTATTTTTCTCCATATCTTTTCCAGAACGATTTAATGCTATGATATTTTTTTCTGACAATCTGATAGCCTGTGCAATTTCTCCATATTTGCTTTCTGTGTTTTTTACACTTCTAGCTTGTTCATTCATTAATTCTAAAACCTTTTTAACCGTCTCTACTGAAATATTTGAATTACTTTGTAATTTATTCACCGCTTTATCAATAACTTTTGTAGAATGGGTAGATTGTTCAGATAATTTTCTAATTTCATCTGCCACAACAGCAAAACCTCTTCCATGTTCTCCTGCTCTTGCAGCTTCAATAGCCGCATTTAGTGCCAATAAATTTGTCTGTTCTGCTATAGATGCAATCATCTGACTAGCTTGTCCAATATCTTCAGCACTTTCATTGGTTCTTAAAATATTCTCATGTACATCCTTAATGGCATTGCTACTTTCATCTGTTTTGTCATCTAACTCATTGATAATTTCTAAACCATCCTTCACTAATTGATTTATTTTTTCAGATTCATCATTGAGTTCTTTTAAATGATCTTGATTTTTTTCAATCACATTCCCTAACTCAAGTACCTGATTGGCACCATTTTCTGTATCCTTTGCTTGGTCTGTAGCACCTCTAGCAATTTCTTCAACAGTTTTAGCAATTTCTTCTGATGCTTTCATAGATTGTTCAGCTGTAGCAGCTAATTCCTCTGATGAAGCAGCTACTTGCTGAGAAGATTCAATCATATTTCCTATAAGATTCCTAAAATTTTTCATCATCTCCTCAAAAGCTTTTCCTAATTGTCCTATTTCATCTTTCTTTTTTAAAATTGAATGACTTACATCCTCTGTAAAATCACCTTCTGCTATTTGCTTTGCGTGATTTGTAGCTAAAATAATCGGTGCAGCTATTTGTCTTCCTATGAAATAAGCAAATCCTATAGATATAATTAAAACAATAAAGGTTGAAATCGATATAGCTCTTTTCATTGTGTTTAAATCAACTAACATTTCAGAAACATAAGAAGTAACACCAACCGCCCAAACGGTTCCTTCTATAGGTGCATAACCCATAATTTTATCTTGTCCTTGGAAATAATATTTTCCTGTTCCAGATTGCCCATCTATCATTTGTTCGGTCAATGTAGCTAATACCTTATGTTTTTCATCACTTTTAACAGCTTGTAATAAATTATACTGTTCTTTTACTAAATCTCTATTTTTATGTCCTATGATGGTACCTTTATCATCTATTACATAAGCAAATCCACTTGTTCCAATCGTAATATCCTCTATTAATTGACTCAAATTATCTCCATCTCGAATAGCCACTAATGCGCCTATTATTTTTCCATTATTCTTTATAGGCGTTGCAACAGGAATAATAATAGCTCCATCTGCTTTACTTATAGTTAAATCAGATATAAGGGTTTCACCCTTTAAAGCTTTTTGAACATACCCCCTATTGCTTAGATCGTAAGTCTTTCCATCTGTAGCTATTGTTCGCCCATTCAAATCTACAAGATGCATCCTTAAATGACCACTTCTTTCTACTTCTTCTTTTAGTGCTTGTATTTTATCTTCTAGTGGATTATTTGGATTCGTAATTCGCGTTCTAGCTGCTACTACCTTTAACTTTTCTAATTGGATATCACACCTTGCTTTAATGACTTTTGAAGATTCTTTTGCAATTGTTTCTAAATTCCTTTCAACACTATTTATTAAAGCACTTGATGATTGAAAAAAAGAAGTAACACCTAAAACTCCACACACAATCATTAATATAATTGAAAAATATATAACTATTTTTGTTTTGAGACTTTGCATTTTTTTGCCTCCTTTTTCTTTTGTAGTTTATATGCTCTTCCCTCCTTTACTAAATCTTAAATTTTAATACAACTTGTTGTAACTCATTGACTAATTGGGCTAAATTTTCGCTTATATACGTAATTTCATCGATCACTCTCGTTTGTTCTTCATTTTCTATTCTTTCTTGTGTATTTTCTATAATTTGCTTCTCCACATTCCATCTCTTTTTATCAATATATAAACAACCATTCTTGTCTTCCCTTATTTTTTTTTCACTCTCATGAATTTGTTTAACACTTTGTTTAGAAGATATAATTACTTTTAAAAGTTCATTATATTTACCCTCTATATCTCTAATATTTCTTCTTTGCAACATGGTCAAAGCTAAAATTCTTTGTATTCTTTTTACTATTCTTTTTGAGCTTTTTTGTGAATGCTTTGATTCTTCAACAATGGTTTTTGTTGCGTGTTCTCCTATATTTTTTATTTCATTTGCTATAAAAGTAAAATCCTTATGATACACGTCTTCTCTTTCAACATTCCCTATCAATAAATCCATTTGATTTACTATGGCTACAAGAACTTGACTAGCTGGTACAATCTCTTCAACACTTTCATTCGTTTGTGAAATCTCCTCTAATACTTTCTGTATGGCATGTATATTTACTTTACTGATATGGTCCATCTCTTTCATCATTTCTTCTAGTTGTTTTATTAATCTATAGACCTCCTCTAATGACTCATTCCCTGTATTATTCACATTTCTAATAATTTTTTTATGACACACTTTTCTATTTTTTTGAAACCCGTTTCTTTCCTTTTTATAAGAAATTCTTCCCAAATCACTACAAAAGCTTGTCCATATATCAAATTTTTTTCTAGAACATCTCATTTTTAAACCCCCTTAAATCCTTTATTAATTAAATAAATATTGTACTGGTTTAACACAACATCTAATTCTTGACTAATCCTTATGACTTCTGGATCTAAGAGATTGTCCTTTTGTTCAATGAGATTTTGCATATCTTTTCTCAAATATCTTATTTTTGATTCAATTGCTTTACGCATGCATATACCCCCTTTTTCTTTCGTAATAATACTTCTTCATTTATCTCTATTTTGTATTTTCCCTATCCGCTTATGAATAAATATTGCAAAATTTATTCCAACTATAGGACCAAATCCCCATTTTTTCAAAAAAAATAATAGAATTTTCCACTTTCTTAGAAAATCCTATTATTTCCTTATTATCCCTTTATTTTCCTACAAATTTCTACATTTTTCGCAACTTCCTTTTTAAAATTTCCTTGTTATTGGATTGAATCCATTTGTTCCATATTGTAGCAAATTGTATCACTTTTTTTATTTATTTGAAACACTTTGAAACACTTTGAAACAACATAAACCCTCTACACGCCTTTTTCAATCTTATATTTCTTCATTTTTCGATAAAGAGTACTACGAGAAATATCCATGGCTCTAGCAATCTGGCTAATATTTCCTTTATGTTCCTTAAAAAGTTTCAGAATTTTATTAGCCTCTTGCTCTTCTTGTATCTTTTTTTTCTCTTCTACAATATCCTTAATAGTTATGCCTTGTTCTGACATAGAAACTATCTTATCTATACTAGGAACACGAGTTTTCAAAATATTATCTGGTAAATGTGCTACTTCTATATGCTCGTCAGTTACAATATGTATAATTCTTTCTACAACATTTTGCAATTCACGAACATTCCCATACCAATTATATTTAGTCAAATATTCTATTACCAATGGATCTATATTTTCCAAAAGCTTATCTCCATTTTTAGCTGTTTGTTTTATAAAATATTTAAACAACAAAAGAATATCTCCACGCCGTTCTCTCAATGGCGAAATTTTAATAGAAATAACATTTAACCGATAATATAAATCCTTCCTAAAACGTCCATCCTTTATGGCTTCCAATAAATTTTTATTGGTAGCACAAATAATACGTACATCTATAGGAATCTCTTGTTCTCCTCCTATACGCATAATTTTTTTCTCTTGAATAACTCGCAAAAGTGCTACCTGCTGTTCAAAGGGCATATCTCCTATTTCATCTAAAAAGAGGGTCCCACCTTTAGCTAATTCAAATTTACCTGGTTTACCACCCCTCTTAGCTCCTGTAAAAGCTCCTTCTTCATAGCCAAACAATTCACTACCAATTAAATCTCTGGGAATAGCTCCACAATTAACTGCCACAAAAGGTCCACTGACACGTCTACTATGATTATGAATAGCTTGAGCAAACAATTCTTTCCCTGTACCACTCTCCCCTTGTATTAAAATACTGCCTTCTCCTAAAGCTGCTCTAGCAGCAAGTTCTACTGTTTGTAGCATTTTTTTATCTTGGGTGATAATATCACAAAATTTAAACCTAGCTTGAGCACCACTGAAACGGTTTACTAGCTCATGAATTTGTTGAATAGGGCGAAATACAATCACTCCTCTATTCACATGATCTTCAAAATTATCTATAGGATCACCAGATATAAAAAACTGTAAATTCCCTTTTGCTGTTGGGATAGTCAATTCAGACCCATAAAAGGATTTTTTTTCTTTTAACATTTGATAAATATCATTATTTTTCCCTTCTAAAATAATCATTTTCAAATATTCTTTTATTTCTTTTATACAAGGATTCCATTTTTTATCAAGAACCCAGTTTAATTTTTTAATATTTCCTAATTCATCAACAACTACTACCCCTTCTGACATATGCATCAAAATACTATTCATATAGCTATTTATTAGGGTTAATTCTTTGTTGACTTTATTCAGTTGAGATGTCCTTTTTTCGATTTCTATTTCTAATTCATTTTGAAGTTTCTTTAGTTGCTCCTCCGCTTTTTTCTTTTCTGTAATATCTCTTCCTACTCCTTGATACTCTACAGCTTGACCCAATTCATTGTAGAATACACATCCTGTCCATTCTATCCAAGCCAACGTTCCATCTCTTCTAATGCCTCTAGCTTCTACATTTATAAAAGGATTCTCAATAGTTGCTAAACCTAATGCTTCTTCTATTTTTTTATAGTCTTTCTTAAAAATATGAGAAAATTTCTTTTTACCTATTAAATTTTCTCGCTGTATTCCAAAATAATCACAATAACCATCATTCACAAAAACATATATATGATCCATTGTGGTACGAACAATTAACTCCGTCTGAGTATTTAATATATCATAATATTTTTCTTCCTTTATCTTTAATTTTTCTTTCATCTCTACGAATTCTGTTATTTCACAAGCTACAACCATCATCATTTCTTTTTCTTTTACTTTTACCCTCTTCACACTTGCATCTAACCATATTTCTTCGCCACTTTTTTTATATATTTTAGTAGGGTGAAATTCTCCATTATTTCTATGTTCTTTAAAAATATCTTTAAAATCCTCATCCACAAAATCTTCAAACCTTCTATGGATTAATTCCTCTTTTGTATATCCAAGTCTTTTCTCAAAGAAAGCATTCATATAAACAAATTGATCTTTATACAAAACAAAAAATATCATCTTTTTTTCTAGCATTTTAAGTATCTCTGATTGCATAAACCATTCTTCCATATTTATTCCTGCTATAAGGGCTTTTGTCATGTGACTACTCTTCACTTGTAGTATCCTCCTTATGCTTTTGTCTATTTTTGTATTGTAAAAAAATGAACACTTTTAGTTAATCTTTCGCCTTTATTACACTTATTCCTTCATAATAACTATTCAAAAACTCAAAATCCATTGTTTGACTATTCATTTTATAAATTTCACTTTTTATATCTCCTGTTTTTCTATTAAATGTATCTACTACAATACCCGTATATTGATAAAATCCCACCTTAACAAAATAATCTTTATCATGAATGGTTCTTTTTTCATTTTTATCCTCACTTAATTCTTGAAAATGTTTTCCTATTCTAATTGTATCATCAATTTTTATCATAAACTATGTTTATACATAAATATAAAACAAATATGCTATAATATTGTGATACAGTTTCATAATAAAATAAATAGGTGATCCATATGAACATTTTAAAGAAAAATAAAGTTTTAATTCTATCTATTTTAACTATGGCTTTACCTGCTGTCATAGAAATGGGTCTAAACACCCTAGTAAATATTGCGGATACTCTTATGATCAGTAGAATCATCGGAAAAGAGGGATTATCTGCAGCAGGTTTTTGCAATGAAATGATTTTTTCAATCATTTTTATTTTTTCATCCTTCAATACAGGTGCCACTGCTATGATTTCTAGACGTTTTGGAGAAAAAAATTATGAAGGGTTGAATCGAGTACTAGGGCAGAATCTATCCTTAAACTTAGGTCTAGGTTTAATCATTACGATTCTTTCTATAACCTTTAAAAAACAATTGTTTACTATTTACAATGTATCCCCTACCGTTTTAAATATGTCACTGACCTATTTTCATACTATTTCTTACGGTATATTATTCATGTTTATTTCTTTCTCTGCTGCAGCCAGTTTAAGAGGCATAGGAGATACAAAAACACCCATGGTCATTACAGCAATCACTAATATTTTAAATATTGTTGGTAATTATATTTTGATGACAGGGTTTTGGATATTTCCAAATCTAGGGATAAAAGGAGCAGCTCTTTCTACCACCCTTTCAAGATTTATAGGAATGATTATGTTTCTATATATTCTTTTAAAAGGAAAAGGTAAAATGAAGCTTATTTATTCTAACTTTAAAGTTACAAAAGAAATCTTAAATCCTCTTTGGAAAATAAGCTACCCTGGTGCTATCGAACAATTTTCAATGAATATTTCATTTATAGCCTGTGGAGTGATCATCTCTCAATTAGATACAGCTTCAGAAGCTGCATTTCGAATACTCCTTAGCATTGAAAGACTTTCTTTTATGCCTGCTGTTGGTATATCTATTGCTGCAGCTGCATTAGTAGGAAAGGCTCTTGGAGAAAAGAATGTGAAAAAAGCTCTACATACGGGATATACCGTTTCTGGCTTAGGCGTATTGTGGGGTGTATTTATGGGGTTCATTTTTATATGCTTTCCAAAATTCCTATTAGGCATATTCACAAATGAATCAGCCATTATTAACATCTCCATACTTGCTATGTGGGTTGCAGGAGCTAATCAGCCTTTTTTAAACTTTATGATTGTTATGTCTGGTGCCCTAAGAGGTGCTGGTGATACAAAAGCTGTAATGACTATCAGTGCTCTAAGGTCATGGCTTGTTTACGTCCCCCTTTCATATGTTTTTACCATTCCCCTAAAGATAGGAGTTGCAGGTATGTGGCTCGGAGAAATCATCTCCTTTTTCATATTTGCTTCAATCCTATTTAATCGCTTTCGAAAACAAAAATGGGCAGAAATTGATTTCTAAAAACAAAAACAATAAACCACCTTATGGTAGTTTATTGTTTCTTATTTTCTATTATTCCCTAACATACTCTTTGGAGGCTTTGGTCCAAAGAATTGATAGTAATCCACTTTAATTCTTCCATTATATAATTTTCTTTTTTTACTTGCAGTTTTTCCATATAATTTTTCAAATTCTTCATCAGAAGTAATAACATATTTAGACCAAGTATCAAACCTACCAAATACTTTTCCCATTCTTGTATAGAGTCTTTGTACTTCTTTTTTCTCTCCTAATCTTTCTCCATAAGGGGGATTACATATGATATATCCATATTTCCCATTTGATCTTATCTGTCCCATCTCTTGGCGTGAGAAGATAATACAATCATCTACCCCTGCTTCATAAGCATTATCTTTCGCAATCTCAATGGCTTTTTCATCTACATCAGAACCAATAATCCTTATATCTACATCTTGTCTAATTGCCTTCATAGCTTCTACTCTAGCACTTTTCCATTCTGATTTAGGGATTCTTTCCCACCCTTCTGAGATGAATTTTCTCTGAAGACCTGGTGCAATATTTTTTCCAATCATAGCCGCCTCTATTGGAATAGTACCAGATCCACAAAACGGATCAATCAATACTCGATCTTCTCTCCATCTACTGATTAAAACCATAGCTGCTGCTAATGTTTCTTTAAGAGGTGCTTCATTTGCCTTAGCACGATAACCTCTTTTATGTAGTCCTGCACCACTAGTATCTATAGTAAGTGTAGCAGTATCCTTAAGAAGTGCTACCTCCACTGGAAACTCCGCCCCATCTTCTTTAAACCATTCTATTCCATAAACTTCTTTTAGTCTTTCAACAATAGCTTTTTTTACGATTGCCTGACAATCAGAAACACTGAAAAGCTGTGATTTGATAGATTTTCCATTAACAGGGAACTTTCCATTCTCAGGAATCCACTCTTCCCAAGGCAAAGCCTTTGTCTTCTGGAATAATTCCTCAAAAGTCATTGCTTTAAATTCTCCCATTTTAAGGAGTACTCGATCTGCAGTTCTTAGCCATAAATTAGCTCTAGGAATAGCTTTTTCATCAGCTATAAAAGTAACTTTTCCATTTTCAACGGTCATTTTTTCATATCCTAATTTTTTCACTTCAAGCTTTACCATTTCCTCTAATCCAAAGGTGGCTGTTGCAATCAATTCAATTTTTGCCATATCATCTCTCCTAAATCTATCTTTCAATTTTCAACTGATTTTATTATAGCATAAACCCAACTTTTTATTCATCTATATGAGTTGGAAAATAACTATATTGATTGAATAAAATCTAATAGCTATAATAAAGTAAGATATAATAAATGTTATTGACGAAAAATAGACGTCATCTCCTCATGATTATAAGTGGAGCTGAAATCTCAGATAGGAGAACTTTATGGAAAGAGTAAATAAAATCCTTAAAAATCAAAAATATGTAGATTACTTAAACCGAAATGTCAAAGCTGAAAAAAATCGAATTTTTTGTCATCATGATCTTCGTCACTACCTGGATGTGGCTAGAGTTGCTTATATATTAGCTTTAGAAAAAAATATTTCTATAAAAAAAGATGTGATCTATGCTGCTGCCCTTCTTCATGACATTGGAAGATGGAAAGAATATTTAGAAGGCGTTGATCATGCTGCAGCCAGTGCAACCCTTGCAAAAGACATATTAGAAAGTAGTGGCTTTGACAATGATGAACAGGCTATCATAAAAGAAGCTATTAAAAATCATCGGAAATATGATGCTAAAAACCCTCCTTTGGATAAAATACTCTATAGGAGTGATAAGCTATCTCGTCCTTGTATGGAATGTACTGTAGTAGCAAAGTGTAAAAGATTTGGTGTAGGAGAAAGTCCTAAGCTTTTTTACTAAATATCTTCCACACAAAAATGATAGCGTTCGTTGCAATTCATCAATGTAAATTATTTAAAATCAATGAAAATTCGTAGATGCCTATCATAAATAGGGAATCAATCTCTCTTATAGGCTCTATGGACGAAAGGAGTTTTCTACTTGATATTGATGATTGATAATTACGATTCCTTTACTTATAATCTTGTACAATATTTAGAATGCTTAAAGGAAGAAGTACTTGTATATAGAAACGATGCCATCACCTTAGAAAAAATCAAAAACTTAAGTCCAACAATGATTGTTTTATCTCCAGGTCCATGTACACCCAATGAATCAGGCATCTGTAAAAGCGTGGTGAATACTTTCAAAGGAAAAATCCCTATCCTAGGCATATGCCTAGGACATCAAACCATTGGTCAAGTCTTTGGAGGAAAAATCATCAAAGCAAAGGAACCTGTCCACGGAAAGGTTCATCCTATAAAGCACATGAATAAAGGAGTATTTCATAACCTTCCCAATCCTTTAAAAGTAACGAGATATCATTCTCTCATCATAGAAAAAGAAACCCTTCCAGATTGTTTGGAGATTACAGCTTTAACTAATGCTGGAGAAATTATGGGTATTAAACACAAAAATTATCTCATAGAAGGGGTTCAATTTCATCCAGAAGCTATCTTAACAGAAAAGGGAATGGAAATTTTAGAAAACTTTTTAATAGAAGTGAAAAAAAGTAGGTGTCATTATGTTGATTAGAAAAATAGAATGTTCATACAATAGCTTTGAGTTGTATACCCTTTTTAAAGACAGGCTTTACAGCTTCTTTTTAGACAGCGGAATGGATCATGAGAAATTAGGAAAATATTCTTTTATTGGCTTTGATCCTTTTCTACTATTTAGAAGTAAAAATGAAAAAATCACTATTACAAAAAATAATCAAACAAAAACCTACACAGGCAATCCTTTTGAAAAACTTAAAGAACTTCTATCCCTCTATAAAATAGATTACAAAACAAATCTTCCTTTTATAGGAGGTGCTGTAGGATATTTGGGGTATGATTTGTGTCATCATATAGAAAAACTTCCTAGAAAAGCCTTGGATGATGTAAACATTCCAGATTGTTTTTTGTGCTTTTATGATGGTATCATCATCATTAATCACGAAACAAATGAAGTATTCATTGCTGCTTTAGGTATAAAGGATGCAGAAGAAAAAATTATCTTAGAGATTGAAAATATTATCAAGAACAAATCCTTACCAATAATAGAAACTACTAAGGAAAAAACAACGTTATCCTTACAATCTAATTTTAAAAAAGAAGATTATTTAAAAGCCATCAATAAAATCAAAGATTATATTCATGCAGGAGATATCTATCAAGCTAATATGACTCAAAGATTTGAGTGCCCCATAAAAGAACATCCCCTTTCTATCTATAAGCGACTTAGAACCATTAATCCTGCACCCTTTGCAAGTTTTTTAGATTATGGGGATTTTCATATTGTAAGTAGCTCTCCTGAAAGATTTATAAAAGTAACAGGCAATAGGATAGAAACAAGACCTATCAAAGGAACTAGTCCAAGAGGAAAAAACTTTGAAGAAGACAAAAAAAATAAACAAGATCTTTTATCCAGTGAAAAAGACAAAGCTGAACTTTTAATGATTGTAGATTTAGAGAGAAATGATTTGGGCAAAATTTCAAAGACTGGTACTGTAAAAGTAACAGAATTATTTCATTTAGAAACCTACCCCACAGTATATCATCTTGTTTCTACTGTAATCGGAGAATTAAAAGACGATTATGACATAATAGATATCATCAAAGGAACTTTTCCTGGTGGCTCTATCACAGGAGCTCCTAAAATAAGAGCTATGGAAATTATTGATGAACTAGAGCCTACACAAAGAAATATTTATACAGGCTCTATGGGCTACATTGGATTTAATGGAGATACAGATTTAAACATCGTCATAAGAACTATAGTTTGTAAAAATGATAAAGCCTATTTCCAAGCAGGAGGAGGCATCGTTTGGGACTCAAATGCAAATTTAGAATATGAAGAAACCCTTCATAAAGCAAAAGCACTTATAAAGGCTTTAGAAGGTTAATGGAGGAAATTTATGTATATTTCATATAACGGAAATTTATTAGCATCAAAAGAAGCTTTTATCCCTCCAAACGAAGGATTCCAATATGGCTATGGTCTTTTCGAAACATTAAAAGTTCATACTGGAAAAGTTTACTTTATAGATGAACATCTTAAAAGATTAAATTCTAGTTGCAAGGAATTAAACATTGGGCTACACTATGATTTAAAGTTAATAAAAAAATATATAGAGGATTTAATGATCTCTAATCATATCGTTTCTGGTGTAGTAAAAATTATTTATGCAAAAAATAAAGATAGTTATGATTTATTGATTACTACTCGACAAAACATGTACAATAAAGAAAGATATGAAAAAGGCTTTATGGTTTCCTTTGCAACTACAAGAAAAAATCAATACGCCAAACTAACTTATATAAAATCCAATAATTATTTAGAAAATATATTAGCAAAGCAAGAAGCACTACAAAATGGCTATGATGAAGCAATATTTTTAAATGTAGATGGAATTTTAAGTGAAGGTACCTGTACAAATATATTCTTTGTAAAGGAAAAAACAATCTATACGCCATCTATCTCCTGTGGTATTTTACCAGGAATTATGAGAAAAAAAGTAATTGATTTAATCAATATATTAGGTTTACCCTTAAAAATAGGTACGTTCCAAAAAGAAGATTTATTTCATGCAAATGAAATTTTTTTAACAAATTCTTTAATGGATATTATGCCTGTATCAAAATTAAATAATAAAATATTTAATCTAGATCAATGTCCTATTACAACGTTATTAATAGAAAAGTTTCATGATTACCATTATACTGCTTTATAACATAATTATATGTATATATGTGCTCCTTAAACAAAAGTAGCCTATTCATATTACAGCTGTGCATCTATATAAATTACAATTGCAATAAACAGTATTACTTCGTTAAGGTATTCATTTATATACTATAAAAAATTTAATGCCATCTATCTATATGGTATTTCATAAATAAAATCTATACTAAAATATAACAATAAAACTATAAGAAAAGAGGAATCTAAATGGACAAGCCAAAAATAGAGAAAGCTGTAAGAGATATATTAGAAGCTATCGGCGAGGACCCAGATAGAGAAGGCTTACAAGATACACCTAGAAGAATCGCAAAAATGTACGAAGAAATTTTTTCGGGACTTACAGAAGACCCTAAAAAACACTTAGAAATATTTTTTCAAGAAGAACACCATGAAGAATTAGTTTTAGTAAAGGACATTCCTTTTTACTCTGTATGTGAACATCACTTAGTCCCATTCTTCGGAAAAGCTCACGTAGGCTATCTTCCTAAGAATGGGAAACTTACGGGCCTTAGTAAACTTGCAAGGGTTGTAGAAACCGTTGCCAAAAGACCTCAACTTCAAGAAAGACTCACAACTTCCATTGCAGAAGCATTAGTCGAAAAGCTAGAACCTTATGGGGTAATCGTAGTCGTTGAAGCAGAGCACATGTGCATGACCATGAGAGGTGTCAAAAAGCCTGGGTCTAAAACCATTACATCTGCTGTAAGAGGGCACTTTAAGAAGGATGCAAAAGCTAGAGCTGAAGCTATGGCACTTATTAAATTTTAAGGGTTTTAGGGGGGATAATAATGCTTTATGATTTTTCAAGAAAAATTAACATAAAAGCTAAAGAATATACATTAGCTTTAGGAAGCAAAACTTATATCATGGGAATTTTGAACGTAACGCCTGATTCCTTTTCTGATGGTGGAAAATTTACAAACGTAGAAAAGGCAGTATTTCATGCAAAGGAAATGATTCATGATGGAGCAGACATTATTGATATCGGGGGAGAATCTACAAGACCAGGTCACCAAGAAGTATCCCCTGAAGAAGAACTCAATCGAGTGCTTCCTGTAATAGAAAAATTAGTAAAAGAAATAAAGGTTCCACTCTCTGTAGATACTACAAAATCAGCTGTAGCTGAAAAAGTTCTACAAGCAGGTGCCCATATGATCAATGATGTTTGGGGACTTCAAAGAGATCCCCATCTAGCAAAAATCATTGCAAAATATCATGTTCCTGTTGTCATCATGCATAACCAAGTTGGTACAGAATATGATGAAGATATTATGGAAAGCATAAAGATATTCCTGAATAAATCTATTGGCATTGCACTTGCTGCAGGGATAAAAAAAGAAAATATCATCCTAGATCCAGGTATTGGATTTGGAAAAACACCAGAGCAAAACATTCATGTCATGTCAAGGCTCCATGAATTAAACCATCTTGGATACCCTATCCTTCTTGGTACTTCTAGAAAATCTATGATTGGAAAAATACTTGATCTACCAGCAACCGAAAGAGTTGAAGGTACTGTTGCTACATCTGTTATGGGTGTTATGCATGGAATGGATATTTTAAGGGTTCATGACGTCAAAGAAAATATTCGAGCTGTAAAAGTTGCAGATGCTATTGTAAGAGGTACTACACCATGGATAAAATAATCATGAAAAACTTAAGCTTTTACGCTTATCACGGTGCTATGGATGAAGAAAATATCTTGGGTCAGAAATTCTTTATAGATATAGATTTATATGTAGATTTAAAAAAAGCAGGACTAACAGATGATGTAAAAGATACAGTACATTACGGAGAAGCTTATAGCCTTATAAAAGACATTGTAACCAATAAAAAATTCAATCTCATTGAAGCATTAGCAGAAAATATAGCAAATGAAATACTAAATACATTCCCATTAGTAAAAGAAATCAATATAGCTGTCAAAAAGCCGGAAGCACCTGTACCAGGCCTATTTGACTATTTTGGAGTAGAGATAAGGAGAAAGCGAAATGAATAAAGCATATCTTGGTATTGGCAGTAACATGGGCAATAAAAAAGAAAATATCCAAAAATCCATAGAATTGTTAAAAAAACATGCAGATATTGAAGTTTCCCAAATCTCCTCCTTCTATGAAACCGCACCAGTAGGCTATACCCATCAAGATTGGTTTTTAAATATCGTTGTTGAAATTGCTACAAATTTAGATCCCTATGCGCTATTGTCCTATTGTCAAGATATTGAAAAAACATTAAAAAGAAAAAGAATTATTCGGTGGGGTCCAAGAACAATTGATGTAGACATATTGCTTTATGAAAATTTTACATCCACTGATGAAAAGTTAATCATTCCTCACCCTAGAATGCACGAGAGAGCCTTTGTCATGATTCCTCTTTATGAAATTAACAAGGATCTTATCTTAAATCATATAAAAATAAAAGATATAATAGATAAACTTAAAGGAGAAGAAGTTAGGAAGGTTAGTCATGAATAAAAAAGTTTTAACAGGTGAATCAATCACCATTTCTATTAAAGATTTAAAAATCGGTAGCAATTATCCTCCTATTTTCATTGCAGGACCTTGTTCTGTAGAATCAAGAGAACAAATACTAAAAACAGCCCTAAGTCTAAAAGAAATAGGGGTTCATATCCTAAGAGGAGGAGTTTTCAAGCCTAGAACAAGTCCTTATGACTTTCAGGGACTGGAATTAGAAGGATTAAAATATTTAAGAGAAGCAGGAGATGCAGCAAAGCTTCCAATTATTACAGAACTCATGGACGAAAAAAACATGGATATTGTACTTGAATATGCTGATATCATTCAAATCGGTTCTAGAAATATGTACAATTACTCTCTATTAAAAGCTTTAGGGAATATTAATAAACCTATTCTTTTAAAAAGAGGTATGAGTGCTACTATCAAAGAATGGGTCATGGCAGCAGAGTATATTGCCGCCTATGGCAATAAAAATATTATCCTCTGCGAGCGAGGCATCAGAACCTTTGAAAACTATACAAGAAATACTTTAGATTTAGCTGCTGTTCCCATCATGAAAAAAGAAACAGGGCTCCCTATCATCGTAGACCCTAGTCATGGGACAGGCATTAGAGAATTAATAAATCCTATGTCAAAAGCAGCTCTAGCTTGTGGTGCAGATGGATTGATGATTGAAGTTCATCCAAATCCAGAAAAGGCTTTAAGTGATGGGCATCAATCCTTAACCATTGAGGAGTATAAAAAATTGTTTGATGAAATAAAGTAGGGACAGCTTCTACCCCTACTTTATTTTTTATATTATCTTTTCTATCTAGTCCCAATCAATAATTATTTTAAAAAAATATTATCCTTTTATCATGTATATATTTTTGTAAAATAAACAATTAAGTACTCATATACACCCTTGCCTAAGTAATTATAAATACTTAATTAATGCAGTATATACTTTAGCCGCTGTAACAATATCTTCAACTTTACAATGCTCATCTTTCATATGTGCATATTTCATTTCACCCGGTCCAAATCCAATAGTAGGAACATTAAATCTACCGTTTGTAGCAAAACCATTTGTGCTAAACTCCCATTTAAATATTTCTGGTTTTTTCTCTAAAACTTCATTAAAACTTTTTATTGCTGCTTGAGTTAATTGATGATCTTCAGCTGTTTCCCAAGCAGGCATAAATGTTCTTAGAACAACGTCTTTACCTGTAGCACTTTTTCCTATTGCATTATAGATTTCCCAAGTAGCATCTGTACCTTCTATAATTTTGTCCATTTCTTTAGCAACCATCTCTTCAGTTTCCCCAAGAGCCAGTCTTCTATCTAAATAGATTTTGCACTGATCAGGAACAGCATTTAAAGAAGCCGTTCTAGCCTCTATATTAGAAACTACAACCGAACCCTTTTCTCCATTAATTTTGTCAAACTCCTTTTGCTGATTTTCAACTCTACTTAAGATTTTTGCCATTTTGTATATTGCATTTACACCATTATTAGGAGCAGAACCATGGGCTGATACTCCTTTTGTTGTAATTGTATACATAGATCTTCCTCTATGTCCAACAGCTAATTGAAGATTACTAGGCTCACCTATGATTGTATAATCAAGGTCTAGTTTCTGCTCTTCTATAACCCTAAATAACAACTCTCCATCAAAATCCTCTTCCATAACAGATGCAGAAATATAAACTGTTTTATCTTCTAAAAGCCCAAGCTTTTTCATTGCATGTCCTGCATAAATCATAGCACATACAGAGGACTTTGTATCAACAGTACCCCTACCATACATTGCTCCATCAACAATCTCTCCACTAAATGCACCATATTTCCATTCATTAGCATCCTTAGCTTCAACAACATCTATATGAGCATCATAGATAATCTTTGTATCCCCGCTACCTACTCTTCCAAGAACACTTCCGTAATTATCTACAATTACTTCATCGTATCCCAATTTTTCCATCTCCGCTTTAACAAGTTCAGTTGCCTCTTGTTCTTTACCTGTATAACTTTCAATTCTTACAAGTTTTTGCGTGAATTTAATAAGATCATCCCTTAACTGACTAAAACACTCAACAATAGAATCATTCATCATTTTTACCTCCTCTATTTATTTCGATTTACAATAACCGTTATATACAATTTGTTTATATAAGTCAGGATCTGTATCTCCTTCTGTGCTAAAAAGAAGAATATTAGAGTTAGAGCCTAAATCAATTTTTTCTCTTAATTCTTGACAGCTATCATTATTCATAATATAGTGTAAAACACCCATACACACAGATCCAGATTCCCCAGAAACAACTTTAGGATCATCACCAACTGGTACAGCTAGAAGTCTTGTTCCCTTAGAAGACATAAAATCTTTACAAGAAATATATCCACAAGCAATTTGTGGAATACGCTTCCAGGCCTCTATACTAACTTCTCCAACGGAAAGTCCCGCCATAATTGTATCTAAATCACCAACAACCCTAACAGGTTCTTCTTTTCCTCCCATTATAGAAGCATAGTAACAACTGGCATTTTCAGGCTCTACTATAATTATTTTAGGGCAATTTTCTCCAAATATAGTAGCAAAATATCCTGCAATACCCATTGCAAATGAACCTGCCCCTGCTTGAAGAAAAATATGAGTTGGTCTTTGTACCCCTTGATAACTAAGCTGTGTTAAAGCTTCATCAGCAATAGTCATATAGCCCTGAGTAATCCAATTAGGTATTTCAGTATAACCTTCCCAAGCGGTATCTTGAACATGTAGACTTCCCTCTGTTTCCTTTGCCTTTTCTATAACAACCCTTAATGTATCATCATAGTTATACTCCGTTATATGAACCTCTGCCCCTAAGCTTTGAATTGCTTCAGCTCTTTTTTGAGTTGATCCCTTTGGCATATATATCACAACTTTACAACCTAGCTGTGCTCCCGCCCACGCAAGACCCCTGCCATGATTTCCATCAGTTGCAGAAATTATTGTAATATCCTTTAGCTTCTCAGAAATTTGAGGCTTTTTAAAATAGTCAAAATTAACGTCCTCTACATTTAAACCTAAATAATCGGCTAATACATTTGCAAGACCATAAATACCGCCCATAACTTTAAAAGCTTTTAATCCAAATCTATAGGATTCATCTTTAACATATATGTTTTTTACCCCTAATTCTAATGCCATGCATTTTAACTCTACAAGAGGAGTCGCTCTATATTGTTCCATAGAACGGTGAAAATTTCTAACCTTTGAAATTACATCATTATTAAAGAGTGGATCTACCAATATTTTTTGTGGTGTTTTTAATATAGCCTTAATATCACTGTTAACATTAACGATTTCCATAATAATCCTCCTCCCAGACTATATTTAGACATATAATTTTAATGTCTAAATATAGTTTTTTAGTAATATTTATATATTCAGTTAAACACCTCTATTTTTAACTAATACTGCTTGAATTTTTCTATTAAAATGGTCCCCATTTTATTGCTTGCGCAATAATTAGGAAAGCTGCACCAGCCGCTGACCAAATTAAAAATAATGGTAGCATAAATTTTGCCCACTTTTGCCATGCAACTCCTGCAAGAGCTAAACTTGCCATAAAATACCCTGAAGTTGGATAAAAGACATTTGAAAAGCCATCTCCAATTTGCAATGCTAAAACTGCTGTCTGTCTTGTTACTCCAACAATATCAGCTAAAGGAGCCATAATAGGCATAGTTATCAATGTTTGTCCACTTCCAGATGGCATTAAAAAGTTGAATAACGTTTGCACAACCAACATACCTACAGAAGTAATAGCACTTGGTAATCCTTTTACGCCTGCTGATAAACCATGAATTATCGTATCAATTATCATACCTTGATCCATAATAACCGTTATTCCTCTTGCCAAACCTACTATCAATGCACCCACTAATACATCATGACACCCTTCAATAAATGCATCACATATTTCTTTACCCTTTAAGCCACTAACCATACCAGATACTGCTCCTATTACAATAAACATTGCTCCTATTTCAGGCATATCCCATTTAAACTTAAATACTCCAAAGACTAATACTATAAAAAGTAATCCTGCTGATAACCCCCCTAGCTTTTGTCTTGTTGTTGCTTTTCTCACAACATTACCATCTTTTTTTAATTGCTCTTTTTTAATCAAGTCCTCTTGGTACATAGAACTTAATGTAGGATTCGCTTTTACCTTTCTTGCATATCTCAAAACAAATAAAATACCTATTGTTAACATTACTACTAATACTACTATTCTATACTTAACACCTGAATATAAAGGTAATCCAGCTATTTTTTGACCAATTCCTACAGTAAAAGGATTAGTTAAAGCTGCTGTAAATCCAGCTGCTGAACCACATAAAGCAATTGCAGCTGCTGTAATAGAATCAAATCCAAGTGCCAATGCTAATGGTACAATTATTGGAACATAGACCATACAGAGTTCCGGCATCCCTATAAATGCATCAATTATTGCAAAAGTACACATCAATACAGGAATAATAATAATACCTTTGTCAGCAAGTTTATGTGCTAAATTCTGTACTGTTACTTCAATAATTCCCGTCTTCTTAACTACTACAAATCCTCCACCAACACAAAATGTCAAAACAATAACCCATGCAGCTTCAACAAAGCCCTTCGGAATTGCTACAAAGAATTGTAATAAATTTATTGGATTACTATCAATTACATGATAAGAATTTGGATCAATCATCATTCTACCACTTGGTCCAGCAATTCTATCATACTCCCCTGCTGGAATAACATATGTTAATACTGCCATAACCGCTAAAAAAGTGAAAAGTATAATAAAAATATGAGGCATCTCAAACTTTTTTTTCCCTTGCTCTTTTACTGTAGTTTCGTTTTTCATTTTTACCCTCCTAAATTTAGTTATTCTTTAATTCTTTCTAAATATAGTAATAATTGATTACATATCTTATAGAATCGTAACTCAGGGTATTATCCTCCATTGTGGTATTATATAGGTTAGTAAACTACTATACATACCACAGAGAAGGATATTAAAATAAATTTTCTCAAAAGTTATCTCAGTCAATAATTTTTCAATTACTTGTCTAATTGTTAAAGAGATTTATTTTTTCCATCCCACACTATATCTCTATAATGTTGAGGATCTGTATCACCTTCAGTACTAATAAACAATATTTTTGAATTGCTATTTAAATCCAAGTTTTCGGTAATTCCTTTATATTCTTCCCTCTCTAATATCAGACTTAAAACACCTACTCCAACTGCTCCTGATTCACCTGATATTACTTGTGGATCACCTATTAATGGATTACCTAATACTCTCATACCTCTTGCTGATACATAATCAGGACAAGATAAATACATATCTGAATAATCTCTTAATACATTCCATCCAATTATATTTGGCTCTCCACATGCAAGTCCTGCCATAATTGTTGGCATATCTCCTATTACAGCATGGGCTTTACCATCTTTTGCACTAGCAGACTTATAAATGCAAGCAGCCTCTTCAGGTTCAACTATTACTACCTTAGGTCTATCTTCTTCATACAAAGCAGCTAAATATCCTTGAATAGCTCCTGCAAATGAACCAACCCCTGCTTGTAAAAATACATGTGTCGGTTTCTCACCTTCCATTTGCTCTATTGCTTCATCTATTATTGTTGCATATCCCTGCATGATCCATGTTGGAATATCTTCATATCCTTCCCATGCTGTATCTTGAATCATTATCCATCCATTTTCTTCAGCTTCTTTATTTGCTAATCTTACAGCATCATCATAATTTAAATCAGTAATTGAAGCTTCTGCTCCCTCTTTTCTAATATTGTTCAATCTTGTCAATGAAGACCCTTTTGGCATATATACTACTGACTTCTGTCCAAGTTTATTTGCCGCCCAAGCTATCCCTCGTCCATGATTACCATCTGTTGCTGTGATAAATGTTATCGTTCCTAATTTCTTCTTTATTTCATCACTACATAATTTTTCAAAAGATAATTCTTCAATAGGAATATTTAATCTATTACTCAAATATTTACCCACAGCATAAGCCCCACCTAAAACTTTGAATGCATTCAATCCAAATCTGTAAGACTCATCCTTAACCCAAATATTACCTACCTTTAACTCACACGCTAATTTATCAAGCTTATGCAATGGCGTAACTTTATACTGAGGAAAACTTTTATGAAAAGCTCTTACCTTTTTTATTACTTCTTGTGAAATAAAATCTACAGAAGCTTTTTCTTTTTTTAAGTTTCTTGAATCTTCATTTACAACATATTCAATCTTTTTTAACTTGTTCATATTTCCACCTCATTTTTCTATTTATAAAAAACAAATTTCATTATTTCTATTTTCTAATATAATCTAAAAATTAAAGGATCTCTTACTACGAACTTAACTAATTCATCTAGTTAAACCTTTTCCCGCTTTTCATTTTTTTGTCTAATTAAATTTATATTTCTGCAATTACTTCGATTTCTACTTCTGCATCTTTTGGTAATCTTGCTACTTGTACAGCACTTCTTGCTGGATAACCATTTTGGAAATACTGACCATATACTTCATTCATAGCTGTAAAATTATTTAAGTCTTTTAAAAATACTGTAGTTTTTACAACAGCATCCATAGATAATCCTGCTTCCATAAGAATATTCTTTGCATTTTCTAAAGATTGTTTTGTTTGATCTGCTACTTTTTCTGGCATCTCTCCTGTTTCTGGATTAATTGGTAATTGTCCTGAAATAAATAACATACCTCCTGCTTTTACT
The DNA here is from genome assembly GCF_019884785.1 of Crassaminicella profunda. Classification (GTDB taxonomy): domain Bacteria; phylum Bacillota; class Clostridia; order Peptostreptococcales; family Thermotaleaceae; genus Crassaminicella; species Crassaminicella profunda. The sequence continues at coordinate 3,811,507 of NZ_CP082326.1, forward strand.
CCTTGTGAATATGGTCCTATGGCTGCTGGTGCTTTTGTAGTTGCAATCATTTCTTTTGACATGTAAATTCCTCCTCTAGTCTTAAATAGGTTGCCCTATATTTTGATGAATTTTTTTAATCATTTTCTTATATTGCAAAGTCCATGCCAATTCTAAAATGTCTCCTAATAGCCATAATTAAAGCTTTTTATATTTCATTCACTATCATTATGATAATTCACTATCAAAATGATAATTATTTTATCTAATCCCCTATTTCTACATTTTTTCTACAATTTATTCATATTTCAAATCATGTTTTTCACAAAAAAAATTATCAATATGATAATTTCCTCATATCGATAATCTTTTAAAATTTTTTATCTCTTATAAATTATATTTAGAGATTTTTCTATACAATGTAGCAATCCCTATCCCTAGTTTTTGTGCTACAATTTGCTTACATTCTGTTGTTGATCCATACATTTTTAGTGCCCTTTTTATTGTATCCTTTTCTATTTGGTCAAGATCAAAGATTTCAGCCTTATTTTGTTTTTGATCCCCTTCATCTATTGTAGTTAATTTTCTAGGTAGTATTTCTGGAATAATAATTCCTGATGCATCCATCATATTAATCATAAATTCTATTGCATTTTCTAGCTCTCGTACATTTCCTGGCCAACTATAAGAAAGCATAAATGTCCATACAGAACGATCAATTCCTATGAACTTTTTTTGAAAAAGTTTTGCATATTTATTAGCAAAATAATACGTAATAACTTTGATATCCTCAATACGCTCCCTTAAAGGAGGAATTTCTATAGGAATTACATTTAATCGATAATATAAATCTTCTCTGAAAGATCCATCTTTAATCATCTCTTCAATATTTTTATTGGTAGCTGCAATTACTCTCACATCTATCTCAATTGCTTTATTAGAACCAATTTTCATAATCTCTTTTTCTTGAAGAACCCTTAAAAGTTTCACCTGCATATAAATAGGCATATCTCCTATTTCATCTAAAAAAATCGTTCCTTTATTGGCAAATTCAAATTTACCTATCTTTCCATTTGTGTTAGCTCCTGTAAAAGCTCCTTTTACATAACCAAATAATTCACTCTCAAGAAGCGTATCAGGTATGGCACCACAGTTAATAGGAACAAACGCTTCCTCTTTTCTATTACTCTCATTATGAATGGCTCTTGCAAACATTTCTTTTCCAGTTCCACTCTCTCCAGTAATCAAAACAGTAGATGAAGCTTTTGCAATTTGTAAAACCCTCCTTTTCAAATTAACTAATTTCGAAGATTCTCCCAAAATCTTATTCAATGATAAATTGTGATTGAGATTGGTCATATCAAGAATTTTACTCTTTATAACTCTTGCTTCATTAAAAATAAACATCCGATCATATTCATTTTTTTTCATATGAATCTCATGTATACTTCCTACTAAATTATAAATCTTCCCCTTAAAAATCAACTCATATTCCTGTTGCTCTAAAATATAATTCCCTGTTGGAATCAATATAACTTTATGATGAAATTCATCATGAATCTCTAAAATATTTTTTGCATTTTTATTGGTATGTGAAATACAATCATTATTATCCAAAACAATAATCGCCTCTTCTAGATTCTCCATAATTGAATTTAAAACACCAATCATTGTTTCTGTATTTTCTATTTCTTTTTTTTCATAAGCTTTTGCACTAATAAAATCCGCGATCTGTTCTAAAAAAGAAAAATATGTATCAAAATTTGATAATAAAAATTCCCTTTGTTCCTCATGAAAACAAATAAGTCCTATGACACCAATAACCTCATCTTCCATTTTTATAGGTGTACAGGCTTCAAACTTTTCAATACAAGTAAAACGCTTAGGACATTTTTGACATATACTATTTTTCCCGGGTTCTCTAATAATTTGATGTTTTCCACTTTGTAATACCTCTTTATAAACATACTCATCCTCTAAACTTTGGTTGATGCCCTTTTCATATTCTCCAGTTCCAGCAATTCTAATTAAATTTTGATCCACTATTTCAATGTCTACTTTTAAAATTTCTGAAATTACATTGGCATACTTTATAACTGTATCTTGAATTTTTTTGAGTATGGTTTCCATTTTCTTCACCTCAAGTGTATTCGATAGGTATAATACAACCCTCATTACATCCATATTATACTAAATATTTTTTATATCAACAAACACCCAACCCATGTAACCTCATCTTTTTTAAATGCTATATGAATTCCTACTTTACTACATGTGTCAATTACATCTACCCCAACTGCTTCTAATGAAGGTCTAGCCCTTTTAGAATCTATACATTTTTCCTTCCCTAGCCTAACAGCACATATTTTACAAAGTCTACAATGTCCTCCTATAAAAGCAAAAGATTGATCAAATCCTAATTTCTTTCCATAGCTTTCAATATCCAGCATAATTCCATGTAGTTGATCTGCGGATACATAAAAAGCATTATGATCAGATGGATCATCTATCTTGTCTTTCACCAAAACTAAAAATCCTTTTGTATATTCTTTCACCTTATCTTCAAATTCTTCTAGCGTTCCCACATAAGGTGGACACATGAAATTATTATTATACTGCCCACATTTATTTTTCATGCATGTATCCCTTACTTCTTTGGATATAGGTAATTCTTCTGGAGGTATTTCTTTCATCAAATAGATGTCTTGATTATCAATATATGCCTTTAACTGTTTTAGTTTATCCAATCTATATCCACTCCTTTATATACCCCTATAATATGCTCCCTTTTCTCCTTGTTTTCTATTTTATATCCTTTTTCATTTATTCTTTATTGCTAGTTATTCTCCTTCTCATTATTTTCTCTTCGAATAACACCTAACTCCCATTTTTTTCATCTCTTTTCTTCCTTGAGTTGTCCCTCCTATTCATGATATATTATAAGTAAACTAACAACCCTACATAAGAAAAGCAGGTGAAAAACCATGGAAAAACAAATACTCAATATCCTTAATGAACTCGTAGAAGGTCAGAAGAAAATTGACAAATTAATGGAAAGTCAAAAGAAGATCAATGAATTAGTAAACAGTCAAAAAGATTTAGCAGAAAATCAGAAAAAAATTATAGCACAATTAGATTCCTTAGATAGCCAAGTAAAAGAAAATACCCAAATTCTCAAATCATTAGAGCATAAAGCAGATGTAAATACAGCAGAACAAGATCGTATGTCGCACGATATTGCTGAAATGAACGGCAATCTTAACGGAATAAGAAAAGATTTAATGCAAGTAGAATTAATTACCGCAAGTAATTGGAGTGATATTGTAAAATTAAAAGCTGTAAAATAAAAAACCGAGATTCGGCATTTTGGCTCATCTCGGTTTTTTTATTCAATCATTCTTTCTATTCTTTTCTTTTAAAGTGCTTTGTTTCCATAATCCCTATTTAGATCCTGAATTTTTCCACATCTCGATTGAGTCCCATAGCCAACTCATCCAATTTATCTGCTGCTGCTGCGATTTCTTCTACTGCCATTACCTGCTGCTCCATGGATGCTGTTACTTCTTCTGATGATGCTGCTGTTTCTTCAGATACGGCTGAAATGTTTTCTATGGCATTTACAATTAAATCTTTCTCTTCATTGATTTGATTTGCAAAATCACTAATATCCTCAATTTTTTCTGTAATCCTATGTACTGCATTTGAAATAGAGTCAAAAGATTGATCTACATCTGTAACAGCTTGATTTTGACCTATTGTCCTTCCCTTTACTTCTCCCATAAGTTGTACTGTATTGCTACTTTCATCTTGAACATTTTGGATAATTCCTTTTATTTCATCAGAGGAAATTCTTGATTCTTCTGCAAGCTTTCTAATCTGTTCTGCAACTACTGTAAATCCTCTTCCTGCATCCCCAGCTCTTGCTGCCTCAATAGAAGCATTGAGTGCTAGTAAATTTGTCTGGTCAGCAATAGCATCTATAGTTGTTAATATATTGCTTATATCTTTTATTCGATTGTCCAAATCAAAAATTGCTTCTTCAATCTTTTCTGTTCCTTCATTATTTAGCTCTGTCTTTTCCTTTAGTTCATGAACTACACCCTTACTTACTTCACTTGTTTGCATTACCTCCTCAGCAGATTTTGTAATATAGTTAAATTCTATTGTCAATTGGTTAAATTTCTCTGCCAAACCTAATGTAAGATTTGCTCCTTTTTCCGCCTCAGTTGCTTGGTCTGTTGCCCCTTTTGCAATAGATTCAATAGTTGCTGATACTTCTTCTGCTGCTGAGCTAGTTAATTCAGAAGTAGCTGCTAGATTTTGAGCCGATGAAGTAACTTCTGTAGACGCCTCCTGTACTTTTTTTACCAGTTTTCCTAAATCCTCTACCATTCTATTGAAATTTTCTCCCAACTGGCCAATCTCATCTCTTCTTTTTACTTTTCTTCTTATAGAAAAGTCTCCTTCACTTACCTTTTCCATGTCATGAACAAGAGTTTTGATAGGATTGGTTAATGATGTAGAAAATATATATGCAATGAAAATCGCAATGAGTAGTGCGATCCCCCCTACAATCAATGTTGTTTTTAATATAATATCTGTTTTCTCCTCTAACTCATCAATATACATACTGCCCAATATATTCCATCCTAACTTGTCTAAAGTACTAAATACTGCAAACTTTTTATGAATTTCTTTATTTTCTTTCCAACTATAATTTACAATTCCTTCTTTTTTTGTTTCCATAGCTGTTTCTATTGCTTGAGTAGCTAGGGGCTGTCCTACATGTGTTTCATCTTTATGAAAAATAATTTTTCCAGTAGCATCTACTACAAAAGGATACCCTTTTTGTCCTATTTTCGTTTCATTAATCATTTCTCCTAAAGTATCTAATGCAATATCGGCTGCTAATACACCGATAAATTCATTCTTTTTATTCCTTACAGGTACAGCTACTGAAATAACCATTTTCTTAGTAGAGTTATCTTTATATGGCTGCGTCCATACTAATTTATTCTTATTTTTAGCCTCTATATACCAAGGCCTTACCGTAGGATCAAAACCATCCTCTTTTTCTGTAGGAGGATAGTCATACATCTTTTTATCTTTTGTGCCTATATATACAGATAGAATATCTTCACGAGATTTCTTAAAGTCTTCAAATTTTTTCATTACCACTTTTAACGTATCTGGATTTTCATAAAGTTCTTTTATACTATCTTCATTAGGCATAAATTGAATGAAATTTTCTATCCCATTTAAATAGTTACTTATAGAAACATTTAACTGCTTGATCAGTTGAAAAGATGATTGCTCTAATTCCTTTTGTGTTAAATCTACAGACTTTGAGTAAGCATTTTGTCCTAAAGCAACTAATGGTAAAGCAATGAGTATAATAAATATTACGATTAACTTAAATCTAATCCCCACGCTTCTTTTTTTCATATAGATCTCCCCTTTCTTCCCCACCCCAGTATATAATTTCCACAAAATCCCCCAAATTCCTTGTTCATATTTGGTAAAATTTGACGTCTTGTATTTTTTATTAACTACAAATATTATCGTATAATCTTTGTCTATGTATAATTGTAAATGATAATCATTATTATTACAATGCATTTTTTCTAAATTTTACTATAAAAAAAGCTATCCAAGCAGTCCTACTGCCTTGATAGCTTTTCTAAGTTCTCGTTTTTGTATTCCTTGTTTTAATGGATTATCTTCTTCAATTATCAGGAGAAAGATCATTGGATCGAGATTTTCAATAGTTTCAATCCTTGTTTTAATGGATTATCCTCTTCAATCGAATGCCAACAGAATGAAAATTCAGAGGAAAACAGTTTCAATCCTTGTTTTAATGGATTATCCTCTTCAATTGTAACGTGCGGATAATGTAGATTTAGTCTTATCAAGTTTCAATCCTTGTTTTAATGGATTATCCTCTTCAATTCATTATCAAGATTTAGAAAAAAATATGAAGAAATGTTTCAATCCTTGTTTTAATGGATTATCCTCTTCAATACTTATGCAGGACGCTCACTATCTGAATATATAAGAAGTTTCAATCCTTGTTTTAATGGATTATCCTCTTCAATTGGAAAGTGGTTTCTTGAAGATTAATATGTTATAAGTTTCAATCCTTGTTTTAATGGATTATCCTCTTCAATATTATTTTTCTAATCTCGTTCCATTTTAAAGCTTTTTGTTTCAATCCTTGTTTTAATGGATTATCCTCTTCAATACTACTGAAACTTTTTCAGCATCACACTTATTACCGTTTCAATCCTTGTTTTAATGGATTATCCTCTTCAATTAATACAGATAACTCGAAAGTATTTTATTGATATAAGTTTCAATCCTTGTTTTAATGGATTATCCTCTTCAATTGGTTGTTCTGGTGGTTGAATTTCGCATAATTTTTTAGTTTCAATCCTTGTTTTAATGGATTATCCTCTTCAATGAAAATATGTTGAAGAAAGCAGTGGATCTATACTTGTTTCAATCCTTGTTTTAATGGATTATCCTCTTCAATACCAATAAGTCTCTATTTTGTTTTTTAACATCTGGTTTCAATCCTTGTTTTAATGGATTATCCTCTTCAATTAGGGATAGAGAGAACAAATGAAGAATATGAGCTTGGTTTCAATCCTTGTTTTAATGGATTATCCTCTTCAATGATAGTGCGAGGGGATGATTCCCCTCTATGATTTTCATGTTTCAATCCTTGTTTTAATGGATTATCCTCTTCAATCCACTGTACTGAGATTGAAAGTTTACTAAGTACTTGTTTCAATCCTTGTTTTAATGGATTATCCTCTTCAATTGAAGAATTCCAAAAAGAATTAGGGAAAAGTTTTTTGTTTCAATCCTTGTTTTAATGGATTATCCTCTTCAATACACTCATTATTGATTTTTAGATCATCATACATTTGTTTCAATCCTTGTTTTAATGGATTATCCTCTTCAATTGTATTGGAAATGTTAAGTGGATGTTGCTAGATGTATCGTTTCAATCCTTGTTTTAATGGATTATCCTCTTCAATATATACCTTATAGTGAAGAAAGAATAGTAGAAAACGAGTTTCAATCCTTGTTTTAATGGATTATCCTCTTCAATAGAAAAACCAATCGCAATAAAATCAAGATTTTTCAAGTTTCAATCCTTGTTTTAATGGATTATCCTCTTCAATTATAGAAGTTAAGACTAAAAAAGGAAGATTGAGTGAGTTTCAATCCTTGTTTTAATGGATTATCCTCTTCAATGCTTGCGGATGGAAGTGGCCCTGAATTAGTTCTAGAGTTTCAATCCTTGTTTTAATGGATTATCCTCTTCAATAAAGAAAACAAAACGCATGAAATGAGCAAAACCAGAAGTTTCAATCCTTGTTTTAATGGATTATCCTCTTCAATGAAGATATGGCTTGCCTATATCAATTTTATCATTACGTTTCAATCCTTGTTTTAATGGATTATCCTCTTCAATGTGTATTGAACATGACAGGCGAAGAATTAGACAAATGTTTCAATCCTTGTTTTAATGGATTATCCTCTTCAATGTGGAAAATCAGATTCAAGTGAACTTAGAAAAGTAATGTTTCAATCCTTGTTTTAATGGATTATCCTCTTCAATTTCAAATGTAACACCAGAACAATTAGATAAACACCTGTTTCAATCCTTGTTTTAATGGATTATCCTCTTCAATAATATATTCAATTTAATTGGAATAGCTAGTAGAGCATGTTTCAATCCTTGTTTTAATGGATTATCCTCTTCAATCAAAACGAATATACAAATGTTCAAAATCAAGACATATGTTTCAATCCTTGTTTTAATGGATTATCCTCTTCAATGATAGGAAAGATGTAGTGGTTATAGGACAGAATGTGTTTCAATCCTTGTTTTAATGGATTATCCTCTTCAATTTAAGGCAATGCCAATCATGAGATTTGTGCAGTTTGCGTTTCAATCCTTGTTTTAATGGATTATCCTCTTCAATAATTGAACATGAAAGAATTGATCATAATAGATATAGGTTTCAATCCTTGTTTTAATGGATTATCCTCTTCAATTTAAATGAGCTATAGTAGGACTTGCCTTGCATATTGTTTCAATCCTTGTTTTAATGGATTATCCTCTTCAATATAATATAAATCTGATAATATTATATATATAAACAACAGTTTCAATCCTTGTTTTAATGGATTATCCTCTTCAATAGTTTAGGGATTAATTACGAGGGAATTAGCGGAAGAATGTTTCAATCCTTGTTTTAATGGATTATCCTCTTCAATAAGAAAACACTTAGAGAAAACATATTCAAATTCAGGTTTCAATCCTTGTTTTAATGGATTATCCTCTTCAATGAGGTTAAACATGGATTTTATAATGAACCACGCAGCATGTTTCAATCCTTGTTTTAATGGATTATCCTCTTCAATTAGAAAAATATACTTCAAGTACAGATATACCAATACTGTTTCAATCCTTGTTTTAATGGATTATCCTCTTCAATTAAGATTGCTGCTACTCTAAAAGATCCTAAGAAAAGTTTCAATCCTTGTTTTAATGGATTATCCTCTTCAATCTGATCTTATGATCTTGAAATGTAACCATAATTACGTTTCAATCCTTGTTTTAATGGATTATCCTCTTCAATGCTCTTTTTCAGGTTCTTTCTTCTCTTCGTTCTCAAGTTTCAATCCTTGTTTTAATGGATTATCCTCTTCAATGATATACCAATACTTAAAGAGTTTTGTTACCTAAAGTTTCAATCCTTGTTTTAATGGATTATCCTCTTCAATCCATTAAGAATATCCTGCAATTTTTCCTGCAAGTCCTCGTTTCAATCCTTGTTTTAATGGATTATCCTCTTCAATTTGATACGGCTGAAATACATGAAAATGCAGAGTTTAGTTTCAATCCTTGTTTTAATGGATTATCCTCTTCAATTTCAACGCTTCTTGCATAAACAGAAGTTGTATCAGTTTCAATCCTTGTTTTAATGGATTATCCTCTTCAATAATGTTGATGCCCAAGGTGTAGCATTAGGACTTACAGTTTCAATCCTTGTTTTAATGGATTATCCTCTTCAATCCTGCCTTACTGGCTTTTCTTATCTTTAATATTTTGTTTCAATCCTTGTTTTAATGGATTATCCTCTTCAATGTAAAAAATGTGTAACGATAGGTTATATACAAAAAGGTTTCAATCCTTGTTTTAATGGATTATCCTCTTCAATATTTTGGTATTATTAGGAATAGGAGGATTTTATGTTGTTTCAATCCTTGTTTTAATGGATTATCCTCTTCAATAGCTATATAGGCTGTAGGGTTTCGAATAGCTAGATTTATTGATATTTTTAAATAGCTCTTTTTTGGTAAAAATCATAAAGATATGATGTAAACACCCTTGTTTTTCACCCATAAACAGCACCTTCTAGTTATTGATTTTACTTAATTACAAAGGTTAGTCTCCAAATTTGTCAATAATTTTATAGGAACAAAGCTTTATAAGTCTTTGTTCTTTCTTTAGGATTCCCTTTTTTAAGATAAATCTTTCTTTTATGAGTTTATCATATATTTCCATTGTCAGCAATCTATCTACATACTAAATATGATAGAAATAACAGCCTACATAATTTTTCACATTAGGCAAAAAAATCTAACGAGAATAAACCTAGAATAATTATATTGTTTATGCAATATAAGAATTAGAATAAAAAAAATGAGATACAGTTTCTAACTGCTCTCATTTTTTCTTATTGTATCAGTTTCTATAGATATTACAAATAAACACACGCAAAGATCCATTTATGATAAATTTTTCAATCTCCTTAAAAATACTATTTAATTCTCTATATTTTAAACCTACTCATTTCTTCATTTAATTTCATAGAAAGATTATCTAATTTATCTGCAGCTTCTGCAATTTGTTCTACTGCCATTGCTTGCTGCTGCATGGAAGCATTCACTTCTTCTGATGATGCAGCTGTTTCTTCAGATACTGCTGAAATATTTTCTATGGCTTTTACAATAATATCCTTATCTTCATTTATATGATTTGCAAAATCGCTAAGTTGTTCAATTTTTTCTGTAATACCATGTACTTCATTCGATATTTTTTCAAATGATCCATATACTTCTACAACTGATTCTGTCTGTCCTTTGGATCTGTCTTTTACCTCTTTCATAATGCCTACTGTATTGTTACTTTCATCTTGAACATTTACAATAATTTCTTTGATTTCCTGAGAAGATACTCTTGATTCTTCAGCAAGTTTTCTGATTTGCTCTGCAACTACTGTAAATCCTTTCCCTGCTTCTCCTGCTCTTGCTGCTTCTATAGAAGCATTGAGTGCTAATAGATTTGTCTGATCCGCAATAGCATCTATGGTTTCTAATATGTTTCCTATATCTTTTATTCGATTGTCTAAATCAATGATAGCTCCTTCAATAGCTTGGGTTCCTTGGTTATTGAGCTCTGTTTTTTCTTTTAGTTCATTCACCATATCCATACTTGTATCACTTGTATGCATCACATGTTCAGCAGATTTTTTAATATGATCAAAATTGGTTGTCAATTCATTAAAGTTATCCGCTAATTTTATTGTAAGGTTTGCTCCCTTCTCTGCATCAGTAGCTTGATCTGTTGCGCCCCTTGCAATGGTATCAATAGCTGCTGCTACCTCTTCTGCAGCTGAACTAGTTAGTTCAGAAGTTGCAGCTAAATTTTGAGAAGATGAAGTAATATTCGTAGATACCTCCTGTATACGATTTGTAAGTTTTGCTAAGTCCTCTACCATCGTATTAAAATGAATCCCTAACTGACCGATTTCATCTTTTCTTTTTATTTTTCTTCTTATGGAAAGGTCTCCTTCACTTACCTTTTTCATATCATGCACAAGGGTTTTAATAGGATTGGTAATAGAGGTAGCAAATGCATATGCAATTCCTATTGCAATAAGCAGTGCAATTCCCCCAACCATTAGGGTATTTTTTAATATGCTCGCAGTTTTTTCTTGTATTTCATCTATATACATACCCGCTGCAATTTTCCAGTTTAGTTTATCCAATGTACTGTATACAACAAATTTTTTATAAGTTATCCCTTCTTCATCCCAGTCATAATCTACAATGCCATTCTTATCTTTTCCCATGACTTCAAGTATTTTTTTTACAGGTAGCGTCTTTCCTATAACACCTTCATTTTTATGAAATATAACCATTCCACTTCCATCTACTACAAAAGGATATCCTTTTTGTCCTATTTTAACATTGTTTAACATTTCTGCTAGAGTATCTAATCCTATATCTACTGCTAGTACTCCAGCAAGTTGATTCTTTTCATCATATATAGGTTTAACTGCTGAAACGATCCATTTTTTCGTTGTGTTATCCACATATGGTTGTGTCCATGACAGATTTTGTTTCTTTACAGCTTCTATATACCAAGGTCTTTGGGTAGGATCATAACTCTGACTTGGTTGAGGAAATACCTTTTTATCTTTTGTTCCTATATATATAGATTCAATATCTTTACGAGACTTTTTAAAGTTATCAAATTTTTTCAATACATCTGCTAATGCATCTGGATTAGAGGAAATTTGCCTAATGTCTTCTTCATTCGATATAAAGTTTATAAAGCTTTCTATCCCCCCTAAGTAATTATCAACAGATAAATTTAATTGTTCTATTGTCTGTAACGAAGAGTCCTTTAATTCTTTTTCTGTTACACTTACTGATTTTAAATAATCATTTGTCCCTAAAGAAACTAATGGTAATGCAATGAGAAGTACCAATATTGTAATTAACTTAAATCTTATTCCCGTTTTCTTTGATTTCTTTTCCATATTTCTCATTCCTTTCTTAATGATTGAATGATCTAATCATTTGACTATTTTTCATTAGCTGATGGTAAATATATTATAATTTACCGCATTTTATAGTATATACCAATCATTAATATAGGACGATGTATCTAAATTGCTAAATTTAATAGAATTCATTCAATTTTTAAAGTAAATTCAACATTTATATATGTATCCTTGAAATCTCTAGAGTTTTCTACGTTTTCCACAAGCTATTCTTTTCTAGCTATTTCCCATAAAAATAAGTGGCATACACCACTTATTTATCCAATACTCCTTGCATAACCATTTATTTTCTCTAGTATTTCCTCTGCAGCAAAAATCCCTTCTTTTTCTGTAAAAATAATATTTTCTGCTTCTTCATTATTCCTATGAATCTTATAAATTTCACCATGTGGAGGAGCAAAGCTTATATCCGCTCCTTTTAGCATGGGAAGGTCTAGGAGAGAATCTCCTGCTGAAATAATAAAATCTATATTTTCTCGTTCCTTTATATGCTCCAGGGCTTTCCATTTACATACATAGTGTGGAACAAAATATAACTTCCTTCCCTGTAAAGATACCTTCCAATTTCTAGCCTCTAACCAATCCATAAATAAGTCTAACTTTTCCATAGGAATCTTTTCTCTATCAACAATACAATAAGTAAACAAGTCATCAGCCATTCTTCTTCTTATGACCCAATCATCAGATGCAATCTCTTTAAATTTTGATAAAAGATCTTCAAGGGGCAAGCAATCTTCTTTTATTTTCTTTTGAACCAAGTCATTCCATTCTGTATCTATTTCTCCGTCTATTAATATATTCCCCCCATTACTAGTAATAGCATACTTTGGTGCAATCTCTTCTAAAATGCTAATTCTTTTATACTGTTCAATAGTACGAGTTGTAACAGGTATAAATAATAGATCTTTGCTTAATTCTTTTAGTCCTCTGATTGCATTTTCTGTCATAAAAGATATTTCTTCATCCTCTTTTTTTTCAATTAATCTTATGCCTTCACCCTTTGAAATAAATTTTTTAGAATAAATTAATGTACGGTCCAAATCACTTGCAAATATCATTGTTTTTCTCCTTTAAAGGTTTTATAATTCCACAGCACTCATAAGTCATATCTTGATAAATTTCAACAGATACGTTTTTGTCCTCTGCTAATAGTAAAATATGCTTTAGATTAGGATTTTTTCTATCCTTAACTAGAATCTTCCATGGAATTCTTCTTAATAATACTCTTGTAGTCTCCCCGATCCCTGGTTTGATTAAATTGATATCTTCAATTTTAAATGCTTCTTGTATGGTTTTAATGTCCTTTAGTCCTGCCCACGTAGGAATAGATTCTTCTACTTCATTGCTCCCCATTGCAATCAAATCTTTTACTTCTTTAAATTCTTTTACAATAGTCTCTATAAAAAGCTTTGATACATCTTCATTTTCTAGTTCTTTATAATATTTTGCTCCATGAAAATCTCTTGGTCCTATCAAATCTTTTCTGTGTACTGTCCTACTTACCAACCCTGAAACAGTAGAATTTAAACATGCACTAGCAATTAAAAAATCCTCTCTTGTACCATAGGTAGATACACAATGTCCTGGATCTGCTAATACTGCCAAATCATTATTTAAGTGAATACCATATTTTTCTTCAAACTCGGCACATGCCTTACTTAAAACCTTTGTAATAGCACCTTTTCCTGTCCATCCATCTACAAATTGAATATTTTTGTCTGGATGTTCTTTTAACATGTATTTTACAGCATTTTCATCAATGCCTTTTCCTCTTATAATAGATATGCTGTAATGAGGAAGACTTAAATCATATTTATATTCTATATAACGCTTAATGAGTATTCCTACAGGGGTTCCTGCTCTTGCTAAGGATACGAGTACTGTATCTTTTCCTCTATTGCTTAGAATCTTTTCAGCAACAACACCTACAGCTATAGCTAATCTTTTTGCTGATTCCTTTAAGGAAATATGAAATAGATCAATATATTCTTTTGTAGGCTTGTATTCTACTGGAAGCATTTCAGAATAATGGGTTCCACTCTGAATTAATCTTTCACGCTCCTTTGTTCCCTTCTCTTCCATAATATTACTTATATCTTTTAAAAGAAAGGTAACATCATTCTTTTCATAGCTTCCTATTTTACTAGGCTCTGGCAATTCATCATTACTTGAACAGATGATAACATTTATATATGGAATACCTAAATTCCTTAGAACATCCATTACTATACCTATTCTATTTTTAGAAACTTCCCGTTCGAAGAATATAAAACAATCATTATAATATCCATAAGAAATATTATAAAGATAATTCATAATAGAAGGATCATCCGGACTTTTAAAGACATACGCATTTTTTATGGCATATTCTGATTCTTTAGATGGATGAATAGGACTTCTTGTTGAAGAATGATACATTACCCCTTCCCCCATATAGGCTGCAATCTTCATAGGGATATACATAAATTCTCCTGTACCAAGGCACAGGGTTTTTTGTCCTTTTCTTTTTTTCTTGAAAGACTCTCCTATTTTTTTACATGCATAATCGATTTCTTGACCCTCTTCACTTTTTATCCCAAATCTTCCTGTTTCCTTTAAATAAGGACATGTGTTTATTTTTTCTTTACTGTCAATGGATGAAAATAATAATTTTTTAAAATAGGACTCTTCATCCTGTAGTCTAACAATATTAATTTCTGGTTTTATCACATCTTCTCTATTTTCTTTCTCAAAAGATACATCCTCTACTGGCTTTCCTTCTACCTCTATAGCTCCTTTCGCCAAAGAAACCGTATGGATTTTTATCCCCAATCTGTTCTCTAATTCCTCATATCTTTTTAAATCTTCTTCTTTTCTCCAATCTAGTATAGACACGACTACATATTCTTTTCTTGGAAATTTATTTTGAATAGCTTCAATAATATTTACTGCTGTTTTTCCTGTTGTAATCTCATCATCTACCAAAATAATAGGTTCTTTTGACTGAAGTAAATTTTTATCTAATGGATAAAATCCATGGGTAGTGGCATGAGAATGTTCTTCTTCAAAGTGAAAACCTTCTTCAATATTTAAAAGTTTTTCTCTTGTTGTATGGATATACCTTGCATTTTCAAAATTTTCAAACACGCTATGTCCAAGAGCTGTAGCTGTCTCTGCAAATCCGATAAACAAAGCTTTCTCTGGTAGTTGAATAGGTTGTTTTCTGATCTTTTCATATATTTTTTCAGATTCTTTCTGATCTACTATTCCTTTAAGGATCTCTTCTGTATGAAAGAGATCACTTTTGTAAACTTCTTTCATCAATTCCCTGGCAAGTAAAGCTCCTGTAAGCAAAGCTATTTGAGGAATTACTGGAATATGCTTTCCAAGGACTTTACTGACAAATAAAAATCCTCTTTTCTTATTTTTTCTTGCCGCCATTGAAAATAGCTTATCCATAGGAATCTTGTAAGGATTTTTTGTAATATCTATGGTTACACGTAAATCATTTAAGATGTTATAAATGTGTTTTTCTGGTAAGCAAGCTTGTAAAGTTTTGTCCTTCATGATACACCCCATATATTTTTGATTTTTTTAGTATTTTCTTTGCCCAATTCAGATGTGGCTTGATTTCATTCATTTTATTTTCATACTGGCTTTTCATAACACCAACACTGCCATCATTATTTTTTATAATACTTAATGCATCCATATACTCTTCATGACTTACCACATATAATGCTTGTACAGGTGCAATATGACTTGGATGAATAATAGTTTTTCCCATAAAGCCATTTGCTTTGTCTAGTAATACTTCACGAATCAGTCCATCTAAATACGCATTTAATAATTCTCTTCGAATTTCAATCCCTTCTGATCCATAAGCCTCTTCAAAAGGACTTCTCCTAAGCTGAGGTTTTAATACTCTATCCCCACTTGAAAAATACTCCCATACAGGAGCAGATACAACATACCCCTTATCTACCCTTGTAAAATAGTTTAGTATATCTGCAATACAATCCCTGATAACAGAAATATCATAAATGGTCATATCATATCCTCTTCGAATACCAAATAGACTTGAAAAATCTGTAGCACCTACTCTTATGTTCAGTACTAAATCATTGTATTCATCAAGTATTTCCCTTATACCATTGAGCGCTCCTATTCTAGTTTCTTTATAAAGGATATCTGCTGTTTCTAAAATTGGCATACCATATAGTTTTGTCCCTAGAATGCTATTGATCTTTTTTAAATTTTTTAAAAAGATCTCTCCATTCCTCCATGAAAACTTAGGAAATACAAAACCTGTGAGAAGAGATAAGTTTTCATTAATTTTATCTGCCATCCTAAGCATCTGCTCTGGATCTCTTACCCTTAAAAAAATAAGTGGAATCTGTTCATCCTCTAATTTACCATTTTTTATGGCTTCTGATAAAGCTTTTAAATTATCCTCTACCTTTTGCTCTGCCTCTCTCACTGCCTTGTCTCCAATAGCATCCTCAAGACACATGACCATAGACACCATACCTGTATTCTTTTTCTCTATAATATCTTGTACAATATTATCTTTTGTAGCAGGCATATATAAAACTGCACCCAGCCCATAAGATAATATTTTTTTTGGATCATCTCTATAAAAGGCTTCTGGAGGAGAATAAAAAATATCTTTAATCTCTTCGTCCGTTAAATAACTAAAATATCTCATACCTAATCCCCTTTTAAATATTCTTATTTATTTCTACACATATCTATGGATTAGCACGATTAAAACTTAATCATACAATGTGAGAAGATAAAATCCTTTTAGTAACTTTTCTTTATTTTTGAATTATTTATCTATATAGAAATTGTATCAATAAAACCTATGAAAACAAATAGAAAAATCAGTAATTTTTTTATAATATTTCTACAAAGCAATAAAAAACATTTTTCGAAAGAGTTGCAAAAAAACCCAAAACGCAAAACGCTTTGGGTTTCCTTCCTATTTTTTATCTTAAAAAATTATTTAGTCTACTTGAAGCCCATAATTTTTACAAAGGGCAGCCAATCCTCCTTGAAATCCACTACCAATGGCATTAAACTTCCATTCTCCACCATGACGATAAATTTCACAAACAACTAAAGCTGTTTCAACAGAGAATTCTTCCCCTAAATCATAACGAAGTACTTCCTCGTTTGTTTCTTCATTTACAACGCGAACATAAGCATTGGAAACTTGTCCAAAGTTTTGTGATCTTTGTACTGCATCATGAATTGTAACCGTAATACCAATGGTATGTATATGCTCAGGAATTTTTGAAAAATCGATTTTGATTTCTTCATCATCCCCGTCCCCTTCTCCTGTTCTATTATCTCCAGTATGAATAATAGAACCATTTCCACCTTCTAAATTATTATAAAAAACAAAGTCTTGATCATATTTTACTTTTCCATCTTCTCCAGCTAAAAATGCTGAAGCATCTAGGTCAAAATCATATCCTCCTGAATATTTATTGGTATCCCATCCAAGTCCTACAATAATCTTTTTAAGTGCAGGATTTGATTTTGTTAAATCAATTCTTTGTCCTTTTGACAAATTAATACCCATACGTTTCAGCTCCTTTATCCTTTATGCATATTTTTTTACAATTTCACTAAGTGATGCATCATTTGTTCCTTCGCCGATAGCACCAAACTTCCATTCTCCGTTATGACGATAAATCTCTCCTACCATTAAAGTTGTTTTTCCTGCATAATCATCTGAGAGATTATATCTAATAACTTCTTGCATATTTCCCCCATTTACCACGCGAATAAATGCATTTTTGATTAATCCAAAATCTTGCTTTCTTCTTATGCAATCATAAATGTTTACAACAAATACTAATCTTTGTATATTATTAGGTACAAGATCAAGAGTTACAAAAATTTGTTCGTCATCT
The DNA here is from genome assembly GCF_019884785.1 of Crassaminicella profunda. Lineage (GTDB taxonomy): Bacteria > Bacillota > Clostridia > Peptostreptococcales > Thermotaleaceae > Crassaminicella > Crassaminicella profunda. Next base: position 3,829,262 of record NZ_CP082326.1, read on the forward strand.
CCTTCTCCTCCACCTGTAAGATTATCTCCTGAGTGAACAACACTTCCACAAGTACTTCTTAAATTTCCAAAATAGATAAGATCTTGTTTTCTAGTAAGTTTTCCATTAGCATCTAGCATGATTATAGATGCATCACAATCGATTTCTGGAGCCTTTTTTCCTCCCAAAAGACCTGATAAAAAGCCTCCTGTATTTTTTTGCTCAACTGGATCCCATCCAAGTCCTACCATGATTTTAGAAAGTCCAGGGTTTGATTTTGTTAAATCAATTCTTTGACCCTTTTGTAAATTAATTGCCATGATTACTCCTCCTTAATAATAAGGTTACTTTTCCAACAAAAAAGGAATTTTTCTACATAATATTACTAATTCTAACTTTTTCAAAAAATTCCTCCTTAAATTTATCCCTTTTTTCTTCAAATTTCTTTATTATTTTGAAGAAGAAACAAATTGTCTTACCCATGAACCAAATCCACCAGGATTTCTAGTTTGAATAAGAACTGTTCCAGGACCTCTGAATCTACAAACTAATCCTTCTCCAGAAGTAAAACTCGAAATCCATCCCTTTGCTGCTTTTTCAATGGTATATTGCATATATTCCGGCCAAGCCACTAAATGACTATTGTCTATAATTCGCTCTTCTCCTTGAGGGATATTAATAGCATGGATTGCCCCAAGGGAATTAAGGAATACTGTACCCCTTCCACTGATTTTTACAATGAAAAAGCCTTCTCCTGAAAACAATCCCTTTGATAGGTTCTGCATTTGTGTCGCTACTTCAATGTTTTGTGTTGCTGCTAAAAAGCCATCTTTTTGTACACATAAGCTATAAGAACCATCTAACTCTACATCAACAACTCCACCAAGGGCAGATGGTGCCAACAATACTTCTCCTGGTCCACGATTAGCCACAAGAGTTTGAAAGAAAAACTTCTCTCCTGCAAGCATTCTGCCTAGCCCCTTCATCAATCCACCTTCTGCACGACCTTCCACATCAATAGTATTTGCCATAGATACCATTGCACCTGATTCTGCTTTGACCATTTCTCCTTTTCCTAAACTAATCTGTACCAATGGAAATGCTTCTTCATATAGTATTTTATAATCCATTTTTTCTCTCCTTTTAAAAAACTTGTTAAAATAGCTTTTTTACATCTAAATCTTTTTGATTCTTTATTAGATGTTATAAAAAAAGCAGAGCCAAGAATTGACTCTCCCTTTTTAAATATTATACATTTAATCCAAAGTTTCCACAAAGAGCTCCTAATCCTCCTTGGAATCCACTACCTACTGCATTGAACTTCCATTCTCCATTGTGTCGATAAAGTTCTCCAACTACAACAGCTGTTTCTATACTGAAATCTTCTCCAAGATCATATCGAATCAATTCTTCTCCACTAGCTTCATTTGCAATACGAATAAAAGCATTAGATACTTGTCCAAAATTTTGGTTTCTCTCTGTAGCCTGATGAATTGTAACTGTAAAATCAATTTTATGTATATTTTGAGGTACTTTACTTAAATCGATTTTTATTTGCTCGTCGTCTCCATCCCCTTCACCTGTTAGGTTATCTCCAAGATGCATTACAGATTGAGCTGCATCCTTTAGATTATTATAGAAGATAAAATCTTTTTCACTTGCAACCTTTCCATTTTCTCCTAGCATGAAAGCAGCAGCATCTAAGTCAAAATCTTTTCCACCATCATATTTGTTTACATCCCATCCTAAACCAACTAATACTTTTGTAAGACCTGGATTTGTTTTTGTTAAATCTACCTTTTGTCCTTTTTGTAAACTAATTGCCATGCTAAAACCTCCTATTTTTCTATCTTCTTTTCAGCTACTTATCCTTATTAAGGATTCTTCATTTTCAGCTAAATTCCTTCTATTTGTGAAGTATTTTTCAAATTCACTAAAAATATACCTCTATAACTTAAATTGATCTACTAAAATCTTTAAATTTTCTATAGAAGCAATCATTTTTTCATTTTCCTCTCTCATCATTTCCATCGAACTATCTTCTTGCTGTGCAAGGGCAGATGTTTGTTCAATAGATGCTGAGTTTTCCTCTGCTATAGCTGCAACTTGTTCTATAGAAGAACCAATTTCACCACTATGATAAGTAACTTTCTCTAAGTTCTTGGATACATGCTGAATTTTTTGTGCCATGTCTTTTACTTCTTCATTGATTTTGTTAAAAGATTCTTCTGTTTTCTTGATTTGTTCTGTTCCATCTTCTACTTGTTTATATCCATCTTCTAACGATTTTGCCATGTTGTCTGATTCATTTTGGATATCTTCAACAATTCCTCTAATCTCAGAAACAGAATTTCCCACTTGCTCAGCAAGTTTTCTAATTTCTTCAGATACAACTGCAAACCCTCTACCAGCTTCCCCTGCTCTTGCTGCTTCAATAGCTGCATTCAAGGCAAGAAGATTTGTCTGCTCTGAAATTTCATTGATTACATTAATTAATTGAGATATATTTTGGGTCTTATGATTTAATCTGTTTACCTTATCTACAGAATCTTTTACAACATGATTGATCACATCCATTTGATCTACAGATATAAGTAATTGTTGATTTCCTAAATCTGCTACGGTCATTACTTCTTCTGAACTTTTCTTTAATTCTTCTCCCTTTAGGTTTGTCTCTTCTATTAATTTACTTAAATTATTAATAGCATGAGCAATCTCTGTTGATGAATTTGCCTGTTCTTCTGCCCCTACTGCCATTTGCTGCATAGTCGCTGCAATTTGTTCACTTCCTCTTCTTACTTCTTTTGCAATATTTATGAAAGCATCCGTTTGTTTGTTTGCCTCTCCTGATACATGTAATACTTCATTCATCATCCCTCTAAGATTGTTGACCATTTGATTAATAGAAGCTGCTAATTGACCAATCTCATCTTTTCCCTTATAATCAAGTGCCTTTATTGTAAGATCTCCTTGTGCTGCTTTATTGGTGATTTGAATAACATTACTTAATTGATTTCTTATTTTTCTACTGATTATAATCATAATAATCACACTAAATAAAATAACACACACACCAGTAATAACAAGTATTTTGATAGCTGCTTCCATACTATCATGAGCCTTCTTAATTTCAACCTTACGATCCTTCTCTACCTCTTCCTTTATTCTTTCAAACAAAGCTACTGTACTTTTTCGAATTACAGAAGTTGTTCTTTTTGCATCCATAAGTTTGGCATGATCTTTGAATTTTACTGCTTGGACAATATATTGTTCTACCATGCTCTTTACTTTTTTCTCATTGTCTACAATGCGATCAAATAAAAACTGTAACTCGTTTGTATTCATCATAGGTTCTATTTCATCTATTAAAGTCATAAACTCTACTCTTGTTTCTTCATATTCATTAAAATAAGTATCCTGTCCATAAAAAATAAATTCTCCAATTTTTACATCCTTTTCTCTAAATATTGACCCCATTTGGGTAATCATAATGGCACGTTGGTCAGTAGCTTCAATTTTCTTTATATTTTGGTTTATATTAAGTATGGTATTAATAGCTAATCCTGCAGACATAATAAAGAAAACAAATACAATTGCTAAAACCACTCCATATTTATACCCTATCCTTAAATTATTCCATATTCCTACATGTGTTTTTTTCTTTTTCTCCTTTTTAGGCTTATTCGGTCTCTTCTCCTTTTTTTTCTCTTGTGACTTGTTCAGCTTTACTTTCTTTTTTTCTTCCATATGTGCACCCCTTTTCATTCATCTTATAAAATTATATTGAATAAAGATATGTGTTTGTAAACATTTAAACTTATACAATCACACACCTAATATAGCTTCCTATTCACATCTAACAAATTTTCGACATATTCACCACAAATTCCTCCTAAATATAGAATATTGATTAAATATTACTATATTTAACCAATATCTGTATAATTGGTTGAGAAAGTTTCTATAAACTGATAAAATATAGGGTATGACCATAAAAGTCTTTCTTTAAAAGACTCTCCTATGTGTTATAATAAAAGTTAAATACTTATGAGGAGGAGATCTCATTGTTTAATTGGATTAGTAATATATGGATTGCTATACTTATGCTATTTGTTGCCGCATGGGTAATCAATGAAGCATCAGATAAATTAGGAGATGTTTTACATGTATTAGGATTAAAATTAAATATTCCAAATTCTGTAAGAGGCGCAACTTTTGATGCTGTTGCTTCATCTTTTCCAGAATTTTCAACAGCTATGGTTGCTGTAATCATTTATAAAGAATTTGCTGATATAGGGGTTCCTACTATCGCTGGTTCAGGAATATTTAATGTTCTCTTAATCCCAATGCTTTCTATATTTGCCTATCAAGGAACAGATAAATTGAAAGCAGATCGATCTGGTGTTTATCGCGATATGGTTTTTTACACGATCAGTATTTTGACATTAGTAGGTACAACTTATGTTGGAAAGTTTTCACCTGCTTCAGGAATGGTTTTAATCTGTATCTACATAGGATACATCATAACCTTGTATTATCAAACAAAGAGATATAGAGAAAATCTTACTCTTGGAGAACAAATTGCTGTTACAGCAGAATTACAGCATGAACTTAAAGAAGAGGGAGAAGATGAAGACTTCATTGATATGCCTTACTCAAAAATATTTGGTGTAATCGTCATCACCAGTGCACTTTTATGGGTGAGCTGTGATGCTATTGTTAAGTCCGCATTAGTCATTTCTTCTACCTTAAATATACCAACAATGCTTGTTTCTGTAATCATCTTAGCTGCTTGTACATCTATTCCAGATACGCTTTTATCTGTAAAATCTGCTAAAATGGGAGATGCAGATGGGGCCGTATCTAATGCTGTAGGCTCAAATATATTCGATATTTGTATATGCTTAGGTGTACCCATGGTCATTGCAGGAAAAGATATTCCTGTAAACTTCGGTGATAATATTATGATCTTTGGTTTCTTATTATTATCCATGATTACAACAGCAGTATTACTTCTTAAAAAAGATGGCGTCAGCAAAAAGGATGCACCTATTATGGCAGTTGTTTATGGATTGTTCATTTTATATGTACTCGGTGTTTCAGTAGGTTTAATTCCACTAAATTTACTTGGATAAAAAATACGCTAATATCTCATTTAGATATTAGCGTATTTTTTATTTGAAAATCTTATCCTTATATTTTTCTAACGTTACAATCAATGGATATCCTAACCCATAGCAAGCAATCAATTGCCCTAATGTTACCCACCCCATTGTAATAATCAATGGTAAATCATAAAGATAGTTTAGAACAAACCCTATAATGATTCCATTTACGATGACAGGTGGCATAGGTACTAGCCATTTTCTTGGCATCTTATAAGATAAAAACGCCGCTAATAAGCTAGCTAAACTTCCAAACACAATATCAATCATTCCCCCACCACCATAGATGTTTGCTACAACACATCCAACAAATAATCCTGGAATAGCAGCAGGTGTAAACATTGGCAGAATCGTCAATGCTTCCGAGATTCTTACCTGAATTTGCCCATAACTAATAGGAGCAAATACAATAGTTAGAGCAGCATAAATAGCCCCAATAAGGGCTGCCTGCACTAAATAATTCGTTTTTTTCATTTTTTCACCCTCCGTAGTTTTGTTTATTGTCAGGATATTGCGAACTGACAACTATCTTGAAAGACAACCTTCATATTAGCAGTTTTCTACTAAGTTGTCAATGGAAGAAAATTTTAATTTTTTTACTACCTTGTCATCCTATACATACTTATGTTAATATGGGATAGAATAGTTCTATAAGCAAAAAACAGTGAAAGCTTTTAGTAGTCTGCTATGGTTACAATCTCAGAGAATAGGCTGGTTGGTGAAAAGTCTATAGCACATAGTAGGATGAATTACACGCTGGAGTTTCGAAGCTAAAAACTTCGACGGTTCCCACTCGTTATCGTGGCTTGAGGCTTTAAGCAAATTAAGGTGGTACCACGGGTTTTCTCGTCCTTAGACTAGGATGAGAAGGCCCTTTATTTTTTTATAAACATAAGGAGGTTTTACAATGAGCAATATTTTTGATGTACTAAAAGAACGTGGATTTATTCAGCAAACCACTCATGAAGATGAAATCAGAGAACTTCTTGGGAAAGAATCTGTTGCTTTTTATATCGGTTTTGACCCTACTGCTGATAGTTTACATGTAGGTCACTTTCTTCAAGTTATTACAATGATGCACATGCAACGTGCAGGTCATCGTCCAATTGTATTAGTTGGTGGTGGAACTGGCATGGTAGGAGACCCTACTGGAAAAACAGATATGAGAAAAATGATGACACCAGAAACAGTTCAGTATCATTGTGAATGCTTTAAAAAGCAATTATCAAAGTTTTTGGATTTCTCTGAAGGAAAAGCCCTTATGGTCAATAATGCCGATTGGTTAATGAATTTAGAATATATTCCTTTTTTAAGGGAAGTTGGAAGACATTTCTCTGTAAATAGAATGCTTACAGCCGAATGTTTCAAAAGCCGTATGGAAAAAGGTCTATCATTCCTTGAATTCAACTACATGATTATGCAATCATATGATTTCTTAGAGCTTAACAGAAAATATGATTGTAAACTACAGCTTGGTGGAGATGATCAATGGTCTAATATCATTAATGGTGCTGACCTAATCAGAAGAGTAGATGGCAAATCCGCTTATGGTATGACCTTTACACTTCTTACAACAAGTGAAGGAAAGAAAATGGGAAAAACTGAGGCTGGTGCTCTTTGGCTTGATCCTGAGAAAACAAGTCCATATGATTTCTACCAATACTGGAGAAATGTAGATGATGCAGATGTAGAAAAATGCTTAAGTCTTCTTACATTCCTTCCAATGGATGAAGTCAGAAAATTAGGAGCTCTAGAAGGAGCAGAAATCAACAAAGCAAAAGAGATTTTAGCTTATGAAGTAACAAAACTAGTTCATGGTGAAGAAGAAGCAACAAAAGCACAAGAAGGAGCAAGAGCATTATTTGGAAAAGGTCCTGCTAGTACAAATGTACCCACTACTGAAATCCCTCGTTCTGAGTTTGCAGAAGGAATGGGCCTTATGTCACTTCTTACAAAACTTCAACTTACTTCATCTAATGGTGAAGCAAGAAGATTAATCCAACAAGGTGGAATCTCTTTAGATGGTGAAAAGGTTACAGATATGAAACACAGTGTCAAAGCAGAAGATTTTAAAGATGGAATCATGATGATAAAAAAAGGAAAAAAAGTATATCATCAAGTAAAATTGGTTTAAAATCTTTACTTTAAAATTTAATATTTCACTTTAAAGCTAAAAATCAGCACTATGAATTTCAATAACATTCATAGTGCTTTTAACTATATCTTATACAAATGATGCATGTATTCTTAAAAATCCTACATCTTTTTTATATTCTAAAACAACCCCTTTTATTACTTGTGGATAAAGATTGTCTTTTATTGAGTTCTTGTGGGTAAATACATATATTCACTCTATCTATCCACAAGATTGTCAGTACCCTTTTTTTATACGACTATTACTCTATTCTTTCATAAATGATCTTTACTTTAGCTTTTCATATAATCGATCCCCTAAGGCCCTTTCAAAATACGGATCAACACCTAAGAAAGCTTTCAACTTTTTATATTCTTCTATAGATTCACAAGAAACTGTATTCGTCTTTACAGCCCGAATAAGTAGATTCTTTGGGGTATGTTCCATGTCGATAAATTCTAATATCTGTGTTTGATATCCCATGATCTCTAGTATATTTGCCCTTATACTATCTGTAACAATAGCTGACATTCTTTCCTTTAAAATCCCATGCTTTAATATAGGTTTCATCACATCATTATGAATTTGTCTAAATAATTCATGCTGGCAACATGGAACAGATAAAATCACTTCTGCATCCCACTCTATGGCTTTTGTAAGTGCTGCATCTGTTGCCGTATCACATGCATGAAGTGTTACAACCATATCTACTTTATCTACGCCTGTGAAATGTTCAATATCTCCAATCATGAATTTTAAATCCTCATATCCTAAATCCTTAGCAATCTCATTACAATCTCTAATAACATCCTTTTTCAAATCTAATCCAATAATATTTACATTCAGCTTTGATACTTCCACAAGATAATGATATAAAGCAAAGGTTAAATAAGATTTCCCACAACCAAAATCAATAATGTTCACCCTTTTTTCTTTCTTATTAAGATAGGGCATGATATCCTCTACCATTTCTAAAAAGCGATTGATTTGTCTAAACTTATCGAATTTCTTTGCGAGTACCTTTCCTTTTTCATTCATAACACCAAGCCGAATCAAGAAGGGATTAGGCTTTCCTTCAGATAATATATATTTTTTCTTTCTATTATGCTCTAAGTTTGTAGCTTCTTTTGTAGGAGGTTTTTTTAATATTTTTACTTTAAACTTTTTACTGATAAGTATTTGATAATCTGCTTCATTGGTAAAGATCTGTCCTTGCTTAAATTGTTCAAACAAAGTCATTACCTTTTCAATCATTTCTTCTTCCTTTAAATTTTCATGGTTTACTTTCTTTTGATAATTGTATGTAAACTGATAGACCTTTTTATCCTTTAAAATAACAGGACGAATGGTTACTTTATCATACATTTCCGGATCTTTTTTTCTTATATTGCTTAAAACAAAATAAATCAAAGATTCTTCTTTTAGAATTTTTTCTACAAGTTCATGTATTTTATCCATAGAAATCTCTTCCTTTCATGATTCATTCCATAGCATTAAATTTAATATTCTTTATTTAAACTATGAAAATTGTTTCACAGATTTTATCACGAGACATATCATGTAATGTATCAATCTAAACTATTCAATAAGATTTTATTATCAATACAAGTATACCTTATTTCCAATCTTAAAAGATAGGGGTAAATCATTAACTATTTACTTCTTTTTTCTTAGAAAACATTGAAATTCCAATTAATAAAATAGAACTACTACCTAAACCAATATATAGAGAATTGATACTTTCTATCCCAAATATTCCCCACAATACTGAAATAATAGGAGCTACAATAATTGCAACAATTCCTGCCAATGGATTTACCTTTTCTTTAAAGTATAATGCCCCTAGTAAAGGAATAAATATGGTTGTTCCTCTTAATGCCATAGATAAAAATCCCCATTCTAATATAAGAGAATCCATATTTGTAAAAACCATCATCATTGTGAGAAGAGAAATGATGCATACAGAGCTTCTTAAAACCAATAATTGTTTTTGATCATCTGCCTCTTTATTAATACATTTTACATAGATATCTCGATTAATCATAGTACTAATCCCTAAAGTTAAACCTGCTCCTGTACCAATAACAGATATAATGAGTGTTGCTATGGTAATCCCTCCAATCCAGGGATTTAAATAGGTAATAATAAATGTTGGTAATGCTTCTTTGGGGATGATTCCAGGATTTACACTTCTCATATATAAACCGATTAATGTGCATATAAACCCTACAGGTGGAATCAACAAAGCAGAAATAAAAGCTCCTTTTTTTGATTCTTTTTCATCTTTTCCTGAGAACATTGCTTGTAAATAGGTCTGAGTAGAAGTAATCCCAACAACCATTGAAAATCCTTGAGCAATAGATGCATATATACCATCACTAAATAAATTAAACCATGGCTCTTTAGGAAAAGTAGCTGCTAATCCACTCATTCCATGAAAATAATTATAAACAATTATTCCACTAATGATTAACGTAAAATACAGTAAAATAGATTTTACAATACCGACCATACTCGTTCCTAAAAACCCTCCAAAAAATATATAAGATATAATCAATATAATACTTATGAAAACTGCTATAATTACCCCTACATGAAATATAGAAGTGAGTATTGCAACTGCTGAAAGTACTTGCCCTGTAATATGTACAAATATAGCAAATGAAGTAAGTACACTTGCAGCAATTCCTGCATACACCCCATAAGTCCTAGATAAAAACTGTGGGATCGTATCTACTTCAGCTCTTCTTAAAGGTCCTGCCATAAATAGTCCTAAAAATAAACAGGCTATACTTGCTCCTAAAGTAAACCATACAGCACTCACTCCCTTTTGAAAGGCTAATTGAGCTGTCCCTATGGTAGAAGCTCCTCCAACAATGGTAGCAATAATACTTCCTGATACTTGAATACCACTTAGTCTTCTTCCTCCTACAGCAAAGTCCTGAGAAGACTTTACCTTCTTTGTAGTATGGTATCCTAAATAAGATACAAATAAAAGGGTTATACAAGTACTAAAATAATGGACAGGTGTAATCATATGATCATCTCTTTTCTATATCATTTTTCATTATCATTTTACCACTCTTTTACAACTAATAATGAATATTTATAAATTTTTTTGACAAATGTGCTCTATTTTTTGCACTTTACATTATTCAATATAAAGATTAATATATAATAGGTGATTTGAAAATTTATGTATAATTTACAGAATATTTACAATTACCTATTTTATCATATATTCCTATAGATTTTCGCTTGTTCCATGGGATTTTTACTTCATGGTTAATGAAATCTCCTATATTTACAAACATTTTGCTAAAAATATTGGATGCATTATAAGGTATACTATTCACTTTTACAAGCTGATCTCTATATGATTTAATAAATACTTTACATGAGTTTAGGGGTGATTTTATGAAAAACAAAATTAGAATGGACTTTGTTGAACAAACCGTCCTATTAACCAGTGGGGTTAAATGGATTATATTAGCCATATTTGCAGGGCTAGTTGTTGGATCGGTTACAGGTATTTTTCTAAAGCTCCTTCATTTAGGAGAACACCATGCAGTAAAATGGGATTATTATTACTTATTGATGCCTATTGCATTCTTTTTAAGTAGCCTCCTTGTTGTAAAACTGGCTCCTGATGCAGAAGGGCACGGAACTGAAAAGGTCATTGAAGCGGTTCATCAAAAGCAAGGTAAAATCGATATCAAAGTAATTCCTGTAAAATTACTTGCAACCCTTATTACACTAGTATCTGGAGGATCGGCAGGTAAGGAAGGACCTTGTGCTCAGATCGGTGCAGGCACTGCATCCTTCTTTTCAGATCTATTCAAAATAAAGGATACATTAGACAGAAAAAGGTTTGTTATATGTGGTATCAGTGCTGGCTTTGCAGGAGTTTTTGGTACGCCCATTGCAGGAGCAGTTTTTGCAGCAGAAGTTTTATATGTAGGTAGATTTTCATATATTGTTCTTTTACCTTCTTTGATCGCATCTTATGTAAGCTGCATGGTAAATAAAGTTTTAGGCGTATCACACCTTCATTATATGATTCAATTGAATGATATAAACAATATTAAAATGTTTTTAAATATGCTTTTATTTGGTGCCTTCATGGGATCTTTGGCAATGCTTTTTATCCGTATTCTCAATTTTACAGAAGAGGCTATCCACAAAATCAATATATACAAACCCTTCAAAGGAATTATTGGAGGACTTATTCTCGTTTTTATCGTATATGTAACAGGTAGCAAGGATTATATAGGACTAGGTTCAAATGTAATCAATGAAAGTGTCTCCGGACAATCTGTAGGGTCCTTAGATTTTCTTCTTAAAATGTTTACCACCTCTGTCACATTAGGTTCTGGAGGTAGCGGAGGAATTTTAACACCTATATTTTACATTGGTGCAACAGCTGGTAATGCTTGGGGTCAAATGATGCACGGAAATATTGCTTTATTTTCTGCGGTAGGTATGGTTGCTTTCGTAGCAGCATGTGCTAATACACCTATTGCAGGAATACTTATCGCAATGGAATTATTTGGCGTTGAAGTAGCCTCCTATGCATCTATTGCCATTGTTATTGGTTATCTTATGGTTGGACATAAAAGTGTTTATCCAAGTCAAATTCTTGTGATCAATAAATCTCCTTCAATGGATACAGAGATTAATTGTGAAATAGGACACGTACAAGAAGAACCACACATAAAAATTAAAAATAAAAACAAATTCCTAGGAAAACTTTATGATCATAATAAAGGTGCATAAAAAATATAGATAGGTTCATCCTATCTATATTTTTTAACATATTTTTTTCTTTCCTCGCATCATCACTTCCATTTCTATAACAGGCAGAGGCTTACTAAAAAGATATCCTTGTACCTTATCGCAATGTAAATCTTTCAAAAACTTAAATTGCTCCCATGTTTCAACCCCTTCTGCAACAACTACTATATTCATGCTATGTGCCATATCAATAACCGCTTTTACAATAGCCTGCTGATGATTATTTTCCGTAATGTCATCCACAAAAGCTTTGTCAATCTTTAAAACATCTATTTCTAATTGTTTTAAATAATTCAATGAAGAATACCCTTTCCCAAAATCATCTAAGGATATGCCAATGCCTAATTTTCTCAAATTATTTAATATGTTATTAGCACATTCAAAATCCTTCATAATAATGTTTTCTGTAATTTCCAGTTCTAAACAAGAAGGTTTGATTCCTGTTTCCTTTAAAATTTTCTTTACTGTTTCTACAAAATTGGGTTGCTGAATCTGAATAACAGAAAGATTTACAGATACCACCATAGAATGATAGCCTAACTCTTGCCATGTTTTATTTTGTCTACATGCATTTCTTAATACCCACTCTCCAATAGGAACAATCAATCTTGTTTCTTCTGCTATTGGAATAAACTGACTCGGAGGAATCATTCCTTTGGTAGGATGTTTCCATCTAATCAAAGCTTCTGCACCCACAATACGCCCTGTATGTATCTGTACTTTGGGTTGATAATAAACTATAAACTCATCTCGCTCCACTGCATGTCTTAAATTATTTTCCATTTCTAATTTTTCTAGCATTTTTTCATTTAAATCAGGCGTATAAAAATGGTAACTGTTTTTTCCATTATTCTTAGCAGAATACATGGCTGTATCTGCATTTTTTAGAAGAATATGAGAGGTTTCTCCATCCTTAGGATATAAGGTAATCCCAATACTAACAGTAATATAAAATTCACTATCATCTAATATCCAAGGATTTTGGAAGGATTTTATCATATTCTCAATAATAGGTATTAACTCCTGAGAACCTTCTATTTTGGGTAATACTGCAACAAATTCATCTCCTCCTAAACGAGTAACAGTAGCCCTTCCTCCTAAATATTTTTTAAGTAATCTTCCTACATTTTTAAGAAGCAAATCCCCAAACATATGGCCAATGGTATCATTTACCTTTTTAAAATTATCTAAATCCATATATAATAAGGCTAATTTTCCTTTATTCAACTTGGCTTCTTCTAATGCTATAGATATTTTTTCTTCAAATAACGCTCTATTAGGAAGCCCTGTCAAACTATCATAATAAGCTAAATGATGAATTTGTTCTCTTTTTTTGAGAAGTTCCTCTTCTCTGGATTTTATTTTTTCTTTCATTTTATTTATATTATCTGCAATATCAGAAAGTTCATCATTAGATTGAATCTCAATATGATGATCATATTGTCCCTTGGCAATCATTTTTAATCCATTATTGATGATGTTCATTCTTTTTATTACATATTTATCAAAAAACTTAGATGTAATAAAGAATGTAATTAGTATCATCAAAAAAGATATCCCTATTGCAAAAGCAAAAACATCGCTCTTACTTTTTTCTAAAACTGAAAAATCATATATCAACTCAATATACAATTTTCTTGTGAAATCATACTCCGAAGCATTTAATCGAAAAACATGATAACAATAATGTAATCCATCCTTATATGTACAAATTTTTTCTTCCTTTCGAAGTTTACTAATCCAAATCTTACTTTTATCAAATTTCTTCCCTGTATGCAATAAAGACCAACTATTTACATTGTTATTGCTATATATATCAATTCCTACTAGATATTTGTTGTCTTCTGCAATAGATTGAAATAATCTTGAAAATACAAAATCATAGTATTCCTTCGGATAATTCTTTTTTACATAATCTTTAATATCTATAGAAACAGAAATAATATAGTCTCTTCCCGTTGGCCCATAATAAGTATATCTATTTAATATGCCTGTATTACTAGAAACAGTAATATTTTGATGTCGTACCTTTCCTTGTCCATATAAACTTTTTAAAAATTTCTCAAAGCCTCTTCCTGTATCAAAAAGATTGAAATTTTCATCCTGAGGAAAAGAGGTGTAAATAATGGTTCCCTCTTTGTTAATTACATAAATTTCAGATACAGAGAATTTTTGTGCTATATTTTTCATCTCATCATTGGTCATATCCTTTTGCATCTTTATTCTTTCTTCTAATTCTTTACTGATTCCTAAAATATATTTTTCACTCTTTTCTTTTAGCTCTTGATCTATAGCAAAAAGTATTGTATCAAAAGCACATACTTTCTCCTTTGATTGAAGCATAATATCTTGTTTTTGATCTTGCAATATATTGTCTATTTTATTTTCAACATAATGGTCAATTATAACTGCTAATAGAATATTGGAAAATACCGTAGCTAAAATTAAATAGATAATAAATTTTTTCTTCATAATATCTCCTCAAAATGAATATAATAATGATTTATTTTATCACAATTGGATAATTTATACAAAGTATCATATTATTTAATTTTTTAAAGTATTTATATTTCCCTTTCAATATAAAAACCGCCTATGTAGACGGTTTAAAAAATAATTTCTTGATTAATTTCTTTCAAATCATTACACCCTGTCATAATCATTCCTTCTACTAGCTCTTTTCCTATCTTTTCTGTATAAAGCTTAACGCCTTCTGCTCCTCCGCCATAAGCTGCAACTGAATAAGGTCTTCCTATTAAAACAGCATCTGCACCCAGAGCAAGCACTTTTAAAACATCTAATCCGCTTCTTATCCCTCCATCTATAAATATTTTCATCTTTCCTCTAACAGCTTGTACAATCTGTGGAAGAACTTCTACTGTAGCAGGTGTATGATCTAATATTCTTCCTCCATGGTTTGAAACAACAATTCCATATGCCCCTGCTTCCATAGCTTTTAAAGCACCTTTTGCTGTCATAATCCCTTTTATAATAAATGGAATTTTTGTACTAGAAATAATCTCTTTTAAGTCATCTACTGATTTTGGACTAACAGGTTTTCCAAATTGAGCTAATATAGAAAGCCCTGCCGCATCTATATCCATAGCTACTGCCGGTACATTTTTACTTTCTGCTGCTCTGAGTCTTTTAAGTATTTCTTCTTTCCCCCATGGTTTCATCGTAGGAATTCCTAAAGATTCATTTTCTTCAATAGCACGAATAGGATCCATAAAATACTCATCCTTTACTCCATCACCAGTAAATCCTATAGTACCTGCTTGGCTACATCCTTGAACAATGGCCTTTGCATACTCATAATCTGTTAATTTTTCACCATAACAGGGAATCAAACCACCAATAGGTGCTGCAAATATTGGATACTTAAAGGTTTTTCCAAATAATTCTATAGAAGAATCCACTTTAGATGAAGGATAAAGAGTATCCATATTCAACTTTATTTCTTTTAGCTTTTCAACATTTCTTGTAAAACTGGCACCTGAACCCTTTCCTCCCACGCCAGGGATTTCGCCTCTACATGCTTTTCCATTACACTCTGGACAAACTCTACATTTAAAATCCGGAATTTTTTTAGCGTTTTCTATAACTTTTTTGTAATTCACAACCGTACCTCCTGTTTATGATTTTATACCCTATTCTTTACTACATTTTATCATAAGACGAAAACGACTATGAATATATATCTGAAAACTCTACATGAATTCTTTCTATACATCCCAACTCCTTATATTCATCAGATAAATTTTCTTCTTCAGGTAATATTCGAACAGGTAATTCTATAATAAACTCACTGCCTACACCATATTCACTTTCTAAATAAATTTTTCCTTTATGAAGTTCTACAAGGGATTTTACTAGAGATAATCCTATACCACTTCCTTCATGATTTCTTCTAAGGGTTTTATCCACTTGTCTAAATCTATCAAAAACTCTTTCGCACGCTTCTTTTGGTATACCTATTCCTGTATCCTTTATACTGATTCGTATATTTTTTTCTCCATCATAAACGGTAACTTGTATCTTTCCACCTGCATCTGTAAATTTTATGGCATTGGAGAGAAGATTTAAAACAATTCTTTCTATTTTATCTGGATCACAAGCAATTATTTTTTCCTCTATATCCGTATCAAATAAAAAGGTAATTCCTTTATTTTCAATGTAGTCGGCTACAGATAAGGTGATTTCTTCCACAAGATTTATAATATTTATATTCTTAGGCTTGATTTCAAAAAAACCTGTGTCTATTTTAGTAATATCAATCAAATTGTTTACAAGTCTTAATAATCGATTGCAATTTTGCTTCATAATATATACATATTTTTTTGAACTTTCATTATCACTATATAACTCTAAAAGTTGTAATGTTCCTAAGATTACATTTAGAGGCGTTCGTAGCTCATGAGAGATATTTGCAAAAAATTCATTTCGAAGTTCATCATATTCTCTTGCTTCTCTTAATAATCTTTCATTTTCTTCTGCTCGTTTACGAGCAGTAACATCACGTCCAACACCTTGTACTGCAGGCTTTCCTTTATAAATAAAAGGAATTGCTGTTTTTTCAACATTAATAACAGTATGATCCGCTCTTATAATTTTTTCCTCTATAAAATGTTCAATTACCCTTTCTTCCTCTACCCTTTTTATTCGTTTTAATGTTTTTTCATGAAAATCAAATGGTAAATACTCTAGTATATTTTTTCCAATCATTTCTTGAGGATCTTTCATTCCCACAATTTTTGCTGCTGCCTTATTGGCAAAAACAATTTTCCCTTTCTGATAAATAGCAATCCCATCTGTTGAATATTCAACCAATAGCCGATAACGTTCTTCACTTTCTTTTAGCGCTTCTTCTGCACATTTTCGTTCTGTGATATCCTTCACATAAGATAAATAATAAAGAGGTGTTCCATCATCTTCTTTTACCAAAAACAAATTAATATAAATCCAAATCACTTCTCCATTTTTTTTTATACATCGCTCTTCTGTTTCATAGGATTGATATTCCCCACACAATAATCTCTTGAATTTAAGATATGCTCTTTCAAGATCGTCAGGATGAATAATATAATCAATCCCCATAGATAACAGTTCTTTTTCTGAATATCCAAGTAATTCACAAAAACTAGATGGCACCTTAAGTATTTCTCCATTTAAACTTCCCTGAATAATCATAACATGAGAAAAATTTTCTGCTCTTTGTAACTGAATCTGTTTTTTTTCAAGTTCACTATAAGATGTTCTAAAGCGCTTAATAATATGTCCTGCCAAAAGGGTGGCACCTAATAGCACTATGTCATTTAAAACTCTATTTACAAATTGAATTTTATAAAATTTAGGTTCCATTCCTGGTCCAGGAATATGATAAGTCCTTATTGAAAAATAAAGTACATAGACAATAGTAATTCCAAAGCTAACATATCCTGCCTTTAACCCTCCTTTAAACATTGAATATACAATGATTATAGCAAATATACCTATGATATGAGGCATCCTAATTCTTAATTGTGTGAGAGTTATAAAAGCGACTAAAACAAGCAATGCCAAACTTGGCCCCACTATCATCTTAAGAAATTTTTTTTCTTTTTCTCTATTTTCTCTACAACCATTTTTTAAAACACAATCTTCACTATCCTCTTCTACCCCTATTGTTTTCAAAATAAATCCCATCCCTTATTTGTAATAACTTTAAAATATGTCATTGTTTTACATTTATCTATATATTATACTATTCTATAAGATTTTATCACTTCCTCCTAGAAACTTTCAGCAAATTCTTACAATTTGTCTGCTTTTCTTTCATTTTTACTTATTTTGCTACTTTCATAAAATGAAGAGGGCGGTTTATAAACCACCCTCTTTATTAATAAAATACAACTTAAAACTGTATTTTTAATATAATCTTCTTAATAGATCATCTGGATCTTCCTCTTCTTTCACCTCTAATTTTGTACTTGCCGCAAGAAGTGCCACAATTTCATCTTTATCATTTAATACTTCAATATCCTCATTATTGAAGACCCTTAAATCTTTAACCATCAAAGGCTCTCCAAATTCCATATTTGATACATCCACCTCGATTGATTGTGGAAGATGCCTTGGAAGAGTCTGTATTTCTAATTCTGTCATTTGCTGCTGCACCACAGCTGTACTAGATTCTACAGCCAATTTATTGATTAAATGGATAGGCAATTTTACCCTTACCTTTTCATTCTCATCTAATTCTTGTAAATCCATATGTAAAATATGTAATTTTGTAATATGTCTTTGAACATCTTTTATAATTGCCAGGCGTATTTCTCCGCCCATATTAAGCTGTACGCTTGAGCCAATTCCATATTGATACAAAGTCTTATCCAACTCTTGCTTATTTAACTGAACTTCCCTTGTTTCTTTATTATGCCCATAAATAACAGCTGGAACAAATCCTTCTTTCCTTATTTTTTTTAATGATCTTTTCTTTGTTGCTTCCCTTTCTTTCACTTTTAATACTGGCATTCCCATAAGTTCTCCCCCTTTTGTTTGTTAAAGTTTGTGTCTACATCTTTATTAAATCAGATTTTTGAAAATTTTTCAAATATTTTTTATTTATAACCAATTTGTTTTCATTATAAGCTTGTCTGTGATAAAATTTACCTTCTTATGATATACTATCAATAACTTTAAGTTTTACAGGAGGAATTATCATGAAAAAAATAATCTCTATCACCTTAAGTTTATTAATATTATTTATGTTATGTAACTGTACAAAAAAAACACCGAATCCTAATGAAAAAGAACCAGTGAATATACAAAAACAAATAGCAGTAAGTTTGTATTATGCAAACGAAAAATATATAGAAACAGGAAATGAAGAATTAGAAAAGTTTATTGTTGTAAAAAAACCAATAGACTTAAAAAATAACAATATTGTATTGTCTATTGTAAATGAGCTTAAGAAAAATCCAAATATCAATAATGCTACTACAGGAATTCCTGAAAATGTGGCATTCTTAGATGGGAAAATAAAAGACAAAATTGCCTATGTAGATGTATCTTCAGAAAATTTAAGTGGGAGCTCCCTCCAAGAGTTTTTTGTAATCAATCAAATCTTATATTCTCTTACTTTCCTTGACGATATTGAGAAAGTGCAGTTTTTAATCGATGGTAAAAAAGAAGAATCTCTAATGGGTCATTTTCTTATTAATGAACCTCTAAGTACCAACGTAAATCCTTAATAAAAATAAAAAGGTGTGCAATTTCTGCACACCTTTTTTTTATTACATACCTTGTTCTGCCATTTTTTTGTAAGTTTCGTATCTTTCTTTTGCATCCGCTTCAGCTTTTGCAAATAATTCTTCTGCTGTTTCTGGGAATGCTTTTTGAAGTGAAGTATATCTTACTTGTCCATTTAAGTATTCTCTAAAGCTTGCTGTTGGCTCTTTAGAATCTAAGATAAATGGATTTTTACCTTCTGCTTTTAGCATTGGGTTGAATCTATATAAATGCCAGTATCCGCAATCTACAGCTTGCTTGATATTTTCTTGGCTTCTTCCCATGCCTATTCTAATACCATGGTTGATACATGGAGCATATGCAATAATTAGTGATGGACCTTTATACTTTTCAGCTTCTGTGATAGCTTTCATGAATTGGTTCTTATCTGCTCCCATACCTACTTGTGCTACATATACATAGCCATAAGTTGCAGCAATCATACCAAGGTCTTTCTTCTTAACTTTTTTACCAGATGCTGCGAATTTTGCAACAGCTGCTGTTGGAGTAGCTTTTGAAGATTGTCCACCAGTATTTGAGTAAACTTCTGTATCAAATACGAATACATTTACATCTTTTCCTGATGCAAGAACGTGATCAAGTCCACCGTAACCGATGTCATTTGCCCATCCATCTCCACCAAGAATCCATATAGATTTCTTAATTAAGAAGTCTTTGTGTTCTTCGATTTCTGAAAGAATCGCTTTTGCTTTTGCATCTGCAGCTTCTTTTGTTTCTAATACTGGAAGAATTTTAGCTGCAGCAGCTTTTGAAGCTTCTGCATCATCTTTTCCTTCTAACCATTCTACAAATGGTGCTTTTACTTCTTCACTAACATCTAATGCAATAAACTCTTTTGCTAGTCTTTCTAATTTATCTACCATAGCATCTACACCAAGTGCCATACCAAATCCGAACTCAGCATTGTCTTCAAATAAAGAGTTTGCCCAAGCAGGACCTTTACCTTCATGGTTTTTACAATATGGCATAGATGGTGCTGAAGCTCCCCATATTGAAGAACATCCTGTTGCATTAGCAATCATCATTCTATCTCCGAATAATTGTGTCATTACTTTGGCATAAGGAGTTTCTCCACAACCAGCACATGCTCCTGAGAACTCAAGAAGTGGTTGTTCGAACTGACTTCCTTTAACAGTTTCTTTCTTCATTGGGTTTTCTTTATGTGAAACAGTCATAGCATAATCCCAATTTGGAACTTCTGTTTCTGTTTGTGTTTCGATTGGCTTCATAACTAATGCTTTTTGTTTAGCTGGACATACTTCTGCACAGCTTCCACATCCTGTACAATCTAGTGTACTTACTTGCATACGATACTGAAGTCCTTCCATACCTTTACCCATAGCTTTTAATGTTCCAAAGCCTTCTGGTGCATTCTTAGCTTCTTCTTCAGTTACAAGAACTGGTCTAATTGCAGCATGTGGACAAACAAATGAACATTGGTTACATTGGATACAGTTTTCTGCTACCCATGATGGCACATTTACAGCAATACCACGTTTTTCATATGCAGCTGTACCATGTGGGAATGTTCCATCTTCTCTTCCTTCAAATGTACTTACTGGAAGTGTATCTCCCTTTTGTGCATTGATTGGCTCTAATACATTTTTGATGAATTCTGGTTTGTCATTTTCTTCTTGACATGCTGTACATCCACAACATCCTTCTGCATTTGCCCAGCTACTAGGTACATCAATTTTTACTAATGCATTGATTCCTTTATCAACTGCTGAATAGTTCATATTAACGATTTTTTCACCTTTTTTACCATAAGATTTTACGATAGCTTCTTTTAGGTATGTTACTGCATCGTCAACAGGAATAACATTTGTTAATTTGAAGAATGCAGATTGCATAATCATATTCATTCTTCTGCCAAGTCCTAATTCTTCTGCAATATCAATTGCATTGATTGTGTAAAGCTCTATATTATGATCTGCAATATATTTTTTCATATGCTCAGGTAATTTTTCTTCTAATTCTTCTGGAGTCCATCTACAGTTAAGTAAGAAAGTACCTCCATCTCTTAATCCTTCTAATAAATCATATTGATTTACATAAGCAGGAGTTGAACAAGATACAAAATCAGCATTACTGATTAAGTATGTAGATTTAATAGGAGTTTTACCAAATCTTAAGTGAGAAATTGTAACCCCACCAGATTTTTTAGAGTCATATGCAAAGTATCCTTGTGCATACATATCTGTATTATCTCCGATAATCTTGATTGCACTCTTATTTGCACCTACTGTACCGTCAGAACCTAGTCCCCAGAATTTACATCTGATTGTTCCTTCTGGAGCAGTTGTGATATTTTCTTTGATTTCAAGAGATGTATTTGTTACATCATCTACAATACCTACTGTAAATCCATTTTTAGGTTCAGCTTCTTTTAAGTTATCAAATACTGCTTTAACTTGTGAAGGAGTAGTGTCTTTTGAACCTAATCCATAACGTCCACCAACGATGATAGGCGCATTTTCTTTTCCGTAGAATAATGTACGTATATCTTGATATAATGGTTCCCCTAAAGAACCTGGCTCTTTTGTTCTATCAAGAACTGCAATTTTCTTAACAGTCTTTGGTAATACATCAAAGAAGTATTTTTCGCTGAATGGTCTATATAATCTAACTTTAATTAAACCGATTTTTTCACCTTTAGCTGTTAAATAATCAATAGTTTCTTCAATAGCATCTGTTGCAGAACCCATTGCTACAATAATGTTTTCAGCATCAGGAGCTCCTACATAATCAAATGGTCTATATGTTCTACCAGTAATTTTACTGATTTCTTTCATGTAATCAGCTACAATATCTGGAACTGCATCATAATATTTGTTACAAGCTTCTCTTGCTTGGAAGAAGATATCAGGATTTTGTGCAGTACCGCGTGTAACAGGATGCTCAGGATTTAATGCGTTTTGTCTAAACTCTTTTACCTTGTCATAATCAACAAGATTTGCAAAATCTTCATAATCGATTAATTCTATTTTTTGGATTTCATGAGATGTTCTAAATCCATCAAAGAAATGTAAGAATGGTACTTTAGATTTGATTGCAGCAAGATGTGCAATTCCTCCTAAGTCCATAACTTCTTGTACACTTCCAGCTGCAAGCATTGCAAAACCAGTTTGTCTAGTTGCCATAACGTCTGAATGGTCACCAAAGATTGATAATGCATGACTTGCAAGGGCACGTGCACTTACATGGAATACTGCAGGTAGTAACTCTCCTGCGATTTTATACATGTTAGGAACCATTAATAATAATCCTTGTGAAGCAGTAAAAGTTGTTGTTAATGCTCCAGCAGCTAATGATCCATGTACAGATCCAGAAGCTCCTCCTTCAGATTGAAGTTCTGTAACTTGTACCTCTTGTCCAAAAATATTTTTCTTTCCATGAGAAGCCCATTCATCTGAATGCTCCGCCATAGGTGATGATGGAGTGATTGGGTAAATTGCTGCAACATCAGTAAATGCATAGGATACATAAGCAGCAGCTGTATTACCATCCATGGTTTTCATTTTCTTTGCCATTGTAAATCCCCCTTTATAATAATTTAATTATTTACTATCCTTGTACCATTTTATTATATTTTTCTGAATAATTCTACCGCTTCATCCTTTTTTTACTTATATCGTTGTTTCTTTTTTCCAAAAATTGATTAATCCATCTCTTCGAAACAATATAAACATTTCAAGACAAAGGCTGTTGTATCACAGTAGTATAATTGTATATCTGTACTAGTATAGATGTTTTAAAACTGTAACAGTTTGTAAGTATTTGATAAACATCGTATGTCATATATTATTACAGCTCTTAAGGCATAGTATAACAGAACCCATAATTAGTGTCAATATACTTTGTATACAAGAAAAAAATAGATATTAATCCATTTTTTTCAATGAATTTATATCTATATATGTATGTAAAAATAATCCAACTATTAGCTATGAACTTTTTTCATTTCTCAATAATATATTCTCTTATATGCTTTCAAAACACCTAAAGCTTTTTTTATAACAAATACTTAAAGAATAATATCAAAACAACCCCTGGTACCCCTAAAAATCCAGCCACTATAGCTGTAATAGGATTGATAGCAATATGTATTCCAAAGAATCCCCCTGCTACATTTAATAGTAACAATATAATTCCACCTATAATCCCATTATAAACGAATTTTATAATCCATTTTATTGGGATCAGCAATATATATCCTAGTATATATAATAGAATCAGACCAAAGGCATAAGCCAAAATAATGTTTAACTCCATCCCCATTCCCACATAAATCCTCCTATCTTTACTGTTCTACACCATCCATTTCAGCTCTTATTCATCTTCTTATATTCCATTATATAAAGTTTGTCTTGAAAATATGACAATTCTAAAAAAAGACAGGTATCCTCATGAAAAGAATCCCTATCTATACCTTATTACTGAATATTAGATTTTATGCCCATCTCTCTTGCTACCTTTAAAAGATATGTGTATCTTGTTTTGGCTGCTTCTACTCTATAGATAGCATAATCAATCAAGTCTGGGTCTGTTGCATCTTGAAAATACTTTTCAGCATTTCTCCATTCTTCATGTGCACTCTTTATCGTATCAATCATCTTATCTTCTTCCGTTTGTACAGCTTGTCCAGTAATAACCTGTGCATATAAATTTCCAACTGCACCCAAAAAACCATTTTCACTTTTGTTTATTTTTGTTGAACGATTCATCCCTCTACGCATCACATTACCCCCTATAACTACTTTGTATGTATTTTATCCATATTTTGGATAGAATATACACAAAGCAAAAGGGAGAATATATTATATTTCTCTTCTTCCCTCTAACGCTTTAGACAAGGTCACTTCATCTGCGTATTCTAAATCTCCCCCTACAGGGATACCATGGGCAATTCTTGTTACTTTAATCCCAGAAGGTTTTACAAGCTTTGAAATATACATAGCTGTTGCTTCTCCTTCTATAGTAGGATTTGTAGCTAAAATCACTTCTTCCACATCATGCTTTTGAAGTCTTATAAGAAGTTCTTTAATACGAATCTCTTCTGGCCCAATTCCTTCCATAGGAGAGATAGCTCCATGTAAAACATGATACACCCCTTTAAATTCCTTTGTTTTTTCCATAGCAATCACATCTTTAGGATCCTCTACTACACAAATCATATTTTTATCCCTTTGTTCATTTCTGCATATACTACAGGGATCTATATCTGTTATATTGCCACATTCTGAACAATATTTAGTATTTCTTTTAGCATTTAAAATAGCTTCTGATAAATTCACCGCATCAGCTTCTCTCATATTCAAAACATGAAAGGCTAGTCTTTGAGCTGATTTTCTTCCTATCCCAGGAAGCTTTGCAAACTCTTCTATTAATATTGCAATGGGCGCTGCATAATAGTTCATATTTGTCACCTCACTTTTATATAGCTAAATCTATTCATTTTATACTTCAACACATTTATCTTCAATATTTTGATATAAGCTTGAAAACTTTCATCTTTTGCCTATATACAAAAGAGCCGAGCATAAAAGCTCGGCATTTTATCTAAAATAATCCAGGAACATTCATGCCTCCTGTAATTTTTCCCATTTCTTTATTTGTCATTTCTTCTGCTTTTCTTAATGCCTCATTTGTAGCAGCAAGAATTAAATCTTGTAACATTTCAATATCATCTGGGTCTACTACTTCTGGTTGAATAGTTACATCTAATATTTCTCTTTTTCCATTTACCTTTACAGATACTGCTCCACCACCAGCACTTGCTTCAACTTCTTTTTCTTCTAATTCTGCTTGTGTTTTTTCCATTTGCTTTTGCATCTTTTGTACTTGCTTTAACATATTGTTCATATTGCCAGGCATCATTGGCATTTTCCCTCTACCTTTTGCCATTTTATCTCCTCCTCATTTATTTCATTATATTATTTTCATTCTAATAATTTTCCAATATATTATATCATATAGATCCTGCCTTTTAAACTTCCCTTCCCATACATACTTCTATATTTCCCACAGCCTATCTATTTCATTACAAAATACTAAATAATCTTTATTCTACAATCTCAACCAAATCTTCTCCAAACATTTCTATGATTTTTTCTATTTCTTGATCTTGCTCTAAAGAACCTTCATCTCCTTTAGGAAGATCCTCTATTTCATCCTCCATGACACATTTTAACTGAACCTTTTGTCCAAGGATTTCTTTAATAATACTTTCAATAAATTCTTTATAAGGACTCTTTCCTGAAGCCTCCTTATGAAAACCAAAACCGTTTTTAAATGCCACTACAAGGGCATTGTTTTCTACCTTTACAAGTTGGCCTTCCATCAAAACAGCATATATAGAAATTTTTCTTTTTTTAATAACTTTTAAAATCTTGTCCCATCCCTTTTTCAATGCATCAAAATTAATAGGCTTTAACGGTTCTACCTTTGTAGATTCCTCTGCTACTTCTTTATTTTCTATATCTTTTTCTTCACTGCTTTCTTCATGGATAACTTTTTCTACCTTTATTTCTCCTGATTGAATGATTTCCTCTAAAGCTTCAATTCTTTCTATCAAAGCTTCTATGGAATTATCTAGCATAGGCTGAGTAAGCTTTATAACAGCAACTTCTAAAAGAATTCTAGGCTGAGTAGCATATTTTGCATCTACTGCTGTTTGAGATAATTCTCTAATAGCTCGAATGATGCTATTTGTCTCTAACTTCTTTCCTTGTTCCACAAGTCTTTCAATATTTTCCTTAGAAAGATTGATAATCCCTTCTAAATCCTTCGATACCTTTGTCATCATTAGATTTCTATAATGCTCAATTAAATCCTTTATAAATTGCTGAATATCTTTTCCAGAAGAAACCAGTTCCTGTATTAATTCCATAGAATCCTTTGCATCTTGAGATTGTATGTAATCAACTAGCCGAAATATAAAATCATCACTAACAGTTCCAAGTATGTTGATGACATCATCATAAGTGATTTTTCCCAGTCCAAAGGATATACATTGATCTAATATACTCAAAGCATCACGCATAGCTCCATCTGAGTTTCTAGCGATTAATCTAAATACGCCTTCTTCTACCTCTATATTCATCTCACTACAAATATAATTCATTCTCTTTACAATATCAGGTTCCTTTACTCTCTTAAAATCAAATCTCTGACACCTTGAAAGAATAGTAGCAGGAATCTTATGAGGTTCTGTAGTAGCCAATATAAATATAACATAATGAGGGGGTTCTTCTAACGTTTTAAGAAGTGCATTAAAAGCTCCTGTAGACAACATATGCACCTCATCAATAATATAGACTTTGTATTGTCCCTTTGTAGGTGGATATTTCACATTCTCTCGAAGTTCTCTAATATCATCTACACCATTATTAGACGCCGCATCAATCTCTACAACATCCATAATACTTTCATGCTGTATACCAGTACAGATTTCACACTCATTACAAGGGTCGAAATTTTTTGGATTTAAACAATTTACAGCACGAGCAAATATTTTGGCTGTAGATGTTTTTCCTGTTCCTCTTGTTCCGCAAAACAAATAAGCATGAGCAATATTTTGGTTTTTTATTTGATTTTTCAAAGTTTGAGTAATATGACCTTGCCCTACAACATCCTCAAATACTTTCGGTCTCCACTTTCTATATAATGCAACATACGACACGCTATCCACCTACTTTCCTCTTATGTGTATTTTAATTTGTAAACCCTATAAAAAAAACATGTAGAAAAGTCTACATGTAAGCCTCTATATGTAAAGCTGTGCACCTATTGTTGATAGGCTGTTACAAACGTAACCTGTACAGTTAACTCAGTTTAGGCGCCCCCACGGCACACGAGAGTGTCTGCTTACCGTTGCTTCCTTCCAGATCTGGCGGAGTTCACAGATTCTCATTGCGTAGGACCCAATCATCATCGCCACTTATACAGGGCAGACTTTACAACAACAAACCGTCAATAGGCATTCAATCCTGCTACAGCGGATTGCAGGTTACAGGGCACCGCTACCTCCCCATCTAGCACAGCAAACTTTATAAACTTTTTTAATGGCGGAGAGAGCGGGACTCGAACCCGCGGGGCCTTTCAGCCTTACACGCTTTCCAGGCGTGCCCCTTAGCCACTCGGTCATCTCTCCGTAGCGATAAAATATAAGTTCATTATATTTATTAAAGGTTACCATGAACATACATTTATAATACATTTTTTAAATTAAGAACAAATATAAAAAATATTGTTTTTCACGGCACATATAATAATATATCATATACACACTAAAATTACAAGCGCATAAATCTTGTATATATTGGAAATCATCACATTTTCTCATTCCTAAGGATCAAAATCAAAAGCCATAGCCCCATAACTGCCGCACTCAAATATCCAACAAGGCCAAAAAAAGACATGCCATAAATTTTAGGACCTACATTTGCATTAATCACCAAAGATGAACCCACAACGATAGAAGAAATAATCAAGGAAAAAACAATCCTATTGGTCATTTTATTTAACTGATGGATACTCTCTTCTAAATTTTTATGCTCTATTTGGACCTTTAGCTTTCCTGCTAAAGCACTGTTCATCAACTCCAAAGTTTTAATAGGAATTTTTAAACCATATTTTGATAGTTGATAGATATTCTCTATTTGATCAATAATATCCTGTTTATAATTTTTCTTTAATAGGATATGTTCTCTAATATAGGGTACAGCTACCTCCATCATACTCATATCTGGATCAAGTTTTGCCACAACCCCTTCTATTGTCATAATTCCTTTTAAAAACAAAGTCATATTATTTGGCATGGCAAGATTATTTTTCTTACTCACTTGAAACATTTCATCTACAAACTGGGGCAAATCTATATTTTGAAGACTTTCCCTAACATATTTATTATAAACTTCTTCAATATCAGAATAGAGATTTCTTATATTCACTTTTCCTTTTTTTATCCCCATTCTTAAAACTGCTTGCGTTAAAGCCTCTATATCCCTTGTTGCTGCCGCATATAAGAGGTCATTCAATTTATTTCTCGTACTTTTATCTAAAACACCCATCATACCAAAATCAATATAAGCAATCTTTTTATCATGAATGAGTAGATTCCCTGGATGGGGATCTGCATGAAAAAAGCCATCTTTAAATATTTGTTTTACATAATTACTCATAAGCTTTTTGGCTATATCCTTAAGGGGATACCCTTCATTCTTTAGAGCATCAATATTATTTATTTTTATTCCTTTTATATATTCCATCGTTAATAAATTAGAAGTAGTATATTCCTTATACACTTTAGGACAAACTACATACTGTATTTTTTTATTATTTTGATAAAACGTTTCAATATTTTTTGCTTCATTTAAGAAATCTAATTCTTTTTCCATGGTTTTTCCTATTTCATCTACTACTTCTTTAAAATCTACTACACTCTTTTGAGGAACAAGTTTTCCAATTCTAGTAAGTCTTTTTAACAAGTCAATATCACTTAGCATGGTTTCTTTTACATAGGGCCGCTGAATTTTCACTACCACTTCTTCTCCATTTTTTGTACAAGCCAAGTGAACTTGTGCCATAGAAGCCGATGCAATAGGATATTTTTTAAAATCAGAAAATATATTTTCTATGGAATCCCCTAATTCCTTTTCAACAATATTTTTGATGTCTTCATATTTTTCTGGTTTTACACCGTCCTGTAATTTTTCAAACTCAGCAATATATTCATCAGGTAAAATATCCGGTCGAGTAGAAAGTATTTGTCCTATTTTCACAAAGGTAGGCCCTAATTCTTCAAGGGCAGCTCTTGCATTTTCTGGATTCATGATCCCCTTTTTTATGCCATGCTTTACAAAAACAGAAATAATCTCTTTAATTCTTTTTTTTTCGTTCATATACCCCATATCCTACAAGCCTCTTTTTTTCAGAATAGTCTTAGCTATATTGTAACCAACATATCCTTCTCTAGTCAACCACCTAAAAGCTTACTTTTCACAAACTGAATTTATCTGATTAAAAATGCATTAACACCACTCTATTAGGGAAAATTAAACAATGAATTATTTAAAAAGCTTGTGAAAGGAAGGTGAATAGGTTGTCAAATAATTTGCCAAAAGAAAAATTTGATGAATTAGAAAAATACATTGACAGTCTTACATCAACAAAAGGTGCTTTAATTGAAATTCTTCACAAAGCACAAGACATATTTGGGTATCTCCCAAGAGATGTACAACTTTTTGTTGCAAGGAAACTAGGAATCCCTGGCGCCGAAGTTTTTGGAGTCGTAAGCTTTTACTCCTACTTCACAACAAAACCACAAGGAAAACACACCATCAGTGTCTGTATGGGCACAGCTTGTTTTGTAAAAGGCGCAGATAAAATTATCGGAAAACTAAAAGAAAGCCTCCATATCAATTCAGGCGAAACAACAAAAGATGGACTTTTTACCTTAAGAGAAGTTCGCTGTATAGGTGCTTGTGGACTTGCCCCTGTTGTTATGGTTGATGAAAAAGTATACGGTCGCGTAAAAGAAGAAGATTTAGATGAAATCATTAATACGTATCGTGATAGGAGGGTCAGTAGTGCAAATTAAATCTATAGAAGAATTAAAAAAAATCAGAGAAAAATCTATGAAAAAAGTAAATTTAAGAGAACACGGAGAAGTTTCAGGAGACCAAGTAGAAGTATTAGTAGGCATGGCCACCTGCGGTATTGCATCAGGTGCTCGGGAAACACTTAATGCCATTGTAGATGAAATCTCCAAAGA